>NZ_JBFTPM010000017.1:0-136152 GCF_056398505.1 Rhizobium sp. 01T437
CCCCGGCAACGACATCTATGTGGTCGGAACTTCGAATATCGTCATCTCGGAAGCCGCCGGTGCCGGCGACGATGAGATCCGTACCACCGCCACCGCCTATTCCATGGCAAACTATACAAATGTCGAGCGCCTGACCTTCACCGGCACGGGCAATGTAACCCTCACCGGCAACGCCGGCGACAATATCATCACCGGCGGCACAGGGAATGACACGCTGATTGGCGGCGCAGGGGCCGACCGGCTGGTCGGCGGAGCAGGGACCGACATCGCAAGCTACACCAATGCAACCGCAGCAGTCACGATCAACGTGAAGACGGGTGTCCACACCGGCGAGGCGGCCGGTGACACGTTCGACAGCATCGAACAAATTGCGGGGAGCAGTTTCAACGATACCTTCTTTGCGAGCTCCTCCGCCGACAATTTCGACGGATATGAAGGCACGCTCGACACGATCGACTATTCGCTGTCCTCTGCTGCGGTCAACGTTGACTTGACGACAAGAATGGTCAGTGGCGGCGATGCACAAGGCGACGTGCTCATCAACTTCGAGCGGGTCGTGGGCTCATCCTTCGCGGATACCCTCGCATCGTCCACGTCGGGACATACTCTGGTCGGGGGCGTAGGCGACGACGTTTATGTGGTCGGCAATCAGGCCGTCACCATCACCGAAGCAACGGGCGAGGGGAACGACGAGATTCGCACCACCCTCGCGACCTATTCCATGGCCGCCTACGCAAACGTAGAGCGCTTGACCTTCACAGGAACCGGCAATGCCACTCTGACCGGCAATTCCGGCGACAACGTCATAACCGGCGGTGCTGGCAACGACACGCTCACCGGTGGCGCAGGCGCCGACCAGCTGATTGGCGGAGCCGGCACGGATACGGCGAGCTATGTTTCCTCGGCCGCAGCGATTACGTTCAACCTGAAGACCGGCGTCCATAGCGGCGACGCCGCAGGCGACACATTCGATAGCATCGAAACCATTCTGGGCACGAATTTCAACGACACGTTCTATGCATCCGCATCAGCTGACAATCTCAACGGCGGTGCAGGCACACTCGACACGATCGACTACTCCCTGTCGTCTGCGGCAGTGAACGTCAACCTGACCACCGGCGCAGGCAGCGGAGGTGACGCAGCCGGTGACGTGCTGACGAGCTTCGAACGTGTCGCTGGCACCAGTTTCGCAGATACGCTTGGTTCGTCGACCTCCGGCCACGCGCTCGCAGGTGGAGCGGGAGACGATATCTACATCGTCGGCAGCCAGGGTGTCACCATAACGGAGGTCGCCGGGGAAGGTCGTGACGAGATCCGCACGTCACTTTCGGCCTATTCCATGGCGAACTATGCCAATGTCGAGGATCTTACCTTCACCGGAACCGGCAACGCGGTCCTGACGGGCAATGCTGGCGATAACGTCATCACCGGGGGCACTGGAAATGATCAACTCAACGGCGGCGATGGCAGCGATCAACTCAATGGCGGCAGTGGCGACGATACACTCTCGGGTGGCGCGGGCTCGGACCATCTCTTTGGCGGCGCTGGATTCGATACCGCAAGCTACAGCGACAGCGGCATGGCAATGACCTTCAATCTCGCCACCGGAGTTTTCTCAGGCGTCGGAGCGGGCGACACTTTCGACAGCATCGAGAACATACTCGGCACCAACTTTGGGGATACATTCATCGCAAGTGCGCTGGTCGATCGGTTGAATGGCGGCGCGGGCGTAGACCTGATCAGCTATTCGGCTGCGACTTCGGCCATCGGAATAAATCTTACGACTGGCGCACATACTGGTTTTGCCGCCGGAGACATTTTCGACAATGTAGAGATTATCCAAGGATCAAATTTCGCCGATACGATTGTAGGCAATTCCTCGAATAACACCTTCCTCGGCAGTGCAGGAGCAGATAGTTTTGACGGCGCAGGCGGTTACGATGGCATCTGGTACCTTTCGAGCACAAGCGGGGTCACAATTGATCTCTCGACCGGCACGGCGTCCGGAGGCGATGCTGCTGGAGACGCGTTTACCAATATCGAGACGGTGATCGGATCGAACTACGCCGATACACTAACAGCGGCTTCCACGGGATCTATCCTAGAAGGTGCTGGTGGGTCGGATACCATCAATGGCGGCATTGGTGCCGACATTCTCTACGGTGGTCTGGTCACCGACACTGGCGCTGCTGGTCAGATGACGGTCGGCTACCAGGCCGATACTATCCGCGGTGGTGGAGGAAATGACCGCATCTACAGCGCCGGCAATAGTGATGCCCAGTTCAATCATGGGGACGGAATAGATGCCGGATCCTACGTTTACGGAGACGCCGGTGCCGACACGATTGTCGTCAGCAGCGCGATCGCCTATGGCGGAAGTGAGAACGACACCATCACGGTGTGGGGTACGGGCTTTGCCTATGGTGAAGCGGGAAATGATACACTGAATGGCGAGGATATGTACTTCTCTCTCTATGGAGGAGACGGATCCGATCGTTTGAACATGAAGCTCGGGAAGGGCTTTGCCGATGGCGGAAACGATGGTGATATCTATCACACGGATACGATCCTCCAGTCGACGATCCATGACACGGGAACCGGCGGTACCGACTATGTATACCTCGATCGGGTTGCCAATCTGGCTGACCTTGTAGCTGGAAGAGTCGGAAATGATCTTGTTCTGGGCTCACAAGAAGATAAGGATGGAGGCATAACCTATCAGAATAGCCTCGTGATTTTAGAAAATTGGTATAGTGGCGGCGACACGATCGAGATTTTCGTCCTCGCAGATGGAACGGCAATCTCTGGTGGAGCCATCGGATAGAAAGCCCCGCACAAGGTGTCTCCTTTATCCAAGGAGACACCTTCTATCCACCCGTTTCGAAGAGGATTTGATATGTCTAATCCGATTGGCCCAGCGGATCTTACGAAGTTTCAATCCGGCCTCAAATTTTCCGACTTGCATAACTGGAGGCATGTACCTGCCTCTGCTGTTGTCCAGCTGACACCTCAAATGAAAGCCGAGTTGGCGGCAAGTGAAGCGCGAGAGAAGCAACAGAAGATCGACTTTGACGCTGAAACGGCCTCAAATCCTGATTTCTATAGCCCCAAATCTGAAAGCAATCAGATGATCCGAACGAACGTTGCGGAACTTGACGCAGCCGGTGTGCAAATCGAAATCGACGTCGTCACTAAGCTTATTCAAAGCGGCGAGTCCGAAACGCGTGATTTCCATGGCGGTAATGGGGATGAAGGCACGACGTCGATCCACAAGTACCTTTACTGGCTTCAGCAGAGAGCACAGCAACTTGATGGTGATGGCACCTACACACCCAGCATGTTTGGTTGATAGCAAATACAGACGGCAAGTATCAATGTACCGGGCCGACGTCGACCTTGCAGCCGCCACTCCTATCGTGGCGTGCATCTAGAATTTTGGAGAAGCTCACCCAAGTGCAACATGCCGGCGTTTAGGGTAGGGGATCATGCCTCTTCCTGCAAATGCGCGATGAACACTTCAGCCGGAGTCTTGTATCCGAGGCATTTTGGCGGCTGATCGTTGAGATGGCGGGCAAGGTGGGTCAGGTCGCGCTGAGAGACAGCTGCAAGATCAGTATCACCTGGCATGAAGCGGCGAATGCGCTTGTTGGCATTTTCCACCGCACCTTTCTGCCAGGGCGCGCTGGGATCGCAGAACCAGCTGCGCGCGCCGATGCCATCTTCCAAAGCCCTGAAGCCGGCGAACTCCGTGCCGCGGTCAAATGTAAAGCTCTGGCGTGCGAAGGCAGGCAACGGAGAGAATGTTTCGATGATCTTGTCCATGATCGGGCGGGAGTGCCGGCTTTGGTTCTTGATCATCACCGTGTAGCGGCTCTTGCGTTCCACCAGTGAGGTGACATTGGCATGACCGAGTTCACGCTCGAAGATCAAGAGGTCGCCTTCCCAATGACCGAACTTGGAGCGATTACCAATAAAATCAGGCCGTTGCGATATCCGCTGGCTGCTTGGAAACACGCTGTTTCGTGGCTTTCTCGATCCACGCGGACGGCGTTTGCGGCGCGCCTCGGGCAGATAGCGATAGAGACCGTAATCTTCCTTGCCGTAAATGAAGCGGTAGATCGTCTCCTTGCAGATGCGAACCAGGCTGACGCTGTCGGCCAGAAGACGGCCGGCGATCTGTTCCGGTGACCAGTAAGCCTCCAGCTTCTCAACGACGATGCGACGCAGATGCGGATGGCGCAAAACCTCGATCCGCTGCAGATCGCGCACTCATCGCAATCAATCCTATCCGCAATCTCCCAGGTCATCAAAACCCGGGCAAATGTTACTGACTCGTTCGTCAGTCTACGGTGAGTTCTGAGCGCGGCGTTTGACTTTGTCTTCGCGGACATAAAGTCTCAGCCTTTCGACAAGGAGGAACTGCTTGTGAAGCCGGACGCCGGAACGGCCCGGTCGGGATGGAAGCACTGATCTTGTTGCGATGGCCCACGTTGAAAGCAAACACAGCGATTGCTCGCTTCGACGCTCATCGGGAAGGCCTACGCACCTAACGCGTAGTCCTTCGCATCCTGTGAATTCGCCATTTCGCGTCTGGCCGCGCGGGCCAGAAAACCGGAACGCGTCAGACCCTGAGATTCAGCATAAGCGTCGATCGCATTCAAAACGTCTTCCGAAAGTGTGACATTGATGCGAACGGATTTTCTACTTTCGCCTTTGAGTGAAACAAGGATTGCGACACCATTCCTGTTGTTCGGGTCCGCCATTACCGCATCCAGGGAGGAGGGCTCGGGAACAGCCTCGCCGTCCTCGACCAGTCCTTCGACATGAAAGGCCAACGCCTCCTCGGCAAGCCGACGGGTATCATCAAGATCCGTACCCGCGGTGACCACGCCGGGAAAATCAGGAAATGAAACGCCGAAGTCGCTGTCAGCGTCCTTATGGATCAGTCCGATATAGTTACGCATCATGCCACCTATTTCAGTTTCAGACCGGATTGTCTTTCAATGCTCTTGAGCGTTCCAACTGGAATGTCGCGCTTCGGATGCGGAACCGTGACACGACCCGGTTTGGTTGGATGCTTGAATTGGACGTGGCTACCTTTGGTAGCCACTTCATACCAGCCATCACTTTTCAATGCCGCTATGATGTCGCCGCTCTTCATAGCCAAAGAAATACACATCGAGTGTGTATAAATCAAGAGAGAAAAGCGAGGCGCGCGTTTTCACCGTAACCCGATCTGGCACCCGTTTATAGGTGACGACCGTGCGCCATCAGCTTGAATGAGGCGTATAAGCGCCTCTCGGCACGTCAGCATGAAGACATAAGTATATGAATATTTTCATTATTTTTCTAAATCTGGAGATAAAATCGCGTAACCTGAATTTTGGCGTCTCGACCGGTCGGCAGGTAGCCCCAACGGCAAGTTCTGACGGTCGAGGATATGGGCGCCTTTGCCCCTTACTCACAGCGGGTCAAGGGCATAGCGGGTGGCATTCAATTTCGGGGAACCTTACCCCTCGGGAGGAACAAAAGCGTCGGGCGAAGAAGGGAGCTCAAGACGGGCTTTAGGGTTTCAAATCATATGCTTGGTGAGATGCACGAAGCTCTGCCAAAGTCTTGCCGACGCAGCTGCCGCCACCTGCGCCTCCGGTTGCCTTCGCTTGACCGTCCAGGGTGATCGTACCTCCCATGCGTTCGGATGCCACATAGGTTGCAATACCGTCCTCAGTGATACGTGATATGTAGAAAGCGTGATAGGTCTCCTTGTACTTGCACTGGATAAGCACTGGAAATTGGTCAAACTGAGGGGTCTGCGCCTCAGCAGTCGCGAGTGGAAGGCCCGTTAGCGCGATCAGGCTTGCGAGGACCGCTTTGGCCGTTGCGTTCAATCTTCGATCGGATGCATGCGTCATCGTTCAATCCCCTTTTTCAAGATCGATCCTCGAAATCCGCTGCAGCTAGATCGTCAGTGCGACAAGCGCATCACGATCGAGAAGTCGGACAACGCGTTGCAATTTGCCATTGAGACAAAGAATTCGTTTTTCGCGTAGCTTCGTGAAGCAACGGGCAACGGTTTCGACCGTCAGCCCGAGATAGTCGGCGATGTCGCTGCGAGACATCATCATATCGAATTCGCAATCTCCGGGATAACGATCAGCCATTTCATAAACAAAGGCGGCGAGGCGCTTCAGTGCGCTTTGTTCGGTGATCACGAGTTGTTTGTGCTGTGCCTTTGCGAGGTTCGTCAGGGCAATGTGGAGAAGGTCTATGGGGACGACTACATCCTGATTGGCGCGAAAGGGCTTTATACAGGTTTCGCAGACGGCTTCTGCAAAATCGGTTCGTACATTGCCCGTCTCGAGCCCGAACCATTCGCCCTTGCCGCAAAAGGACAGAATATATCGCTGCCCGCTTGCCGTGAGGCGGTAAATCCGCACCGCGCCCGCTTCGACCTGGTAGATCGCAAGCGCGTTTTCACCTTCGCTATAGATCGTCTCGTCGGCCTTGAGCCGGATCGATTGATCCTTTGCCGTTCCGGCAACGTAGCCATAGCGATGGCCAGGAACTGTCGTGTGCTTTGCGATCGATTGGTTTTGAAGCATATGCGTCGCTCCCATCCGCATCGCAGCATAGGCAATCGCTGCCCGCCCCGGTATTCGAGATACCCCTTACGTATTGATACGGAAGCCCCGAACCACCAATAGGTGTATAAAGCCAATCCCCCTTGATGAGAGCGATACGAACGTATCGCGGGAGGTCTGGATGGTATCGGAAGAGGGAGGGGACAACCGCGGACTTCAAGGCTCTGCAAGCGTGCGTGCGCAGCTTGACCTCATACTCGCCAGTCCGGAATTCCTTGCCCCCGAACGCGGGCGCCGCTTCCTGCAATACATCGTCGAAGAGACCCTTGAAGGGCGCAGCGAACAGCTCAAGGCCTATTCGATCGCGCAAGCGGTTTTTGGGCGGGATGCCTCTTTCGATGCGCAGAATGATCCGGTTGTCCGCATCGAGGCGGGGCGGATCCGTCGCGCGCTCGAACGATACTACCTCGTCTGCGGAAGCAGTGACCCAATCCGGATTACCGTCCCCAAAGGAGGTTACGCGCCACAGTTTTCGAGCGCGGAATCCAGTTCGTATGCAGGAGAAATTTCCGCCCCTCAGAACCGCGAGGCCAAGCCGCGGCCCCCCGGGCAGGAGCGGCCCGTGCGCTATCGTGATCTCCTGTTGCCGATCGGCGTCCCCGCGCTGTTCGGGGCAATGGCCATACTCGCTCTTGTTCGCCCGCTTGAAGCCTATCTCTCCCCACCAAAGACGTCGCCGGCGCCTGCCGCATCAATGTTGGACAGCAAGGTCAGGATTGCGGTCGAACCCTTCATGGCTCTCGGCGGCAGTGTGCAGGGAGCTGAATTCGTGAAGGGATTGGCCGATCAGTTGATTGCAAAGCTCATGAAGGTGGAGGGCCTTACCGTGTTTGCTCCAGGCCGATCCGGGACGGAAATGACTGGTTCGTTTTTCAGCCTGCAGGGAAGCGCGCTCATCGAGGGTATGATCCTTCATCTGCATGTCCGCCTGATAAATGCCGCCGATGGCGCGGTCATCTGGGCAAATCAATACGATCGAGACCTGCGCGGCCAGGCCATTCTCGACGTCGAAGACGAGATCGCCGCGCAAATTGCTATGGCGATTTTGAGCAGCCACAGGCTGAGCGGGGTAGGTGTCGATCCGTAGCTGCTTTATCTTGCTGACAGGGGGCTTATAACCAATCCCGCGGCGCGCAACCCGTTCAGGAAACGCTCCTGGTCCTCCGGCCGCTGCAGGCGCAGCGACACTTCCAGGCGTATATCGGTCATCAAAGTGGGTGCGTGAGCATTGAGCCAATCCCGTTCCAGCATGGCTTCATCACGCTTTCCGGCAGCGCCGAGAATGGACAGCAGCACGAGGCGATGCATGGGATTATTATCGAGATCGGACCTTCGCGACCACTTCTCCGCCTCTTCGATATTTCCTTCCATGAATGCGCACAAAGCCATACCGACCTCGTAATAACCTCGGGTGCCGACACCCTTGTTGAGGGCGATCGACAGCAACTCACAGCCCGATTGCCATTTTCCAGACATCGCCAATCGGAGGCCGTACTCGCCTGCGACTTCCACATCATCAGGGTTTGCTGCATAGGCTGCGGTCCCTGCCTTTAAGGCCTCGTCGATATCTCCCCTGAAGAAGCTCACCAGCATCTGCGCCTGCAGTACGCGGGGATCGTCCGGCGCGAGCGATGCTGCCCGCTCCACCGCAGCGCTCGCCATTGCGAGAGGCTGGGTCGACGATGATGTATCGAGGGTATAGCGGAACCTGATTTCGTCGAGATAGACCATGGACAACAGCGCCCAGGACGCCGCATCGCCAGGAAACCGCTGGGTGGCCTGTTGCAGGCATTCGCGTGCCGCGCTGTGACTTTGCGCAGTCATGGTCTGACGATAGCTGGAATAGGCGAGTGTACATTCATAGGCACTCCGGTGTTCCGTCTGTGCCGCTCGCGCTAACTTATGCGTGTCGGTTTGAAAGATGGCGCCATAGGGCTGTGCGATCGCATTGGCGATTTTTCGCGCGAAATCGCCTTGGATCACAAGCTGGTTCTGGTCCTGAAGATCCCCATCGAAGTTATTGGCCCAGATGACGGCTCCATCCACTTGGTGCACCAGCCTTGCAGCAGCACGCAGCCTGCTTCCATCGATCTGGACATTACCCTGCAATATGTAGTCGGCAGCTCCAACGTGCTCATCACGGCGCGGATCTGCGACGACGACGATGTCATCAAACTGGGCGAGCTGCCCGATAATATCGTCCCTCAGGCCACGCGCGATATCCAAGCCAACATCAGCAGGGCTGCTTTCGGCAAAAAATTCGACGACCACCTTTGGCTCAGGATGTGTCGACGGCAATGCTGCGGTCGGATCATGACGCGAAGACGATACGAACGTAAAGGCTAGAAGAGCGAGGACGACGGCCAGCGCAGTTCCGAGACCGATGACGGTGACCAATCCCGGACGGAGTGTTTCCTCAAGCGAATGACTTTGATCTTCGTACTCAACATTTTGCGCATTGTCCGAGGTCTCGATGGGCTCAGTCGGAGCAAGCGCACCCCGCGCATATTCGAAATGCGGGACATATCCGCCTTTGGGCACAGTAATGACGACGTCGTCCCTGTCGCCTGCGACGAGATAATAACGCTCGAGCGCCTTTCGTATTCGGCCGGCCTCGATCCGGACAACCGGATCGTTCTGCGGGTCGAATGAAGCTTCCCGGCCAAAGACCACATTTGCAATCGTAAATGCTTTCAAGAAGTCCGATCGACCGGCAAGCGTCTCGTTGACGACAAATTCCAGGAAGTTTCGCCCGCGCTTCGGCGCATGAAATTCCTCGCTTGTAAGGATTCGTTTCACCTGTCGGCAGACTTCGTCCGCCGTCGGCCCAAGACTGCTGAAAGCATTGACCTTTGCGCTTCTCATGACCGTCCCTACGACAAAGACGACGCAACTATATAAGTCAATTCTAACGCATCATACCCCACAAGCTTTAGGTTGCAAGATTTGCTTTAGGATTACCGGATGTAAGTTGACCAGCTGGCGATCGGGAAAGCCCTTGCGGTTTCAGGCGATTGCGTTGCAGCGTCGATGGTAATGGCCATGCGCATGAGCTCTGCCAGATTGCGCGCGCCCATTTTAGCCATCACATTGGCGCGGTGGACCTCCACCGTGCGCGAGCTAATGCCAAGTTGATACGCAATCATCTTGTTCTGTAAGCCATCGAGCACGCCGACCAGAACCTGGTATTCGCGCTCCGTGAGTTGGCGGAGCCGTGTGGCGACGCTCCCGGAATCTGGTAAAACGCTGCCGGTCCGCCTCTGTCCCATCGCTCCGTTGATGGCCGCGATAAGCACGTCCTCCATCAGAGGTTTTTCCAGGATATCGAATGCCCCCGCCTTCATTGCCTGTACAGCCCCGGCAATATCTCCCTGGCCGGTAATGACGATTGCTGGCACGTCTATACTGAGACGCCGCAGGCGATAGAGCAATTCGATGCCGTTAATCTGCGGCATGCACAGATCAGTGACGAGACAACTTCGCCCCGATAGCGGCAGAAGTTCCAGGAAGGCTTTCGCACAGCTATGTGCACGAACAGCAAAGCCTGCCGACACCAGCAAAAACGTTAGAGAGCGCCGGAGCGACTCCTCGTCGTCGACGAGATGGATCGTAAGGTCATTCGCCATCGATTGTGGTCTCCGCCAGCGGAAGCGAAAATGAGAGGATCGAGCCTCCCTGTATCCCCTTGCGCGCGCTGATGTGGCCTCCATGCGCTTCGATGATGCGTTTGGACAATGCCAGGCCCATGCCAAGTCCGCGCGGCTTACTGGTCACGAAGGGGCGAAACAGCACCTCTTCGATCTCGGCGGCGATTCCGCAGCCATTGTCGAATACGTCGACAACCAGATGCGAGAAATCGTCGGTCCTGGTGTGGATCGCGATAATCGGCTGCTCGATGCCGTCGGTCGCCTCCACGGCATTATGAAGAAGATTCATCAGCACCTGGACGATCTGGACGCGATCTGCGACCACGATGTCCCGCTCTGCTTCGAGCTGCAAATCGATGTGAAGGCCTTTCCGGGTTGATCCGGTGAGCCCAAGCGTCGTCGCTTCGGGGATCAACGCATGCATCGCCTCCAGTCGCTTCTCGCCACCGCCGCGCTTTGCAAATTCCCGGATGTTCTTGACGATCGTTCCCGCCCACAAGGCGTGCTGCGTGATTTCCGACAAGGCCTCACGAAGCTCCACGCCGCGCCGGCGGCAGTCGTTCGCCATAAGGCGCCGGCAACCTTCAGAGTAAGCGGCGATCGAAGACAGCGGTTGGGACAGTTCGTGTGCCAGCGTCGCTGTCATTTCCCCAAGCGCGACTATTCTTGCGAGACGCGCCAGCTCACGTTGAAGCTCCTGAACCTGCTGCAATGTCTCGCGCTCTGTCCGGAAGTCCTCAAAGATCGCCGCAACGAAGGTTTGTCCTTCGCCTTGTTCTCGGATGATGGTCAGGGCAGTCGGAAACTGAATGCCGGTTTTGGTCGTTGCCAGACCGGCACGCACTGCGCCGTGGTCTGCCCAGCGTCCCCTGATCTGAACATCCGGCGTTGAAGACCAGACGAAGTCGATCTTGCGGTCGAGCAATTCATCTTCTTCATAACCGAACAGGGTCACCGCAGCCCTATTGCAGGCTGAAATTCTATTGTTGTCGGCCATGAAAAACACTGCGTCAGGCATGTGTTCGTAGAGTTGCCGAATCCAGTTCGGCTGTGGCCCGTTCTCTTTGCACAAACCTCGCGCGGACTTATGGCGTGCTGTTCGCGAGCCGATGAACGGGGTTCGTCCCGTCAGGCTTGAGACAAGGGAACTGAATTCGGTAACATGCGGCGCCTCCATCTTGGTGGACATGATGGTCTCCTCCGCCCTTTGAGAAGTGATCCAGTGCCTCGACGGCCTTTCCTCCTCAACAATGACGCGAGTCTACCATCTTTGGACGGGGGATCAGTGTAGTATCGCGTAGACTCTATTGGTCTTTTCTACGACTGGACCTGCTGAAAGCACGGCGAGCCGGCGCTTGGCGCCGGCCTCATCTCCATTGATCCGGCTCAATGCCTCTGGCTCGTTGTTCCGCTACTCTGGCACGCGATGGGTTTACAGCCATTTTGAGGGAGCTGGAAGATGAGGAAGTTTGCCCTTGCTATTGCCATTGCGACCGCTGCGTCGTTGGTAACCCCTGTCGGCGCCCAGCAGAACCGCAAGGAATTCCGGCGCATGAACTGGGCCGAAAACCTGCCGGAGCACATCAGAACCTATCACGACAAGCGGTTTTCCATTGTCAGTTTTCGAACCGCAGTGGAAGTCGGCGCGATGCCGAGGCCGGGCAGCGCCGAACATGTCAAGGAAATCCGCGCGGCCATCCGTTCCAACGCGTGGCTCGTTCAGCAACTGAAAGCCAAGAAATTGACGCCCAACCAGATCGAATGGGTGACGCGCGCCCGCAACGGCAATCTGACGTTCTACATCGAATGAGCGGGCACGCAGGGTTCCGACGAAGAAGCCCGCGCTGTCGCGAATCCATCGAAAGGCAGGTCATAGCGAAGGTCTTTGCGGCATCCGCGCTAATAGCAAAACCACGCCGGCCGAGCGACTGGCACGCCGAAACAGGGCCTCTTGTCGGTCGACGCTCGCGCATCGTCGGGGAGGGTTCGGTGATGTGGCGGTTGGTCGTCGAAGCTCCGTTCGAAGAGGATATAGAACTCGCCGTCATCGACGACGAAGGCGTCCATGCCTTGGTTTTTCCCTGCCAGCGTCTTCCTGGCGGATGGGCAAATGCCCTGACCGGCGAGATGCTCGACCTCCACCCGACCCATTGGCGCGCATGGCAGATGCAGCGATGCGACACGTCTGACCTTCATTGAACAGGTCGCATTCTCCTCATCCCGAATAGTCGGAAATTGCAAATGCTGCACCGCACCTTGTCTGCAATCAATGACATCGCTGTGTCTGTCCAAGTAGGTTGCCAAACAGGCTGGATGTGTTCAACGGCCGGTGGCGCCGCCGCCATCCTGAGGGCTGGAAGGAGGACCGCATGCGTGGTTTCGGTGTTCATTCTGAGGTCGGAAAGCTGAGAACCGTGATGGTCTGCCGACCGTCTTTGGCACACCAGCGGCTGACGCCGGCAAATTGCCATGACCTTCTTTTCGACGATGTCTTATGGGTGCATGAGGCCCAGAAGGATCACTATGATTTTGTCCTGAAGATGCAGGAAAGAGGGGTCGAAGTTCTTGAGACCCATGACCTGCTTGACCAGACGTTCTCCAATAAACAGGCGCGCGATTTCATGCTGGATCGACGCATCACCCCGAACGTGCTCGGCTCCCAGATCGCCGAGGCGGTGCGGCCATGGCTCGACGAGATGCCGGCCAAACAGCTTGCAGCCTTCATGATCGGCGGTATTGCGATCTCCGACCTGCCCGATGTCAAGGCGAAGTCGCTGATGCTGAGCGCCCTGCCGGAAACCGATTTCGTCGTCCCGCCGATCCCCAACACCCTATTCCAGCGCGACCCCTCGTGCTGGATCTATGGCGGGGTGACCTGCAACCCGATGTTCTGGCCGGCCAGACGCGCCGAGACGCTGATCCAGCGCGCGATCTACAAGTTTCACCCTATATTCCACGGCGGCGATTTCCGGATCTGGTGGGGCGATTCCGATAATCAGTTTGCCAATGCCTCGATGGAGGGTGGTGACGTCATGCCGATAGGCAATGGCACCGTTCTGATCGGCATGGGCGAACGAACTACCTATCAGGCTGTTGGCCAGGTGGCGCAGGCTCTGTTCAAAAACAAGGCCGCAAAGCGAGTGATCGCCTGCCTGATGCCGAAGAGCCGCGCGGCCATGCATCTCGATACGGTTTTCAGCTTTTGTGATCGCGATCTTGTCACGCTCTTTGCCGAGGTCGTCGATCAGATCCGCTGCTACAGCATGTATCCGGTAGACGACGACGGCACATTCGAGATCCACCCCGAAACCCAGCCAATGCTCGATGTCGTCGCCGAAGCGCTCGATCTGCCGCTATTACGCACGGTCGAAACAGGCGGCAATTCCTATCAGGCCGAACGCGAGCAATGGGACGACGGCAACAATGTCGTCGCACTCGAACCCGGTGTCGTCGTCGCCTACGACCGGAATACCTATACGAATACGCTGCTGCGCAAGGCGGGCGTCGAGGTCATCACCATCCGCGGTTCCGAACTCGGTCGCGGCCGTGGTGGCGGGCACTGCATGACGTGCCCTATCTGGCGCGACCCGGCTTACTGACGTTTTCACCCACGAAACAGACTGACGGAGCAAGACCATGAGCTTCAATCTGCGCAATCGCTCGCTTCTGACCGTGCAGGATTACACCCCGCGGGAGTTCCGCTATCTCCTTGATCTCGCGCGCGATCTGAAGCGGGCCAAATATTCCCGCACCGAGCAGGAGCACCTGAAAGGCAAGGAAATCTGCCTCATCTTCGAGAAAACCTCGACGAGAACGAGATGCGCCTTCGAAGTCGCCTGCTCGGATCAGGGCGCCAACGTGACCTATCTCGATCCGTCCGGCTCGCAGATCGGGCATAAGGAATCCTTCAAGGATACGGCGCGGGTGCTCGGCCGCATGTATGATGCGATCGAATATCGCGGCTCCGCGCAGAAAGGCGTGGAGACGCTGGCACGTTACGCCGGCGTGCCCGTCTATAACGGCCTGACGGATGAATATCATCCGACGCAGATGATTGCCGACGTCATGACCATGCGTGAACACAGCGACAAGCCGATCGCCGCCATCAAATATGCCTATGTGGGCGACACGCGCTCGAATATGGGGCATTCGCTGCTGATCGTCGGCTGCCTGCTCGGCATGGATGTACGCATCTGCGGCCCGAGATCGCTGTGGCCGTCTGAGGAATATATGAAGATCGCCAAGGATCTGCAGCAGGCCTCGGGTGCACGCCTGCTGGTCACCGAAGATCCCAGAGAGGCCGTCAAGGATGTCGATTTCATCCACACGGATGTCTGGGTTTCGATGGGTGAGCCAAAAGATGTCTGGCGTGAACGCATCAAGCTGCTCACCCCCTACCAGGTCAATCTGGACCTGATGAAAGCAACCGGCAATCCGCAGACCAAGTTCATGCATTGCCTGCCGGCGTTCCACGATACCGAAACCACGCTTGGCAAGCAGATCGCCGAAGACTACGGCATGGCGAACGGCCTCGAAGTCACGAACGACGTCTTCGAGTCCGAGGCAAATGTCGCCTTCGAGCAGGCGGAAAACCGCCTGCATACGATCAAGGCCCTGCTTGTGGCTACCTTGGGAGATTAACATGCGTGTGGTCATTGCGCTGGGCGGCAATGCGCTTCTTCGGCGCGGGGAGCCTATGACTGCCGATACCCAGAGGCGAAATGCGCGCACCGCAGCCGAGGCGATCGCGCCCCTGGCGGCTGAACACGAGCTTGTCATAACACACGGCAACGGGCCACAGGTCGGGCTGCTTGCGCTTCAGGGGGCGGCCTATAAGCCCGAGGAAGCCTATCCGCTCGATGTTCTCGGCGCCGAGACCGAAGGTATGATCGGCTACATGCTGGAGCAGGAGCTCGGCAATCTCCTGCCGTTCGAGCAGCCCTTGGCAACGCTCCTCACCATGGTCGAAGTCGATGCCGACGATCCCGGCTTTCAGAACCCGACCAAATTCGTCGGCCCGGTCTACGACAAATCCGAGGCGGACCGGATACGCACGGAAAAAGGCTGGGTCTTCAAGCAAGATGGCGAAAAATGGCGTCGCGTCGTCGCCTCGCCGGCGCCGAAACGCATCTTCGAGATCCGCCCAGTCCGCTGGCTCCTGGAACAGCGCACGATCGTTGTCTGTGCAGGCGGTGGCGGCATACCGACCATGTATGAAAAGGGTGCCGATCGGAAGCTGATCGGCGTCGAAGCCGTGATCGACAAGGATCTCTGCTCGGAGCTTCTGGCCCGGGAGCTTTATGCCGATCTCCTGATCATGGCGACCGATGCCGAAGCCGTCTATACCGATTGGGGCAAGCCGTCCCAGAAGGCGCTCCATCGCGCTCGTCCCGATGATCTGAAGCAGTTTTCCTTCCCGGCCGGCTCGATGGGGCCGAAGGTGGAGGCAGCCTGTCATTTCGCCCGTACCAACGGCAAGGCGGCGGCGATCGGCTCCCTTGCCGACATTGCCGGCATGGTGCGCGGTGAGCGCGGGACGATCATCGATGACCGCTTCGATGGCCTGAGCTGGCACTGATCCTTCAAGACACGCTATCCTGAGACGGCCGGGCGCGTTGGTGCACCCGACGCCGCCTCTTTGTCTGTCGCTTCAGCAGCGTTTCGCCTTTGCCAGACGTAGACGGGGATTCCAAGCATCAAGAGTACCAGACCATAGAGCACCGGTTCGGCGCCGGAGCCGTAAAGGGTGAAGATCGAGAAGATAAAGGCGATGACTTCGATCACGCTGACCCTTGGCATCCGCCCAAGCCTCGCGCCTGCAACAAGGGTTCGGGCAAGCGAACAGAAGGCATAGGGAACGACGGCAGCCATCGTGCTCAACCCGACCATCAGACGATAGACCGCGGCGAAACCTTCTGAGCCAAACGCCTGGACGAGCACCAGGATCGTTGCAAACGAGGCTGAGATGACCATGCCCCATGCCGGCACGCCGCGCTGGGACAGTCGGGCAAACAGGGGCGGAAACAGTCCATCGCGGGCAGCCGCCATTGGAACCTGTCCCATCAGCAGGGTCCAGCCGTTCAGCGCGCCGATCGAGGAGACCAGCACGGCGATCGAGATCACCAGTTCACCGGGCCGTCCCCACATGACCCCGGCGGCCTGGGAAAAGGGTGCGACCGAGTGAATGAGCTCTTCGCGGGGAACGAGGCCCATCACCACGACGGTGCCGAGCACATATAGAGTGGCGGCGATCGAGATGCCAAGTACAGTTGAACGGGGAATGGTCCGTTCCGCATTCTCCACATCGCCGGCAGGAACGGTCGCCGATTCCAATCCAAGATAGGCAAACATTGTCAGCGGCGCCAGCGTTGCAAATGACTGCAGCAGCGGCTGGCCGCTCGGATTGAATTCGGAGAAATGCGATGTATCGATGTAGAGAAGGCCGATGATGGCAACGGCGCCGAACGGGAGAAGCTTGGCATATGTCGTCACCTCTGCAAACAGTCCCGCCGCGTGAACACCGCGAAGATTGACGAGCACGATCGCCCAGATCACGCCGAGCGTCAGCACAGTCGCAGTGAAGCGGTTGCCGAGGGCAGGGAAGAGATCGACCATCACGCCGGTAAAGGCGATCGCGATGACCGGCAGTGACGTCCAGATGGAAATCCAGTAACCCCAGGCGATCAGAAAGCCAGCAAAATCGCCATAGGCGAGCCTGGTATAGGCGTAGGGACCGCCGACAGCAGGCACCAGTCTCGCCAGCCGGGCGAAGGTGAGGCCGAGGCAGATCGCGCCGGCACCCATGAGGATCCAGACGATAATCGCCAGATTGCCGTAGGGTGCCACCGCGGCCGGCGAAAGATAAAAGCCCGATCCCACCATGTTTCCGACCACGATAGCGGTGCAGGCGGCAAGTCCGAGGCTTTTGCCATTCGACGAGGTTGTCATGACGTCCTCCCGTGAGTCGGCTTCCGGGAGCCGATGGCTCTTCAGGCAGCGATTGTCGTTGCAAAAATGGGCTGCCGCAATCCGGATCAATGCGTAGTCTGCCGGACTGGTCTAGCCTTCACCATCGAGATAAAGCAGCTAGAATGACGGGGCTGGAGGTGAAGTGATGATGCTGGGCGAGCAGGGGTTTCTCAGGATCTCCATTGCAGCGACCGTCGTCGTCGCGACGCTCGGCGTTGTCTTCGGCATACTCTCAGGCTCGTTCTCGATCGCCTTTGACGGCGTTTATTCGCTGGCGGATGCGGTGATGACGGGATTTGCACTCTGGGTCTCGAGCCTCATCATCAAATCGACGCAGAGCGACGCCGAGTCCGGCAGGATTCGAAACCGTTTTACCATGGGCTTCTGGCATCTGGAGCCGATCGTCCTCATGCTCAATGGCTGCCTGCTGATGACGGTCGGCGTCTATGCGTTGATCGGCGCGATCATCAGCATCCTGAACGGCGGCCATGAACTGCAGTTCGGCATGGCGGTRGCCTATTCCGCGGCGACCATGCTCGTATGCGCTGTCATGGCTTTCATTGGCATCAGGCTGAACCGCAGCATCAAATCCGATTTCATCTCGCTCGACATCAAAGCCTGGATCATGTCGGGCGGGATCGCGTTTGCGCTGCTCATCGCGTTTTTGATCGGCATTGCGGTACAGGCGACATCACTTGCCTGGCTTGCGAGCTACATGGATCCGGCAGTCCTCGCTCTCGTCTGTCTTGTCATGATCCCGCTCCCGATCCGTACCGTCTGGAAGGCGTTGAGCGAAATCCTGCTCATTGCCCCTGTCGATCTGCAGGAACATGTCGATCGCGTTGCCTCGGACACGGTTCGCCGCCTCGGCTTCCTGTCGCACCGTGCCTACGTCGCCCAGGTCGGCCGCGCAAAGCAGATCGAACTCTATTTCATCGTTCCCGAAGGGCTTCCCGCAAAGACCGTGGAGGAGTGGGACGCACTCCGCGACGAGATCGGGCAAGCGATCGGCGACGAGAGTGCCAATCGCTGGCTGACGATCGCCTTTACCGCCGATCAGGAATGGGCGGAGTAGCGCGCATCCACACTCCGCCAGCGGCCTCGAAATGCTTCGCGTCACGTTGATTGCAATCAACGACGCTGCACCACCCGTCATGTACGATCCTCCGACCTGAGACGCATGCGACTGCTTGGCGGCCGCAGCCTTCGACATCAGGGTTCTGGAGGAACGCATGGATTTCCAGACGGCATTTCCGATCGCTGTTATCGACGAGGATTTTGACGGCAAGAGCGCTGCCGGCCGTGGCATGCGCGATCTCGCCGCAGCCATTGAGAGGGAAGGATTCCGGATCGTCTCCGGCGTTTCCTACGAGGACGCTCGTCGTCTGGTCCATGTCTTCAACACCGAATCCTGCTGGCTGGTCTCTGTGGATGGAGCCGAGGACAAGGCCACGCGCTGGCAGGTGCTGACAGAGGTCCTGGCCGCAAAACGGCAAAGAAATGACCGACTGCCGATCTTCCTCTTCGGCGACGATACAACCGCCGAAGACGTTCCAGCCGCAGTGCTGCGCCACACCAATGCCTTTTTCCGGCTATTCGAGGATTCGGCGGAATTCATGGCGCGCGCCATCGCGCAGGCCGCCCGCAATTATCTCGACCGGCTGCCGCCGCCAATGTTCAAGGCGCTGATGGATTATACGCTGGAGGGCGCCTATTCCTGGCACACACCCGGCCACGGCGGCGGTGTCGCTTTCCGCAAAAGCCCGGTCGGCCAGCTCTTCTATACGTTCTTCGGCGAAAACACGCTGCGTTCCGATATTTCCGTATCGGTAGGCAGCGTTGGCTCGCTTCTCGATCATGTCGGTCCTATCGCCGAGGGTGAGCGAAATGCCGCGCGCATATTCGGCACGGATGAGACCCTGTTCGTCGTTGGCGGCACTTCGACCGCAAACAAGATCGTCTGGCATGGCATGGTCGGGCGCGGCGATCTCGTGCTCTGTGACCGTAACTGCCACAAGTCGATCCTGCACTCGCTCATCATGACGGGTGCAACCCCCATCTACCTGACGCCGTCTCGCAACGGGCTCGGCATTATCGGTCCGATCTCGAAGGACCAGTTCACGCCTGAGGCAATCGCCAGCAAGGTCGCAGCAAGTCCTTTTGCCGGGCAGACGAGCGGCAAGGTCCGCCTGATGGTCATCACCAACTCGACCTATGACGGGCTCTGCTACAATGTCGATGCGATCAAGGCGTCGCTGGGTGACGCGGTCGAGGTGCTGCACTTCGACGAGGCCTGGTATGCTTATGCCAATTTCCACGAATTCTACGATGGCTTCCACGGAATTTCGTCGAACCAGCCCGCGCGCTCGCAAAACGCCATCACCTTTGCAACGCAGTCGACCCACAAGCTGCTGGCCGCCCTTTCTCAAGCATCGATGATCCATATCCAGCATGCCGAGAACAAGCGTCTCGACATCACGCGCTTCAACGAAGCCTTCATGATGCACACCTCGACCTCGCCGCAATATGGCATCATTGCCTCCTGCGATGTCGCGGCCGCCATGATGGAGCAGCCGGCCGGACGTGCCCTTGTGCAGGAGACGATCGACGAGGCGATCAGCTTCCGCCGGGCCATGAACGCGGTAAGAAAACAAACAGAGGGCAGCTGGTGGTTCGACGTCTGGGAGCCGACGGTTGCCGAGCAGACCCCGAGCGATACCCATGCCGACTGGGTTCTGAAGCCGGATGATGCCTGGCATGGCTTTACCGGGCTTGCCGAAAATCATGTCATGGTTGACCCGATCAAGGTTACCATCCTGTCGCCGGGCCTCTCGGCAAGCGGCGTCATGGACGAGCATGGCATCCCGGCCGCCGTCATTACCAAGTTCCTGTCGTCGCGACGTATCGAGATCGAAAAGACCGGCCTCTATTCCTTTCTCGTGCTCTTCTCCATGGGCATTACCCGAGGCAAGTGGAGCACGCTCGTCACCGAACTCCTCAATTTCAAGGATCTCTATGACGCCAATGCGCCATTGACCCGGGCGCTGCCGGCGCTAGCAGCCGCCCATCCGGAAGCCTATGCCGGCATGGGGCTGAAAGATCTCTGCGAGCAGATTCATGCGATCTATCGCAAGGACGATGTGCCGAAGGCGCAGCGCGAGATGTACACAGTCCTGCCCGAAATGGCACTGCGGCCCGCCGACGCTTACGATCGGCTGGTCAAGGGCGGGATCGAGAGTGTCGAGATCGACAATCTCATGGATCGCATCCTCGCTGTCATGATCGTTCCCTATCCGCCCGGAATTCCGCTGATCATGCCAGGCGAGCGGATCACCCAGTCGACGAAGTCCATTCAGGACTACCTGCTCTACGCCCGTGACTTCGACAGCAAGTTCCCCGGTTTCGAAACCGATATTCACGGCCTTCGCTTCGCTCCCAGTGATCGCGGACGCCGCTATCTTGTCGATTGCATTGCAGGGGAGGGGCAGCAATGATCCCGCGCGATGTTAAGTCTCCGACGGTTGCCATACCGTTTCACAAGATGCTGAAGATCGTCGCCGTCATAGACCGCGATAATTCTCAGGCTCAGGAACTGGTGGCACAGATCACCGCCCAAGGCTTCGAAGTGGAGTTGCGCGACGACTATTGCGCCGACGTATCTGAGGACGCTGACGTCGGTGCCTATATCGGCTCGGTCGAGGGCGGCAAGCTGCCAGCAGCTCGCAGCTTTCTTCGTTCCGTCAGGGACATAGGCTTTCGCACGCCGATCTGGGCGATGGCGGATACCCTGACGATTGCGGAAATGGATGTCGTCGAGATGGCCGGCGAAGTGGATGGTTTCGTCTATCTCGGCCAGCAGACGCCGACCTTCTATGCCAAGCAGATCGTTTCCAGCGCGGTCAACTACGGCAAGTCGCTGCTGCCGCCCTTCTTCGGCGGCATGATGGCCTATGACGGCGAGGCGAACATCGCCTTCGATTGTCCGGGGCATCAGGGAGGTCAGTTCTATCGAAAGTCGCCGGCCGGACAGCTCTTCTTCAAGTATTTCGGGGAGAGCATTTTCCGCAACGACCTCTGCAACGCGGATGTCGATCTCGGTGATCTCCTAATACATGAAGGCCCTGCCGTCGAAGCACAGAAACAGGCGGCCCGGATCTTCGGGGCGGATCGTACCTATTTTATCCTCAACGGAACGAGCACCTCCAACAAGGTGGTTGCCAACGCGGTGCTGCGCAGCGGCGATCTCGTGCTCTTCGACCGCAACAATCACAAATCCCTGCATCAGGGCGCTCTGGTGCAGGCTGGCGCTATCCCGATCTATCTGCCGACCGCCCGCAATTCCTTCGGCATGATCGGGGCGGTCGACTGGGCGGCCTGGGACGAGGCCTGGCTACGGCAGAAAATAGAGGAACATCCGCTCGTCGGCGACAAAAGCCGTGCGCATGCGCAACGACCTTTCCGCCTGGCCTGCATCCAGCTCGCGACCTATGACGGCACGATCTACAATGTCAGCCAAGTGATGGAGAAGATCGGCCATCTCTGCGACTACGTGCTCTGGGACGAGGCCTGGATCGGCTACAATGCCTTCCACCCGCTCTTCGAGGGCCATAGCCCGATGCGGCTAAAGGACTTGTCGGCCGATATGCCGGGGCTGTTTTCCACCCAGTCGGTCCACAAGCAGGGCGCAGGTTTCTCCCAGGCATCGCAGATCCACAAGCGGGACGAACATATCAGCGGCCAGCGAAGGTTCGTCGAACACAAGCGTTTTAATGAATCGCTGCTGATGCATGTCTCGACCTCTCCCTTCTATCCGCTTTTTGCCTCCCTCGATGTCAACGCCAAGGTGCATGAGGGCAAGGCCGGGGAGATGCTCTGGGACCGCTGCATCGAGCTCGGGATCGAGGTGCGCAAGAAGCTGCGCGGCTTCGTGGATCACTACGAGACCAAAGCCGCAAGCCCAGAAGAACAGTGGTTCTTCGATCCCTTCGTGCCAGACAGGGTCCAGGTCTCAGGCTCGAAACATACCGGCGATCTCGCCGACACCAGGTGGGAAGATGTCCCAACGCAGGTGCTGAAACACGAGCAGCAATGCTGGCGGTTCGATCCGGAGGCAAAATGGCACGGTTATGCAGGCTATGCGCCCGGTTATACCATGGTCGACCCCAACAAGCTCACAATACTGACACCCGGCATTGACCGGAAGACCGGCGGCTATCGCGAATTCGGCATCCCGGCGACTGTCGTCGCCAACTATCTGCGCGAGCAGCGGGTCGTGCCGGAAAAATGCGACTTGAACAGTCTCCTCTTCCTGCTGACCCCGGCCGAGGACGAGAGCAAGCTGAACACGCTCGTTGCCAAGCTCGTCAAGTTCAAGAACTTGTGGGACCGCGACGCGCCGGTACAGGAAGTGCTGCCGACCGTGTATGCGGCCAATCGAGAGCGCTATGCCGGTTATACGGTCCGTCAGGTCTGCCTGGAGATGCATTCCTTCTACCGAGAGGCCGGCGTCAAGGAACTGCAGCGCCTTTGCTTTCGCTCCGAGAGCTTCCCGGAACCGGCAATCGCTCCCAAGCAGGCCTATGAGGCGCTGGTCGCCAACAATGTCGACTATGTGCCGCTGACGGAGGCCGCCGGCCGCATTTCCGCGACGTTGGCACTGATCTATCCGCCGGGCATCGGCGTGATCGTGCCAGGTGAGCGCTGGGACGACAGGGCGCGACCGATGCGGGACTATTTCCTCGCCTTCGAAGAATCCTTCAACCGGTTTCCGGGCTTCAACTACGAGGTCCAGGGCGTGTTCCAGGAGCGGATCGATGGGCGGATCAAATTCCATACATATGTCGTGCGCGAGTAGGGGGTAGGGAGGATTTCATCATGACCGACAACACGATGCATCTTGCAACTGACGCTACGGCCAAGAAGAAGATGAACCTCGTGCAGCTCACCTTCATCGTTGCTGTCAACATGATGGGGTCGGGCATCATCATGCTGCCCGCCAACATGGCGCAGGTCGGTGCAATCTCGCTCCTTTCCTGGCTCGTGACCGCCGTCGGCTCGATGGCAATCGCCTATGGCTTCGCTCAGGCCGGGCTGTTCAATCAGCGCCCCGGGGGCATGTCCGCCTATGCGGAAGATGCCTATGGGAAAGACGGCTACTTCATGGTGTTCTTCCTCTATTTCCTCTCACTTGCCATCGGCAACGTGGCGATCGGCATTTCAGCCGTCGGTTATCTGGCGGGATTCTTTCCGGTGCTGACCTCGACACCGATCATGACCTGCCTTGCGCTGATCGTGCTTCTGTGGCTGACCACTGCCGCCAATTTCGGCGGTCCGCGCATCACCGGCCGCATCGGCTCCATCACGGTCTGGGGTGTCATCCTTCCCGTTGGTCTACTGTCGATCATCGGCTGGTTTTGGTTCAGTTCCAGCACCTTTGCTACAGCCTGGAATCCGAAAGGACTGACGTTGGTGCAAGGGATGGGATCGAGCATCTCACTAACGCTCTGGGCCTTCCTCGGCATGGAGTCTGCCGCGCAGAATTCCGATGCCGTCGAAAACCCGAAGCGCGACGTGCCGCTTGCCTGCATGTTCGGCACGCTGGGTGCTGCTGTCATCTACATCCTGTCGACGACGGTCATTCAAGGCATCGTGCCGAATGCGGATCTCGCCACCTCCACAGGGCCGTTTGCGCTCGCCTACGCCACCATGTTCAATCCGACGATCGGTTCGATCATCATGGCGCTGGCGGTATTGGCCTGCCTCGGCTCGCTGCTCGGCTGGCAGTTTACGATCGCCCAGACGGCGAAAACCGCTGCCGACGAGCGGATGTTCCCATCCCTATTCTCAAGGGTAAATGAGATGGGTGCGCCTGTGCGCGGCATGATCATTCTTGGCATCGTGCAGACATGCCTTGCCCTGATGACCATATCGCCGACGCTGAGCGAGCAGTTCTCCGCACTCGTCAATCTCGCTGTCGTCACCAATGTGCTGCCCTACATCATCTCGCTTTCCGCTCTGTTCGTCATGATGAAGGCTGCCCGCGTGCCGCAGTCGAAATACCGGCTGAATGCCACGATCGCCATTGTCGGCATGGCCTACAGCGTCTTTGCCATCTACGCCTCCGGCAAGGATGCGGTACTCGGCGGCATGATCGTGACCGCCATCGGTTTCATCATCTATGGCCTGATCGCCCCGCGTTTCGCCAGCGGCGTGAACCGGTCTCCGGCCGTCTAGTCGAGGGAGGACCAGATATGTTGCAAAGAAATGGTCACCGGGCGGCGATCGCCGCCTCCGTCCTCGCCGCAATGGCGGCATCTGCGCTCATCGCGCCCGCGCAAGCCCAGACGCTCGACCGCGTCAAGACGAGCAGCGCTCTCAAGCTTGGCTACGATCCGGATGCAAGGCCATTTTCCTTCAATGCGGAGCAGGGCAGGCCGGATGGGTATGCCGTCGCCCTCTGCAACAAGATTGCCGATAGTCTGAGGGCGCAGCTGAACCTGTCGAAACTCGATGTGGAGTGGGTTTCCCTTTCAGGCGACGCCAAGGCGAAGGCGATCGAGAGCGGCGCAGCCGATCTTGTCTGCGGGGCAGAACCGGTGACGTTGACGCGTCGCCAGCAGGTCTCGTTCTCGATCCCGATCTTCCCGAGCGGCACCGGCGCGCTGCTCAGCACCAGCTCTCCCCAGGCGCTGCGTGAGATCCTGCAATATGGCGAGCCGACGAGCCGTCCCGTCTGGCGCGGTTCACCGGCCCGTACGATCCTGGAACACAAGACATTCTCTTCGATCGCCGGTACGACGAGCGAAAGCTGGCTGACCGACAGGATCAAGACTTTCCAGCTCGCGGCGACCGCAACGCCGGTCAGCAACTATCAGCAGGGGATCGAGCGTATCCTGGATGGCAGTTCGGCCGTACTTTTCGGCGATATGCCGATCCTTATGGATGCTGCCGCCCGCAGCGACAATTCCGGCAATCTCATCGTCCTTCAGCGCCATTTCACCTATGAGCCGCTTGGTCTCGAGCTGGCACGTGGCGACGAGGACTTTCGTCTCGCCGTCGACCGCGCGCTGAGCCAAACCTATGCCGCCCAGGATTTCCGGACCGTCTTCACCACCTGGTTCGGGCCGCCGGATGAAGCGACCGTGACATTCTTCCGGCAGACGGCGCTGCCGGAATAGCACTGCGCATTGCGACCGATCATCGACGGTCAACCCGTCTGTATGCCGAAGCGACAAACATGGATTCAGGTTACCGGATGGGAGTGGTGGGGTGAGCCTCCTTTGGAAAGAAATTCGCAACAATCCGATGCTGTGGCTGCTCGTCGCGGTACCGGTGGTCTTTCTCGCTGCCAGCGTCGCGCCCGAGGCTCATACTCTGCTTTTCATCCTGTCGGTGCTTGCCGTGATACCGCTCGCCGGTCTTCTCAGCCATGCGACCGAATCCGTTGCGGCAAAAACAGGCGACGCCGCTGGCGGGCTGCTCAACGCCACGCTTGGAAACCTGACGGAGCTTGTCATAGCGCTGACTGCCCTTCGCGCCGGACAGTATACGCTCGTAAAATCATCGGTCGCCGGTGCGATTGTCACGAACACGCTGTTCATGCTGGGGGCGTCGTTTTTGCTCGGCGGCCTCAGACATCACAGCCAGGAGTTCAACCGGGCCAATGCGCGCCTTCAGGCGGGCCTGCTCTTCCTCGCCACGATCGGCCTGCTGATGCCGTCAGCAGTTGCTTCGATGGATTCGGCGTCGGCGACTGCAGTCATCCATAAGCTCAGCTTCGGCCTGGCGATCCTTCTCATCGTCGGATATGGGCTGGGGCTGCTGTTCACTCTCAAAACACATCGCGAGTTCTTTGCTGCAGCCGAGCACGCCCAGGCGGAAGAACCGCCGTGGCCGATTGGCATGGCTCTCGCCACACTTGCAGGTGTCACCGTACTGGTCGCGCTGGTCAGCGAGATCTTCGTCGAATCCGTGCAGGAGGCAGCCAAGGTTTTCGGGATGACGCCTGCCTTTGTCGGCTTCATTGTCGTCGCACTGGTCGGTGGTGCAGCCGAAATGGCTTCGGCATTTTCCGGTGCGCGCAAGAACCGACTCGACCTGAGCGTGGGCATTGCGCTCGGCAGCGCGTCGCAGATCGCGCTGTTTGTCGCGCCCGTGCTGGTATTGTTGAGCTATCTCATCGGTCCGACACCGATGGATCTGCAGTTTTCGCCAGGCGTCGTGGTCATGGTTTTCCTGGCGACCGTTACGGCGATGTTCGTCACCAATAGCGGGCGCTCGGCATGGTTCGTCGGCGTGTTGGTGCTGATGGTTTATATGATCTTCGCCATGACGCTGTATGTTTTGCCCGATCAGACGTTATGAGGCGGATCCGCGGGGCAAAACATGCCAATAAAACCCGGCCATGAATTGACCCATAGGCAAATGCGGCGTCTGTTCTTCGTCGCGCTGGTAAGGCAGCTTCGAGTGATCTGGCCAATCGTGTCCGGAGTGGTCTTGGTAATGATCGGATGCGGGCTTGCAATCTGGCGCATAGAAGACTGGCGCATCGATGAAGCTCTTTATTTCACGTTCGTCACGGGCCTGACCATCGGCTACGGCGATTTTACCCCCAAACATGTTTCGTCACGAATATTGTCGTTGGTGATCGGCTTTGCGGGAATTGTGCTGACCGGCATTGTCGCTGCCGTCACGGTAAAAGCGTTGAACGCCGACGATTGGGAACCTTGATTCCGCGTTCGACTACGCTCCTACCCACTGGATCGCGCAATTCTATCTGTTGCCAAGTGATCCAATCGAACCGTCCTTGCGAATGATTTCGGGCAATTCATCGAGAATGAGCGACGTTCCACTGAGTTCGTACGATTTGCGGGGGGCAGATATACGGAGCCACTTTATGAGCCGAGAGCGTGGACGGAGAAAATTGATGCTCCGACTTCCAGATATCCGTCATCGTCTTGTTGGCATGACCAGCGAGACGCTCGGCGAGATGTTTGAGGCCTACGATCTTGCCGTCGATGCGCTGGATCGTTTCCGAACCCAGCACCCGAAGGAAGACAAGCTGATTACCGAATATGAGCAGCTTTGCCTTGAAATAGAGCGGGAGGTTCGCGTCTATTGCGCCGACCGCTGAGCCTGTCCGTCGAAACCGGCGGCAGGATCATGCTCGGGTCCGCTTGCTATGGTCGCAGGCCACGCCCAGGCTCGCAACAATTCATAGAAGACACTGAGGACTACCGGCCCCAGGAACAGACCGAGAAGCCCGTGCGAGAGCGTGCCGCCGATGACCCCGATCAGGATGACGGGCATCGGGGTCGAGAGACCGCGCGCCATCAATATGGGCTTCAGGACATTGTCGACAACAGTGATCGGTATCGCGATACAGGTGAAGACCAGAGCGACGGCCGACGGCCAGGAAAACCATGCCCAGATGATCATGGGCAGAAGCACCAGCCCGGGACCCAGCTGCATCACGCAGAGCATGAAGACCGCGAAGGTTAGCGCACCGCGTGCCGGAATGTCGAAGAAGGCAAAACACAAACCGCAAAGCAGCGTCTGCAGGAAGGCGACGCCGATGACGCCCCGCGAGACATTCCGCACCGTGGTCCCTGCAAGCCGGGCGAAGCCGACACCCTTTTCGCCGCCGATCCGGTTTGCGAGCAGCTGTGTTGCAGCCGCCAGTCGCGCGGCCCGCGTGAGAAACAGGCCACAGAGCATGATCGAGGCGACGAAGCTTAAGACGCCGCCGCCGATCGAGGCGAGCTTTGCGACGACAACGCCCATCACCTCGCGGATGGGCGCCTGAAACTTGATGATGGTGGACGCCATGTCGCCGGCAATCTGGTTCCAGGCAGCGTGAAGCCGCTCCCCAATG
Source organism: Rhizobium sp. 01T437 (assembly GCF_056398505.1). Taxonomy (NCBI): domain Bacteria; kingdom Pseudomonadati; phylum Pseudomonadota; class Alphaproteobacteria; order Hyphomicrobiales; family Rhizobiaceae; genus Rhizobium; species Rhizobium sp. 01T437. The sequence continues at coordinate 28,131 of NZ_JBFTPM010000017.1, forward strand.
ACGGGCCATTCCTTGATGGCTGCCGGTGCGGCAGGCAAGGTGAACTCTCCCGTCCACACCTTGCTGATCAACGCCTGCACAGTGTCTGCGAAATTGACCGCGACGAGGGCGAGCGGCGCGATGATCAGGACGAGGCACCCGACGACGATGACGAGCGCCGCAATCGCCGGCCTGTTGCCGATCAGCCGCGAGAGTGCGTCGAATATCGGAAACAGCGCCACCGCAAGAATGGCTGACCAGATGACGATCAGCGCGAAGGGAGCGATAAGCTCCAGTGTCCAGTAGGCGAAAAGCCCAATGATGCCCAATCGGACGAGATCGCTGACGCGCGCCTCTACCGAAATCTGCCCCGCGCTGCTCCTTTGCGGGGTCTCACCGTTGACCTGCTCCATAGCTGCATCCATCCCAGCACGCCTCGAGCCGGACCCATCGTCATGACGTCGTGTCGGGAACCACATGCCGGATCGTGTGATCCTCGACATAGGCCGATGGGCGTTTCTGGCGTTTTCCAAGGTCTGGCGCTTCGAACTTCACGCGTTCATAGGGGATCGATTGCAGGATATGCGAGATGCAGTTGATCCGCGCCCGCTTCTTGTCGTCGGAAGGTACGATCCACCACGGCGCGTGATTGCTGTCGGTCATCCTCAGCATCTCGTCATAGACACGCGTATAGTCCCACCAGCGCTGGTAGGATTCGACATCCATGGGGCTGAGCTTCCATTGCCGTAGCGGATCGTCGATCCGGCGTCTGAAACGCCGTTCCTGCTCTTCCTCGCTGACCGTCAGAAAATACTTGAGCAGAATGACGCCGCTCTCGACGATTGAGGCCTCGAAACGAGGTGCCAGCTCAAGGAAGCGCTGCGCTTTCTTATCGCTGCAGAAGCCCATGACCCGATCGACGCCGGCGCGATTATACCAGCTGCGATCGAAGATCACGATTTCGCCGGCGGCCGGCAGATAGGCGATATAGCGCTGCATGTAGATCTGCGATTTCTCGCGATCGGTCGGCGCGGGCAGGGCGATCACGCGAAAGACACGCGGACTGACCCTTTCCGTTATGCGCTTGATCATCCCACCCTTGCCGGCGGCATCGCGCCCCTCGAAGACGATGACGATCCGTGCGCCGGATTTCTTGACCCAGGCCTGAAGATAGGCCAATTCCACCTGCAGACGGGTGATTTCCTTCTCGTAATCCCACGACTTCTTTTTCTTTTTGCCCTTGCCGGTGCTGGATGCTTCACCATCGGCTAGTTTGGCCTCATAATTCTCGTCCATGTCTCTCCCTCCTCCTATCATTAAGGGGCAGTGCTCGCCGGTGCGGCATTGCCGATCTGGTCGATATCGCCAATCAGCGTCCGCAGGGCTTCTTCTCTGCCATTGAAAATATTCTCGGCTCCAACAGTCTTGAGGACCCCGGCCCTTTCGAGAATGGCGCGGCTCTCATCACTGAGATCGGCGAATGCGAAGATGATGTTCCGTGTCACGAGGATTTCGGCGACGGCTTCGAGCGCAGTCGCGCCGGTGCTGTCGATCTGCGTGATGGCGCTGGCGTCGAGCACCAGGCATTTGGTGTCAGAGGGAAGCGCCTTTGCTACTGACATCAGCCGGATACGGACATAATCTGCGTTATAGAACAGGATACTACCTTGGACCGCGAAGACGGCGGCGCCCGGGACGGGGCGGGCTTCCGGGTAGCGCTGAAGATCGAAGAAGCCATGCCGACCTTCGATGCGGCCAAGCAGGCCGTCGCGCGGAAACATGGTCTGACGCAGCAGATAGGCGAAGGTTGCGGCGACGGCGACGATCACGCCGTTGAGAACGCCGAAGCTGATCGCTCCCCACATGGCTATGAGTGCGAAGACGAATTCCATGCGGCTGATGCGCCAGATCTTCCTGAGTTCGTGAATATCGATGAGGCTGATGGCCGCCGCCACAAGAATTGCCGCAAGAGCAGGAATCGGAAGAACCCGCAATGCGCCATTCAGGAAAACCAGCGCCGCAATCAGTGTAGCTGCCGAAACGAGCCCGGCGAGCTGCGAAACGCCGCCCGTCGATAGGTTTATGGCAGTGCGGGAATCCGACGCGCTGATCGGAAACGAACCGAAAAGGCCGGGCGCGATATTGGCAGCACCGAGCCCGATCAGTTCCTGATTGGCATCAACCTCCTCGCCGGTCCGCGACCCGAAGCTGCGAGCCGTTACGATGCCGGCACCGAAGCTGACCAGAAAGATCGTGGCCGAGCCGAGCACGATCTTGTCGATCGGCATCTTATAGAATGCCGGCAGGGAAAAGCTCGGCATCCCGCTCGGCAAGTCGCCGACGACAGCGATGCCACGGCCCTGAAAGTCGAAGATCGCCGACAGTATGACCGAGACGACGACGACCAGAACAGGGCCTGGAACTTTCAAATTAAAGCCACGGACGATCCAGAGCAAAGCGAACATCGCAAGCCCGAGAGTGAGCGAAGGCCAGTGGATCAGGTTGCTCTTGGCAAACAATTCGACCAGCGGCGAGATCAATCCCTCGGATTCGATCTTTACGCCGGTGAACCGGCCGATCTGTCCGACAAGGATTGAAAGCGACACGCCGGCGAAAAAGCCGACCAGGATCGGACGGGAGAGGAAGCTTGCGAGGACACCGAGCCTCAGCAGCTTCGCGGCGATGCAGCAGATGCCAACCCCCAGCGCAAGCGCCGAAGCGATGGCCACCCGGTCGATATCCGTCCCTGCGGGTTCGGCTATGATGATGGTGCCCATCGCCGCCGCAAGCACAGTCATCGTTGCAGCATCGGGCCCGACAATCAGCAGCCTGGAAGGCCCGAAAATCGCATAGGCGATCGGCGCGACAATGCTCGCGTAAATGCCGGTCTCGGGAGGCAGACCGGCAATGGCAGGATAGGCGATCGCACTCGGCAGACCGACGGCGGCGATCGACAGCCCGGCCGGGATATCGCTCCGGAACCAGGCCTTGTTGAAACCGGCCAAGCCTCGCAACACTGGAAGACTGCTTATCACCGCGGACTCCTATTGCTTCGTCTTGCTTCCTCAAGCTTCTCCGGCATCAAATCGCTCGCGGAGAAACGATCGGCGCCTCCCAGCTGCGATCCTCCCGGCGGAAGGCGGGCCAGATGAACAGGAACGGCCAAATTGCCTGCAGGGTGAACAGGCTCACCGATCCGGCGACACGGATGGCGTCCTCATGGGGATGATTTCTTGTCCTAGCCATGAGATGAGGAATGTCGTGGATTTCGATCACCGCGTAGGAAAGAGTGACGACGACAAAGATCAGCACGCCTAAGGCAAAACAGTCGAGAAACACAGTCGCTCCCTTCGGGCTGGCCTTGCCGAGCCGTTTGATCCCTATCGACCGCGGTATATTAAGCTCGTTTTGGTGCTGAGGCCCGTAGCATCGCGTAAGCTCTATTGAAGCACTGGAAGTACTGCCGTTTGCGGAGATCATCTCTGCATGAAGGTAAAAGGGCGGGATCAAAGAGGCAGCGGTCATGGCAGCGTTCGCGCCTGGGATTCCAGCAACCTTTCGAAAGCCGGCTAATGTAAGATCGTGTATTTTACGTCTGCTGCCGATCGTTCTGATATATACTTTTTCTCGTCTGCTTAGCGCAATTTGACGGCGGGGGCGGGGATGGTGCCGGGAGAACAAGGTTCGACATTTTTGTCCGCCCTGGAGACGGCTGAGACTTATTTTCCCGACCAGAAGCGGCTGGTGCAGCGGCTTTTTTATGTAAGCGAGCAATTTCACAGCATGTGTGAGGATCTCACTGCTGCGGCACAGGCTTTGGCGCACGTCGAGCGATTACCGGAGGAGCTTCGGGAGGCGCGGCGGCTGGAATTTGAGAGTCTCGTCGATGCCCTGTTGAAAGAGATGGGGGAGGCGATTGCCCAGTCGAAAATTGTGGTGCTCAGGCCGTTCTCGCAGACTGGCCCGAAATCTCCGTAAACGTATCAATCATTCAATGGTCCAAGGGAGTTACGTGCGTGATGAAAGCAATATCTCGCAAACTGCTTGGTGGATTATCGGCGCTGGCACTTATTGCGTTGCAGCCGGCGCTCCCAGCGCGAGCTCAAGTCCAAGCCCCGGCCCCTGCGGCAGCGGCTCCCGCGCAGGCGAGTGCCGAGCAGCCCGCAGCCGCGCTTCTTTCCGATGACGAGCTTGAAGTGCTCGTAGCGCGGATCGCGCTCTATCCGGATGAGCTGGTTGCGGCAATTTCGGCAGCCTCGCTCTTTCCTCTGCAGATCGTCGAGGCCCAGCGCTTCCTGGAGGCAAAGAAGAAAAATTCCGACCTCAAACCCAAGAGCGATTGGGACGGCAGCGTCGTCTCGCTGCTCAATTATCCCGATGTCGTCAAGATGATGAGCGAGGATCTCGACTGGACCCAGTCCCTTGCAGATGCGCTCACCAACCAGCAGAAGGATGTCCTGATCGCCATCCAGCAGCTTCGCGACGAAGCGGTGGAAAAGAACATTATCAAAACGGATGACAAGGTCACCGTCGTCACCGAAAACGACAACATCATCATCCGGCCGACCGATCCGGAGAAGATCTATATCCCGCAATATCCGCCTGAAATGCTCTACGAGCCGGGCTATGCGTCGGCGCCGATCTCCTATTATCCCGATTATTACGATAACTATTATTACCCCGGGGCGGCGTTCTTTGCTGGCGCTGTGACCGGCCTTGCCTGGGCGGCCGTCGTTAACTGGGACGACTGGGGAGTATGGGGCGGGCGCTGGGATGGCGATATCGACATTGACTGCAACAATTGCCTGAACGACCGCAACTTCAACGGAAAGATGAAGTGGAACGACGTCGACTGGAGCAATGTCGACCGTAGTAAATTGAACATCAGCAAGGACCAACTTGCGAAGATCGACCGGTCGGCGATCAAGTCCGGCCTGCAGGGCGATAATCGCAACCAGCTGCGCAACCGGGCCAAGGACATCCAGGCGAGCCAGTTGCCCGGCAATCGGGCCAACTCGGCGCGTGCGCAGGATATTCGCAAAAACACGGCGCAGGGCCTGAAGGACAGACCGCAGGCAAATCGGCCAACGGCAGGAAATCGACCGGCGGCGGCCAATCGGCCGGCCGCGTCCAGGCCTGAGGCGCGTCCTCAGAAGGCAGCCAATCGCCCGTCCAAGCCCGCGCAGAACTCGGTCAAGAGGTCCAGCAAACCGCAGATGGCAGCAAGACCCGACAATCGCGGCCGTCAGTCGAGTGCGCTCGGCAATCCCCAGTCCGGTCGCCGCGAGGCCGTGGCCTCGAAACGAGGGTCGCAGAGCATGGGCGCCCATCGTCAGTCAGCCCGTCCCCAGCAGCGGTCGCGTCCAATTCCGCATGGTGGTGGCGGCGGCCGAGGCGGCGGTGGCCGAGGTGGCGGCGGTGGACGCCGGTGAGACCTCTTTCCAGCTCAAGGAGTTACATCATGAAATGTCAATCGACCGTAATTCCGCTTATGCTCGCGGCAGTCATTTGCGCGATGCCGGCAACGCCGGCGCTTTCGCAGGCCCAGACAGATCTCGCCGAATACAGGGCAGCAACGCCATCACCGAAATTCGACAGTCCGGAGCTCGCGCTCGACAAGCTGAAATCTGTGCTGGGTTCCAGCAATATCGACGATCTCGCCGCTCTGCTCGGCCTCAAGGTGGACAAGCTGCGCTCCAGCAACGAGGCGATGATCGCTTACGGATTGATCCGCGAGGGCGCCGAGCGGCAGGCGGTTTTGCGGGATTTCGACGGAATGAGGATCGTTGCGATCGGCGATCGGCTCTGGCCGCTGCCGTTTCCGCTGACCGAGGGCAAGGACGGTAAATGGTCCTTCGACACTGAGCGCGGCCTAGAAGAGATCGTCAATCGCCGCATCGGCGAAAACGAACTGGCCACTATCGACACCATGCATCAATATGTGGCAGCCCAGTATCAATATGCATCGGAGGATCGCGACGGCGACGGCATTTATGAATTCGCAAAGAAATTGATCAGCAGCCCTGGCAAGCTTGATGGGTTGTACTGGGATCCGAACGTCTATCCCGAGGAAAGTCCGGCAAGCGCGCTCGTCGAGACGGCAGCCTTCGGTGCCGCCAAACGGGGGGAGGGCTATTTCGGCTATCGCTACCGTATCCTCACGTCCCAGGGAGACAACGTGCTTGGCGGCAAGCAAAGCTACGTCATCAATGGTTATATGACCGGCGGCTTTGCGCTGATTGCCTGGCCGGTCAAATACAGGGTCACGGGCGTCCAGACGTTCATGGTCAATGGCGCAGGCGTCATCTACCAGCGTGATCTTGGGCCCAAAACGGAGGAGCGCGCGGCGGCGATCAAGGATTTCAACCCGGACGCTAACTGGACCGTGGTAAGCGAATAGAATTCAGCCGCCAGGGTCCTGCGCCGCCGGCGAAAGACGCAAGGCAGCCGTCATGGCGCGGTTGGAGTATCGCTTCTTGCCGTGACCTCGCGCGCCCCAGTCATTGAGGCAGGTTCGGTTGCTCATTCTCGCTCGCCATTTCGATCCCGGCAAGCGTCAGTCCCTCATTGGCGCCGGCAAAGACATCCACATCCCAACTCTTGCCACCATGAAGAACGCGGTAGCGGGTTTTTTCGATGACACGGCCGCCCGTGCGGAGCAAGAGATCGCGGGCCTCCTCGACCGGGATCTCATACTCATATTCCTCCCGGGCGAGGCCTGCGTACGAAACTTGATCGTTGGGCGCGCAGAGCACCCATCGATCAGGCGGACACGGATAGGGTTTTGATCGCGCCGGCAAAGATAGGCCTGTTGCAGCACATGCGGGTCGCCGGCGCAATCGCGTCAGCTGTCGTTGCGGACCAGGAACTTTCGCTCGATCTCGGTTGCTTTCAATTCGATATTCCTTCGCTCAGGCCTGCTGTTGCCGGTCAGTTGACAGGCGGTTCCCAGGTGAGGAAGAAGCCCACATCTCCGGGCATGCCATCCGGAAAATTGATGATCATCGCCTTGAGCCCGTAGCCCTGCGGTTTGGCGACCTCCTCGAACAGTTCGAGAAGCTCCTTTGCTTTGCCCTGCAGCGTCTTCTGCCAGCCGGGCAGGTTGTTATTAATGGCGCGGCCACTATCCGTGCAGAATGTCGATGGAAAACTGTAGATCAGCGCCTCGTATTTGCCGTCGGCGGCCGCTTTCGTAACCAGCCGTTTAATGACGGCGCGTTCCGTTTCTCCGATCTGTTTGCGGAAAAAATCCTCGACAAATTCGGCATGTTTCTTTGCTTCACGTGCCCTGATCTTTTCGTTGCGCTCCATTTCCAGAAGCTGGAGTTCCAGAGCCTGTTTGCGCAGGTCCTCTGCGCTCGTCATAGATTGGGATGTGGACGTCTCACGTAATGTCATCGCCGCCTCCTCCAGAATGAGGATGATGATAGAGCGCCCAGGAAGACGAAGGCAGTAAAATACACGTCCATTGCGGTAGGATACGGTATTTTACGCGGGCTTATGTCCAGCTCTCGTCGCCCTAACGATCATGCGATCGATTTTCGAAATCCTTCCCTTAAATTAGCCTTTTCTACTAAATCTCGTTGCCGTCATGCCGACATGGGACTATCGTCGACGACTGCATACTGCAGGTTGTTTTCAATCGGATTCGGGGGAGCCGATGACAAATGCAGGCGTTTACAGGGCTTGCGGCAGCGCATCCTCGCAGGAGGAGGTGCTGCAGCAACTTGAGCGCATTCTATCCAGCCCGGAGTTTCGACTTCCCGAGCGGGCGGGGCGATTCCTTGAATTCGTTGTAAACGAAACACTTGCGGGCCGTCGCGAGTATCTGAAGGCCTTTACCATAGCACAGGCCGTTTTCGGCAGGGATGCAAACTTCGATGCCCAGCAGGATCCCTGTGTCCGCATCGAGGCCGGGCGGCTGAGGCGGGAACTGGAACACTATTACCTGACCGCCGGCAGCACTGACCGGATCATCATCACGGTTCCCCGCGGCGGCTATGTACCGGTCTTCGAGGTGAGACAGGATATCGAGCACGCGGACATTTCAAGTTTCGGAGGAGCCCCTCGGCCTATATCAGGACGAGACGACGCTGAGCAGATCAATGTCATCAGGAGCACGACCAGCCGAGATGGGGCGGACAGGCATGTTTCGCGCCTGCGATATTGGCTTCTTGCGGGGGGCGTGGGGATCGTCCTTGTTTCGATGGCAGCGATGCTTCAGCATACCAACTTGTTCGACACGGAAACCAACGCGGCGAGGGGAGTAACCAGTCGCCCAACTATCGTTGTCGAACATTTTGAAAGTGCCTCTGATGGCGGACATGCATCCGATATTTCTCGAGGTATCACCGACGCTATCATCGAAAAGCTCGTCCCTTTCAACGATATTGTCGTGGTCGCTCCCCTGCCGCGCAATCGAGAGGGCCAGGCGTCGCAGCCACTCTATGCTCTCCAGGGAAGCGTGCGGTTGGAAGGCAGCACCCTGCGCTCAACGGCAAGGCTCGTGCGACGGGTGGATGGGGTTGTCATCTGGGCAAACAACTACGATGCCGACATGAAAGTGCAGGGCATCTTGAAAACGCAGGCGAGCGTTGCAGAACACATCGCGACGGCGGTGGCGCGGCCGTTCGGCGTCATGTTCAAGGCGGACACCGCAAGCATTGCCGGAAGCCCGGACGCTTTTTCCTGCATTCTGTCCTACTATAGCTATCGCAGCGAGATGACCGTGAAGGCCCATGAGGTTGCGAAGTCTTGTCTGCAGCGGGCCGTCGAGAAGACGCCCGATGACTCCAATATTGCTGCCTTCCTTTCGCTGGTTCATCTTGATGAGTTCCGCTTTCCGTATCAATTGAACACTAAGCCGACTGCGGCGACGCTCAATCTTGCGAAGGAGCTTGCCGAACGCGCCGTACAGCTCGACCAGAAGAATGCGCGCGCCCTTCAGGCGCTAATGCTCGCCGACTTCTTCAGCAATGACATGGTCGCAGCCCTGCGCGCCGGCGAGGCCGCCTATGCCAGCAATCCGAATGACACGGAAGTGGCGGGTGAATACGGCTTGCGTCTGTCGATGTCGGGAAAATGGAGCAGAGGCTGTGAACTGATTTCCGAGGCAATCAACAGGGATGCAGGGCCGCGCGGCTATTACGAGGTCGGGATGGCGCTCTGTGCCTTCATGCGAGGTGACACGCAAGCCGCCGAACTTTGGTCGCGCATGTCGGACTTGAACTATAACCCGATGCATCGCCTCGTCTTGCTCTCCATCCTCGGCACCCTTGGAAAAACGGCCGAAGCAAAGGAGCAACTCGATTGGATCCAGCTTCGGTCGCCTGCCCTGATCCCGAACGTCAGGCGAGAGGTCGCCAAACGGCTGGCCCGGACGGAGGACCAGGAGCGTTTCCTTGCCGGATTGAAGGCCGCCGGACTGCCTGTTTCAGATGACAAAGCGTCCCTTAATTGAAGTGGGTATCATATTGCTATGACGGCAGCATTGTGGGTGAAAGAGGCGCACAGCGCCGTCCTCTTGGTCCCGAGCGTGATTACCCGGATCGAGCAGAACGCGCTCATTAATCCAGCTCATCCCGAATTTCGCAAGATCAGTGCGAGCCTCCACCAGCCTGTCTTCTGGGATCGGCGGTTGTTTGGTGCGTAATCTGCCTCGGGCGGGCATCAGATGAAGGCGGGTCGGTTCGCCTCAACGATCCGCCAGCCCCTAACTCTTCGTTTATTCCTCCATCGCGGCTCGCCGGCTTCGATCTCATCCGGTGGTGGGCCGCTCTATTCATTTCTAGGGTCGCCAGTCATCGGACTCATGAGGCGAGGTGGCCGGCCAAAACAAGCTGAAACCGTCGTCAATAAGTTCGAAATAATCTTGAGCGCATATTGACAACGACTCTGTACGGTCGCGAACGTTTTTACTTACCGCAAGGATTTAACCGATGGCTGATGATACGAACCCAACCCCTGCAGTCGAGACCGCGTCCACAGATGCGACTTCGAAGGCAAAAGAAAAGAAGACACGCGCACCGCGCAAGCCCAAAGCCGCCGCCGAAGCGGTTGTTGATACTTCGGTGAGCGCTCCGGTGAAAAAGACCCGCGGTCCGGGGAAGAAAACCGCAGCGTCGATTGCGCCCGTTGCCCCAGTGGCGGTGGCGCCGGCTGCTAAGGCAAAGGCATCTGCCACCGCCAAGAAGCCGACGGCTTCGAAGGCTCAGCCTGCCAAGCCCGCGCCGCAGAAAGTCGAGAGCGTCCCGGCAGAACCGGACGGTTTTGCCGACCTTCTGAAGCTTGAAGAAGAGAACCAGAAGCTGCGCAAGGCACTCTCCGACAAGCTCCGCGCCGAAAACGCGGACCTCCGCAAAAAGCTCGGTTTGGTTTGATTATCAAAAACCACCATCGGCCGCTTTAAAGCCACTTCACGACGACTAACGACCGGGCTCGCATTGCAAGCCCGGTCTCCCGCTCGATACTATGGGAATAAGAAAACGAGTCGGGAGATGGGGATGAGATCACCCTGGAAGCTAATCAAGGACCTCGCATGGCGCCGCAAGACGCAGGAAGCGAGCGAACCGGCCGATGAGATCGTCGCGATACCTGATCCACGGGCAGAGGAGATCCGGCCGGAGCTTACTCTGCAGGCCGAATTAGAAGCACCCCCCGCTATAAAGTCCAAGTCGACCGTGGACGAGAACCAAGCGAACGGACAGCCGGATTCCGCTGGTGCAGCGGCCGCGCTGCCCGTGCAGGTGGAGCGGTCGGATCCTTTGCTTGCCGAGCCGGTAGAAGGCGGTGCCCTCGAAGGTCATGACCAACCTTCGCCAGCGACACCCGCCATTCAGGCTCCCGAAGGTGAAACGGGTGCGGGCGTCCTGGCAGGAGGTCCCAAAAAGCAAAGGGCAAACGCTGCTCGGGCGCGGAAAAACCTCGGCGAACCACCCGTCGCCAAGAGAGCGGTGGAAGAGCCAGCGGCGGTGAAGAAAACATTCCTCGATGAGGCCACTGAACTGGACCTCGAAATCAAGGACCTCAGATCGCAGCTCTCTGCGAAACTGCTTGAGCAGAACGCGCAGTTGCGTCGCATGCTCGAGCGCTACGACGACAAGTGAGCGAATTATCGATCGCGAAGATCAATTGCATGCATCAGCTTGGCTAACCGGGTCATCCCGTTTTCGCTTCAGGACGCAAAAGCCCCCGCGAGGGGTTGCGAGGGCTTTTACGTCTTTTCTATAACCTATCACTCTAAGCGATATTGGGGGCGTGCAGTCGAGTGACTGAAATTAACCGGTGTCGCTGAGAAAAGTTCCCGCTTGCTTTTCAAATTACCGCCTGCGCCACTGGCAGTGTCCGAACCCGGCTCGAAGCGGTCGCGGCATCCAAGAAAGCGCGTATTAGCAAACGCAACCTTTCCAGCTAAACTCCGTGCGCATGACTCCGCGCGGGAGCAATACCGTGGGTCAGATTGCTTCGGCTCGCGAGTCATGGCGAGCCATGGTCTCCGATTTAAATTGGACGGATTTTCACTTTAAATTGGTCGGACTTTGAATTAAAGATAGCCGCATCATGGCTAAAGATTCGTCGACCAAATATTACGAACGTAAAGTTGCCCCCCGGGTGTCGGAAGCGCTAGAAGATACGCGTGTCGTTTTGATCTCCGGTCCGCGACAATCAGGAAAGACGACCCTCGTCAGGCAATATGCGTCAGACGATCGGCCTTATGTGACGCTCGACGATATCGGAACGCTTTCGTCTGCGCGCAATGACCCCATCGGATTTGTCCGGGCACTGGACAGGGCAATCATCGACGAGATCCAGAGGGCGCCGGAACTCATGCTGGCGCTTAAAGAAAGCGTCGACCGGGATCCACGGCCGGGCCGCTTCCTGGTCACCGGATCTGCCAATCTTGCGACCGTGCCGGCGATTGCCGATTCCTTGGCGGGGCGCATGGCCGTCATATCGCTTCTGCCTTTGGCTCGAGCGGAAATTGTCGGCGCACCCGGTCAATTCCTGGAAAAGGCCTTTTCGGACACGCCCCTTGTGATGGGCCAAAGCCTTCAGACTGCCGCAGATCTTGTCGAGATCATTCTTCAAGGCGGCTATCCCGAAGTTTTGCGCAGAAAGGACGCTCGCCGCCGCCGCGCCTGGCTGGACGACTACGTCTCTCTCATCCTTGATCGTGACGTCCGCGACATCGCAAATATCGATCAGCTCGACCGGTTGCCGAGGTTACTTGCGGTGTTGGCCGAGCATGCTGGCCAACTCACCAACAATTCGAGCTTTGGGTCGGCGCTTTCGATCTCCAGCGTCACCGCTCAGAAGTACATCGGGATCCTGGAGCGTCTCTATCTCATAAAGCTGCTTGCGCCGTGGTCGACAAACAGTCTCAGCCGCTTGATCAAGACGCCCAAGATGCACTTCGTTGATAGCGGGCTCCTGGCATCCGTCCGAGACGACGATGAAGAGAGGCTGAGTCGGGACCGGGGCCGGTTCGGGGCCTTGCTTGAATGCTTCGTGGTCTCCGAAATCATGAAGATTGCGGCGTGGACCGATCTGCGCCTGTCGTTTTCCCACTATCGCACGAAGGATCAGGAAGAGGTTGATCTCGTCATCGAGGACCGGAGAGGCCGGATCGTCGGAATTGAAGTCAAGGCCTCGGCGACGGTGCGGCCTGAGGACGTCAAGGGTCTGCGCCAGCTCAAGGCTGCGACAGGGGATCGTTTCCTGCGGGGAATCGTCCTGCACGACCACGATCGGATCACACCGTTCGGCGACAATATTGTTGCCGCCCCCCTGTCGCTATTGTGGATGTTATAACGTCACATAATGGATATTATGGAACTTATTAGGCGCGAGAGCGATCCGACCTGAGACAATACCCGGTTTGGGCCACGATCAAGTCGGCGGCCGAACCCAAGTTGCGGAAGCACTCGCAGGCTTCGGCAACCCGACGAGCGTGGCACTAGTTGCCTCGATATGGATTGTAACAGCGAAGGTCTGATCCACTTGATGGCAGCACGCGCGCCTATCTGAAGCTCGAAAACCGGAAGGAAGGCGGCAAATGTCGAAAGTATTCGAGGTTCTAAAACGGCTCGATGATGCGAAAGTCCATTATTTCATCGGGAGATATCGTCCTGACACCATAGATATTACGGCTACAGTGATTGGAGAGCGTGTCGAGATTTCGGTCTTTGACGATGATCATGTCGAGGTATCGCGCTTTTTTGGCAACGAAGACGTTCTGAGCGAAGACGTTTTGGACGAAATCCTGAATGGGGACGGATGACGGCCGTGTCAAAGTAGCCACGGGCCTGCGTCCGCCTTGTGCCAACAGCGGTCGTGCGTTACCGACTTCCATCTCCAAAGAAATGAGCCTTGGTGACTTTGAAGCCGAGCGGACTATCGCGGTATGGCCGCTGTTTGCCGGGAGGATCGCGTTCGAACACCTGCTGTCCCGTGGACGCGTCCAGCCAAGGCAATCTGTCGCGCAGCACTTCTGAGATCGGAGCGTTAGTAATTTGGATATCGAGACCAATAAAGCGCACTCCGGGAAAGATTATACCGATCTCTTCCGGTTTAATCTCAAATATCGTCTTTGGCTTGCTCTCGTCCAAGAAGGAAATAAAAGCGGGGTACTCGCTGCCCCGGAAGGTTTTGACCTTCATCTGGCCGGAGGCCCTTCTCAGCAGTTCGAAGTCTTCGGCCTTAAGCATTCCAATGCTACTCTTGGTGCCGAGCGTTAGAAGAATTGCTGTTTCCCAGAACTGCGCTAGTGTGCCGCCTTTCTCATGCTTTACGGGCAGAAGGTAGACTGTGCCTTTCCCCGGTATATCCGCGATGAGTGCTTCGCCGTAAAGGCGCGTGGCACCGCCAGCGCCGGTCAGGCTATTGGTCACACGCGCATAGTGAATTTCCATTACGGTAGATGCCTGGAGCGGTTTACCATCGACTTCAACCATGCAATCACACGGTATCGCACTTTGGCTCTTTCACCTGATTGGCATCCAGCCAAGGGTAATGCCGCCAACGATGCAATTAGACTTCTCCTGGATATAGCGTCCAAAGGGCGTCCTCACGCGAATGGTGAGGCCTTGATAAACGTTGCGCGTTTGAGATGTGCTAATGCGAACGGAGAATTTGAAAAATGTAATGCCCGCTGCGGGCCGAAGGCAGTTATCGGAGCGGGTCCGCGTTGCATTGAGAGCTGTCATTGAACCGACGGCCCCGAAGAGCCATTGTGCAAGTCTTCGCAAAATATCGAGAGATCATTGCATGCTCCGAAAAGCGGCTCTCACTGACCTCCTGGCGCTCAAAGCTGTCCGGGCGTCGGTCGTCGAAAACGTCTTGGGCGACCCGTCCGAGGTCACCGATGCGGACTACGAATGGTTTGTCAGAAACCCGGGCGTGTCCGTTTGGGAAGAGCGCGGCCAAATAGTTGGCTTCTCCGCAGCCAACCCACGCGACGGAAACATCTGGGCGCTTTTTGTGGCTCCCGGTTTTGAAGGAAAAGGGATCGGCTCAACTTTACTGGCCGAGGCCTGCTCCTGCCTTAAGGCAGTAGGCATCGAACGCGCTTGGCTTACCACCGACCCAAACACCCGAGCCGAGAAATTCTATCGAGCAGCTGGTTGGGAACGCGTCGGCGAAAAGGATAATGAGCTACTTTTCGAACGATCACTCTGAGGCCTGCGCGATTTTCCGGTCCGCTAAGGTCTCAAACAGAGGATGACCTCGACTCCGGTAATTCGTCTTTTACGTGTAACGGAATATAGTCGCTGATCGAAAATTGCGGCGGCCAGCATGCCAAAGGAAATCAGTTCGCGGAGCGCTGCTTCATTCAGACAGGTTAAATTTCCCAATCTGATCTATATCGCCTCGCTTTCAACAGCGACGCGAGTTCAAGTTTGACCTCCAGAGCCTTCCGAAATCTTGCGGAAAGGACATCTGACATGATCCCGTTGCCCCAGTCCCGTTCCGTGGCATAGACGGCGTAAGGGTTGATTATGCATTTAAAGTCCAGCATCAGCGACATCGCTGTCGCTCCATACGCCATATAGCTATGGGGCAGCCCTCCGGCGCAAAAGAAGGTCACGATCTGGTCAAACCATGCCGACTTCCGGCTCCCTGCTCCAGTTGCGCCCGTCAATTCGATGAGGTTTTTGGCAGCGCTTCCGATTGACCAATTGTAGATCGGCACGGCGAGCACGATTCCATCAGCATCTCGAACGGCCTCATGCAGTGGTATATACACGGGGTCAAGATAGCATGCCGAGTTGTCAAAGTCGGGCAGCCGAAAATCGCGCAAATCAATGAACTGTGGAATGCATTCTTGCGTCTGCAAGAAACGTTCTGCCTCACGCCCGAGGTCGCGACTGCGGCTTTGTGGGTCGAGACTGCAGGATAAAATAGTGATTTTCAAAGGTGGCGAGATGCTGTTGTTCATCGCAGTCCTCGTAAGTTCGCACTCCGAGAGTTAGCAATGCGACCTCAAGGCCAGTTGGGGTCAAGGGCCTGAAGTTCCATTTGCCAATTTCTGCTCGATGCGTCCCTAGACGAAATTCGTTCCGGAGCAATTTCGGGAAGCTCCTACGACGTGCGCTCAGATTGTCGCCAGAAAGACGGCATGGCAATAGCGTTTGCCACGTCGCCTGGGCGTATTCCGTGGACGATCAAAACCGAATTTGTTTTAAGTGGCTTAGTGTGAGTTGCTTTGTGAACAGTCAATGGAAGCTACCCGTGCGCCCTCTCAATTCAGTTGCGATGATGCTTTCCCTCGTAATGCTTTCACCATTCCCGTTGCTGGTATTCATCAACATCAAGAGAGCGGTGGCGGGTCATGGGTTCGAGCCGTTCATTGACAACATGGTGTCCTATCTTCTGCTGTTTCTCATATTCGCAGCGGGCGCGATATCAACAGGGTTGTATCACGCCTGGGGGCCGCGCCGCCGCAACGTCGTCACGTATGCGCTTGCGGGGGCTGGTGGCTCAACGGCCCTTACGACTGCGGCCGACCTGATCGACAGCTATTTTAGCGGGCCTGGGGTTGGATGGATTTGGCCGCTCGTAGGCTTTGCTCTCGGCTTTGCGTTCGGCGGAATTTACCGAACCGCGCATGGCGGCTTCGAATATCGATAGAGCAAAACAGCCGCAGCGCTTGCTTCAAGGTGAATGAGCGCAATGGGCCAAAAGCAGACGGAAAGCCGAACGACATTCGAGGTTTCTACAGCTTTACTGCAGTTGTGTTTGTGCGCAGCGTGCCAGGTTGGCCCTGACCACGAGGTGATGAAAAGGCCTGATCGCGTTGAGATAGGTGAAGCCCAAGGCATTGTGGGTATGCACAACGGTTGTCGCGATGATCAACGTGCCTATTGGAGAATGGCGTCGGAGCAGAGATAGCCGGAAGTCTAGGTGTCGGTCATCCGTACCGAGCACAATTTCGTCCTTGCCCTCCCAGTACACTGGGAAGAAGTCTACCCGTTCATGGCTGTTCCGGGACGTCCTGACCGTATCGGAGGTTTTGATGCCAAATGGCGTAACCATGGCGTCGCGCAGCGCGATCAACGCTTTTTGCCACGCGGGTGGATTGACGAGTGTCCGCGTCGCCAGCTCGCGCATGCTCGACTGTTCCGATGCACTCAAGTCAATGCTGTAGCTATCGAGTAAACTGGCGTTTTCGTACCAGCTCGCAACGACACTTTCCGACGGCGGCGTCGTCCGGCGTACCTGCGGTTTGCGGTCTAAACCCATGCTCATGGTAATTTCACCAATTCAACATGCTCATGATGATGTCACCTATTCAAGGTGCCATCAACTACGGGGATGAAGACGAAGCTTATTCACACTCAAACCACGAGGGACTGATTGCGGCTAGCTGCATTGAGAAGGAAGTCCGGTTTGGGTTATTTCCGCCGCCTTCGGCGAGGATTGTTGGCCGGTTGATGCCCGCTCCTGTCCGCAAGCGCCGTACCAGGGCCGGGCCAGGAACGGTGCGGTCGGCTAGGCCCCCGATCCGATCTGCTTCAGACCCTATCTCTACCGCGCTCGCAATCAGGTCGAGCTGTTCTTCAACAGAATCGGCCAAAAGCGGCCATCGACAGTGGACGGCTTTGCGCCAAATGCTGCAATTGCGATGGGCCAAGCTTCGCCTAAAGTGGAGCTATGGACGAGTTTTTGATGTTGGAGGTTTGATGACGATTCTGCAGGGTACAAAGGTCCTATTAAGGCTCGCGTCCCTTGATGACGCAGAGGCTCGCTTCGCACTGGGGACTGATGTCCACATCGTTGAGATGTTTGGGGTAAGTCGGTCTGACGCGAAGCCGATGACGAGAGAAGCAGCCAGTAGTTGGGCTCAAGGGCAAGCGGAAAATCCTTACGCTTGGATTATTGAAGTTGAAGGGCGTCTTGTCGGGGAAATCAAGCTTCACAGCTTCAACGTTCGGGATCATCGAGCGTCCATGGCGGTTGGCATATATGATCCTGCGCTTCTCGGAAAAGGCATAGGAAGTGACGCCATCCGTTTGCTGGCGCAACATGCGTTTACAGAATTGAAACTCCATCGCATCGGAATAAGGGTTCTTGCTTACAACGAACGCGCAATCCGCGCGTATGAGAAATGCGGCTTCGTGCTCGAAGGCCGAGAGCGAGAAACTGCCTTCGTGAATGGAAGGTGGCATGACGACCTTATAATGGGTCTGCTGTCGACGGAATTTCGGACATAGACTGCCGGACGCGGAGCCGGACGATGTCAAGCCAGTCATCGCGGGCGACGGCAAACGAGCCGTTATTTCTGGATCGGCCCGAAGTCCTCGTCGGGGTAATGGATCGTTTCTTCGCCGGGTCGGCGCGAGCCAACAACAAGGAAGACGCCTGGCTTGTCGGAGCGGTTCTGAATGTGATGGCCATTGCGCTCGCCAGCGGGAAATGCCGCAAACATACCAGGGTTTAGCTCATGGGGACCATTATCATCAAGCAACGTCAGGGTGCCTTCGAGTACGTACATGAATTCGTCCTCAGCCGTATGCCAGTGTCGGAGTGACGACCACGCTCCCGGTTCAAGGCGAACGTGGTTGACGCCAAACTGCGTCAGCGTGAGCGGTTTGGCCAACCTCAACTCTACCATACCAGCGAAACGCTCGGGCTTGATTTGGCCGTTATAGCTGGCGCTTGGCGTGCGAGGTGCGGTCGCAAGGCTGCCGATGTGGCTCACTAACATGGCTGTGGTCTCGGGCGGTGTGATCGTCGGTGCTAGTTGGAAATATATTCGTGAGGCATTCTGTATATTGCCGTAGAATTGTCACCTTAAATTGCAATTTCGTAACGGAAAACTATTCATTGGAGTTGGTTTTGCTGATGACACCCGGCGAATTGAAGATCGTACGCCGAGCTTATGCGAAGCAGATCACCGCAGCTGTGAGAGTTGCCGACGAACGTGTTGAAGCAGCCTTTGCCGAAGTACCGCGAGAAGATTTCCTTGGTCCCGGTCCGTGGCCGATCTTCCGAATGCGAAAAGCCTATGTTCCGACCCCGACCGCCGACCCGGTCTACCTTTATACGGACGATATCGTCGGCATCGTCCCGGAGCGCCACATCAACAACGGGCAGCCGTCACTTCATGCCGCCCTGCTTTCGCAAGCTGCGCCGCGACGAGGCGAGCATATCGTACACGTCGGCGCTGGTACCGGCTATTATTCTGGGATTATGGCGAACCTCGTTGCGGCATCAGGCAAGGTGACGGCAATCGAGTTCGAACCGGAGCTTGCTGCACGGGCGAAGTCAAATCTCACTTCCTATCGGAACGTTTCGGTGGTCCAGGGAGATGGCAGCTCTGTCGCTTTCGATTCAGCCGATGTGATTTATGTGAACGCAGGCGCAACCCGACCAGCGGGTATCTGGCTGGACCGGCTCAATGATGGTGGGAGGCTGGTTCTCCCGCTTACGACTGATCTTGGATTTACCAGCAGCAATTGGAGCAACATGCACCTTCGCGGGGCGGTTTTCCTCGTGACGCGTAGGGGTGAGGAATTTCACGCGCAATGGATTTCGCCCGTGGCCATCTTCCCCTGTGAGGGAATGCGCGATGAGGAATCGGAAAAAGCGCTCGCGGCGGCATTCGAGAGCGGGGAACACAAGAGGGTGACGCGGCTGCATCGTACTGATGAGGTCCCGGCCGAGCTATGTTGGGTCCGCGCTCCAGGCTGGTGCTTAGCCTATGCTTAAACAATGGAGGACATCATACCGTCGCGCGACTCCTGCCAATTGTGAGGTTTCTGCCCTTCGGGATACAGGAATAGAATTCGTCGCGCGGTGATGGCCGGTAGGCGCATTCTTGCCAAGACTACACTCGGCCCTGACTTGCTTCGAGGGTAGCCTTCGGTTGCAATCTATTACGAATCCAATCATCTCGGTATTGCTGCGTCATCCATCAACGCAACAAAGGCTGACGCCGCTCAGGGCGCTCCGGCATAAGGTCGTAGAGCGCCCTTTCATAAACATCGCCAGCCTCGCGGTTAGGAAGTACCCAAGCTGATTTTTCAATTCCAAATTTTAAAATTCGCGCGTATCTTGAGGAAGGGATTGCGGGATCGGTACGTTGGGGTTGAGGAAATGTGCTGGAATACATCATCGGCATTCACGCCGGTCGGGATTATTCTGCGCGGCACAGCAACACGCAGAGTCGTACGGACGCTGGGTGACGCAGCACATCTCCTGATGAAGGAATGGCCATCCGATGACGGCGAGGAATATGTCGCTGCCGTGAAGGCCTGCGTCGACGCAATTACCGGAAAAATCTCACCGGATCAATTTCGGGAAATCCTCTTACGCGCGGCCAATGAAGCAGGTATTGCTGCTCTAACTGTCGTCTATCACGGATTGGAACAGGGGCAATCGAACCAGCCCTCCCAGGTGCGCAATTAGCCTATTCCTCAGTATCACGGTCGCTTCCGAACTCCACCCGAAGTTTTTCCTGTATTGCCTCCGAGGAGTAGCCCTGTGAATGCAGCTCGATGATCCTCGCAAAAAGGTCCTGGCGATCTGAAGAACGCTTTAGCTCGTTGTATGCGTCCGCGATGATGGGCTGAAGTTCTTCGAGGTCAGCAAAATCTATCAAGAAATCACAAAGCAGACTCCTTAATTGACAGGTTGCCAATGACCACCCGAGCGAATCGCAGAGACATCCTCAAGTACATGGGAGCAACAATAATGGTCAGCACGACACCCGCCATCGCGAACGGAAAGCGTACCGATTGGCAGATTGCTGCGACAGGTGAGACAGGATTCAAGTCCGACCCCGTAACGCGTTTCGACGATCTGGCGAAAAGCGGAAAGCTGTCGGGTGTGCACGGGGTTGTCGCCTTGCGCGGCGGTCGTATCGTCTTTGAACGCTACATGGACGGCGACGACATGAAATGGGGGGAGTCGCTGGAAAATGTTAAGTTCGGGCCAGAAACCCTTCACGACATCCGGTCCGTTACTAAAAGCATCGTCGGTTTGCTTTACGGCATAGCTCTTGCCAAAGGACATGTACCGGCGCTCGACACGCCAATCGTCGCGCAGTTTCCCGAATATGCTGATCTTGGCCGTGATCCTGAACGCGAGCGCATTACCATTCGCCATGCACTGACCATGACGCTGGCCATGGAATGGAACGAAAACGCCCCCTACACCGATCCTGCCAATAGCGAGATTGCCATGGAGCAAGCGCCCGACCGCTATCGCTTCATCTTGGATCGCCCGATCCTTGCCAAACCGGGACGGGGCTGGATTTACAGCGGCGGGGCGGTTGCGCTGGTTGGGAAGATCATTGAGCGAGGCACCGGCCAGAGTTTGCCGGACTTCGCGAAAGAAGTGCTGTTTGATCCCCTCGGCATTGACGCCATAGAATGGATTCGGGGCCAAGACGGCGAGCCGTCGGCAGCATCGGGGCTGCGCCTGTCGCCTCGCTCACTGGCACGCATCGGGCAGATGATATTGCAGGACGGCCATTGGGAAGGCGAAACCGTCGTTCCCAAATCCTGGCTCGACGAGAGTTTCCAGCCCGCCGCCATCGTCGATATCGGTTGGCCGGGAATGCACTACGGCTATCTCTGGTATCTGGGCGAGGAGGCTGTAACAGACAAGACAGGAACCTATGGCGAGCGTTTCATCGCTGCCTTCGGCAATGGTGGGCAGCGGCTGTTTGTCTTCCCCGGCTTTGACTTTGTCCTCGCTATCACCACCGGCAATTACAATTCCCCAGATCAGTGGAGGGCACCCGCCGCGCTGTTGTACAATGTGTTCCTGCCTAGTCTGACAGACATCTGAAAATCACCGTCTTTGCACTCGCTCTGATAATTGAGATTTTGTTGAGTGCTACAATAAGCGGTTGATCCAGGCGAGCGCATGACATGGCCGCGCATGGCGAGATCGGATCACCCGGGATACGTCGAACTGCTCAAGTTTCTGGAAAACACCGCGCGTTGGAGACATTCGACGCTGGTTTCTGAACTGCCCTACTGAACCAACCTACAATTTCCTTGAGCCGGGTCGATGACCCGGCTTTTTTTGTGCCTCGAATCTTGGGCCACGTTACGTTCCATTCACGGCCACGCACGTTCCGTTTTGATTGGAAAATCAGCGGTTTTAGGAGCTAATTGGGCCATACTTGGTTCCGTTTTTACAGGGCGCTAGCCCAATGCTACCTCGAGCTCGGCGCCACTTTCGTCACCGTCGGAAACGATATCGGCCTGCTGGCAAACGGCGCTTCGCGCCTGGTTTCCGAACACAGCCGCCGCAAGCTTTGGCGTCTTGCCGTGACAACGGGTCGTGACTGGCCCTCCATCTCCAAGTCGGCATTGAACGCCGTAACAGTGGCTCTCTCGAAGGAGCTAGTTGGTCCAGGCATCAAGGTGAACGCGGCCGATCCGGGCTACACCGCCACCGACTTCAACGGGCATCCCGGCTACCGAACCGTTGAGCAGGCCGCCAGCGGGATCTTGCTACTATTGACGAACAGGGTCCAACGGGCGGCTTCTATTTCGAAGCGCTGTCGTGCCTTGGTAGACATTGAGGAAGCGTTTCAGCATCATAGCCGCAATCGCGAAGCGCCCTTTAGCATAGTTGAAGGTGTTCTCCAGATCCGGTGGATTCCCACGCTAAACTGTTGCTGATCGGAGGTCATTCTGATCAGAAACTGACAGAGGTGGAGCCCTGACCTTAAGCCAGGGTTCCGTCGTTCAAATTAGAACGCGCGCTGCAGACGGAAGTAACCCGATGTGGAGTCGTCGCCTTCATCCGGATCCAGATACTGGATCGAAGCCTTGGCGTACAAATTGTCTACGATCTGATAGTCAACCGTCAGACCGACCTTCCAAGCGTCGTTGTCGTCGTCGAAATCGCCGGCGCCGTCGATGCCGTAGTGGCCGTAGTACTGTACGCCCGGGGTCAGCTTCAGCTTGTCGGTAGCCTTGATGACGTACTCGGCAGTAACTGCCCACTGAGCGGCGTCGTAGTAGGAGTTCGGGTTGGTGGAATAAACAGCAGCAAGGCCGAGCGTACCAGGACCGATGTCAACCGTACCCATAGCGCGGATTGCGCCTTCTTCGTTGTCGGTGTCGTAACCGCCTGTGATCTGGTAGCTGAATGCACTAGACGAGCCGCCGATGCCGAAGGCTACGCCGAAGTTGTTCGGACGTTCGCCAGCCTTGAAGTAGCCGTCTTCCAGTTCGTCAACGCTGATACCAGCGTAGAAGGAGCCGATTTCGTACTGATAACGGATGGAGTTGTGCAGGGTAACCGGGGAGCCGATGTCGGCCGTTTCGCCGTCGAGACCATCGTCCCACCAGGAGTAAAACAGACCAGCGCGGAAGCCCGCGACGTCGAGGTAGGCGGAGTCGAGGTGCGTTTCCTGGCTCGATGCGTTGTCGGCATTGGCCTGGAGAACGATCACGCCGGTGAGCGGGCCGTACTCGGTGTCGCTCTTGGCAGTGAACTGAACCTGACCGCGGGTTACTGCATCCCAGTCAGAGTCGCCGCCCTCGTTTTCGCCAACGTTAACCTGGAAACGGATGTAACCTTCGATCTTCAGGCAGGTTTCCGTGCCCGGGATGTAGAAGTAGCCGGTGCCGTAAGCGTCGCAGACGCGAACGTATTCAACCGGCTCCGGCTCGGCAGCAACGATTTCGTCTGCTGCAAGGACCGGGGTCGATGCAGCAAAAGCTGCTGCCGACGCAAGCAATACCATCTTGATGTTCATTGTAGAATTCCTCTCCTTTGTAGATCGGGGCAATTCTTTGTTTCCGAAGATCCAAAGCCGACCCGTTTGAACAGCCTCACGGCGTGCGGATCGATCCGCCGGACGTTTTGCAACTAAACGTTGCGCACGCCCTAGCGCACTCGGCATTGCTCTCCAATACTGTCCGTTGACAGCCCAACCCTCGTTGATGTGCTGGCGTGCCGCATATTTTAATTGGTCAGCGTACGGAGCTTTTCCGGAAGGCGATCAGCGGTCGCGGTCACCATCGAGCGGAGAAGCGACGAAGCTTTCTCCGGCGTTAGGTAGCGAACCAGAGGGTCGGCAAGGAACAGCCCTTCCAGAGCTTCGACATCCCCTTCCAGAACCGCCCTGACGAGAGCCGTTTGCCGTTCGGCATGAGGCTTCACAAGTGCTTCTACTGCGGCCGGCAGCCGTCCGGCTAAGATCGGCTGGATCCCCAGACCAGAAAACATGACGTTTGTCTCGACGATTGTTCCTGGCGCGAACCCTTCCATCTGGCCGCGGTTCGGCATGTTTGCGTTAACCACGAGGACATCGCCTCTCGTGAGCGCCTTTATTTGGCCGACAAGAGCCTCCTCGGACGCTGGCAGCAGGATCGGGGTTTCCCCTGACATGTCTACTTTCTTGGCGGCAGCTTGCTTTTCCAGCCGTTCCCGGTTGCGGAACTCAACAGGGGTCAGCCCAAATCCCCAATCCTCGACGTTGGCCAGGTACCAATTCATGGGGAGAAACTCGGCCAGGTGCCGGTCGCCAGCCGCGGCGGCGATGCCAAAACGAGCGGAGAGATCAAACTTCACTCGATTCATATCTTCAAAATAACGGTGGTACTCATTCGCGGGATCAAGCGGCACCTCGCGCCAACCTTTCTCCATGTGGGAAGCCGCGAAAGCGAGATATTCTGGGAGAAAGTCTTCTCCATCTACGGTCGCACGATCGACGAACGTAAAATGGTTGATACCCAAAACGTTCATCTGAACATCACGAAACGCGACGGCCTTGCCTTTACCCTTTTGGTTTGCCAGCCAAGCGATAATGTGCCGAAGCTTTGTGACCTCATGGCATTCTCCCCATGCCCTAATCTCTGGGAACACCGCGTAGAGAGTGCCTGTCAAAACGGACATCGGATTTGTCAGATTGCAGACAAAGGCTTTTGGCGAATATTTCTGGATCGCGTGAGCGATTTCGGCCATTGCTGGGATCGCGCGCATAGCCCGAACAAACCCGCCTGGTCCGACAGTGTCACCGACCGATTGGCGTATGCCGGCTATTCGCGGGAGTTCGATGTCATGTGCCATGTCGTCAAAGGACCCCGGCAGGATCGAGATGACAACGAAGTCGGTCGCCGTCAGTGCGTCTTGAAGTGTGCTCGATACGACATACCGAATATCAACTCCATGCGCCTCAGACAGTCGATTTCCGATAACCGCATTGCGTTCAGCGGCTGCGATGTCGAGATCGTAGAGCCGAATCTCACCAGAAATAGTACCGTCGTGAATGAGATCGGCCATAAGGACATGAGCCCAGTTCAGGGAGCCTCCGCCAACATAGGCGAGCTTTACTTCAGTTGAGATTTCTTTCGTCATAACTAACTCCATTGACGGACGGATATCGGTCCGATGCGTGGCTATCGTGAGAACGTGAGCTACCTGGGCACGGCAAGTTCAATGCCGACCATAAATTCGCAGCCGTTGATGATTGCTCAGAGAGCAAGTTTAAAAGGTTTGCTGGCCCCGTTATTGGGGCCGGCGAATGGCGTTGCCATCCTCCCCAAAAAGGTGGCCGTGGGCAGCGTTGAATCTCAGCTGCACCAAATCGCCCGTGGCCACGGTAACCTGACCAGGAATCATAACTGTGATTGTCTCGGCAGCCGACGTCTCGCCGTAGACCACAGTTGCTCCACCAAGTTGTTCAACAAGTGCGATCTTGAGTTGGCCCAGCAAATGACCCGCGTCTCCTCCTATAACAAGATGTTCAGGGCGGACGCCGAGGGTCGCTGGACCGTTCGCGCCTGCGGCATCCCCGAGATCATGGAACGGAACAAAGCTTTCCTGGAGCACCACACCACGATCACCGGCGCTCCAATGGCATTTGATGAAATTCATCTTTGGAGAACCGATGAAGCCCGCGACGAAAATGTTCGTAGGATTGTTGTACAGCTCAAGCGGCGAACCCACCTGCATGATCTGTCCGTCACGGAGCACGACAATCTTGGTGGCCATGGTCATGGCCTCGACCTGATCATGTGTTACATAGATCATCGTATTCCCAAGCTCTTGATGAAGCTTGGATATCTCGACTCGCATTTGAACTCGCAGCTCGGCGTCAAGATTCGAAAGCGGCTCGTCAAAGAGGAAGATTCTGGGGTCGCGAACGATAGCTCGTCCGATAGCAACTCGTTGTCTTTGGCCGCCAGACAGCGCCTTAGGGCGGCGCGAAAGCAACGCATCAATTTTGAGAGTTTCGGCGGCTCGCCTAACGCGCTGCTCAATTTCGGGGCGCTTATATCCGGCAGTTTCAAGTCCGAAAGCGAGGTTCTTATAAACGGTCATATGCGGATAAAGTGCGTATGATTGAAACACCATAGCGATACCGCGCTTGGAGGGAGGCACCTCATTCATTGTGGTGCCGTCGATCATCAACTCTCCGCCGCTAATATCCTCAAGGCCGGCAATCATCCGCAACAGAGTGGATTTTCCACAACCAGAGGGACCGACGAAAACGGCGAAATCCCCCGGTTCGATAGCCAGATCGATGCCATGTATCACTTCATGGTTGGCGAAGCGTTTGACAATATTTTTCAGTTCGATGCGCGTCGACATCTAAAATCTCCTGTTTGCGTATAGCGACTTCTGGCTCAACGTTTCATGCCGGTCGTCGCAATACCCTCGATCAGCAGCCGCTGAAAAATCAGGAAAATGAGAAAGACCGGCGTGAGCGACAACACGGACATCGCAAAGAGCTGGTTCCAGTTGGAAACACCGCTGGAGTCCACAAAGGAGCTTAAGCCGAGCGGCACGGTGTATGAGTGCATATCGCTGATGTAGATCAGCGGTCCGAAAAAGTCGTCCCACGTCCAGATGAACGAGAATATCGCTGCGGTTGCCATGACTGGGACCGAAAGCGGAAGGATAATCTTCCAGTAGATTCGCCAGGATCCACAGCCGTCCATCTGCGCAGCCTCGTCAAGCTCTCGAGGGAGCTGTTTGAAGAACTGAACCATGAGGAAAATGAAAAAGGCATCGACCGCGAAAAACTTCGGAACGATCAAGGGAAACCACGTGTTGACCCAATCTAGCCGTAGGAACAGAACGTATTGCGGGATAAGCGTAACCTGATATGGCAACATCAATGTGCCCAGCATCAGCGCAAAGCAGACGTCCCGCCCAGGAAACTTCAATCGGGCGAACGCGTAAGCAGTAACGGACGACGACATGACCGTTCCGACCGTCGACAAAATTGCGACGATGAAGGAATTAAGAAAGAAGCGCCCAAAGCTCACCTTCATTGCGAACCAGCCGGAGCTGTACGCCTCGATCGTTACTTGAGAGGGAACAATCGAGGAGCCACCAGAGAAAATCTCGTTTGGCGGACGCACGGAACCTGCCACCATCCAGAATATCGGATAAAGCAGAGCCAGCGAGATAATGATCAGCGCGGAGTGACTGAGTACAGTCTTTGGTTTTAGCTTGAGGTTATTCATCATAGTGGACCCAGTAACGCGTCGACACGAATGAGAGCGCGGTGAACACAGCAATGATCAGCAT
The DNA here is from genome assembly GCF_056398505.1 of Rhizobium sp. 01T437. Taxonomy (NCBI): domain Bacteria; kingdom Pseudomonadati; phylum Pseudomonadota; class Alphaproteobacteria; order Hyphomicrobiales; family Rhizobiaceae; genus Rhizobium; species Rhizobium sp. 01T437. The sequence goes on from NZ_JBFTPM010000017.1 coordinate 55,119, forward strand.
TAGGATCCACGCCAAAGCCGACGCATATCCCATCCGAAAGTTCCCAAACGCCTCTTGGTAAAGATAAAGCGCGTAAAACAACGTCGAATTGATCGGGCCACCGGTACCTCCGGAGACAACGAATGCTGGAGTAAACGTTCTGAAAGCATCGATCGTTTGCACGACGAGGTTGAAGAAAATAACCGGCGATAGCAACGGGAGGCTGATCTTAAAGAACTGCCTCACACGCGACGCGCCGTCGATACTCGCCGCTTCAAACACATCTCGCGGAAGCTGGCGAAGGCCTGCGAGAAAGATGATCATTGGTGATCCAAACTGCCACACAGACAGAATGACCAGAGTGTAGAGGGAATAGCGCGGGTTTGAGATCCAGCTTGGCCCGACCACACCAAAGAGTGACAGGAAACTGTTGACCAGACCGTCCGCCGCGAAGATTTCCCGCCACAGCACCGCAATCGCAACCGATGCCCCAAGCAACGATGGAAGATAGAAGACGGCCCGATAAACAGTGAGCCCGGAAATTCCGCGATTGAGCACAATCGCGACCGCCATGGCGAACACAAGCTTCAGCGGAACCGAGAGCAAGACATAGACAAACGTAACCCGCATGGACGACGCAAATTTCGGATCGGCCGTGACTATGCGCACATAGTTAGCCAGGCCCACAAATTGCGGATCTCGGACCAGATCGTAATCGGTGAATGAAAGATAAAGTGAGGCGATGGCGGGACCGGCCGTGAATACTATGAACCCGATCAGCCACGGCATCATGAAGCCGATCCCCGGCATGCGGCGCTTCGCGCCACTGCCGGTTCGGCCCATCAAGTTCACAGCGGACTGGCTGATAGATGACGATTGCTTGAATTTCATTGCAGCTACCTACGCGTCAGGACCGCATTGGCTTCTTCGAAATACGATGCTGCACCCTGCTCGGGCGTCGAGCCGCCGAAACCAATTTCCTGACTTATACGCAGCAGCAAGGTGCTCACTTCACCGCCACCGGAGGGTGGCGCCGGGGGTATATCTCCGAGATAGGGCTCGAGGTTCGATATGAATTCGACGGTTGCGCGCTCGTTGTCATTCAATGAAGGCATGAGCAGGTGGCGCATTATAGGCGACGCCGGAACACCCCGCTCGACGCCAAGGAACTTAACGCCCTCAGGATTTGCCACCAGGAAATTGATGAGCTTAACCGCAGCATCGGGGTTTTTCGATCCACCCGAGACCGAGAACATCTGCGACGGCTTGAGATAATTGCTTCTCTCCGCGGCGGCCGAGATCGGAATACCGGTGAGCGAGAGCGGGGCTTTCCGGAGTTCGCAGAACGACAGGAACTCATTCGAGTGACAAAAGTCAGCAGCCGCATGCCCTAATGTCAGGGGTTGTGAAGCAACCTCGTTCTTCGAGAGCGCCTGAATATCAGGAGTGACGCAGCCACCAGCAGCACGCATGGTTGCCCAATATTGGAACCAGGCCGTCAACAGGCCCTGATCAAAACCAAGCTTGCCGTCGTCAGTATAGAGCTGTGCTCCCTGAGAGCGCAGCCAAATTTCAAAGATGTTCTCGGTACCGCTGCCGTCAGCGATAGCATAAAATCCCGATTTCTTGTTCGCCGCGGCAAACGCTTTGGTTTTTTCCATAAGCTCGGTCCACGTGGTACCAAAGGACGGCGGCAAAACTCCAACCTCCTGCCAAGCGCCGGCGTCGACAACCAGACCGAAGGCATTGACGCCGCTATTTACTCCGTACAACGAACCGTCGACGCTGCACGATTCGAGGTTCGCCTTGCCAAAGGTCTCAATGTCGAGAAGATCTCCGACATATTTATCGAGCTGAGCTATGGACCCACGGCGCGCATACTCGCGCATGTAGAGCGGGTCCATCTGGATCAGATCCGGCGCATTGCGCCCTGCAACCTGGGTAGCAAGGCGCGTCCAGTAGCCATCCCAACCCGCAAACTCTGTATCGACCTGCAAATCGGGGTTGCCTGCCTTGAAGGCGTCAACAGCACTCTCCGTGCGCTTCGCCCTATCGTTTCCGCCCCACCAAAACATGCGGATCCGCTCCGACGCCGCCCAGGACGGCCCAGCCACGCCCAGCGCCACGCCGCTAGCCATCGCACTCAGAAATGTTCTGCGCCTGATAATCATGTTGGAAAGCTCCCTCTTTTCTCAATACATTAATATATTGATGTTCGTTTTGGCGCAATAGGCGGCCGCCCTATTTCTTGATGCGCGGATTCTAATTATCGCTTCCGTGCGAAAATACGCCGTTATCTATCTGTTTTACCTACACATTTCTGATATCTGGAAGTTGGGTGGGCCTGCAAAAGAGGGTTGACGCGCGCGTCGCGTACTAATATATCGTATGTGAAGGCGCGGCCTTGCGAGGCAGGTCGTAGTGAAATTTAGGTTTCTAGAGACAGAAGAATGAAAACTCAGACGCAGACTCCTGCGACCGAAAAAATCGGCAATCGCGCCCCAATCGCGCAACCGGCTCGCCGCACCCATGCAACGGTGATCTACGATAACCTATTAGGGTCCATTGCTCGTATGGAGCTACGTCCGGGTGAGGCCTTGAATGAAAAGGCTCTAACAGAGCAATTTGGCGTCAGTCGGACGCCTGTGCGAGAGGCCCTTCTTCAGCTCGAAGGGGATGGCCTGGTGGAGATGATGGCCCAGGCAGGTACGTTTGTCGCTCGAATACCTGTTGCTCGGATCCGCGAGGCAATCATAATTCGGCGGTCTCTGGAAGAGGTGGCCATCACGCGACTGGCCAAGGTTGCCGATCAGACGGACATCGCCCATCTCGATCTAATCCTTGCAAAGCAGCGGCTTGCTGTTGCGCTCGGTGATATGGGGGGATTCCACGAGTCGGACGAGGCGTTCCACGAGACGATCGCCCTCGGAGCGGGTTTCACAACACTTTGGCCAATGGTTCGCCAGATCAAGGTGCACTTGGATCGCGTGCGGGTCCTGTCGCTGCCAGTGGAGGGCCGGATGGAGGATACTCTGAAAGAGCATCAGGACATCCGTGACGCTATTGCTCGGAATGACGTCGATGGCGCAACGGAGGCGCTACGTGAGCATCTCAGCGTGATCGTGCCTTACATCGATAGTCTTAGCGAAGCTTTCCCTGACTATTTCATAAAGGCGCCAGATGCCGAAGGTCGGGCAGCCCGTCATCCCTGGACCTGACCCTAAAGTCATATCCCAGAACTGAAGCATACGCCGTCAAACCTAGCAGAAGCGGGTGTCGCTCGAGAGGCGATGCCGGCTCGCGGTCGGTCGACCGAGTGTTCAGCCCATGCAACGAGCCCATCAATTCCTTCGAAAGGCACACAAATGATCAATGCGCATATTTTTGAAGACAAAGTCGACAGCGGCGCGGCGGCCGCCGCTCTAGGTGCCCACCACATCAAAGAAGCTATAGCCAAGCGCGGCAAGGCGAATATCGTCGTCGCGACCGGAGCAAGCCAATTTGAGATGTTGGACGCTCTCATCACCTTTAAAGGAATTGATTGGTCGCGAGTGACCGGCTTCCACCTAGACGAATACGTGGGCATATCTGAAACGGCCAAAGCCAGCTTTCGACGCTACTTGAAGGATCGATTTGTTTCGAAGCTGCCGGAGTTGGGAGACTTTCACTTTGTCAACGGTGACGCGGATGACGTGGAAGGCGAGTTGCGCCGACTGAACGGTTTGCTCGATCAACATCCCATCGACGTCATGTTTGCCGGGATCGGTGAAAATGCACATCTCGCGTTCAACGACCCGCCGGCAGATTTTGAAAGTACGGTCGCGTTCAAGATCGTCAATCTTGATGAGCAATGCAGACTCCAGCAGTTTGGTGAAGGTTGGTTTTCCTCCGTTGATGAAGTTCCCAAGCAAGCAATTTCCATGACGGTGCAGCGTATCATGGCAAGCGAGACCGTGCTCGTGACGGCTCCCGATGTGCGAAAGTCCATTGCTGTAAGGGACGTTTTGGAGGGTCCAGTCACAAATCTGGTCCCGGCTTCCATTCTACAGAACCACCACTCCTGTCACATTTATCTGGACAGTGGCTCCGCGAGTGCCTTGTCGGGTCAAAAGCGCGCGACCGTGTAGCGACGAGCTCAAGGTTCGCAGGAGCTTCGACAAAACAGGACGGACGTGGAGTGCGAAGTCCGTGCAAAGTCTATCCAGACCGATGCGGGGGCCCCGTGCCGATCAATCGACGACCGATGCACTGTAGCGTGAACCTGCTGGCTGAAATCTGCCGCTGCTGCGCACCCTTTCGAGGAAGGCTTGCCTGTCGAAAAGAGCCGGCGGATCTTCGCCGGATTTTTCGTGGTTCGGTAGGACGAAGGCTTGGATGTTGATCACGGGAACGTTGGCAAGCGCACGAACCTCTCCGATCATGGAGGTGACCGTGACGACAACGCAGATGCCCAGATCGCCCAGTGCAAACGCTAGATCGAGACCACTGGCGACGCTTCGAACATCGAAGCCGCCGCAACGCAGCACCTCGCTGGCGAGGTAAAGGCCACGTTCATCCGGAATATAGACCAGAACGGGACAAGGGGCGATTTCGACTGACATTGTAAGTTTCCTTTTGCTTCGGGCTTTCGTCTGACGCTACGGATTCCGCCGCGAAGGTGGGCTTCGTTTTGTGAATTGAATGGGGCGATCTTCCCGTGGTGTCTGCAGGCGAGGAGACGAAAACCCTGCTTGCAGATCCTCCTCACGGTTGCCGGCCAACCGGGACGATGCACGCAGGAACTTGACGACGCCCTCAGGCCGGTCCGCCCTCAAGCGCGTGATAACCGTAGCCGATCCTGTAGAAGAACCGACCAGCTTCGGTGCTACCCTTGTAGATGGAACGCTGCTGGACCGGGCCGATCTCCTCGAACCAATTGCCGAGGCTTTCGCCGGAAAGACTGTCCTCCTTCCACCCAACCATGATCACGACCCTTCCGGAAAGCGCCTGCGCTGATCGCCAGTTCTCGAACATCAGACCGGTTTCGCCAAAAAGGTTGCGGCTGGTGATATGATCGAGCCTTGTCCGGCCCCTGCTGTAAAATGCGAGTTCGCTCGCCACATTGCACTTGTCCATCCCGACAAGAAGCGGCCGCCCGCCGGTCTTTGCTGCAACGGTCGCCTTCACCTCCTCGGCAGCCGATACGAATTCCTCAAAAGCAATCGGTACTGCTCGCAGTTCCATCGGATATCCGACAAGGGGCAGGCCGAGGGCGAGATAGTGAAGAAGCACGGAAAGGACCAAGATCGTGCTGACTGCGAGAAGCTTTAGGGCTTTCGCAACAATCGGAGCGGAGCGCAGTACGGTTTCGATCATGCTGGCCATGACCGGGACGAGCGCCAGCCAAATCGGGCCGGTCCAGTTCAGCTTGACTGCGTGAAACTGGCTGAAGCCGATGACGACGACAAGCGGAACGAAGGTGAAGACCGCGAGGAAGGTTTCTGACCTGCGCAATCTGCGTGCGGGCAGCAAGCGCGCCAGTCGGCCGGCAGACAGTGCCGCGAGAAGCAACCCCACCGGTCCAAGCACGACGGCGATGAACAGCAGGAGCTTTGGAACCAAGAAGACCACATCGTCGGCCAGCCACCGACGGCTTCCCTGGAACTCGATAGACGACCAGCCATGTGTAGCGTTCCAGGCTATGACGGGAGAAAACAGGACCGTCGCGCAGAGGGCGCAAAGATAAGGCCAGCGGGTCGCAAGCCATCGGCGGGACTCCGGGCGGACGAACATGAAGGTAAGGACCGCCGGCCCGAGGAGTGCGATCGTATATTTTGACAGCATGCCGAGCCCGATCAAGACGCCGGCGGCGAGCCATGCTTTCGGCCGATCGGCAACGAGTGCCCGCTGCAGGAAATACAGCGCTCCGGCCCAGGCCGCGGTCAGGGGAGCATCCGGCGTCGTGATCGCGCCGATCGCAAAGAAAAACGGAAGGGTCGCCAGCAACAGCAGGGACAGAAAGGCGGCCATATGGCCGAAGGTTTGGCCTGTTGAGCGGAACACGAAAAACCCGGTCGCAAGCCAGCACAGCGGGGCCGCGACGCGCACGCCGAATTCGCTGTTGCCGAAGACCGCCGTCCCAAGCAAAATCAACCATGCGACCATTGGCGGGTGATCGAGATAGCCCCAGTGCAAATGCTGGGCGTAGGTCCAATAATAGGCTTCCTGCGGCATGAGGTCGACGGCGCCCTGGTAGAGAAGGCGCAGGAAAAAGACATATGCGGTCAGACCGATCGCTGCGAGCTTCCAGCGAACCTCGATCGGGAGCAGATCTTTTCTGCGAAACGCGAAGAGGTCGTTGCCGAGATAGCTGACGCCGACGCCGCCGACAATGGCGGCCGCCAAAGCAACAGACACCGGAAGATGAACAAGGGACGCCGCCGAAATAATGGCCCCGCGCATCGCCAGCGCCAGGATCGAAACGACCGCAAAACGCATTAGCTCGGCGCCGTCCGTTCCCCGGTCGCCGAACAAATTACGAGTATGTCCGATGTAGTTGAAGGCGGTCGCAATCAAGAAGCCGCAAATATGCGCCATCATGATGCCGGCGCCCAATGCCGCGGCAGAGGACGTGACCATCAGATCCATCACGAAGCCCGCCATCCCGACCATGACGAAGCGTGGGAAGGTGCCGGAAAACCGCGGACCCCGAATATAGGCGAACAGTTGGGCGACATAGGCGACGAGATGGCCAGCGCCGATCTTCGATTGGCCCGATTGCCGATCGATGAACGAAATCGGCACCTCGCAAACCCGAAATCCGGCCCCGCCCGCAAGAAGCGCCGCCAGACCGATCTTGAAGCCCCTGGCATGAGTGTCAGCGGCGAGAAGGCAAGGACGGCGGATCGCAAAAAAGCCAGATAGCGGATCTCGAACGTCGGTGAAAGGCGAAGCGAAGGCAGCGCCCAGGCGCGAGAGCAGCCTGCGCCGCAAAGGCCACCCGACGGTGGCGCCACCGTCGACATAGCGGCTGCCGATCGCCATGTCGTAGCGACCCGAGGCGACGCGATCGATCAATTCTGCGAGCGATCTTGCGGGATGGCTTCCGTCGGCATCGATGACGACGATAATGGAATATTGCGCCTGTCCCGCCGCGGCCAGAACGTCTTCGGCCAGGCCGCCACCATCGTTCTGCACAAGCCTGACTGGATAATTCACGCCCCAGTGCTCAACCTTCTCGCACGTTCCGTCGCGCGATCCGCCATCGGCCACCAGAATCTCGAACGCATATCCCGTTTCGAGGTTGTCGATGATCTCGCCAATCGCGCGATCGATATTTTCGACTTCGTCCAAGGTTGGAAGGATGATCGAAACGGGTGGACGGGGCTGGCCTTGATGCGGGGACGCCGCGGCCAAGCTTTCGAGAACCTCGCTCCGGGGCAATTGCTTGAAATGCGGTAACATTTTTTTCTCCAGGCTCGGCAGCCGAGAGCCCGGCGGCACGACGTCCTGGATTAGAATTAGCCGTTCGAACGAGGGATCGGTTTTAAGTGATATTAACCTGCGCTTCGATTTGTTGCAGAAGGTGGTTGCAACATGTGCAAGCAGCCGATCCCCAGCTGCTGCGTGCCGGGCGACAAGGGAAAATCCATCAAAAAGCGGTTTGAACGCGCTGCTTTCAGGCGCGTCCTTTCGTCGGTCCAAGAAACTCAACGCGGAGCGTGTCCGGGGCCATTGACGATTGCTGATCGCGCGCGCGGCCCTTGGTTAAACCGAAGGCGGCTGGATTTCGGGCGCCTGCCAATCGTCCTTCGGGGGTCTCTATTCGGTACGGCCCCATCTTTCAGTGGAAAAGCGGCGGCAGCGGTCAGACTGCTACCGGCACCGTTTTCAATCGCGCGTCCTCGCGACTTCGCTTTGTCGATATCACCGGTGTCACTGAAGACCGACGGGAAGGACTACGGCACACACGCCTTGTGGACCCCTACGCGGAAGCGCGTCGCTAAGGCCGGCGGGAACGAATTCGTGCTAACGTGTCGTCCCCTTGCACCTTTCGACTGGTATCACGAGGAGGGCGAATTCCTCTTGTCCTCCACGACCGATCTGCACGCGCGCAATGGGAAGCGGATCTTTTGGCATGCACGATACCGCCATCCCGTCCCTTGCCCACGCTTCCTCGCTAGCGACGATGACAAGGCCTTGCCTGCTGGACAGACGCGGATCTGACCGTGTACCGAATCCGCGCTTGTCGCTTCCCAGCACGAGCACGGGCGCCATTTCACCCACTGCGGCATCCAACTTTCCGGCCTCGGCCCAGTTCAGCCCAGCTAAGGCAGGTCCATCCAGCATTCCAATCTTCAACGGCGCGAGGACGTCCGCCACCGGGGACCAATCAACGAAATCTTGGGTTGGGTCATGGAGGAAGGTGAAATTCAACCGGTGAAGCGCGCCCGAGGCTCCCAATGCGACGGCCACTGTCAAGAGCATGAGCGTCAGGAATGAAGTCGCGATGGCATAGCGAATGGTTGGCCAGATGCGGAGGCCCCACCGAGCGCCCAGCAACGGAAAAACAAACAACCACCCGGGCATGGGCCAATGGGGAAACCCGGCTCCAGTCCCAAGCGCCTGAAGCGTGGTGTAACCGATTGCCGGAACTGCGAGAGCAAGGCAGAACAACTGTCGTTCCGTTTGCCCCTTTCGAAATGCGTGAAGCAGCGTCCGTATGAGCGGGAGCGCTATCCAGGGCCCCAACCAGACGATCTGCCCGAGAACAATGCGAGCCAAGGCCCAAGGGGAAAATTGCCACGTGCCTCGCTCAGCCTGGAAACGCAACGACGCAAAATCGTGCTGAACATTCCAGACCAGTACCGGTAGAACCACAACCAGGCCCGCGAGGCACGCGACATAAGGGCCGCGCCTTGACAAGTGCCGCCGATGGCCAGTTGCGATCACAAAGAACACGAGGCCGGTCAGCGTGAAGAACGCGGAGTATTTCGCCAGACCCGCAAGGCCGAGAAGCCCTCCTGCGAGTAACCACCAGGACATCGAGTGGTCTTCCTCACCCGGGCGCGGAAAGAAAATCCGCGCCATGACCTGTGCGTTTAAGGCCAGGAACAGAAGAAGGGGGCCATCCGGTACGATCCAGGCGCCGGCCGACACGAGAAAGAAGAGCGAAAGGTTGAGGAAAAGGATGGACGAGACCGCCGGAATGCCGCCGAAGAGACGCTCGGTCAGGCAGAAGATCGACCATGACGTCGCCGAAAACAGCAGGACCGTAGGGATGCGAACCGCCCAGCTCGTTCCGAAAAGAACACCTGCCGCATGGGTCATCCAATAGTGCAAGGGCGGGTGGTCAAAATACGATAGCGCGACAAACCTTGCCTGGCCGAGCGTGTAACTTTCGTCTATTCCGAAACCGAGGGAATAGGCCCACATCAGTCGCACCAGCGTGAAGGCGAGCACGATCGCCACCGCGATGCGCCGCGGGGATTTGGGAAGATTCTCGCAGAGCTTCGCGCCTGGAAAGGGTCGCGCGACTTGCTTGATCTCAACGGGATTGCCGCCTGAGTTACCACCGGTCAGGTGGGGTGGATCTACCATCGCGCATGCCTCCGGCGGAAAGGGGGAAAATCGATGGTGATCACGCGCGCGGTTCCAGACGGGGACGTGCGTCACCAAGTCATTCCAGAGACCACCGACAAAGGCATCCTCGGGACAATGCGCCATGAATCGACCGCCCTCACAGGGTATCCAGCCCCATTTTTCGGTGGAGCCAGAACATCAGCCAGCATACGAGGATCCATCCGAGCACGACGTCCGATAGGAAGTGGGCTCCAAAAGCGACACGGTTCAGGGCGGCGATTATCGATAGCGGAACAATCAGCGCGGCGACGTATTTGCGGTACGCGTCGGGCACAAACACCAGAACTGACAGAAACGCGGCTGCCGATGCTGCTTCCCCGGATGGGAACGAACAATCGCGCTCGCACATCGATGCAAATTGCCATGCCGGCGTAAACTCCATCGTCCCACCAAACTCAATCACATTTCGGGGTCTGGCCCGGGCAAAGAAGTTCTTGAACAAGTGAACCATGATTGCCGATCCGAGGACGTAGCTGACGACGACGAACAGGGCGCGCCTTGTCGTCAAACGAGCTGAAAGCTTGAGTGGTCCCGCGATTATCAGGATGATCATCACGGGCAAGACAATGGAGGGCAGGATGCGGTTAGCGTCGCGGATCCACAACAGCAGTGGATTGTCAGAAAGATAAAACTCCGTCCCGGAGGTGAAGTACCGCGAAACGCGCATGTCAACCTGCGGAAACATGACGAAAATCATGCTGGACAAGAGGAGCAGGATTCCAAGTGCACCGAGCGGATTTAAGGAGATGTAACGGGTGAGAGGATTCCATCGCCCCCTGGCTGCCGCGTCAAGCGACACGGGAGAGGAATTGAAGGGAAGCCTATTAACGTCCTCCGACGCTGAGGATGAAGTTTGCACGAGGACCATCCGCTTAAAGGAAGTGGTTTTTTGAACAGATTTTGATTGGGGGTTGCGTGCTTCAGCCATCCGCTGTGACGCGACTTGCTGGCTGGAGCTCGACCACTTGCTTGACTTGGCAGGCGGGCGCTATGCGTGCTGACGCTAGAACAGGGTGTGTTCTTGACCGCCGATGTTCCTAGAAGCGATAACCAAGGACCAGCATGGACTTCGGCTGAACCTTTTGCTTCACGAGAGGGCTGTCCGCGGCGTCCCCGACCAGAAATCCGACCCCCTGCTCCGCGCGGACCATCCAGTTTTCATTGAACAGGTAAGTCGCGGACGCCGAGAGATCGACGCTTTTCACGCCCGAACCCGGTTTGTATGCATCGTACCCGGAACGCGCGGCCTGAGCCGCGGTGACCCCAAAATAGGATTCCATGTAGTTCTTGTCGGCGAAGGTCGCCGACGCACCCGCGCCAAGCACCAGCTTTTCATTGACTGGTTGGGTGACTTCGACGCCGACCGTTGCCAGAAGCCCATCGCTCCCCCCGATGGTCTTGTCGAGCGAGACGAAAAACTCGGCCGGTCCATAGCTAAACGTCGCCTTGCCGCCGACTGTCGCGCCGCCATCGACGTCGCCCATTCCGCGCAGATCGTCTGCGTCGTCTTCCGCACGACCAAAGTCGTAGCCGACCTTCACATCGAACTGGAACGGACCCTGTTCATAGGCCCTCAACTCGACGCCGGTCGGATCGATCGTCAATCGATCGAAGAAAGTCGCCGAGACGAACGGAAGCGGCGAAATTTCCATTTCATCGCTCCCCTCATATTTTGGCTGGTACATCACGCCGGCGCCTACCATGACCTCCCAGTCGTGAAGCTTCTGGCGCACCGGGCCAAAGCGCTGGGGATCGGGCATGGGCGGTATGGCAGCCTGATCGGGATCCTGTGACGTGTCGGCAGCGTAGACAAGCGATGGCATGAGCGAAATAACGAGTGCGATGGGAAATGCTCCGCGCGCTGCGGACTTCGAAAGGAACTTACGAAACATAAAATCTCCGGTCCTTGCCTTCACACATTTGCCCGTCCAGGGCTGCATCGAAAAGGCGGTTTCAATGCCTCTCTTCTGCCACGGCGCGGACAGCCAGAATGTTTGATCATGTGAAGTGTTGTTTCTGGCCGGCCGGAAATGGGCGGGGGTGGAAACAAATCTTAATATTGCCGGAAGGTAAAAAGCGGGGCCGCCGTGTTATCAGACATGAGCAAACTCTCATGTGGATGGTGAAGGGAGCCAAAGCTTGTCGGACGCCTCTCGAATTCTGATTGTCGAGGACGACACACTGATCGCCGCAATGCTGCGCGATAGTCTTAACGAAAGTGGAATGATCGCTGAGATCGCCCAGGACGGCGTGGCGATGGATATGCGCATGCGGGTGTCCAAATTCGATCTGGTGATCCTTGATGTCATGCTGCCTGGCGAAAACGGCCTTAGTCTGTGCCGGAGGCTACGGGTTACGACGAACATTCCCATCCTCATGCTGACGGCGGCCGACGCAGAAGTCGACAGGATCGTCGGTCTCGAGATTGGCGCCGACGACTATGTCACGAAACCGTTCAGCCTGCGGGAGCTCATCGCGCGGATACGCGGCTTGCTGCGGCGCGCAGCCTTACCCTCTCTCAAGGATCCGAGACAAAAGCAACTGCGTTTTGACGGGTGGTTCGTGGATCCCATTCGACGACAGCTTTATGATCCAACCAACGCACGCGTCGGCTTGACGACGCATGAGTTCGATATCCTGCTTGCCTTTTGCCGAAACCCCGGCCGTGTCCTGACGCGAGAGGAACTCTTAGGTGTCACCCACGCTGGTCTGGCCGGTCCAATCGAGCGCAGCATTGATGTGCACATCAGTCGGTTGAGGCAAAAGATCGAGCATGATGCCCGCGACCCCGTGGTTATCAAGACAGTACGTCTCGGCGGCTACATGTTCACCGCAAATGTCGAGGAACTATGAGGCTGAAGCGTTTGCTGCCCAACACAATAAGAGGCCAGATCACCCTGATCATTGTTGTGGCGCTGATCCTTGTCAGCGTCGTCGGCAGAGTACTGGAGCAGTGGGCAAGGAATGCCGCGCCGGACATAGAAGATATCGCCATGCGCGTTGACACGATGGCGGAACTCCTCAAAACGTCCACACCGGCCACACGCGAAGCAATCCTTTCGTCATCGCGCGCTGCCGGTTGGAATTTCTCGCTGCAACCCTTTTCGGTCAGCGAGACGTTCACCGGACCGTCGGAACCTGAAGGCGCGCTGGCCATGGCCATCGACTGGCTCTTTCCAACCGATCACATCCGCCCACCCGTGGGAGGTTGGCGTACCTTCTGGAACGGGGAGAGAGTGATTGCATCAAAGGTAGACGACGCCACGCTGCTTATCCTTTCCGGATTTCCGGATACGATCCTGAACAGTTCGATCCTGAACGAGGGCCCATATTATTCTGTCGCCATCGTCGTCCTGATCGCGTTCTTTTTTATATTCGCCATTCGCGTCATAACCGAGCCAATCAAGCGGATTTCCGAAGCGGCCACCCATTCGGACATCGCAAACAGCACGGAGATTTTCGAAGAACGCGGGCCTGTCGAGATCGTTGCGCTCGCCCATGCTCTCAACGCCATGCGAAGCCGGATACGGGTTATGGTCGAAACAAGGACACGAATGCTGCGGGGCATTGGCCATGATCTTCGAACCCCGTTGACCCGGTTGCGACTTCGCGCCGATCGCATGGAGGACGGACCGGTGCGCGAGGGACTGTTGTCTGACGTCATGCGCATTGACAGCCTCTTGAACGAAGTTCTGAAATATCTGAGGGACGACTACGCGACCGAACCGATTCAACGTGCTGATGTTGCCAGCCTGCTGCAAACCGTTTGCGCGGAATTCAGCGATGTCGGCTTCCAGGTCCGGTTCGCGGGGCCAAATCGGATGATCATCGATTGCAAACCACTTGCCATCATGCGCGCGGTGACCAACCTCTGCGACAACAGCGTCAAGTTCGCGACTGAGGTCGTGGTCGGTCTACGAGACGGAAATGGGGGCTGCGAAATCTCCGTCACCGACAACGGGCCCGGAATTCCGGAACATTTAAGAACGCGGATTTTCGAGCCGTTCTTCAAGGGAGATGATGCGCGCACGCAAGGGCAGGAAGGCTTCGGGCTCGGACTTTCTATTGTCGCTGATATCGTGCATGCCCATCACGGCACCGTCACCCTCGCAGACAATGCGCCGAGTGGTCTGATTTTTCAGATCCTTATCCCAAGCCATGCCGATGCCAAGGTCGCGATCGAGGCGAAGAGGCCCTCGCTCGATGTGAGATAGAAATACAACCGGTTGAATTAAAGCGGTATCGTGGACGGAATTGCGCGTGTACCCGATGCTCCCGGAATGCCCAATGACAGCGGATTTAGCTGGAATTCCTTTCGAGATCGACTTCGGCTGGGGCTGGACGAATGTTACCTGCCGGAGGACGGGCAGGATACGATGCGTCGCAATCATAGACGTCCTCAAGCCGGGCCCGCGCGAGAGGGTGTAGGGGACCTCTGTGCAAGCGGGATCAAAGATCGTCAAAGTTCGATTAAGTGGCGACGGAGGCCGATTTGACGGACGCTGTCTGTTGCATCGGCACCGGAGAGGCCGGCGGCGCCGAGTCATCGGTCGGGCTTTGCTCAGGAGGCTTTGACTGTGCGATGGCGCTGGAATGCGATGCGTTACAGTAGATGTCTTCGAGCGCCCGCAGGATCGCTGCGACACCGACATGATCGCAGCGATAGAACCGGAATTGCGCTTTCCGTCGGCAAGACACCAGACCCGACCTGAGAAGGCGCGCCAGGTGCTGACTCAGTGCCGATTGGGAAAGCCCGACCCTGAAGGCGAGACTGCTGACGTCGAATTCATCCTGCGTCAGCAAGATGCAGATCCTCAGCCGATTGGCATTGGCGAGCATCCCCATGAGCCGCGATTGGCTGCGAAGGCCGACCGCATCCGTTCGCTTTGCCATCGCCGCGAACCTCCTCTCCAAATAGGACCACGCGAGACAGTAACACCGGTGGGTGCAAAGTTTCGTTGAAAGATGTGTACTTATATTTCGCTGCCGCGGATGATGCGCAGCAAGGTGTCGTTGTTGACGGCAAGCATCAGCCGCTGGGCAAAACGCGCCGCCGGGCGCCCTCCAAGCGCAAGCGCCAAATGGTGGACGACATGCTCAAGACGCTCAGTTCGTCTGGCATAGGGCGTCAGCACATCGCCGAACCGCTCGGCGAATATCTGCCTCCCGCAGAGCACGGCATCACAAGTGTCTCGGCATCAAGGAGCGTCTCAGCCGGGGCCGGCACGATGCCGACTTTCCAAAAATCGCTGCTGGGTTTAAAACGCATCGGTCACATCTTCGCAGGCATGGTTGACGCATCGATCACTTCACGAAACTCGATCTGCATTTCTCGACTTCCCCGTAAAACCGCAAAATATTGTCTACGCCGGTCGCTCTTGAGAATGGCACCATATCGTAGTCGATGCGCCATGGCCGGCTCGTGTCGTCGGAGCGCAGGACGTCAGCCAGAGCCGCAGCGAGAGCTTCGACAGAGCCGGGCTCAACGAAGCGAATCGGATGCTCGCGGAGATATTCCGAAGGGCCTTCCGTCGCCGAGGCTATTACCGGAAGGCGCTCGTGCATGGCTTCGAGAATCGCAAGACCCGCCGATTCTTCGCGTGACGGCGAGACGAACAGATCGAGATTGCGCAAAAAGCCGGTTACATTGTCACAATAACCAATCATGCGGATCCGTTCGTCCCCAGCGACTAGCTTTTCAAGCACCGCCCGTTGTGGACCGACGCCCGCAATCACTAACGCCGTATTGTCAGGTGCCGCGCGCAAGAAAGCGGAAATCAGAACGTCGTTTCCCTTGCTCGGGTGCAGTCGTCCGACCGTGCCGACCAGCCTGGCGGTCGGAGGTAATCCCAGCTTGATCCGAAGGTCGAAGCGTTCTGTCTGCTTGACTTCCGGAAGCCAGTTTGGAATGCGGCTGACATAGCCGGCGTACCCGCCGATGCGCCGCAATTGCGCTTCGTTGACGCAGATGATGCCGTCCAATCGCGCATGTTGCTTGGGCTTATAGCCGACATGTAAAGTCGCAATCTTGATAACGCTCCCTTGAACCGTGGCGAGCGCCTTACAGCCCGGGCTTAAGTGCGCATGCGCCACCTCAATCCGTTCGGCGGCAATCAACTTGCGAAGCCGCCAGCGCCGAAAAAGCCGAGTGGAGAAGGTGTGGAGGATAACTTCGCGGCGTAAGTGCTTTCCAATATCGACCCGAGATGAGGAAACCAAGTGAACATCGTGGCCAAGGGCTGCTTGAGCATTGGCAAGGTCGATACAGTAGCGCTCCGATCCCGCGACTTCGGACGCAAACAGAACATGAAGAATGCTGAGCTTTTTGGTTAAATGGGGGGCCGAGACAGGTCCCTGATCCTGTAACGTTTGGCCATATTCGGTGTCTAGATTCTCGTAACGCATGTGGTCAGCTCCCGATAGCTCGTGAGACAGACTAGGGCACGAAAGGACGTTGACGTTTGTGTTGTGTTGTTAAGATATATTTCGATAACGTCCCAATTTCTGAGTATAAATTAAGACGCCTTTGTCAATTCGATGTATATAATCAGGAATTAATATAGATGGATGCGTGATAGCGCTCGGTATAGAGCAACAAAACCTAACCAATATTAATTATCAAGAATTCCAGACGGTTTTAGAATTGTCGTGGTCAACAAGAAGCTCACCCCAATTGCTACCGCTTCAGGTCGACTAGAGGGGCCGAGCCGCAACGAGTTCTGCGGAACGCGGGCAGCTATCGTGAGCGCGGTTGAGCGTTTCACGACCGAAGATCTCGGACGGACCGCCTCGAATTGGCTGGGAGAACTGGTCGGGCTCGAAACCCCAAGCCCGGCCAGCCAGACACTTTGGTCCAACCACTTTAGAGTTGATAAACCCCGTCGCACATCGGAGAGATTTATGGCCCTGGTGGTTTACGCGCGCTCAACGAGCAGGTTCGTGGTGCGTTCAGTAAAGTTGGCCGATGCTACTCATGGTGATCGGCGGCGAGGCAGGGAGGCAATTGACCAGCGAGGATGGCCAGTCCGATTTGCCCCCTCACGCCCACTCTGGAGATGCTTACCCGACAGATCCTGGCATTTAACGATGAGATATCCCGGTTGGACCAGCAACTTCGGGCTTGGCACCGAATGAACTCGTATCTAAGCAATTCGGTGGGTCCATCACAAAGTCGACCTGTCTGAGTTAACGCATCTGCCAGTTACCTTTTGCCATTGTAAGCTCGTTATCGCCGTCAGCGAGCCGCGATGGGTAAATTCGGCTGGAGCTTGGAGAGAAGGGCGTCCGCGCCCTTGTCTATTCCAACTTTTGACGCACCGAGTGGGCCAAGGCTAGCGCCGACGTTTAACGCGCTCGGATACTGCTTGGAGACATAAGCCAGGAGCAGGTTGTTCGTCGCGCTGTCATAGACCTCAACGGAATAATTGATTGAACCGCTGAGCGTTCCTTCTTTTCCACGTGCGGCTTGGAGCCCGTTTACGGCCAAACCCATCGGCATCAATTTTGCCACGGTCGAGATCACGACGGCGTTGGTCTTTGCACCAGTCAGTTCGAGTTTGAGCCTAAGCGTGCCAGGACCTGGTATCTTTGTCAGTGCGTATTTTGGCCTAAGGTGACCTTCGAATGAACGCTGCATGTAGGATGCAAGCTCGACCTTGTCCTTCTCGGTCATGCTACCAAATTGATGATCGCGGTTTCGATAAATCTCCACAGGCTCAACGATTATAGCTGAGTACGCCCTAAGATCGACGGTTCCCTGGGAGTAAATGAGCGGTATTTTTCCGTCCTTGTTTTGCGTATTGACGGATAGCTGCTTGGAAGATGGGATGCCTTGATACGCGATCGGATCGGTGCTCGCGCAGCCAGCGGAAACAGCAACGAGCGCAACGAGTGCAATACGACAAAATTGAATCGGCTTGGTAACCACCGGTATCTCCTTGATGGGCGAGCGGATGCCTGGTCGGCGCGTGATCGGAACGACCCGCGGTGCGCAGAATGGTAGAATTGAGAGAGCTTTGCCTCACGCGAAGAGGTTGGAAATGGCGCCAATGCGTTCCGTCAAGTTCGCCATCATCGCGTTGGCGCAAAAACGACGCTTGGTTGCTGCAGGCACCACGATAGGTGCGGACCGACGATCAACGAACGCGTTTACCCCTTTGAGAAAGGGCCACATGTCAAGCTAGTATCCAGCCTCTGACATGGCGCGTGCTTCCGCCACGTTGAGGAAAATTTTGATATTCATCACTGGGAGGGGGCCCGACGCGGCCGACGATATCTATATTTGGGCGTGTCGTGACCATGAGGTCGTAACCGCCATCCGTAAGTTTACCTTCGAGGTCGGCCTGCGACGAAACTTGATTTGCGACGTACCGTTCTTCGTCCAGTTTGGCGACGATGCTCACCGCTGCCTCGGGCAAGAACACGAGAATTTGCGCAGGCAAATGCTTTGGGGTGGGGTCGGTCATGACGCATATCTCCCTGGTTGGCCAGACCATACATAGTTCCCGCGCTACGGTATGTTCAGTTTTGTTAAGTTATATGTACGACACAGGCTGCCGAAACCCATCATTGATCGCCAGCGCCTGATTAGCCTCGAAGGGACGCACGATCCGCTCGTAAGCGGCGAAGGCGTGGCGCTTGTCGGCGACGCGGCCTACGCGCCGTGGCGCGAAAATAAAAGGGGTAGCCGTCGATGGTGCCTTCCGCCTGAACTGGAACGCTTCCGCCAAGCCAATCCAAAATACATCCGTTGCGCTCGACGCCTTTCATCCACCCTCCATCCTGGTCCGAAGTCTAAAGCGAGAGCAGACACGGTGAACGGGGCGGCGGTGACATCCACCGCTCAACGTGAGCGCCCAGTTTTGGATGGTCATTTACAGACAGACACGCCGATTACTCCGCTGCGATTCCACTAAGCCTTGATGTCGACTGAATCGTCTCCAGATCATGCAGTCGGACACCTGGGCATACCTTCTTGGCGATCTCGGTCAGGTGCTGATGATGGGTCAGATAGATCACCTGCCCGTGCCCGGCCATCTCCGCAAATAGCCGAAACGCTTCCTCGGCGCGGAAGTCGTCGAATGTTTCCATGATGTCGTCTGCGATGAAAGGAATGGGCGCACGATTGGCTACGAACTCGTGATATCCCGCCACCCGCAGCGCTAGATAGAGCTGGAAACGTGCGCCCTTGGATAGTTCGTCAGCGACTTTCGAACCTCCGTTCGCCGAGACCGCGATCAGGACCTCTGCATCCTTGCCGGGTTGCGCGGCGACGCCTGTGTAGGCTCCGCGGCTGATCGTCCTGAACGCCTGCGATGCCCTTTTCATCATCCCGCTGCGATGGCGGTCCCTGTAGAGCCTCAATGCCTGCTCGGCAGCAGTTATCCCGGCGCGGAGCTCGAGATAACGTCCGGCTCGCTCTTCGATCTCCACCAAAATGGTGCGTCGCTGCTCTTCGATTTCCGCGACGACGGAGTCCCCGCCGATCGCATCGAGTGTCTTCAGCATGGTGGACCGCTCATGGAAGACGTCGTGACATTTCCTGTCCTGGTCTTCCAGGATTGGCGTCAACATTGCGAGCTGACCTTCCAGATCCTCCCTATCCACCGATGCGAGCTTTTCCTCGATATCGCGGATATCGTTCGCACCGCTGATCTCGACCAGTTCATGTTCCAGCTCGGCAATGGAATTCCGCAGCACCTGGCGCTTCGAAGACAGCTCGATGAAGGCCTCGACCTCGTCGAGCGTGCTACAGCCGAAGAACTCCGTCATCTTCCCAATCCGCACGTCGAGTACATCCTTAGCGACCAGAATTGCGCGTTCTTCCTCGCGCCTCTTGTCGCGCTCACGCCCGAGCTTTTCCCGCTGCTCCTGGCCTCGCTCTGCCGCCTTGATCCTGTCTGAGATCATCCGCGTAAGCTCGGTGAGAGAGGCGGATTTCGGGATTTTCAATCTGTCGCAGAGTTCGAAGACCGAGGCTTCGAAGAGGGCGCTATCCTTTTCCATTTTCTGGATTCGATCGACAAGCCCCTCTCTGGTTTCGATCGCGGAAGCGAGCTTCTCAAGAACGTGGAGAATTCCGTTGACGGCATCGACCTCCGGGATCACCGATGCCTCCCCTAGCCAGCAACCGCTACAAAGCTCGGACCATTTTGCGTCCCATTCGTGCGCGGCATTCAGCGAATCGTTCATCGCACGGGTACGCGCGACGCTATCTTCTTTCAGTCGCTCCAGACGGTCTGCCTGATCCATGGCAAGGTTGAAGGCATCCAGGCCTTCCTCGGCGACGGTAAACAGCGATGCCAGGTCAGTGTCGCCGCTGGCCGCCAGGCCTGCTCCCTTGATTGCGGCAAGCAACTGTTTCTTCGATTGCTGAGCCCTGTCCTGGATATCGGCGACTTCCTGATGGATGGTCGTCAGATCGTCGCGCGATCTTAGCGCGACTGTTCTCCTGCGCAGCCATTCTTCAAGCTCTGTCGGATCAACACCGAAATCGGCACTGGAGGAAATCAATGCTAACGTTGCGGACATCTCGCTTGCGAGCTTCGAAAGGGAACGCGCGGCCGCTTCAAGGCGCTCGTGGGCTGCTTCGATATCCGAACCCACGGATGCGCGGCTCAGCATCAACTGCGCCAACTTGCTGGCTTCCGCGAAGTACAGAAGCCGCTGCGAAACGAGTTGATCGTCGGCTCTCATGGCATGTTCGAAAGCGTCAGCCGATTGTGCGTCCATGATCTGACGATGCGAAATCCATGCCTTCTCACGAGCGGCCCGGCTCGCCGCGACCGAAGGTTCGTCGATCTCCCCTGCCCGCGCGCGCAGGACGTCGATCTCCGCGTCCATCCGCCTAGCGTCCGGCTCCAGCCGCGCGAGTTCGGAGCGCGTCGTCTTCGAACGCTCCCGGTCCTCCCTGTGTCGTGCTTTCCAATCGTCCAGCTTCGCGGCCGACGGTGGGTTCATGGCCGCGAGGTCGGCCGGACTACCGCGCCAAGGCGCAAGCTGCGCCAGGCTTTCAGACAATACGACCTCCGCGTTTTCGCGTCGTCGCATCAGTGAACGGAGCGCAACCTCGTCGTCAGATTTCGGCAGCGCTTTGACCGTCGCGGAAAGTACTTCGAAAGCCCTGATCCGACCGGGCGAGCGGAATTCCTCGGAGAGGGAAATATGCTCGCCCTCTTCCTGAAGAGCGCGTTGCGAACGGGCAAGCTCTTCCGCCGAGGAAGTCCGGCGGGCGTCGATACCCGATCTGGAGCTGATGAGCGTCCTGAGCTTGCCAACAGTGGCTGCGTCCAGGACCAACCGAGCGGGCGTTTTCTCGTCGGCTTTGCCGAGTTGCAGGAGCAGTGTTTCGACAGAAAGTTCGGCAACCCGGCCAGTGAGCTTCGGAATGTCGACCTGTGCCGTAAGATATCTCGGTTCCAGCGTTTTTATGAGATCGCCGACGCGGGCCGCGAGGCCAAGAGCCGCGGCGTCATCGGCGATCCCGTCAATTTCCTTCTCGATCGCCTCGACAGTGCGGGCAACCTCGTCCAGCTTGACGCGGATTTCGATTTCGTCCTTGCGGATCACCGGGAGCTCGAGCTTCCACGATTCCGGTGGATCGGACACGGTCTCAAGGGCGTCGAGCTGGCCTCGAAGCCCGGTAATCCTCCGGATCGTCGGAAGCGCACGAAGGATACGGTTGATCTCGTCAGCCCGCCGCTGGGTGTTCGCGCGTTCGGCCAATGCCTGATCGTAGCGACCGTCCAGGCGATGCAGTTCAGCCAACCTCTTACGATACTCGGTGGCCTGGAGGTCGAGCTCCTCGCGTTTTTGCTTCAGCTCAGTCAACCGTGCCTTGAGATCGCTCAGTTGGCTACTGCGTCCACGAAACTTGTAGAAGCTGTCCGCATCGCTGCGGATCGTCAGGAGCTGTCGGCTGAGATCGGACAGGCCCGCGCTGGCGGAGAACAGCAATTCGCCGAGATCGCCTTTGCTCGCAAGAATGTTCTCGCCGCCTTTTTCAAGCGTGATGTCGTCCAGCGAGAACATCGTCGAGAACGCGTCGCGGTCGATGCCGCCAAGGTCCGCCATTATCTCCGTGTCTGCCAGACTCCGCTCTTCGCGATCGAGCAGGCTGTTTTGGGGTCGTTTAATACGGACGAAGTCCCTGTCCTGACCTGCCACGTGAACGTTCGCCCCTATACGCATGGTATTGTACGGATGCAGGAACCCGTATTTCGTCGTATTGCCGATCCCGAAGATCAGATCGAGGATCGCATCGAGCGTGGTTGATTTTCCCGCCTCATTCGGACCGTAGATGACGTGGAGGTCCGGCGATCCGACCGGACGCGATCCGAAATCGATGACGGCATCGGTGAACTTGCCATAGCGCGTGAGGTTGAGGCGATTGATCCGCACGCTACTCTCCTTCGCTTCCACGCAGACGCGCCAAGACCTGCGACGCACCGTCTTGGGCGAATTGCGCTAAGAGGTTTTCGAAAGACCCCTCATCCTTCCCGAAGTTATCCCGGAGCTCTGCAGGAAGCTGGCCCCGAAGCTCGTCGGCGATCGAGCGTACCTCCTCGCGATATTCGGTCGAGCCGTGGATCTCGCTGTCGATGATCGCGGCAAGTTCATCCAGCGCACCCGGTCGTGCCTCCCGTCGCCGGGGCGCGACCGGGGATGTCACGATTTTCTCGATCCAGACATTCCCGATTGCCGCACCGTGCGTCTCTAGCTCAGTCCGCAGGAGATCGGTATCCCGTCGAACGCGCCAGGCGAGTGCGGTCGACCCGGTGACTTCGACGCGGGCGACGAGATGGTCAGCCGAAACAGCAGAAGAAAGGCCGGTCAGTCTGCCTTTGGCTTCAAGGATCAGATCCTTCCAGTCCGCTGCTTTGGATATGTCCACGACCAGTCTCTCGAACTGGGCGACGGCTGTTTGGCGTTCCTCGATGACCACAGAGCGGTCGTCCCTGATCGTGACCAGCGAGACGGATTTCGGACCGTCCTCGTTTATATCGCGCCCCTGGGGTATGCCGGGCATGACAATCGCAGAAGACGCATCTTCGACTGCCGACCTCTTGTGAATGTGACCGAGAGCCCAGTACCGAAACCCTGTTTGCCGTAGATCAGAGATGCTGCATGGGGCATATAGATCGTGCCCCGCCGAGCCCCCGAGACTGGTATGCATGATCCCGATGTTCACTGCGTCCGGAACAGGGAGGGCATAGTGTCGAAGGAGGCTTTCGGGCGCTTGCGGCTTGGCAAAGCTCAGTCCGTGTATTGCGACGGGGAAATTGCCGGGGGCGCGGTCGATGGCGACGGCTTCAGCCGCGGCACCGAACACCTTGACAGTCTCCGGCATTACAAGTTCGGCGGTGATTTTAGAAAGCGCATCATGGTTGCCGCGGATGATAAACGCCCTGATGCCTGCCTGGTGCAGGCGCGCAAGCTGCTCGGCTAGGAACCGTGCTGTCTTCATCGACGTTTGGTCGCCGTCGTAGAGATCGCCGGCGATGACCAACGCGTCTACTTGCTCCTCCAGACAAAGATCGATGATCCGAACAAACGAACGCCGGGTCGCCAACCCGATCAACTCGGAAAGCTCGGCATTGCGTAGGGCCAACGTTCGCAGCGGGGAGTCGAGATGAATGTCGGCGGTATGGAGAAATCGATAGACCAAAGCAGAGTCTCACCTGTTGATCTATCTCCGTAGCTGTTCTCACGCGCTCGCGCCAGTCAATATTCTTGTTTTGTTCTCATATCCACAGTAAGTTGCGATCCTCATCGTCGAGAAGTGCGTCAAAGGACAGCTCGAAGATGTTCGCTCCTTCACGGTGAACCGTGCACGCACGCTCGACATCTTCGAGATAAGTGAAGTTGACAGCGAGCGGATGCCGGCCCTATCCAAGCTGGATGACAAGCATTCTCAGCTTCAAGCTCGTAAACAATGCGGAAGATACTGCAGCCATTCTTCCTTGCGTGGATGGAGTGGGCTTGGACCAACTCGTGGCTGACTTCGAGCGAGCCACCGGCTATACCGATCCCGCTGGCGGATATGGCGGGCTCGTACCCTCACACTTCCGCTTCGGTTCGCTATCCAGCTACTTCCTTGGCAGAGAAGAACCCGTCGTTGGCGATGAACAAGGCGAAATCTATGTCTTGTCGTGCGAATGCGGCGAGGTTGGGTGCTGGTCTCTAATTGCGTATGTTCGCCTGAATCAGGACAAAGTGGTATGGGACGGCTTCACGCAGCCGCATCGACCAAGAAGGAAGTATGCGAGCTTTGGGCCATTTGAGTTCGAACGCGCCCAGTACGAACGAGCCGTTGAGACAATGATCCCCTGCTCCGGTGTTGATCGATGAGTGTGATGGCCTGCCCCATCCAAACTGGACATTGCGCCCTGTTCAAAAGTGCGCACTGGAGGGAGAGATGCCGATCACTTTTGAGCGGGATAGTATATGTGCTGGTGACGATATTCTCGCCCCAAACAGTAGGGTTGTAGCCTTTCCAGCAAAGCCTTGCATAACTGAAATCTTGCACGAAGCCGGGCCGATCATCGACGATTTGCCTTGCATGCACGCATCGCGAACTCACTCGCTAAGGGACTGGCCGTGCCGGGCATGCCGTCGGGTTCGTGGGAATGGGCGACGATCCGAACGCCTCCTACAACGTCCATGCGATCCCCTCGGAGGGCGGCGCGCCGTACGTGCTCATGGAGGTCCTCCCGCAGAAGGTCTGACGGCGCTCAGGAGACCGGATCCCTGAACCGCGCGGCCCAGAGATCGCGCTTCTAGTCCGCTCCCGGCTGGACCGAAACGTCCACGGGGTAGTAAACGGAACCGATCCGCACCATAGCGGGCCTGGCGCATCGCACGCTCGCTCTTCGTGGTCTCTGTCCTAGGACTGAGGACGGTAAGCACGATCCATGCTCCTACCCGCAGGAACGAAGGGTCGGCGTTTTAGCTCAAGGCCAGCATTCTGGGCATTTTTGAGAGTTGAGAAACACAGCTTCGAACCACCTAAACCAGAGAAACCGATGCGGCATTAACGAGGTTAACGAGGTTAACGAACTTGACGAACTGTCTGGTTTTGCCTATATTGCAGTTCAGGAGGCTGAAGCCAATGTCCGTCACGAAAACTGTCATCACCGAACCCCGAAACGATTCCGTTGCATTGACAATGACGCTGCCACGAAAGGCAGATTTCGAAAAGGCCCTTATCAAACAATATGCCAAGGCGGTTCAACTAAGCCGAAAGGCCGGCCATCAGGTCAGCTTCCGTGTCGTCGTGGACCCGTTGGCAGGAGCCCAGACCATCTCGATCGTTGAGGAAGAGCCGCTGCCTCAAGACGAATTTCCGGTTGAGGAAGTCCCTGAGCTCGATGAGGAGCTGCAGGCCGCACTGGCGACTGCGAAAGAGCGCGGCCAACGCCGCGTTGCACAGATCCTCGCCGAGGACGACATGCTGAGTGCGGAAGCGTTCGCGGATTTGCTTGGCGTTTCACGTGTCACCGTCAACACGAAGCGACAGCATGGCCAGGTTCTGGGCGTCGACGGTGCCAAGCGAGGCTTCCGTTTTCCAGCGTGGCAACTCAATCGTGAAGGCCGGCCTTATGCTGTGCTTCCAAAGCTGCAAGAGATCCTGGGCAGTGCATGGGCGGTTTATCGTTTCCTGATCACGCAACATGGCTCTCTCGATGGCCGGACGGCGCTAGACGCTCTGAAGCGTGGGCAGGATGAGGATGTGGTTGCAGCGGCCGAGGGCATCGCCCGCGGTGATTTTCGCTGAATGAGCGGAACGAAGCCACCTGCGGATTTTAAGAACTCTCCGCTCGATATCGAGACCGTTCCTGCCGGTCGTCGATTTGGACGCATCTATGCGAACGCCTTTCCCGACCCGTTGGGCTATGGAAAGACGCCAAGCCGGTTTAGCGATCCCCGCCGGCGGGACGCGACGAGGCGGTTCGGCGTTCTCTATTTGGGTGAGACACTCAAGGTTTGTTTCTTGGAGGCTGTCCTGCGTGATCGCCGCGATGGTCTCATCGGCGATCTTCCGATCGACGAGAAAGAAATCTATGCGCGGCGCTACGCTGAAATAGAGACGAGGGTGGATCTGAGCCTGGTCGATCTGCGTGAGGATCATCCAATCAGGATGGGTGTGCCAACCGATGTTGCTAAGTCCTCTCGCCAAAACCTCGCGCGGGCGTGGTCGCTTGCCTTCCACGAACACCAAGCTATGCCGGACGGCGTCATCTATCCATCGCGACTGAATGGACATACGAATCTCGCGATCTTTGGCCGGGCAATCTCGAAGCTGACGATCGCGCGCGTCGTGCCACTGATCGGAGCGCCAGGCCTTGCCATGGTGATCAACGATCTTCGTGTGAGTCTGGTCGACGTTACCTAGGACATGTTGCAACGATGTGGCGTGCCGATGGTCTGACCATGGCACTTGGAGAGCCTAAACCGCCTCCGGCTGGGCGTGGTCTTCACCGACCGCCATTGGCCATTTGAAGGGACCCACATGGGTCGGCCTCCCCTCCCCACCTCTTCCAGACGCCCGCCAACCTGGAGGTCTTCCTGCCCCGCTTAGCAGTCGCGCTCCAAGCTGCGCCTCGAAGCGAGTTTCTTACGAGCTGTTCCAGATCCGAGCGCAGTGGAAGGCTTCCGAAATCATGGAGAGAGGAGGCCCAGCTAGAGGCTCAGAAGGAGCTTGCCCTGTCGACCAACCTTGCCGACTGAACGCGATGGGCTCGCCGATGCGAGCGCCCACGCGGCGCAGCAGTTTGATCGTACGCGGATCGTCCGGCGCCTGATCGAGTGCATGGAAGGCCTCAAGCAGCATCGTTTCGGCCAGCAACGGCCAAACGGTCGCGTTGCCCAGATCGCGGTCAAGCAGCTATGAATTTCCGAAGATGCGGTGCGCCCTCTATGGCCGTGGCCGGTTTCCGCAGGGATGGTCTAGGTTTCGGTCGCTTTCGCATCGCTCCTTTACACAAGCCCTAGTAGGAAAACACTATTAAATATCAGCATTTTAAACGACTTATTATTGGCTCTCCATCTCGTCGGCGAAAATATCGATAAAACGCGTGCCGACCGTCAGGCGGAGGCCGGCAAGCTGGTCCAGCTCATGCGCGGTATCTATGTCAACGCCGCCTTGACGATTACTCAATCATCTGCCCATCTCTGGCTTCCTTGATTTACGTCAACAATGCCCGAAGCTCTTTCCGGCAGCATGCTGATCGGAGCGCGCGGATCCTGCCGCTCCGGCGAATGCAGCTTGCCATGAAGCACGCCGGAGATTGAGAAGGATTCGCTATCCCATAGGGCAAGCAGCTTCGATGGCGACCAGTGTGCTCGGCCGGTGCGCTATCGCGATGGCGATCCCTCCCCTTGCGCGAACTCTGGAGATTGCCTTCGTCAGTGCCGCATGGCCATCGGCATCGAGATTGGAGTTCGGCTGGTCGAGCACCACCAAGAAAGGCTCGCCATAAAGTGCTCGGGCAAGCGCGATGCGCTGCCGCGGGTCAGCCGAAAGCGTCGATCCATGCTCTCGGATCTTCGTGTCGAAGCCATCAGCAAACTGGACGATCATATCGTAGACGCCAGCCGCCCTAGTGCCACTCTGGACGTCGCTGATGTGGATGTCCAATCGGAGACGAACGAAGGACGGTGCTGCGGTAGCTGGTCGATAGTTCCTGATCGGCGCCCCATGACCTTGCTAACGCTGAGCGAGCCCCTCTGGCACGGGTCGACTTAAGCACACGTTTGCGACAGCCACGGTTGATCTTCTATCCGAGAAGACGAAGGCCCTCCTCCGGTCGTTCGGAATTCTCGATGAGGTGTGGTTTCAACGCAGATAGGTATCTGCCGACGTGTTCGCGGTCCATCGGCTTGCTGAACAGATAACCCTGGAGTGTGGTACACCCCATTTCCAGCAAGCACATTGCCTGCCGGTGGGTTTCTACACCTTCTGCGGTGACCTTCATTTTAAGCTTCCGTGCCAGATTGAGGACCAGTTCAACGATTGCAAGGCTCGATTCATCCTCGAGCATGGTGTCGATAAAGCTTTTATCGATCTTGATGATATCAACAGGCAGGCTCCGCAAATGCGTCAATGACGCATAACCCGTCCCAAAGTCATCGAGCGCAACAGCCAGACCTTTTTTCCGCAAACGCTGCAGCGTTGTTGCAACGGTGTCTTCCAAACCCTGCAGGAAAACTGTTTCCGTCACTTCAAGCAAAAGCTTGTCCAGCGGGATGCCTCTTGACGTAAACGCAGCAACAATACGGCCTTCCAGATCCCCTCTCATGAAATCGGAGGCGCCGACATTCAGTCCGACCCGCCCGAATTCCAGCCCGCGGTCCATCCAGTTACGGATATCGGTCGCGACATGCTCGAGCATGCGTGTCGTGATGTGATGGGACACGCTCGAGTCCGTGAACGCCTCATGAAATTGCGCGGCCGATAGGATTGAGCCATCCGAACGCTGCATTCTCACGAGCGCCTCAAACGCCCATACCTGACCGTCGGCGCAACGAACGAGTGGCTGATAGTGCGGCACCATCCGATGCTCGGTGAGTGCGAGTTCCACCTCCCGGACGATCTGAATGCGATGGGCGATCGTCGAACGCAGGCTGGGCTGATATTGGACGTAGCTGCCGCGCCGTGTTTCCTTGGCGTGGTAGAGGGCAAAGTCCGCGTTTTGTGAAAGCGTCGCTGCATCCACTTCACCTTCTGAAATCGCGCCGCCCAAGGTTATCATCGGACTTATCGTTGACCCGCCGACCTCCAGGGGGCGGCCGATATAGTCGATCAGATGTCGCGCCAGTAAACGCATGCCCCGCGCGTTTGCGGGTGCTTCCAGAATAACGCAGAACTCATCGCCGCCGAGGCGAAACACCTTTCCACGCTTTCCGAGGCGCTCGTTCAGACGTGATGCCACACCCTTCAACAGCAGGTCACCTGTTGCATGGCCAAGGATATCGTTGACTTGCTTCAAACGATCGACGTCGATCAGCAGCAAACCGATGGAGGGAGCGTCCGCCGCTGCAAGTCTCTCCACATGCGCGTTGTAGGCTGCCCGGTTTGCAAGTCCGGTAAGGGCATCGGCGTTTGCTGCCTGAAGCAGACGTTGCTCATAGCGCACTTTTTCGGAAACATCTTGAACGATGCCGAACAGACGGCTTGGCTCGCCTTGCAGGTGTTCAATATCGCTGACGACGCGAATCCATCGTTCCTCGCCTTCTGGCGTGATGATACGATACTCTTTGTCAACGCCGGTCTCCGCGCCGTTCAGGACATCGCGGATCCTGCGCCTGACGCTGTCACGTTCTTCGGGAGCATAGCAGCCGATCACCTCCTCCGAGGTCATGCGTTTGCCGATCGGCAATCCGACGGTGCGGTATATCTGATCCGACCAGACAATCGCACCAGTGCCAAGGTCCATCTCAAAACCACCGACCTTGGCAGAGCGCTCGGTCTGTTCGAACCGGGCCTGCTTCAGCTCCAGTTCACGCTGCTGCTCTTTCAGCAGGCTTTGCTGACGGTGCTCCCGGATGAGGCCTACGACGACGCTTGCCAAACTGTGGAGCTGCTCGAGATCCCGATCGCCGAAGCGGCGGGTCTTCGTGTCGAGGACACAAAAACTGCCGTAACATGTCTCCCCTTCCGAAAGCGGAACACCTGCATAGAACTGGACGGAACAGTCTGTGACGAACGTGTTTCCGTAAAAGCGGGAATCTTTGCTGGCATCCTCAACAACGAGCGGTGACCCTGTTTCCACGACGTGGCCGCAAAAAGAATGTTCGCGTGGCGCCTCTTTCAAAATGAAGCCTTGCCGGGCCTTGAACCATTGCCGGTGCTCATCGACAAACGAAACCAACGCCATCGGCATGTCGAACATGCTGCAGGCCAGACGTACGATAGCGTCGAATTCGCTTGTCGGCGGCGTATCGAGAATGCTTGCTTCGTAGAGAAGGTTCAGCCTCTCGTCTTCTGTCAGTGACATGCGACCTTACTCCTCGCAGTGCGGAGTGAGTGAGACCCTTCATGGATCATAGAAGCGGACGAACTTGCCGCCGACGGGGATGTAAATTTACATTATCTCATGGCCAAATATCGCACCGCGACGTTTGCAAGCGGCTTGTCACGAGCCTCTCGCACCTAGCCATTTCCTGCGATGATCAGAATTCTTCCCAATCAGACTTCAGCGCAACGGCTGCCGAGCCGCGTTGGACGGATGCGGCGAGCGAGCGACGAACGCCTTTTCCGATCCGCTTATATTGCTGCTGATCGAATTTCCCTGAGGACAGTTTCGCCCAGAAAGCCTTGTATTCTGCCGAGGATGCATAGGCTGGCCCGACAAACATGCTATGATATTTTCCGATGATCTCCCTCAGCTCGTAGCCAAGCGCCTTACAGAAGTTTTCATTCGCAGTGAGGATCTTGCCCGACAAGTCAAACTCAACCATGGCTTGCAAATTCGACAGAGCGGCAAGAACCGCGACAACATTTCCACCACGATCAAGAATACTCATCCGCAATGCCCCATAGATTCCACCGCTGCCAATCCGGCATGCCCCTAATATTCGCCTATGATCATTAACGCAGATTTAATTATACGGGTGCCGTCGCGCTCGTCGGGCCGGAATTGTCGAGGCAGAACATACAGTCAGAACTGCTCTTCATTGGTCCGTTGATGATGGTCCTGCCGCTAGCCACATTTGGACCGAAACCAGAAGCCTCAAAGGTTCAGCGGATGGCTCTTTCGGGTTGTCGCGTCCCGCGCAGGAGGGTTGGCACAAGCGAGGAAG
Source organism: Rhizobium sp. 01T437 (assembly GCF_056398505.1). Classification (NCBI taxonomy): domain Bacteria; kingdom Pseudomonadati; phylum Pseudomonadota; class Alphaproteobacteria; order Hyphomicrobiales; family Rhizobiaceae; genus Rhizobium; species Rhizobium sp. 01T437. The sequence goes on from NZ_JBFTPM010000017.1 coordinate 85,521, forward strand.
GCAATGTGACGGCTGATCCGCGAAACCAGCGATGTCGCCTGCACTCTGGTCCCATCGACATTCCTTCGCCGTCTCTGCGTTGCTATCGGCGACAGCTCTAGAGGCCCACGCCGTCAGCGTAAGCCTCCAACCTCTTGTTGAACAAATGGGATAAGCTCAGAATTCTTCCCAACTACCGCCAGAGGCTGTCCGAGCGCCCGCCGCATCCACTTTGGGTATTCTTTGGACAGCGGGCTCAACGGATGCGGCACCGCGCGACGGTTCGGCCATGGCATGCGCGGTCTGCCGCAATGCAGAGAAAGCAACAGAGGCTGTCGACTGCAGCCGGATCTGTCCGTCGATGCTGCCACCCGTCGAGTAGTCGATGAAGGGATAGACGCCGTTCCAGAACGTGTCGGCGACATGGACCACGTTTGCCTCTTGGAAGAACACCGATATGTCGCTGTCAGTATGGTGCAGATCGCGTCACAGTAGATGGAGACAGTAACTACCGGCCGTGGAGCGTTGCGGGCATCACATTGTCGGGGATCGGGCAGATGTAGGCTTTGCCGCTAGTCTTTTCCTGCCACTCGGCCGTAGCGGCGGCCAGAAGGTCGGAAGACACCATCAAAGCGAGCCCTGTCGTGGCAAGCGTCTTGGCCGCATGCGCCATGGCTTTGTGCGCGGCCGGGCTTTTTCCCTGCGCGACGACCTGCCAGGTATGGGGATTGGTGCCGATCGCCCAGGCTGGCGCCCAGCATTGCGCGGTCGGCGTCACCCAGCTGACGTCGCCGACATCGGTCGATCCCGCCCGGAAATGCGATTGTCCTTCGAAATCGCGCAGACCGGTGTGCAAGGGCGTCGAGCCATCGACCTTGGCATTGGAGAACACATCGCCCCTGATCTGATAGAGGCGGATGCTGCTCCTGATCGCCTCCTGTGTGAACGTGTCCTGGATTTTCCTGGCGAAGGCGATGTCGGCCTCGTCAAAGGCTATCGGCCCGAGCGCGACCATGTTCTCGTGCATCGCCGTTTCAAGCGTGATGTTGGGAAGGAGGTTCGTCGAGGCGGTGTCGAACACGATCTCGATCTCGGTTTCGGTCATCATCGCGGCACCTCGCGCAACTTTCTCGACGCGCCCGGCAAGCTCAAGCGCCTGCGGCATGTCGGGCGCCCTGATCAGATAGAGAACCTCGGCGCTGGCCTGCACGACATTGGCCGCCCTGCCGCCGGTATCGGTGATCGCGTAGTGAACGCGACAATCCTGCGGCATGTGTTCACGCAGGAAATTGACGCCGACATTCATGAGTTCGACCGCATCGAGCGCCGAACGGCCGAGATGAGCGCTGTTGGCAGCATGTGCCGCGACGCCCCTGAAGCGATAGTAATATTCGAGAACGGCAAGATTGTTCGTCGAACGAACACCGTTGAACGGAGCCGGATGCCAGGTCAGGGCGGCATCGACGTCATCGAATGCGCCGGCACGAACCATGAAGGTCTTGCCGGAACCGCCCTCCTCTCCCGGGCAGCCGTAATAGCGCACCGTTCCGGGCAGGTTGTTCTCCTTGAGGTGGCGGGCAAGCGCAACCGCTGCCATCAGCGACCCGACGCCAAGCAGATTGTGCCCGCAACCGTGGCCGGTCGCTCCCGCCGCCTCAGGACGAGACTCGGCCAGGTTGGCAGCCTGGCTCATTCCGGCCAGGGCATCGAATTCGCCTAGGAAAGCGATCACCGGCTTCCCGCTGCCGGATTCGCCGATGAAGGCCGTTTCCATGCCAGCGATGCCGCGGCGCACGGCAAAGCCGTTGTTCTCGAGTGTCCTTGCCAGCAATTGCGAGGAACGCCGCTCCTCGAATTTTAGCTCCGCGAAATCCCAGATACTGTCGCTGAGGGCGACATAATCCGGTTTCATCTTTTCGATCGTCGCGACAATGGAGTTGATCGTGTCAAGATTCATGGCATTTCCTCGCTGTCTGTCCTGCCGCCACAGAGACGTGTTGCACCGGACCCGGCAGGTCTGCCTGCCGGATCTCTTGTTGACCGTCGCAGTGGGGATCGCCGCGCCCGGGCGCGGTATTTCAGGCTCAATTGTCGAGCGAAACTTCCCAAAGACGGGCATTCGACTGCCAAACGGGCTGGCCCTTCAGCTTCTTGGTCGCCCCCCAGACATCGACCATGTCATAGAGGAAGATGCCCGGCATTTCCTTGAGCATCAGCGTGTGAAACTCGTCGAAGATCGCCTGACGCTTCGTCTGGTCCGACTCCGCATAGGCGGCCTTCATCAACTCGACTGCCTTCGGGTCATCCCACATCAACGAAGCATTCTTGTCCTTGTTGCCGACATAGAAGCCGTACATCAGCGCCGGATCGAGCCGCGGCGCGACCGATTGCGAAATGACCTGATAGTTGCCGGATCGGCGGCGATCGACCTGCGTCGCATAGTCGAGCACCTCGATCTGCACGTTAAGGCCTACCTGCTGCATCATGGCCTGCGCCATCACCGCAGCCGGGAAGCTTGGCACGTTGCTGCGCTTGTTGGCGATGATGGTAATCGGTTCGCCCTTATAGCCGGCCGCCGCAAGCTCCTTCTTCGCGGCTTCGAGGTCATAGGGCAGCCGCTCCTTCTGGACATCGTCGAAATAGAGCGAATCTTGCGAAACCATCGAACCATTGGCCGTTCCGGAGCCATTGGAGGCAGCCTCGACGAGTTGGTCGAGATCGAGAGCCATTGCCATGGCGCGGCGAATACCGGGCTTGCTGAGGACCGGATCGCGCGTCTGGATGTAGAAGAGGTTTTTGCCGTTGTTGCGAGCCACGATCAGCTGCATCGTGTCGCTCGTCTTGAATTCGGGAATGAGATCCGGCGAGATCTCCGCGGTGTCGAGCACGCCGGACTGAAGGCCGGCCTTTACGGTCGAAGCATCGGGAATAACCATGAATTTGATGCCGTCGACGAGAGGGCGCTTGGAGCCGACCATACCGTCGGGCTTGCCGTCGTTCTGGGGCGAGACATAATCGTCGAACTTGGCGAGATGGATATACTCGCCCTTCTTCCATTCATCCCATTTGAAGGGGCCGGTGCCGATCGGCTTGATGAAGCTTCCGTCCGCGCCGACCGATTCGGGCGAGATCATCCCGGTGTAACCGCATTCCGGGCGCGACATTAGGCCGAGAAAAATCGCGGATGGCTTTTCCAGCGTGATGGTGACGGTCGACGCATCGACGGCCTTGACCCCCGTAATATGCACGTTGCCGCTACCGTCGAAATCGGGAAGGCAGGTCCATTTCGTTTCGGGCTTGAGATAGCGGTTCCAGTTCCACACGACGTCATCGGCGGTCAATTTCTTGCCGTTGTGGAATTTGACGTCGTCACGCAGCTTGAAGCTGTAGGTCAGCCCATCCGCCGAGACGTCGAAGCTCTTTGCCAGCAGCGGCTTGACCTCGCCATTGTTGGCATAGCCGACGAGCCCTTCGACGATATGCAGGATGACGCCATCCGTATTGCCGTCGCGATTGACGCCCGGATTGTTGCTGCGCAGATCGGAACTTTGCGCCACGACGATGTCGCGGGCGTCGACCACGCCGGTCATCGCCATCAACATGGTGCCTGCAAGAAGAAGCTTATGCATTGTTCTACCCTCTTTTTATGGATCGTTAGGATCGGAGTTCATCCCAGCAGGTGCGTGAAAGCCTGCCGATGGTTTCAAGTGCCACCGTATAGCCAGGTGTGCCGTCCGGCATTTCCTGCGGTACGTCGTCGGTATAGGCGGCGACGATGTAGAAGGGGGAACCGTCGCGATAGACGATACCGGCATTCATGCGGCCACGCTTTCCCGTGCCGCCCTTGTGGGCGACGAGCACACCGAACGGCAGCCGGGAGGGAATGGCATAACGCAGGATCTGGTTCTTCAGGGTTTGAAGCGCATAGGCGCACAGCGCCTGCGAGCAGCCGAGCCGGTCCGCGGCTTCCTGCGAATTCTGCGCATCCAGGATGGTCTGCAGCAGATAGACCTGATCGCGGGCCGTCGTCGTGGTGACGGCCTTCAATGAATGATCGGGCGACAGCGCCAAGGGAGGGATGAGGAAGCGATGGTTGGTGCCCGTCATGCCGATCGACTTGCAATAACCGTCCACCTCTTCGAGCGTCAGCCTTTCGAAGACCATCTTGGTGCAGACATTGTCGCTCAGCACCATCATGCCGGTGATGGCATCGCGCAGCGATATGACGATGCCGGGCGTCAGATAGCGCAACATCCCGCTCGCCACTTCCTCGGCGAAACGCTTTTCGTAGGTGATGCGTTCGTCCAGATCCAGGCGGCCTTCATGCGCAGCCTTCAAGGCCGCCATCATGATCGAGGTCTTTCTTGTGCTGGCGGAGGGGGTTTCCTCGTCCGCGCCCCTGCCGATCGTTTCACCGCTTGAAAGCGCACGCACCATGAAGCGCGTCACGAAAGGCTGGGCATCGCAGATCGCGTTCAATCGCTCCGCAAGCTTTCCGGATTCAATCATCGTCGTCATGTCAGTTCTCCAGGCGCCATTTGAGGATCACGCCACCCTGAGTATTGTGGTCCAGAGCGGGGATGGCCGAGAGAAGCCGTTGCGTATAGGCCTCCTTCGGGCTGTCGAAAACGGTATCGCGATCGCCCTCCTCGATGATCCGGCCGTCCTGCATGACGACGACGCGATCGGCCACCTGTTCGACCACGCCGAGATCGTGGCTGATGAACAGGCAGGAAAAGCCGTAGCGTTTTTGCAGATCGGACAGGAGTTCGAGCACCTGCGCCCTCACCGTCACGTCGAGGGCCGATACCGGTTCGTCGGCGATCAGGAATTTCGGCCGGCGCGCAATGGCGCGGGCAATCGCCACGCGCTGACGCTGGCCGCCCGAAAGCTCATGCGGGTAGCGCTCGGCATAGTCGACCCCAAGCCCGACTTCCTCCAGCGTCTCCAGGGCGCGCTTGCGCTTTGCCGCAGCGTCGAGATCAGGAACGAGCCGCAGCGCTTCTTGCACAAGCGCGATGATGGTCATGCGCGGATTAAGGGACGAATAAGGATCCTGAAACACCATCTGGCAATTCAGCCGATAGTCCATCCAGTCGTCGTCGCGGCTGCGTCCCTTGAAGCGGATATCGCCTTCGCTCTCGCGGACCAGTCCGGCAATGGTGCGGCCGAGCGTGGTCTTGCCGGAGCCCGAACCGCCGACCAGGGCAACGACTTCGCCCTCGTGGATATCGATGCTGACGCCATGCAACGCCCGTTTCGGCACTGCCTTCTTCATCAGCGACCGCCGGCCCGCATAGTCGACGACGATATCCCGCGCCGAGACCATCGGCGCCTTGGTCTTGTCGATCGTCCGCGTCTCTCCACGGAACGGCAGGGAGGAAAGCAGTTTCTTCGTATAGGCACGCTGCGGTGCGTCGAGCAGATCGGCGGTGCGCCCTTCTTCGACGATCACGCCCTTTTCCATGACGACGATGCGGTTCGTATAGCGGGCAACCATCGGCAGATCGTGACTGATCAGCAGCACGGCGGTGCCTTCCGCCTGCGTCAGTTCCACCATCAATTCCATGACGTCGCGCTGGATCACGGCATCGAGCGCCGTCGTCGGCTCGTCGGCGATCAAGAGCGCCGGTTTCAAAAGCATGACCGATGCCAGCATGATGCGCTGGCGCATGCCGCCCGAGAATTCATGCGGATAGGAAGTGAGCGCGCCGGCGGGATCGCGGATCCCGACCCGGTTCAGCATGTCGAGGATCCGGCTGCGCCGTTCCTCCCGCGAAAGTTTCGTATGTAGCTGCAACCCTTCTTCGAGTTGGCGACCGATGGTCATCGAGGGATTGAGCGAGGTCATCGGCTCCTGGAAGACGACGCCGATTTCCGCACCGCGCAGTTGGCGCAATTGGGCGCCGTTCATGGAAAGCACGTCGCGCCCCTTGTAGGCAACGGCCCCGCCGATCACTCTGATGGGTGCCGGCAGCAGCGAGATCAGAGCGCGTGTTGCCAGCGTCTTGCCCGATCCGCTTTCCCCGACGATGCCGAAGATCTCGCCTGGGGCGATGTCGAAGCTGACGTCCTTGACGACCTGCACACCGGTCCCAGTGACCTGAAGCGACAGGTTGCGGACATTCAAAAGCGTTTCATTGGTCATTTCAGTCCCCTCATGCGCGGATCAAGCTTGTCCCGGAGAGCGTCACCCAGAAGATTGATGCCGAGGAGCGTCAGGGCGATCGCCAGGCCGGGGAAGAGACCCAGCCAGACCGCCTGCTCGATGAATGGCCGCCCGGCGGCCAGCATGTTGCCCCAGGTCGGTGCCGGGGGCGGAACGCCGAGACCGAGAAAGCTGAGTGCGCTTTCCGAAAGGATCGCCCAGCCGAACATCGAGGTCGCAAGCACGGTGATCGGAGCGACGCAATTGGGAAGGATATGGCGGAACATGGTGTAGAGCTCGCCATTGCCCATCACCTTGGAGGCCTCGATGAATTCCCGCTCGCGCAACGACAGCACGGCACCGCGGACAACGCGGGCCATCGAGGGAGAATAGGCAATGCCCAGCGCGAAGATGATGCCATATTGGTTGGCGCCGAAGACGGCGAGCAATCCAAGCGCCAGAAGGATGCCGGGAAATGCGAGAAGCGCATTGTTGACGGCCATGATGACGGCATCGATCCAACCGCGGGCGTAACCGCTGACGAGACCGATCAGCGTGCCGCAGACCGTCGCGAATGTGACCGTCAAGGTGCCGATCCAGACGCTCGCCCGGGCGCCGACGATCAGGCGGCTGAGCACGTCGCGGCCGAATTCGTCGGTTCCGAGCCAATGGGCGCTGCTTGGCGCCGCCAACCGTGCCGTGAAGCCGAGCTTCATCGGATCATAGGGGGTCCAGAAAAGGCCGATCGCAGCCGAGATGAGCAATGCGGCAATCAGAGTGCCGCCAATGAAGCCGTTGAACGTGACGTTTTTCATTCGGCGACTACCCGCGGATCGAACAAGGGATAGAGCAGGTCGACGACCAAATTGACCAGCACATAGGAAAGTGAGACGAACAGCAGGCACCCCTGGATAACGGGGTAATCGCGGGCAAAAATGCTGTCGACCATCAGTCGCCCGAGCCCCGGAATGGTAAAGACCGTCTCGATGACGGCAATGCCGCCGAGCAGATTGCCGAGGATCAGGCCGATGACCGTCCAGGTCGGGCCAAAGGCGTTCTTGAAGGCGTGCCGCCAAAGGACGGCGCTTTCGGAAAGCCCCTTGGCCCGGGCGTGGGTGATATAGTCGAGACGCAGCACTTCAAGCGTCGAGGCGCGTGCCATGCGGATCAACACACCCATCTCATGAATGACGAGCGTCATGATCGGCAGCACCAGGTAGAGCAGGCCGCCGGTGACGTTGCTGCCGATCGAGACATAGCCCAGGACCGGTAACCAGCCGAGTTTCAAGCCGAAGAAAAGCAGAAGCAGGAGCCCGAGCCAGAATGTCGGGATCGACAGCAGGATCGTGGCCGTGCCAACGAGTGCCAGGTCCGTCAGACTGTTCTGCCGCCAGGCGGCGATGACGCCGGCCGGCACGGCGATGAGGCTTGCCAGAAGGACGGCGATGACGACGATTTCGGCGCTGACCAAAAAACGTGATGTGACGAGCGGCAGAACCGCCTCGTCATTGACGATCGAGCGGCCGAAGTCACCCTGTACGACATTGGCGGTCCAGATCAGGAACTGTTCCGGAAGCGATTTGTCGAGGCCGAGCTGCGTGCGCATCGCCGCGATCTGATCCGGCTCAGCCATATCACCCAGCATCAGTGCCGCCGGATCGCCGGGTATGAAGCGGATCAGCGTGAAGACAGTCACCGAAACGAGGACGATCGTCGGCAATGCCATCAGCAGGCGGTTCAGAACGAATTTCAGCATTTTTGTTCCCCGCGATGGGCGACGGACGGTGCCCGTCGCCATCGGTTTCGTTGCTGCAGACTATGATCGAATGAAGAAATATCCGCAATATTATGCGATTTCGTCATAAGTCTATGCGGAATGCGGCCGCAACCAAGGCGGCTGCGTTCGTACAAAGACCTATGCTAATAATTTGATTTTAAGAATCTTTTTGCGAAAGCTGGATCTGCCGCTTCAACGCATCGCTCAGAGCGTGGGCGGCAATCGAGAGTGGCGTCCCGACTGCCCTTGCCAATCCGAATTCCTGGGTCGCGCGTGGCACGAAGGGACGGTGTACCACCGGCAGGTGGCGATAGAGATTGGCATAAAAGCTGCTGATGATCGTTACCCCAAGGCCATGGGCGACGTAGGAACAGGCGGAACTGTTGGTATGCGTCTCGATCTTGACGATCTGCTTGACGCCTGCCCGTCGGAAGGTCTGGTCGAGCGCCATGCGGTTCGGCCGTTGGCGGCCGATCAGAATAAGAGGCACGTCGCGCAAATTCCTGACCGTGATTTCCTCCAATTTCGCAAGAGGATGATCCTTTGGAACGACGCAAACGCTTTCGCCGGTCGCGACACGCTCAACCTCGATGCCCGGTCCGCTCTCGCCCTCCATGCGCAGAAAGCCGAAATCGATCACCCTCTGCTCGACGAGCTTGTTGATCGCAGTCGTCGTCTCGAAGAAGGTTTCGATCCGCACACCGGGGAAATCACTCACGTAATCGACCAGCATTGCCGGCGCGAAATGCTCCCACATGCTGCTCGGCAGGCCGATGCGGACGATCTCCGGGCCGGCGGCGCCGCTTCTTAAGTCTTCCGCGTGACCTGACATCCGATCGACCGCCAGCAAGATGTTCTCGGCATCGCGGGCAAGAAGCAGGGCCTCGGGGGTGGGAACGAGACGGCCTTTGTCGCGGACGAAAAGCGACATCGAAAGGTCCGCCTCGAGCTGCTGGAGGAGGCGGCTGACGCCGGACTGGCTGAGACCCATCGTTTTTGCCGTTGCAATCGTCGACCCCGTCGCGAGAAGCGTGCGCAGGACTTCCAGTTGCTTGATATTCATTCGTTTGCGATCCCCCGGGACGGTCCAAGCACCGTCATCATGCCCAGTCCGAAATGCTTTGAAGGAAAAGGCTGGCGGCTCTAGGCATCGGAAATTTCTCTCCGCTGATCAACGCGTAGGCAACCGCCAGTTCTGGTTCAAGCGGAATGAACTGCAGCGGCAGCGCCRCATATTCGCGGGCGATGATCTCGCCGACCAGCGCAATGCCGAGCCCCTGTGCGGCCAGCGCGCAGGCACTCGCCACCGAATGTGCTTCGAGCAGAGGACGTTGACGAATGCCGGCCTTGTAGAACAACGCTTCCAGCTCATGGCGAACCGGTCGCTCCCTGTTCAGCATGATCAGATCCTGTCCTTTCAGGTCACCGACCGACAATAGGCCACTGCCGGCCTTGGGATGATCATTGTGCAGGACGCAAATGATCCGCGACGACAGGATCTTCTCCTGTTTCAATCCCGGGCTCATCAGCGGCATACGCGCGAAACCGAGATCGGCCTCACCGTCGGCCACCATCCGCTCTATTGCGAGATAGCTGCCGGACGCGACTTCGACGCGCATCGGACCATTTGCGGCGAGAAAATTCTTCACCAGCTTCGGAATGCGCGTCGAGGAAAGGCTGGCGGGAAAGGCGAGCCGCAGCATGATCTCGCGCGACCGACCGCTCTCGAGCTCCATCGCCGCCGTTTTCAAGGCACGTAGCCGGTCGGAAATTGCGCGGATTTCCGGGCCGAGCTGCAGCCCTTCGCGGGTCGGCTGAAGCCGGTTCTTTTCCCGTTCGAAAAGCCTGACACCGAGATAGTCTTCCAATTGCTGCAACAAGCGGCTGGCGTTCGATTGCGAGATCCCGAGCTCGGCGGAAGCGGCGATCGTCGAGCCCGTCGCGGCGATGGCGTCATAGGCCTCGATATGCTTCAGGTTGATCGCCGCACCCGTGTCTCGCGCCATTCTATCTCCGATACCGATAGCCCTACCCGCAAACCGCATAAGATTGCGGACCTGCGGAAAGTTGAACATTTTCCGCGGAGAAACCAAACTCACGGAAAGACTTTCGTCAATGGCCACCATTCTCCAGACGATCGCGGAACAGGTCCTGTCGCGAGCGACGTTCTCAAACCTCGCCATGGACCGGGCAAGAGATGCTGCGGTGGACACCATCGGCTGCATGATTGCAGGCAGGGGCGAGGAAAGTATTGCCGCGCTCACCCGCGCCTTCCACGGGGAAATCGCCGCAGGCGGTGAAGCGCGGCTCATCACCAGCGGCTCCGCCTCGCCCTCGCTTGCCGCGCTCATCAACGCAACAGCCGCTCATGCACTCGATTTCGATGACAATTTCCATCCGGCGAGGGCACATGCGTCCGCAGTCCTGGTGCCGGCGTTGATGGCGGTTCTGACGAGCGGCAAGGTCACGAGCGGAAGACGGTTTCTCGAGGCCTATTTGATCGGGCTGGAAGCGCAGGCGGCAGTCGGCTTCGGCGTCAATCCCTCTCACTACAACAGGGGTTGGCACGCGACGGCGACGGTCGGCAGCATCGGGGCCGCGGCTGGCGTGGCGCGGCTCTTCGGCGCCGACAAAGACGGCCTAGCCGCGGCGATGAGCCTCGCGACGAGCTTCGCCTGTGGCCCGAAAGGGCAATTCGGCTCGACGGCAAAACCGCTTCACGCCGGCATTGCTGCACGCAATGCCGTGGATGCAGCGCGCATGGCGCTAGCGGGCATGAACGGACGGCTGGATATCCTCGAACGACCTCAAGGCTTCCTCGATCTTTTCGGGGGCGATGAAGCCAAGGGCTGGGAGGGCCTGACATTCGAGGAAAAGCACATCATCGAAAGCCGGGGCGTGGTGACCAAGCGCCATCCCTGCTGCGCCTCGACCCATCGCGCGATCGACGCGCTTCTGGATCTGAAGCATGAGCATGGGCTTTTGGCGGGCGACATTGCCTGGATCGAGACGAAAGTCGGAATATCCGCTGCCCGCAACCTCACCTATCCCGACCCCGCCGACGAGATGCAAGCCCGCTTTTCGATGCAATATTGCCTGGCTACAGCTTTCCTCAAAGGCTCCCTTAGCCTTTCGGACTTTACGCGACACGCGATCGAACGGCCGGAAGTCAGGGAATTCATGCCGCGCATCGAAATGCAGCCCTATTCGGCTGAAGAGGAAAGAGGCGTTGAGCGCCTGCCGCACATCGTCACCGTCACAACGCGCGGCGGCCGCATTTACAGGAAGTCCTGGCTGCACGCCAAGGGTTCGCTCGAAGCGCCGTTGAGTGATCACGAACGCAAAGTTAAGTTCATTGATTGCTTACATTGGGCAAATCGGCGCAATTCCGAAGCCACTTTCCAACAGCTCTGCGCTCTGGCGGATTTTGAAGACTTGTCCGGCGACAACGCATTCTGGAACTTGATCTCAGATGACTAGTGATCCCGAAAAAGGTGAACGCCATCAAGTGACGAAGTTTGGATCAAGGGGCAGCTGCGGGACAAATTTTTCGGAGCGAGAAGGTGAAATTGTTTGATCCTTGCTATTGAAAGGACTCGAACAGGCGGCACGGGACGGCCGGTGCAAACTCAGCATTTTTGCACTCGCACTTGATTTGCCTCAATGCATCAATCGAATTTAAGATCATCCTAACTGTCTTAGATGAACGCGTCCCTCTTCAGGAGCGATACTATGCTGAGAGCAAAGCGCGATAGTATCGGTGGCCCGCAAGGCAGCGCGATACCGTCTTTGGGGGATTTTGAGGGCCGTGCCTTCGTTCTGCGGGTGATGGCGACTGTTGCCCTGACGAGACTCTTAAGGCGTCGAGCTGCCGATGGCCAGACCGAACTCATAAAGGCACTTCAGCGCGCTATCGAACGAAAATGTGCACGGGCGAAATTGCCTGGCGCTGATATCGCGGCTGCTTCAAAATACGCAAAAGAGGTGTTTGACGAAGCTCTGGATCGTGCAGGTAGATCTGCGGCCTCAAGGCAGTGAGGCCCTGAGGTGGCAAGGGCAATCAGGCAGTTGTCGCCGACTTGAGGATCCGACGTCATCACGTCAATCAGTTTTGATTACCGCGTCACCGATATCGATTCAGACGGGCACTCGAACGCCCGAAATCCATGGAGCCGGCGGGCCTGTCGTTATCCGATGGAAGATCCATATGCCAAGGTAGAGCGATTATGAACATTCGCGAAATGCCATACAAGGAGTGTATTGCTGTCGTGAAAAGACAACGGCTTGCAAGGTTGGCATGCGCTCACGCCGACATTCCCTATGTTATCCCTGTTCAATATGCATGTGCCAATGACAGGCTGTATATCTTCACTTTGCCTGGCAAGAAGCTGGATATCATGAGACAGAACCCAAATGTTTGCGTCCAAATTGACCAGCTCAAAAGCAAGCGTTCTTGGAAAAGTGTGGTTATCGACGCGAGATATATTGATCTTGAAGTCGACGAATGTGTCGAAGAGAAGCATCAGGCTTGGTCTCTGCTCGCGCGACGTCTCGATTGGTGGGAGCCAGGCGCTTTGAAGCCGCCATCCAGATGGACAGACGCACCTTCAAAGACGCACATTTTCTTTGCACTCGATATAGTCGATGTGAGCGGGCGCGCCACTGCGAGCTAACAGTCGGAGATGTCGCTAAGTGAAGAAAGCAAAGAACCGCTTTCTCGTCACACCAAAGGATTTCTGCCATGCCAAAAATTGAAGGCCAAAATTCTGGTGACAAAAGTGGTGCAACTGCGCCAACGATTGGAGAGATTGAAGGCCGCTTTCTTGTTCTCGAACTCGTCGCTTTGAGTTGCTCGACAAGGTTGCTTAGTCTCCACGACGGAAAGGAAACGGCAGACCTAACTGCAGAGATACTGCGCGGCGTCGAGACTGCCGGGCGAAACCTGGGGCTTCATTTCCGCGACATCGTCGATGCGCAAAGCTACGCGGAAGATTTGTTGAGAGATGCTCAAGCCCAAGCGGATGGTCTCGAGGATATAAAACATGCATACCTTAAATCGAAAGAGGAAAGGTAAGTATAAATGATGGGCAATTAAAACATAGGCTTGACAAAAAAGCTTTCAGCAGTTCGCCGTCCGATCTCAATTCTTTTATTGATAAAGGCGCTTCCAGCACTGGGGTGCCTCATTCTCGGAATGTCAGGATTGCAGCTCGTATTTTGCCCAATGTTGCAGGCGGAATTGAGCGCGAGTTCCGTTGACGCTCGACCCTTCCAATCCCATTTGCTCCGATATGCCCAAAACGAAGACGAAAAAGAAAGAAAGCGACGATCCTGAGCTGATCAGGGAATGGCCGCTTCCGGTAACTGTGACGCTCGGGTCCGCCATCCGGGTCAAGGGAATCCTGCAGGAAATCCGCTCCCGGCTGCCGTCGGCGGTCAGGAAGTCATTGGACATGCAGGCGAGCGCACTCACCCTCATCATGCCGGAGACTTCCAAGACGGCGTTCCGCGCGACCTCGTCAGCCGTCTCCGCGGCGCTGACGGACATCGCCGACCTTCCGATCATCCCTCGCGAGATTGAGGATATCCTCACGATAACGGCTTCAGAACGGAAGCGTTGGCTGGAGGACGGCCGCCTGCCCAGCGCGGGAACGCGAACGGTCAGACTGCAGGGACGAGCCAGGAAAATCACGTTCCACGTATTCGACCCCCGTGTCGTTGAAGATTTGCTCGACCGCGCCGCCGTGGACGAATGGCGAGAGGAAGACGCGGCGGCGAAAGCAGAAAATCGCAGACGCGCCGCGTACCAGGCGAAGCTGACGCGTTCGCTGAAAAGGCAAGAGAAAGCGGGACGAACTGAACAGAACGCTGACGAACCTCTGCCCGGATTGAGCGGATGGGAGGAATTCGGGAACGACGGCCTGCTGCGCTAGGATTGTTGGCATTGCGTTCGTGTGTGATCGCTGGGTTATCGCGCTTCACAATGTTTGTCGAAAACTTTGCGGTTTACGGCGGGCGCTGTGCCCACATTGCGCACTCGCAGCGAAACTAACCTACGACTTCGGCTTAAAGAATCTATCGGCTTCGTTCATCGCATCCCGGGCGGAGCCATACAGCTTGCCCACCGCATCGCGCATTTCGGAAAACGCCTGCACTGTTCGCGGCGAGATGTAGTCGCCTCTGGCTTCGGCGTTGAGCCGCAAAGCTCTCTCGCAATCGGCCGCAATCTTATCTAGCTCCGGGGAAACCTTATAGAGCCGTTCCAAAATCGCGTCGATGTCGCCCTTGGCGCGTTCGGACATTCGTTCTGACATCAAAACCTTACCCCTGCGTGGCGCACCAATCTTAAAGCAACGTTCCCTGCTGGTCTTTGACAATCACTGTCACTTCCGCGTCGCCACGACGTCGAAGCTCCATCTCCGCGCTGAAGCGGACGTCAGTATCCCGATCGCGAGCGAACACTTGCAATGTTGCAATATCCAGTTGATCCCAACTCTTGCCGCGCTCGGTGCCGGAAGGCACTCGTGGCAACAGTCCCGGCTCTCCGCTCCATTCCACCAACTGCTCGAATGTGGACTCATTCAGCATGTCCCGCAGATGGTGTGCGGTCACGTACGCGTCGGGCATCGCGCGATGGGCGGGAAGGCCGATCGCGTGCACCAATCCCTCGGGCATGCGCAAATACCGGAGCATCTGGTTGGAAAACCGGGGCAGTTGAGGCCACAGACGAAGTGCGCATTTCCATGTACATATCCAGGCCGCTCCCCCAGTAAATCTAGGCGTACAATAGCGTTGCTCGAAAACTGCCCGATGCGCAGCCAGTGCGATTGCCCCGCCTTCCGGCCTTAGGACGCTGGACGCGACCTCTTTCCAGAAGGGTGCTGTCGCCACTTCGGCGTCCAAGATGTGATGGATTGCCATCGTATCAGGAGAGATCGGTCTTCCTGGATTTACAAGCAGTGAGCCGCGCTCATCATCAACCCGCCATCCCCCGTCAATGCCAAGCACAACGTCCTGCCATCCGATCTCGCAAACGTCATTCGGGCCGTTCCCGCCTGTTTCGAGGTCTATGACCCGGATGCGAGATTTTTGATTTGCGGGAGTTAGCGCGATCCCACCGTTATCAATCAACATACCTAGATATTTCGGCTCGCCCCCGGAAAAGTCCAGAGACCAATCCGGCGGGGACCGACACGCTTGCCAACTTTTTTCGGAACCCTAAAGTTCGCCTCGCCGGTCCGTCAAGAATTCGCACCGCAATCATGCTGCAGCGAGCGTTGCGATTTTCGCTTTCACTGCCGGAACGACCTCCTGCCCATACAGCTTGATGCTCCGTTTAAGGGACTCATGTGGCATCGTGCCAATGCTGTACTTCAACTGAAAGCGCTGAATACCGAGCGTCTCGATGACCGGAGCAAGCTTTGCGGCCACGGTGTCCGGCGAGCCCACGTAGAGCGAACCCTGGTCGATCTCCGCTTCGTATTCTCTTTCCGTGACCGGCCCCCAGCCCCGTTCACGACCGATCCGATCCCGCATCGCCCGATAATGGGGCCAGAACTCGGCCTTTGCCTCGGCATCAGTCTGCCCGACGTAGCCTGGCGAATGAACGCCAACAGGAAGGGTCGGTTGGTTCAGCTTTTCCAACGCCTGCCGATACAGGTCGACGTAGGGCGCAAAGCGATAGGGACTTCCGCCGATAATAGCCAACATCAGAGGTAGACCATATTGGGCGGCCCGGATCACGGAGTTCGGACTGCCGCCAACGCCAAGCCAGGTCTTCAATGGCCCCTTCTGCACGAGAGGAAACACCCGTTGTCCGGTTAATGGCGCCCTGGTCGTGCCGGACCAGGTCACAGGCTGCTGGTCCAGAAGCCGGGCAAATAGCTCAACCTTCTCCTCAAATAGCGCCTCATAGTCGTCGAGCGAATATCCGAATAATGGGAAAGACTCTGTGAAAGAGCCCCTCCCCATGATGACTTCAGCACGGCCATTCGACGCAGCATCGACAGTCGCGAAGCGTTGAAACACCCGCACAGGGTCGTCGGAACTCAATACGGTCACGGCCGAGCCAAGTTTGATCCGATCAGTCACTGTTGCGATTGCAGCCAGGACGGTTTCAGGAGTGGAGATCGCAAAGTCTTCGCGGTGATGTTCGCCAATACCAAAGAAATCGATACCGACCTCATCAGCAAGGACGGCCTCTTTGATGACGTTGCGAATGACCTGGGCATAGCTTTCAGGTTGGCCGTTTGGATCGTGCGTTACGTCACCAAACGTGTCCAATCCGAACTCGACATCGGAGTTTGTCATGATCATTTTTTCCCTCGGGCCAGGTCGGCCAAGTTTGCCGACGCCCTCTCACGTGGATTTTGGGAATTAAGTGATATGCCGGGCTCGGAAATGAAATGGCGAAAAAATCGATCGTCACCATCGAAATCATCGAACGGCGTGAAACTACGCGATAACCCTCGTTCGGTGCAGCTTAGTCCCCGCCGGGTTCAACAGCACTCCAGAGGGACAGGATTTCATCCTGTCCGTCGCGGGTCGTGATGTCGATATTGAAGGGATACTGAGCAGGCATCTCGTAAGCTCTTCGATCAGCTGGTAAAGCGTAGTTGGAATAGTCAATAAGCGCAAGAAAGCGCATTTGTGGGCCTGAAGCCCTGGCTGCAGGCGGGGTTCCTGGAATGCCCTGGTTGATATTGAAAATCGCCGCGATTTGAATTGTGGGCTGTCGTGCACGCCGAAACTAACGCGGCTATCCCGAGCAGCACGCAACCGATCGTTATTATCCGAAGCCTTTGCGTCATGATCACCTCCCATAAGGGGCTACACTTCTCCACGCAAAATGGTGCTCTATTCGATGGTTGCGAGGCCACAAGCATAGCAGATCTGCAGTAAAAAACGCTTTACGCAAGGCCGTCCCTCCGATATCTCCGCCGCACGTCAAATCGCCTGCCGACTCCGCGGTTTTTGCGCTTTGAGCAACAAAAAGGGCGCTCCCCGGAAACGGGTTGAGCGCCCTATAAGTTTTCTACGGAACACGTCGCGGCCCGGAACTACCCTAGCGATCGAATTGGTGAAGGGATAACGTTCTTCGTCCCCTCGCCCTGGTCGGGTCGACGTTCTGTTCATGGAGTTCAGCTTCCGCCCTGTCGCGGTCCCGAGACACCCTCATCGAACATTGCAAAAGGTGCCGTGCATCTCTGGCGTCACTGGGAAGCTTTATTAGGCCGAGAATTTTACCGTCACGCCGCGCTGCCGAAAGTAGGCCTGCATGAGCTTCCTGCCAGAACGATTGTTCTGGACGAGCCTTGCCGGGTCGAATACGGCCTCTTTCAAACCCTCCCGGGCCAACGCTGCCTTGAGGGTCGCGATATGCGCGTCGATGTCAGCATTGTCAGACTGAATCGAAACATAAACGCGGTCTATTGCATCTGCTACGGTCGGTTCGGTCACCATTGTACTCCGGTTCATATTCTGTGGCGTTACCACGTGGTTCGGCCAGGCTCTATTGTAGTGAAAACTGCTTTCGTCAACCTAGCACGATGCCCTCGGAAGCGATCGGACATCTAAGGTCGAAGACTTCGGGACTTATCCGGCGTCGACACACGATTTTCGCGGGCAAAAAAAGAGGGCCGACGGAGAACCGTGGCCCATTAATTGTGAAGGTATAAACCTCCAGAGGGGAACAGCTGAAACGACGGAACTGGGAGGAAAGCCGTCGTGTTGCATCAGCTATGATCGTTATGCTCTTTTTTTGACCAGTTGGAAAACATTTTTTGTGCAATGCAGCTATGCAGTGGCGGACCATCCCGCCGAAGTAACCTGCCTCGCTCAACGGGGTTCAATTGCTACTCGCTGACCGGAGGGGGATTTTGACCATGCCGGAATACCCCAAAGATGTTCGCCAAGGGGCCGTACATGCTGAGGCATACCTGTACACTGGTTCGACGAATTCGCTAGGTTTACTCGGCGTCGTCGTTCGCCTTTGGGAACAGTTGCAGCACATTCGACCCATTCGAGGGCGCGACAGCGCCGGCCTTTCGGCGCAGCGAGTTGTTTTCTCCAGCCTTTTGAATAGCTGACACGAGACCTTCACGCTGGCGATAATAGTCGGGCTTGGCAGGCAGTGTGAGGTCAAACTCTTCGAGCATACGCTCAATGATGTCCATCGCTTCGGCCGCCAGACCAGCGTAACCTTCTTGGCGCCGTTCGAAGAAACCATTGTATCCGGGCCTGGAAAGGTCGAGACTGTCCAACGCATAAGAAAGCGTCTTCACCCGGTTCGATAACCACAAAATTTCTTCCGAAAGCTCGGGACCAAGAAGGTCCCAATTTGTGCCCTGTGGAAGTGCAAGGGTTGGATCTGGAACGTGAAACGCGAATTCGCCTTCATCCATGGGATTGAATTCGGGCATGTCGTGAACGGCCGCATAGCTGGCTCCGACAAAGTCATCCAGGGCCAGCACCGTCAACATCGCAAGGTTTCTGGCTTCGGCTTTCGGGCGCCGGTTGATACCAGACTTCGCAAAACCAATAACGATGGGCAGCAAGGAGCCAGCAGCTAAACCGCCAGCGCCAATAAACGCGCCTATTGCCATGATCCCTTGAGTGGTTTCGAAGAACTGCGTCAATAGTCACCTCGTTGAATGGGAGATGTGAGTTGCGGAGAGGCACGCACAGACGGAATCAGCACTTTCCGCTTCAGTTTGCCTTGAACTTGAATAATAGGGAACTCCGTTTCCACCGGTCCGGCGCCACCGAACAAGCTGACCACATCATGTCATCGGCGACCACAGTTCCTATAAAGCCCTGGGAATGGTGCTATCGGTGCAACGATCCGATAGCACCTCAAGTGATGTCGACTGGCTTGCCTTTCAAGGACCGAGTTCAGAACTGGTGACAACAAGGAATATCTCTTCCGCGCCACCTGCGGCTGGCAGCAGTTGCGAGTCGCCCTCCTACCAGGGCTGGGAGTCAGACGCCTTATCCTGAATGACGCCCCCGAATTTTGGATCAGGCGGTGGAAGTTGTCGCCCGTCAATCGTTATGGTTGCCCCAGGTGAGCCCGGTACCGCGGTCACCTGTTGAGCCAGCGCTGAGAGGCAAAATAGCCAAAAAACCGCTCCCGCGAGCAAGCTAAGACCGATTCTGATTTGAAGCCCCAGCCCAAAACGGACTAATATATTTATTTTAGAATATACTGTTGTATAGGCCGCAGCAATGAGACAAGTTAAACTCGGGCGTACAGCTTTTGATTTAACCTGTTCCGCTCGGAGGTCGCTGCTGGTGGGGGCCGCCGTGACGGTACAGACGCCACCAGATGTTACGGGCGTTTTCCGTCGTCCGACTGTAGAGTTCGCCGGATTGCAACGATCCACTTGGGAGCGCATGCGTCGATGACCAGACCAACAGGAAGAACTCAGCATCGGTTCGCGGCCGCACTCGCGGTCGGGGCGCTCGCCATGATCGTTTCCGGATCCTTGTCGGCAACCCGTGCCGACGAAGCCGACGCTAAGAAGCTGGTGAAGGCGATGTCCGACTATCTCGCCTCCCAGACGGCCGTCTCCTTCGCCTACGACACCAACTTGGAAGTCGTCACCACCGAGCATCAAAAGATCCTGCTCGCAAGTTCCGGCAAGGTGGAAATGGTCCGACCGGACAAGCTCCGCGTCACCCGGCACGGCGGTTTCGCCAATGTCGAGATGGTCTTCGACGGCAAGACGGCAACCCTTTTCGGCAAGGACGCCAATCTCTATGCGCAGGCCGAGATGCCCGGAACGATCGCTCACCTGGTCGACGAGATGCGAGACAAGCTGCATCGGCCTGTTCCCGGTGCCGACCTCCTGTTGCCAGACGTCTACGGCACGTTGATGGACGGCGTAACGGACGTGAAAGATCTTGGCAGCGGCGTCTTCGGCGGTACCGAGTGCGACCACCTCGCCTTCCGCGCCAAGGAGGTCGACT
Organism: Rhizobium sp. 01T437; assembly: GCF_056398505.1. Lineage (NCBI taxonomy): Bacteria > Pseudomonadati > Pseudomonadota > Alphaproteobacteria > Hyphomicrobiales > Rhizobiaceae > Rhizobium > Rhizobium sp. 01T437. The sequence goes on from NZ_JBFTPM010000017.1 coordinate 105,395, forward strand.
GGCAGATATGGATCGCGCAAGGCGAACATCCTTACCCCTGCAGGTATGTGATCACCGCGACGCAGGTCGATCAGGGGCCGCAATACAGCATCCAGATCAGCGACTGGAAGACGGGCGTCGACGTTGTGGCGGCAGACTACACGTTCAAGAACACCACGGACGCCAAGAGGGTCGATCTGTCGAAGCTCAAGGACACCGACGAGCTTCCCGATCACCTCGCAGAAGGAGCAAAGCAATGACCCTGTTCAGACGCATGAGGGTTCTCCTGATTGCCGCAGCCGTTGGAATGTCCGGGCTTGAGGTCGCCGAGGAGTTTTCAATCCCTGTGCCAGACGGCATTGTAACAACCTCGGCCGAAGCCCGGATTGGCCGGCCGCTGACGCCGGTCAGCGTCGCCGGAGTCGCACGGCGCACGGTCAGGCGCTGCGCTGTGGGCGTCTACTACTGTTAGGACGAGGTGATCGAGGGGCTGTTGGTAAGCATTTTTTTGATGAGGGGGATCTGTGGGCAGTCAAGGTAGCGTAGCGTCGGCGTCGGCTCAAAGTTGGCTTCGTTGGTTTCTTGCATGTTCAATGATCATGGCACTACCCGGATGCGGAGGACATCCGAAGGATGTGCTGACACCCGTGGCCGACAGCTCACCACAGTCGCCGAAGGTCGACATGCTGATCGCGACGACCCGCACCCGGTCGACCGTTCCAGGTGAGATGTTCAACGGAGAACGTGCACTGGCTCCGGCCTTCGCCGACATGACGATCTCGATTCCGCCCGGCAAGGTTCGCAAGGAAGGACAGGTCGCCTGGCCGAAGAGATTGCCGTCCAATCCCGCGACCGACTTCGCCACCGTGAAGGCCGACGATCTCAACATCGACGAAGCCAAGAAATGGCTGAGCGCGAGCGTCAGCAAGACGCCCGACGGAAGCGTCCTTGTCTTCATCCACGGCTTCAACAACCGGTTCGAGGATGCGGTCTACCGCTTCGCGCAGATCGTTCACGATTCCGGCGTCCATAGTGCGCCCGTCCTGGTGACATGGCCGTCGCGCGGCAGCCTGCTCGCTTACGGCTATGACCGTGAGAGCACCAACTATACGCGCAATGCGCTGGAGAACCTCTTCCAGTTCCTCGCGAAGGATCCGCAGGTGAAGGAGGTGTCCATCCTCGCGCACTCGATGGGCAACTGGCTGGCGCTGGAGTCATTGCGGCAGATGGCTATCCGCAACGGTCGGCTGCCTGAGAAGTTCAAGAACGTCATGCTGGCGGCTCCCGACGTCGACGTCGACGTGTTCCGCCAGCAGATCGCCGACATGGGCAAGCAGCACCCACAGTTCACGCTGTTTGTCTCCCGTGATGACAAGGCGCTGGCCTTCTCCCGCCGGGTCTGGGGCGACGTCTCCCGGCTTGGTGCCATCGATCCGGAGCAGGCCCCGTACAAGAAGGAACTCGAGGACAACAAGATCCTGGTGATCGACCTCACCAAGATCAAATCCGGCGACAGCATGAACCATGGCAAGTTCGCGGAGTCGCCGGAGATCGTGCAGCTCATTGGCCAGCGTATCTCCGAGGGGCAGACGTTAACTGACAGTCACGTCGGACTTGGCGACCAGATTTTGGTTGCGACCACCGGGGCTGCGGAGGCTGCTGGGAACGTTGCCGGCCTGGTTCTCGCTGCGCCGGTTGCTGTGGTCGATCAGGACACTCGTGACAACTACGCCACCCATGTCGGAACCCTGGCGGGCGCGAGTAGCACACGGCCGCCCGCGACCAACAACTGCGACCAGACCAGACCGACGCCGAGCTGCAAACGTTAATTTCGCGGACAGAGAGACGGCGATTCCGTCTCAGGTATAGGAGGGAATACATGCGGGTTTTAGTGCTACGGGCCGCCGTCGTGTGCGCCGGTCCTGGTGTCGCGTCTTCAGCATTTTCGGCGGACATCGCGCCGGGCGTTCCGGAAGCCAAGGTGGTCGAGAGTGAAAGCGGCTGGACCTATACCGCAGCTCCCTACTTCTGGGCAGCAGGGCTTTCCGGCGACGTGGCGCAGTTCGGTCTCCCTGAAGTCCATATCGACTCCAGCTTCGGCGACATATTGGAGAACCTCGACTTCGCCTTCATGGCGGCCGGCGAAGCCCGATACGACCGCTTCAGCATCTTCGCCGACATCATGTACACCAAGCTCGGAGCGGACGCGACGACGAGAAACGGTATCCTGGCGGACAGCGTCGACGTGACCTCGAAGACCTTCGCCGGATTGCTCGGAGCCGGATATTCCGTACTCGAGAACCAGTCTGGTCATCTCGATATCGTCGGCGGCGTCCGCGTGTGGTCGGTCGACACCACCATCGGGTTCAACGGCGGCCTTCTCGGCGGACGGGAAGCGGACGACGGGGCGACGTGGGTCGACGCCCTTGCCGGGGTTAGAGGGAATTACTTCTTCACCCCGGAAATCTACGCGACAGGCTGGGGGCTCGTCGGCGGCGGTGGTGCCGATCTCGACTGGGACGTCGCTCTAACGCTCGGCTACAAGTTTACCGACACGATCTCGGCGGTCGCCGGCTACCGCGCCGTGGGTGTGAACTACAACAACGACGGGTTTGTCTTCGACGTCGTCGAGCAGGGACCGATCATCGGCGTCGCGTTTCACTTCTAGGCGGCAGTCTGCGCGACATCTTGATTCAATCGAGCCGGTATCAATGGACGGCATGACGCATCGGACGGCGGTGACCCTCGCGGCACTCGGGCTCGGCCCAATCGGTGGCAGACTACCCGTAAAGAATTGCCTCACCTGAAAGCCATCCTGCCTTCAAGGAGATCGCCAGACTACCCCGGTGAAGGTATTAGATTACGGCTTCACTGGCCGTGCAACGACCGAATGTGGTTCGATGCACTCGTCTCGCAAAGCTCGTCCTGGACAAGCAAGAGGGCGGAAATGCCGGCCTCGTTCGCGGCCCGCAGAAGCGCTTGCCGAAGCTCCTCTGGGCTGGCCTCCCCAACGAGAGCATCAGCGCAGGCTTTGACGGCGATGACGTAGTCCTCGCCATCGTCGAGCGGCCAATCCTGGATGAGAACGCGCGCCGCGTCGGTGAGATTGCGTATGACGGTTCGCGGCTGCTTGTTATGGAAATTGAGGCCGATCGGCGCAAAGGCCGAATATCTATTCGTCGTCATGCCTTCACCCATTCGATTGAGAATAGATTCATACACCACGATGCCGCGGTTGTATTTCACATAGTTAAAATAGCGTTAACGTGCCGAGAGCCCTCTGTTGTTGACAGCCGCGGCCGAAGAGAAGGCTGCATAGCGGTATTGCAAAAACTGCAATTGTCATTGAAGCAGAGAGGTAGTAGCTCACACGCCATGTTGATGGCCTGCCGATCGTTCGGCTTTTGCTGTCAGTCGCAACACGCGGGCGCTCCCTAAATCAGGTCGAGCGCCCGTTGTGTTTCAGCTCTCTGAATTTCAGACGTCGGTCAGGATCGTCCGATTCGAGACGCGGAGCTGGTTTGCGCGGCCGGCTGACGATAAGATCAGAGATCCTGAACCCAGTCATCATTTGCCCTTAACGCGAAGAGATTACCCTCACTGACGAGTTCGGCGAGCAGTTCGAGCTTCGTGCGATATTGGCGATCGAGATTTGCGACAGCGCCTCTTGCATCATGTCTGGCCAGGAGATCGACAAATTCCGCCATGTCATTTGCAATCATTGTCATGCGCGTCGGCCGCATGAGGTCCAGCGTGCGAACGAAGGTTGTCCGTCCGTTGAAAGCCTGGATGACCTGCCGATATTTCCGGTTCTTCGCCATGCCGGCGATCCGCTCGTATAGGGATTCAATGAAACTGGTGTAAGCGAGCGACGGCTGGTGGCCGGCCTTCGAACCGACCGCAGGTGCATCCTGCCCGACCGGCGGCAGACCTGTTGCGGAAAATGCCGCAATATCTGCCTTGATGACATGTGTGAGTATCGTCAGGGCAAGGTCGTAATCATCAGCGAGGTCGGCGAAATTCAGCGGCTTGGAAAAATAGCCGCTCGCGGGAACGCTGGCGATGATCCCCTCGCTCGCGAGCAGGATCAACGCCTCGCGCACCGGCGTCTTGCTGACCCTCAGGTGATCGGCGAGCGTCCCAATGTCGAGTTTGGCGCGCGGGGGCACTTTTTGGGTCACAAGGAAGAATTTCAGGCGCGCGTAGACCTGCCCGGTTTTTGATCGGTCAGCCGTGTGCGGTCCCTCTGCTATGGCATGCCCCCTCATCATCAATGCACCCTCATACATAGTGGATGAAACGTCCTGCCGATTCTGCCGAGAGCGATCCGGGCGGAGGGCGCATGGCTTTCTGAGGTCGAACGGTAGGTCGAGCCAGACGCTCGCCGAAGAATGCAACTACTTGCATGCGATAATTGTCGATAATACACGCCTGAGGGGATCGAAAGTCAACATGATTCTACGCATGGCCGGCATGTTCACACCGTCCAAGTTGTGAAATGCAACGTCCCGACCTGTTGCCAAAGCGCTATTTGCGCCGCCTGGCTTCTGGAAACGGGAGTACGGTGCCGATCTCCGCTGCGAGCAGGACGAGCCGCCGCCGGAGACGGGTTTCTAGGATCTGCAGAACGAGTTCGGCATCGAGCACGAACAGGGCATTTACAAGGTCGGCCGTCTCGATGACAACCTTCCTCGCCGATTTTGCCGTCGCCAGCTCGGACGCTCGCAATGGCCGCGAGCGCTCATTGAATCCCCAAATCTCGCCAAGCATTCTCTTGTTATCGGCAAGCGACACGATGCGGTCGTTCAACTGCTCCTCGAAGACCAGAAGCTCCGCGGCGTAGTCGGATGGGTCAGGAAGCGCCCCGTGGACATCAACGCTCTGCAGAACCGCGGGAATACGCAGTCCGGCAAACGAGAAGGCCGGCAAGTTGTGGCGAACGGCATGGCGCATGATGGCATGAGCGAAATCGAGATCGTCTCGCATCGAACCGATCGGGTCGGACGTACGCTCGTCTCCGTCTTCCATGTGCAAGCCCCCACCTGCTGTCGTGTGGTTCGGTTTCATCGGTTAACATTTGACATGCTACACCGACATTGCAACCGTGTGCAATTGGCATCCTGTCAATACTACGATCAATTGTGACGATCAGATCACGATATCCACGGATTTATATTAGAAATCCCTGAAATTTGTTTGAGCTTGCCGATGGCCCACCCGTCCCAGCGCGTTTTCCGTCCAATGTTCGCGCAACAGACAATATATTTCCAAATATATTCCATAATATATTCGATTATCCGCCTGTATTCATTGGTATATCAATCGAAACTCTGCTTTCTCTAAGAATATATTCTGCGATATATTCTGAGTCACTATTGCGGAATTTTCCTTTTTCATAAAGCATCAGTTTTATGAAGGAGGCATGACAATGAACAAGGCAATTTCATTTCCGTCGAATGCTGAAGCCTTGCCGGTGGGCACCTCATCGACAACCCTTCGCGAACTCGTTCTTTCCAACGATCTATCCTTCCTGATGGAAGCCCATGACGGCCTTTCGGCAGCGATAGCCGAACGCGCCGGCTTTAAGGGTCTTTGGGCATCAGGGCTTTCAATCTCGTCTGCGCTCGGTTACCGCGACGCCAACGAGGCAAGCTGGACGCAGGTGGTCGACGTCGTCGAACGCATGGTCGATGCCACCAATATTCCGATCCTTGTCGACGGCGACAGCGGTTTCGGCAACTTTAACAATGCGCGGTTGCTCGCCAAGAAGCTCGAACAGCGCGGCGCCTCGGGTGTGGCGATCGAGGACAAGGGGTTTCCGAAGATGAACTCCTTCGTCGGCGACAGACATCCGCTGGCAGAGGTCGACGAATTCTGCGGCCGGCTCAAAGCCGTGAAAGATACGACCGGGCCGGATTTCGTGCTGGTGGCGCGTATCGAGGCACTGATCGCCGGTCATGGCCTGGATGAGGCCATCACCAGGGCTCACGCCTATGCGAAGGCGGGCGCCGACGCCATTCTCATTCATTCCCGCAAGGCGGTAGCCGACGAGATCCTCGCCTTTGCTAAGGAATGGGACAACAAGCTTCCTGTCGTCATCGTGCCGACCAAATACTACCGGACGCCCGTTTCCGCCTATCGCAAGGCAAGTATTTCGACCGTCATCTGGGCCAATCACACGATGCGGGCGGCCATCGCCGGCATGCGCGACATCTGTGCCCGCATCCAGACGGAAGAAAGCATTGCCGGGATCGAAGAGCAGGTTGCCGGTCTTGAGGAACTTTTCAGCCTGGTCGACTACGACGAACTGGCCCGGGCCGAAGAACGCTACCTGCCAAAGCAGATCGCGTAACGGCCGTCGAAACGACACCATAACCATTCCAAAACACCAGACGCGGAGGAGCGCACATGCTTGCGCAACGGACAAATCTGTTCGGTTCATCGGGGACAGCGGCGGCGCGCGCCGCAGCAAAGGCGGCCGCCGATGCCGGCAAGGAAATCATCGATCTGACGGCCGGAGAGATCTGGAGCGACCTGGCCCCGGCCATCCGCGACGGTGCGATCGATGCCATCAACAGGGGCATCAATCGCTATACCGACACGGTCGGCATGATGGAGCTGCGCGAAGCGCTCGCACGAAAGGTGTCGCTCGATACCGGGCAGATATGGAAGGCGGAAGAGGTTGCCGTCACGTCAGGTGCCAAGCAGGCCCTCTTCAATGCTGCGATGGTACTGCTCAACCCCGGCGATGAAGTCATCATCCCGGCGCCCTATTGGACGACCTTTCCCGCCCAGGTGCTGATTGCCGGCGGCACGCCGGTCTTCGTCGATACGCGGTCCAATGGCTGCGTCCCGCGCATCGCTGATATCCGGGCGGCCGTCACGGATCGGACGCGAGCGATCGTCATCAACACACCGAGCAACCCGACGGGCGCCGTCTACGATGTGCAGACCCTGATCGGCATCGCCGAGCTCGCCATCAACCGCAATCTATGGGTCATCTTCGACGAGTGCTACGGCGACTTCGTGCACGGCCATCAGATCCATCATCCGATTGTTTCTCTCGTTCCGGAGGTGCGTTCTCGGACCCTGATCGTCAACGCGTTCAGCAAGTCGCTCGCCCTGACTGGATGGCGGATCGGCTATCTTGCAGGGCCGAAGGAGGTGATCAATGCCGTCAAGGCACTGCAATCGCACACGACGTCCAATCCCAATGTGATCGCGCAGCACGCCGTTCTCGCTCATCTGCAACTAACCGATGGAGCTTATGAGAGCAGGCTGCGGTCGCAACTTGCGAGCGCCCGCCAGGTAGGGCTCAATGCGCTTTCGTCGCTGACGCGGGTACCCGTTCCGAAAGCGCAGGGCGGCTTCTACTTTTATCTCGACCTTTCGGATCTGTTGAAACCGGCGTTGATGAATGGCGCTGCAGCAACCGCCGACGAGATCGTCAATTCGCTCCTTTCCGAGGCCGGCGTTGCAACCGTGTCCGGCACCGCGTTCGGCGATCCCGCGGGCCTTCGGCTCTCCTATGGCATCCCGCCCGAAAAACTCGAAGCCGGCCTCTCGCGGCTCGTCGATGTCCTCAACGCCTGGGAATGACGCCGTCGTCCCGAACAATCAAGAAGGGGAAGAAAATGACATACTACCACCCGAAGAAAGCAGTCATTCTCGCAGCCGGTTTCGGTTCCCGCCTGCGGCCTTTGACGGATCTGCGCCCCAAGCCGCTGGTCGAAGTCAACGGTACGCCAATCCTCCATAACGCGCTGCGCAACCTGGAAGAGGTCGGCGTCGAAGAGGTCACGATCGTCGTCGGTTATCGCAAGGACGCCATCCAGTACGCTTGCGGCAGACGCTTCGGCCGCCTGGAAATCAATTATGTCGAGTCAACCGTCTTCGACAAGACCGGCAGCGCCTATTCGCTCTGGCTGGCGCGCGAAACGCTCCTGCAGGGCGACTGCTATCTTCTTGAGGGTGACGTCTTCTTCGAAGTCGATGCGCTACGTTCTCTGATGATGGGCGACACGGTCAACGCATCCGCCGTCGCGCCGTTCGATGCCTCCATGGAGGGTTCGGCCGTCGTTCTTTCCGACAACGGCTATATTGCAGAAGTGCGCATGAAGCAGACCGCCGCAAACCTGATCGACGGGGCGCCGCAGCTTTTCAAGACGATGAACCTGATCCGTCTGTGTTCCGCGGATCTGCGCTCCAAGATCGTGCCCTTCCTCGACGAATTGATCGGCACCGGAGCCGTCAAGGCCTATACCGAGGAACTCTTCGCCAATCTCATCGAACGACGCGGGCTGCGCATGGCCGCAGCGCGCTGCGACGATCTCAGATGGTACGAGATCGACAGCGCCGAGGATCTGCGGATTGCCGAAGCGATTTTCGCCGCTCCGCTGCAGCACTTCAGCCAGGCCGTCTAGCGCCACACCGAATTCGGGAGGTTCCAATGATCCGTCAACTCGCCGATCCGGCGAACGCCGTCACAGCCGCGGGACTGGCGCTTTCGGCGGTAGGCATCAGTTTTGCGGTGGCTGGTCGACCGGAGATGGCCGTCGCCGTCGTTCTCTGGGCGCTACTCGCCGACCACCTGGATGGAGTGGTCGCCCAGCGCACGCGGGGACGGCTTCCGGAAACCGGCCAAATCGGCAAGAACCTGGACTCTCTTGCCGATCTCGTCAGCGCAGGCGTCTTTCCGGCCGTCCTCCTGATCGTCGTCAGCGACGGATCGCCCCTGTCAATTCTATGCGGGGCCGCCCTCGTGGTGGCCAGTGCCTTGCGCCTCAGCTACTTCAACGTCTTCGGCTCCCCGGGCGGCCGGTTTATCGGCGTCCCGACGACCTATGCCGTCCCGCTGACGGCGATCGTGTTCCTTCTCAAGCCAGCAATCCCAGAAGCCGTGTTTCCGATGGTTCTCGCGGCCGCACTTCTGGCGCTCGCTGTCCTTCACGTCGCTCCGGTGCGGGTGCCGAAGACGGCGGGTGTCATGTATCTCCTCGTCACCGCCTTCTGCATCGCAGCCTCTGTCGCTCTTGCAACAAGGGGGATCGCATGAATACCCATCTCGCTATCCCGCAGTCTCTGATCCGGTCGCAGTCCGACGCGGAGCCAGGCTGGATCTACCGAAAGCTCGGCGTGGAACCCTTCATCCAGTGCGCGGGCGTACGCACAATCTACGGCGCGAGCAATCCAAGCGACGAGGTCATCGCGGCCATGAACGCTGCCGCCCAAGCCTTCGTCGACATGGATGAGCTTGCGGAAGCGGTCGGCCGGAGAATGGCCGAACTGACCGGAGCCGAATGGGGCGTCGTAACTGCCGGGACGGCGGCCACCCTGGCGCTGGCGACGGCGGCCTGCATTGCCGGCAACAATCCAGAACTCATGCTGCGTTTGCCAAACACGTCGGGGCTGCGCAACAAGGTGCTCATCCCCTCCGATCAGCGCTTCGCCTACGAGCAGGCGATCCGCCTGGCGGGAGCAGAGATCGTCCCCATTTCGACCGTCGAGGAACTGGCCGAGGCAATGGACGGTACTGTTGCGATGGTCTGCTTGCTCGGGCGCGTCGACAGCACTTCAAAACTGCCGTTGCAAGCGATCTTGCCGTTTACCCGCGGGCACGATGTCCCGATCCTGGTGGATGCGGCCGGCCTTTCGCCGGCAAAACCCGACCGCTGGATTGCGGAGGGCGCCGACCTCGTCGTCTATGCCGGTGGCAAATACATCCGCGCCCCGCAATCAACGGCGATCGTGCTCGGTAGGAAGCGGCTCTGCGAAGCGATCTGGTGGAATGGGGCACCTCACCAGGCCTTCGGCCGGTCGATGAAGGTGGGCAAGGAGGAGCTTGTCGGCGCGGTCGTCGCCCTCGATCGCTGGATTAATTTCCAGTCGGCCAAAGACGAACGCGCGCAATGGCTACCAAGGCTCAAGCGCATCGAAAGGCATCTCGTCTCATTGCCGGGCGTTGACACGGAGATCATGTCTTCCTCGGGATCAGTGACCGCGATCCGTCTCAAGGTCAAATGGGATCCGGCGAGGATCCCCTTCGATGCCGAGGCACTACGTCTGGCCCTTCTCGAGCAGCGGCCGCGCATTCTCCTCCATGATTTCTGGTCAACGCCGACGTCGATCATACTCGATCCGGTAAACCTCAGTGACGATGAGGCAGAGATCGTCGGGCAAGCTTTGGCGAGCGCATTTCGCGTTCCTGGATCCCTCGTCCAGCCTATCACAACAGTCCCCCCCGAGGTCGACACTTCAGGATGTTGGAGGATGGACATGCGGTTTCTGCACGGTTCGGCCACGCATCACTTGGAGATCGTCCAGGTCGATGGCCAATTATCGGGCACTCATCGAACGCCAACCTCCGTTGGCATCATAAGCGGCGAAATTCGCGGCCGGGATGTCTGCTTCGAGGCCGCGCACGAGCACGTTCCAATCTGGCTCTTCTACTGCTTCGAGGGAAAGACTTCCGCTGACGGTTCCATTTGCGGGACCGCAAAGCTCGGAGGGACCGCAAAGGAACATCTAGGGCCTGTGTTCAAAGGTCAGTATGGATCCGCGGCGTGGGAGGCGACACGCATTTCGGCTTCAGCGAAGGGTTCGGCCAACAGCACGGCAGCTTGTCAATGGAGGCCGCAATGACCAACCAATCGATTGAACCCGATTCACGGCGCGTATCTCCTCTGGACGGCAAGGTGGCGTGGATCGTCGGCGGTTACGGAGCGATCGGCGCAAGCATCTCGACGACATTGGCAGAGGCCGGAGCGACCTGCCTCGTCGCAGGCCGAAACATTGAGCGGGCGCGCGCCCTTGCCGATGAACTTGGCGACAGAGGCTATAGCGCCGAAGGCCTCCAATTGGACGCCTGCAACTGCGACGAGGTTCGTGAGCAGTCGAATGCGATCGCGCAGCAATACGGCTCGATCGACATTTTGGTGAACTGCCTCGGCTCCAACAAGGAGCAGACGATACTCGATGTAACGGAAGAGGCATTCGACGAGGTCTATTCGAAAACGCTCCGCTCGGCGATGTTTCTGGCGCAGGCGGCTGCCCGCCAGCAAGTCGGGATCGCAAAGGGCGGCAGCCACATTCACCTGCTCTCGGTTCGCTCGTCGCTCGCCTTCCGAAACCGCGGATATAGTGCCTTTTGCGCGGCAAAAGGTGGACTGGCCGTCATGCTCAAACAGCACGCGATCGAGCTCGCCGCTTGCGGGATCACCGTCAACGGCATTGCTCCGGGAATGGTGCGCACCCACAAGAACGAGGCCGCCCTTAGCGATCCCGTGACCTTTCAGAAGGCGATCGCGGACATACCGCTTGGCCGACTTGCTACGCCAGCCGATGTCGCCGGGGCAGTGTATTTTCTTGCATCCCCGCTCTCCCGGTTCGTGACCGGCCAGATTCTTTACCTCGATGGCGGGTTGACCGCTTCAAGTTGAACGCTGAGGCCCAGGAGGCAGGCATGCCGATGAAGGTGATCATCATTGGAGGCGGAATTATCGGATCGTCGATTGCGATGCAGCTGACACAGCGAGGTTGCGACGTGATCATCATTGACGAGCATCAGCCGACCGGTCTCGCATCATCGCGCACATTCGCCTGTCTCAACTATTTCAGTTCGATTGAAGAGCCCTATTTCAGTTTCCGGCGTGAGGGCATTCGCTACAGCGAGACATTGGCACAGTCTATTGGAGCCGCCGCGGCATATCATCGGTCCGGAACGCTGCGCTGGGGCGACAGCGCGGCAAGCCAAAGACGGATCGAGCGGGTGGCCTCCCACCTGTTGAACTCGGGCGTCCATCTGCAATACTGGACGCCCGGTGATGTCCACAGGCGCCTTGAGCCGCATCTGTCTCTGGATGGCATCGCGGGCCCCGTTATCAGATTGCCGGACGAGGGCTGGATCGACAGCGTGCCCTTCATCGGACGGTTGCGTGATGTCGCCGAGGCGACGGGTCAGCTGTCGATCATCACCGCGAAGGTGACTTCCATTCAACCAAGAGCCCGAAATGTCCGCGTCATCGCGGGCGCAGCAGGACTTGAGGCCGACGTCGTGTGTCTGGCCGCGGGACATGGAACATCCCTCCTGACCAGAAATCTCGGCTTCAGGATCGACGTCCGCAGGGAGCCGGGTGTGTTGTTCTCCGTCGAGACGCCAAGCGTGATCCTGCACCATATCGCCTATGCCGGCGATCTTCATATTCGCGCAGACGGAGCCGGCCGCCTGATGGCTGGACAGACAAGCCCGCTGGCTGAAAACGCGGCCGATACGGTCCGGTTGACATCACAATTTGCCGAAAGGCTTGCCGCCATAATCCCCTCGAAGCACGCGGCCATTCGCGCCCACCCGGCCGACCGACCCGTACCTTTTGACGGTTATCCGGTGGCTGGCTGGCTGCCCAACACGGATCGGATCTATGTCGCCACGACGCACAGTGGAATGACGGTCGGACCACTCCTGGGCCGGCTCTGCGCCCTTGAGATTCTTGGCGAGGACGCGGCCATTCCAAGCGTGTTCCGGGCCTCGCGCGTTCGACTGAGCGAAACTATCGCCGCACCCGTTCAATGAACTCTATCCCCGCTGAACTCATTGCCGACAAGGGAGATCGAAAATGGAAGAAAAACACCAAATCAGCCTCATGCGTGCCACGCCGCCCCACCTTGATGCTTTGGCTAAGGCGCTTCAGGAGACTTGGGGGCATCTGTCCGTGACCGACGAGGACCTCGCCTGGCAGTTTCGCCAGCACAGGTACAATGGCAGCGATCAGGACAAGGCCGCCGGCATCAGATGGATCGGTGAGAGGATCAAGCCTTTGCCTGATATCTCGCGGATGATGGTGACGAATGGAACGATGAACAGCATTCTCTTGCTGACATCCGCGATCGTCGGTGCCGGTAACGTCCTGTTGACGGAGGAGCTGACCTTTCCCCAGGTCTATACACTTGCCGGTATCGCCAATGTCAGGGTTTGCGGGGTGCGCATCGACGAGCACGGAATGGTGCCTGACGATTTCGAACGGAAATGCCGCGAGCTCGTGCCAAGGGCCGTTTATGTCAATTGCACCGTCCACAGTCCAACGGCCTATGTGATGCCGACTGAACGACGCAGGACGATCGCCAACATTGCCAGGCGCTATAACGTGCAGATCATCGAGGATGAAGCGCAGGCGCTCTATCTCGATGGCCTGCCCGATTCCTTTGCTACGATTGCCCCTGACTTGACCTGGTATCTCATGGGACTGTCGAAATATCTCAGCCTTGGCATCCGCATGGCATTCGTCGTCGCGCCGTCGGAACGGGCGCTGGCCGAGATTCTGACGCGGCTGCGCCCAATCTCGACCTGGCATCCGGCCCCCTTGATGGCATCGATCATCTCGCACTGGATCCATAGCGGCATCGCTCAAAACCTTCTCGGACTGGCGCGAGTCGAGGTGCGCAAGAGGCAGACGGTTATTGCGGAAGTTCTCTCTGGTCTTCCAGGTTTCCGGGGATCGAACGGTATCCATTTCTGGCTCACCGCGCCTGATGGAATCGACAGCGAGGATTTCGCCAAGGCGATCGCGGAAGCCGGCGTCCTCGTCCGGCCAAGCCGACTTTACTCCGGGGACCACGAGCCGAGGCTTCAAGGCATCCGTCCCGGGGTTGGGGATCCCGTCGATCTCGCAGAAACACGCCATGCCGCCGAAATCATCCGCACCGTCCATCAACATCTCGCGGGCCGGGCGCCGGCCGGGTCGAACCCTTTGCGGTCGCTTTCGGCATGACACAGGTCGATCCGGTAGCAGGCCGCCACGGCCGGCGCGAGAAACGAACAGGGAGAAAGCCATGATCACGGACTGGCCAGTACTACGCTCGGCGGGCGCAGCGGAGGGGCGCAGCTCCGGCTGCGCCTTCGGGCCGCTCGCATTTGCAGTTGCAACATCGGCGGACAAGTCGGTCGATCTGGAGGAGCAATCGGGAAACTGCTTCCGAAAGCTCGATCGCGTGTTGTCCGAACTCGGTACCGATAGGCGGTTCCTGATCTCCGCAACAGTCGTGCTCGCCGATATCGACGACAAAAACAGGTTCGACCGGACTTGGAACGACTGGGTCGGGACAGATGCGCGCCATTGGCCGCAGCGAATGTGCATCGAAGCGACTCTGTCGAAGGGCACGCTCGTCGAGATTTCGGTCGTCGCAGCAAGGACCTAAGCAAGGACCGCCGTCTGGATTCGGGCGGCAGACGAAGGCTACGTTTCAACTATCGGGAGACTTGCCATGACGCGCAGCGATCAGATGAAACTTGGTGTCTTCCTGCTGCAGGCGGGGCACAATGAGGGCGCATGGCGTGATCCGGGTGTGCCGGCCGATGGTGGCGTGGACATCGACCACTACACCCACCTGGCGCGCACGGCCGAAGACGCGGCTTTCCATTTCGTCTTTCTGAACGATAGTCCGAGCATCCGCGATCAGGACGAGGCGACGATTGCCCGGGTCGGACGCAATGACGGTTTCGAACCGTTGACCTTGCTTTCTGCCCTGTCCGCCAGGACCGAACGCATCGGACTGGTGGCATCCGCCACGACGACCTATCACCATCCCTATCACCTCGCCCGCATGTTTGCGTCGCTCGACCATCTATCCAGGGGCCGTGCGGGTTGGAACATTGTCACCTCCGCTCACAAATTCGAAGCGACGAACTTCGGCCAGGAGCGTTTGCCCGACCATGACGAGCGATATGACCGAGGACGCGAATTCGTCGATGTCGTGCGTGGCTTGTGGGACAGCTTTGAAGATGATGCATTCATCCGCGACAAGGCGAGCGGCATTTTCGTCGATACCCGCAAGCTGCATGTCCTCGATCATCACGGCTCACATTTTTCCGTCCGCGGACCGCTGAACATCGCCCGACCGCCACAGGGTCATCCGGTTTTGGTGCAGGCGGGGGCTTCTGAGGCGGGCATGGCATTTGCAGCTGAATTCGGCGAGGTCATCTTCACGGCAGAGCCGTCGATCGAGAACGGCAGACGCTACTATGAGAGCCTCAAACAAAAGGCTCGCGCGTTCAATCGCACCGATGACCAGATTCTCATCATGCCCGGGATTGTCCCGATCGTCGGGCAGACAAGGGAGGAGGCGCGGCAAAAACTGATGAGGCTGCAGTCCTACACCCATATGGACGTCTTGATCGGTATGGCAGACCGTTTGCTCGGATTTGTCACCGACCTCAGATCCGTCGATCTCGATTCTGCGGTGCCGCGATCCCTTCCCCAAACGAATTTCATTCAAAGCCGACAAAAACTCCTGCTCGATCTGGCCGCCCGGGAAAACCTCTCATGGCGCGAGCTTGTCGGTTTCATCGCCGCAGGTCACGGGCATCTGATCGTCGTCGGTACGCCCGATGACGTTGCAGACACGATGATCGAGTTCTTCGAGTCCCGCGCGGCGGATGGCTTCAATGTGTTGCCAGCGATGTTTCCGCAAGGCCTGGACGAGTTCATCCGACTGGTGTTGCCCGAACTGCGTCGTCGCGGAAAGTTCCGTTCGGCTTCGGCAACCGGCGATCTAAGAGAAAATCTCGGTCTAAGGCGGCCCGGCAACCGCTTTGATCAGCAATCCTCAGACCCAGCGAAGGAGGTGTATCATGCTGGACGTTCCCAATGAAGCATTGTGCGACGGGATCGAGTTTCGGGGGGCCATGCGACGGGCTGCCCATACAGTCGCTATCATAACCGTCGGCGAGGGCGGCAATCGCACCGGTTTTACGGCGACGTCCTATTGCAGCGCGTCCGACAGTCCCCCAACCATGATCATCTGTATAAACAAAGTGACGACCGCTTGCGCTCCAATTGTTGCGTGCCGGTATTTCGGGGTCAATCTTCTCTCATGTGATGATCGCGGCGTGGCGGATGAGTTTGCCGGCCGAACAGGTCGCCACGGCGAAGAGCGCTTTGTCGGCTTTCGATGGAACCAGGAATGCTGCAAAGCCCCTATCTTGGAGGATGCCCTGGTGGGATTCATATGCCGCGCCGGGCTGATCTACGATCACGGCAATTACTTTGTGGTCACGGGCCTCGTCACCGATATCTTGGCGCCGCGCGATCGTGAGCCACTCGTTTATCTTGGCGGAACTTATCGCCGTTTCGACGGTCGCGCGAATGCCTAGTTTCACCACGCGGGACACGGTGAGGCCGCGCGATGCTACCTGTTCCATCAAGCAAATCTCTACCGGCGGAGGGCTCGCTTGGTGGTGAGCAAAGCGGACGTCAAGTCGATGACTGGCGAGGGGTTCAAGAATCCCCTCGCAGCCCTGCTCGCCGCTAATTTCCTTTGCAATTTCAGCGTAGCGGTCAATGTCTTCGTGATTGGTTGGCAGATTGTAAACACGTCCGCCTCCATGCAGTCGGTCGCCCTTGTACAGTCCACGCAAACCCTCCCGCTTGCCCTGCTCTGCATCTCTTTCGGAGTGCTTGCGGACCTGCTCGAACGACGAGCCATCCTGTTGACGGCACAACTGCTTGCACTATGCGCCACCATCGGACTCCTCGTCGTCGTGGTATGGTTTTCGCGGGCCGCGGATCTGCTGCTGACGATTTCCATGGCAATCGGCTGCTGTGTCGCATTGACCTATCCGGCCTGGCAGGCTTGCCTTGGAGACCTGGTCGAGCCCGATGCTTTGCCGGCCGCCGTCAGCGCCAACGCAACCTGTTTCAATATCGCCAGGATACTGGGGCCGGCATGCGGGGGTGCACTGGTCGCCCTTATGGGATCGATCGGCGCCGTGGCGGTCTCTGCCGTTGGTCACATCGCCTTTATTTGTGTCCTCTATCGCTGGAGACCAACGACCACTCGGCTTTCTTCGGAGCACGAAAGCCTATGGGCGACGCTCAAAACGGGCCTCAACCACTCGCTCCACGACAGTCGATTGCATCAAGTCCTCGTCCACACACTGACGTTTGCGCTGCTGGCATGCATTCTCGTCGCGTTGCTTCCGGCAGTCATTCGACAGTCGGGGATCGCCTCGTCCTGGGCGTTCGGCGCGGCAACATCCTTCTTCGGTTGCGGCGCTATCTGCGCCGGGACGCTCGCCGCGTTCCTACGAAAGCAAAGAGTCGGCCGGCATTGCGTCCTTGCTCTTGCCTATCTTGGCGTCGGAGTCAGCGCGAGCCTGCTTGCAATCGGACGAAGTTTGGAATGTGTCGCCGTCGCCTCGTTCCTGGGAGGGATTTCATGGGTCATGGGATTTGTACACCTGAACACCAGCGTTCATGTTCAGACCCCACGGCCGCTCATCAGCCGGACGCTGGCGCTTTATCAGACCGTCAACGCAGCCGGAATCGCCGTGGGCAGCTGGTCTTGGGGTACATTGGCCGACATGTTCGGATTGGCGAACATACTCCTCGTCGTAGCGCTGCTTGCTGCGACGCTCGCTGTCCTGTCCGTGTTTCGATTGTTCGGCAAGCCTCTCGGGACCGTCTAGTGCTGGAGCAGGCGACCCTGCCCAAGACCGTTTCGCCTCATTACTGCTTTGGCTGGAAATCCTCCTTGCCGACGTAAAACTCGACCCTTGATCCATGGTAGGAGGTCATGGCGAAAAAGACGGGACGTCCGTCGTCGCCGTCGCTGACCGAACTTGTTTCAACGACGATGTCGATCGATGACATGCCGAGATATTTCATTTCGCCCGGACTGGGAAATCTCGATTTGATGCGGATGTATCGGCGCGAGAACCTGTTGACACCGAGCGATTCCAGAAGTTTGGTTTGCGAGAACAAGCGGTTTTTCTTCTTGAGCACAGCAGCAAAGGCAGTCTCTAGCCCGGCGATGCGTTCGAGCGGGTAGTAGGCCGTCACCAGCGCGACGGGCGAACCGTCGGCTCGGCCGAGCATCTCGGCACACAGCACCGCACTGCCTGTCTCGATCTCGAGCTTTTCGGCGATGCCCCTCGGTGCCTGCGAAACATGTACAGATAGTAGTTCCCGGCTCGGCAGCATGGCGTTGTCGACCAGGTTTTGCTCGAGCGATTTCTGAGCCTCGATCCGGTATTCGAACACTTTTTTGGTCACAAACGTGCCGCGCCCGAGCTGGACGTCGATGAAGCCGATACCCTTCAAATGTGCCAGCGCCCGTCGGATGGTCTGTCGTGCCACACCGAAACGATCGACCAGATCGACTTCCGCCGGCAGCTTGTCTCCCGGAACGAGAACGCCCTGGTCAATCTCCCGGGTCAGGGTCTCCACGATCTCCCGCCAGCGGCTTATGCCCGCTCCGTGAAATGATTTCGTCATCCCTGCTCCTTCGGCTCAAAGGAACGCACTTGGATTTGCCTTCCTGGATATTGACAGGTCTCTTACACGATTCGGGTTGCTGGTGTGACGATGAAGCGCCGGAGACACGGTCTGGACCCGCCAGCACAAAGCAGTCGAACCACCCGGCATACCGAGTGGTTCGCTTGAGTTAGCACAACGGATCGGCCGACGGCAAAATACTACGCCGCAATGCCAGGTTCCCGGATCGATCGACCGCTATAGGCGATCAGCGGATAGGGATCCAGGATGTCTTGGAAATGTAGCACGCTCTGATCGCCGTCCAAGAGCAGGATCCCGATCTGGGCCGGACCACTGCGGTAGTTGGGCTTCGCCGGAAGCATCTCGAAATCGTTCTCATAGCAGATGCCGTGCAGGGTGCTCCAGGTCACGCTGTTCCAATGGCCCGACGAGGCACGATGCGTATGACCGAGGAAAATGTGCCGCACGCATCCGGCCTCCTGCACGACAGCCAGGAAATCATCTGCCTGCCGAACCATGGAATGATCGTTCCAAAAGCCAGTCCGGAAAGGCGGATGATGCATGAACAAGTAGACGGGCTTGTCGGCGGCGCCGCTAAGCTGATCTTTCAACCAGTCAAGTTTTTGGCCATTGTAGTCGCCGTCATGCTCGCCGCTCATGCCGGTGTCCAAAAACAGCAATTTCTCCGTGGGCGTCTCGATGACGCTCTGAACGAAGCCGTTACTGTCTTTCTCCAGGTCGGGTTTGGCTCGCAGAAATGCCCCACGGTTGTCGTGATTGCCGATGAGGAACCGCATCGGCATGTTCAAGGGCCGCAGGCACTCGAGCAATGTCTGATATTCTTCCGGCGAGCCGGTGTCTGCATTATCCCCCATGAGCACGCACAGGTCGGCATCACCCGCCAATTGTTTAACCCTCTCGACGCAAAGCTCGAGCCGTTCAACCGGGTCCACGCCCCGAACGCGCTCACCTCGGATGCGGATATGGGGATCTGAAATAAGGATCAGTTTCATCATACTGTCTCTCCTGCGTAAAAATGTGAACTATTCGATGTGATGGATACGTGTCAGCCGCCCGTTCATGCGGACCAGAACATCCGTTTGTCCTGCCCCCTGCCAGTGCGAGAGGTCTTCGAGCGTGATCTCGTTATCCTGGTCGCGGCCGAGCACGACGACGTCATCGCCGAGCCGCGCATCCGGTATGCCTGAAAGGTCGATGACCGAAAGTTCGGAATTCACGGCAAGCACCGGTGCGCGGACGCCGCGAATGAGCATGAAAGCGATGCCCTCACCTCTTGCACCCGCATATCCGTCACGTCGTCCGAACGGTACGACACCGGTGACGCCAGCGAACGCTGGAGTTGGTCTTCCGTGCAGGCCGGTCGTTCGCCCGACCGTTTTCTCCGGAAAATCCGGATGGATATGGATAAGCTTCGTACGGATCGATCGCCATGCGGGCCGGAACCCGGAAAAATCAGCGAGTTCGCGTGGTGCCGAGGCCTTGCCGTAGAGAATGCTCCCCAGCGCGACTGCATTACAGTCGTCCTCGATGCCGAATACCACACCGTTGCTCGCCCGCGCCTGCGTAATCGGCACCGTCAGCCCGCGCTGCGCCAGTTCCTTGATGAGGCTGGAGAACGCCGCGGTCCTGCTGCGCGCCCATTCGAGGCCCGGGAGATCTGTAAACGGCAGGTGCGTATAGATCGCCTCGATTTCGATGCGGGGAAGCAGCGCGATTTGCAGGATGAGATCCTTCGCCAGGGGCAGCGGAAGTCCGAGCCGTCCCCAGCCGCTATCGACCTTGATATGGACACGTACAGGCCCATTGGCCGCGCGCGAGACAGCTTCGGCAAGCTCGACATTGTGGATCGTCGGGATCAGCCGATGTTCGAGATAGGCGGGAATCCCCTCCGGGAGCGTCGCACCGAACATGATCAGATCCATATCCGGAAGCGACCGCCGAATCTCGACAGCCTCATCGAAGGTTCCGCAGCAAAGGGCCTCCACGCCTGCCGAGGCGAAGGCGCGGGAAACCTCGGCGACGCCGCAGCCATAGGCGCTGCTCTTGACGCACGCATGGATCCGGACGCCTGCCCCGACGAGCGACCTGACCGCACCGACATTGTGGGCGAAGGCGCTGAGGTCGACGTCGATCCAGTTGGCGCGCGTCGGGGAAGCCGCCGCCGGTGCCGCCCATGCCGAGGTCTCGGTTGTCCTGGTCTTGTTCAATGATGATGCGATCGACATTCAAACCCTCTCGGATGCGTGTAGTGTTTGGGCCGGCTACGGCGGCACCCGCTCCGAATAACCAACTTATGTGACAGAGAGATGTCTATAAGTACGTACCTCTTGACTACCGCAACATCGGACAATAGGAAGACGTCGACAAGCCAGACCCAATTTTTCGAAGGTGCGCCGGTGGAAGCCGATCGATCATTTGCTGCGATGGAGAAAACGACGCCCTCCAGTTCGGACCAGGCGGACGGCAGCAATGGAGCCGATTGGTTTTTCAGCGCTCCGACACAGCAGGATGTTTCGCGCGCTGCCAGCTCCATCCGAAACCGGGTTCGCGTGACACCGATTCTTGAAAGCCAGATCCTGAACCAGCGCACTGGCGGTCGGATCTTGCTGAAAGCCGAAAGCCTCCAGGTCACCGGTAGTTTCAAGGCGCGCGGGGCGCTCAACCGGATGCTGCTTCTGTCTCCAGAGCAACAGCACAACGGCGTCGTCTGTTATTCGTCCGGCAATCACGGGCATGCGGTTGCCTGGGCAGCTCGCCAGCTCGGCCTGCAAGCGATTGTCGCAATGCCTGACGATGCACCCTCGACGAAAGTCTCGGCCGTACGATGGTGGGGCGGGCAGATTGTGCCCTATTCTCGAAAGCATGACGATCGCGAGGCGATTGTGGGTCGCCTCGCTTCTGAACACGGGACGACCATCATCCATGCGCATAATGATCGTGCGGTCATCGCGGGGGCGGGAACCGTGGGGCTGGAAGCCGTCGAACAGGCCGGCGCGATGGGTCTTTCGCCGGATGCGATCCTCGTTGGTTGCGGCGGGGGTGGTCTGGCCGCCGGCTGCATGACCGCGTGCCATTCCACCGAGCTGTTCATTGTCGAACCGGACGGGTATGACGATACGACACGCAGCCTGGCGCTCGGGCGCAGGGTCAAGAATGACTCGGCCCCGGAAAGCATCTGCGATGCGCTGCTCGCCCCTACTCCGAGCGATTTGCCTTTCCGGATCCTGAGCGACGGGAGGGTCCGCGGCCTCTCTATCGGTGATCGTGAGGCGCGGTACGCGATGCGCTACGTGGCTGCGCATTTCGGCCTGATAGTCGAACCTGGCGGCGTGCTGCCGCTCGCTGCCCTCCTGGCGGGGCGTTTCGACGCAAGCGGCCGCACGGTCATTGCGGTCATCAGCGGTGCGAACGTCGATCTAGCGGCAAGCGCGACCATTCTTGGAAGCGAAGCTGGTGCCATCTATACGTTGGCAGGCGCTATTGCGCTCTGATCGGCGGGGCGGAGGAAATGCTCCTCGCCAATCACGAACTCGACCTTGCTGCCATTGTAGGAAACCGCCGCGTGGAAAATCGGCCTGCCTTTGGCGTCGACGCAGGTCTCTTCCGTCTCGACGACGTGATCGTCGGTGCCGAGATGGAGGATTGTCTGTTCTTCCGTCGTAGGCCGACGTGATCGCAGGCGAAAATCCCGCCTGCGATAACCCTCGACGCAGAGCAGAGACAAGGCCTGCGCGATCTCGCGCGCGGGATTGTCCCCGGCATCCAAGGCGCTCAAGCTGTTTCGTAGCGCGGGCATTGCCCGATCGGGGAAATAGAAGCGGCCCGTCGCGACGGGGTCGGCATGTGGCGCGGAAACGGTTCTTAGATAAAGGACGGGACTGTCCGGAATGATCTGCAGCGCCGCCGCCAGGGCAGGCGTCGCGGCGATGATCGTGACGGCTTCGAGAAGACGCGACCCCGACAGGCCACTGTCAGTCAAGCTCTGCTCGATCGTCGCGCCGTCGCTCAGCCTGTGCTCGAAGACTTTGTCGGTTACGAATGTTCCACGCCCGCGTTCGGGCTGAAGCAGGCCCTCTGCCTGAAGATGCGCGATCGCCCTGCGGATCGTCTGTCGCGCGACCCCATATTGGCTGGCAAGATCACTTTCAGCCGGCAACTTGTCGCCCGGCTTCAGGCGTCCCAGGCTTATGTTGCGCAGCAACTCGTCGCCGACGAGGCGCCACCTGCTTATTCCCGCAAGATTCTCGATGACCGACATTCGCGATTAATTCCTCCATCCGCCAGCATCGTCATAAAACTCACATGGAAGGCTGTCTATAAGTGCGTACAACTAGTCACATTGATGCCGAGATAATCTACCACAAGGTGCAATGTGTCGAATAGTATCAAAGAGAGAGAATCCGACGAATGTCGACCCTGGCGATACGCGGCGTTTCGAAGGCCTATGGCCATACGCAAGTCTTGAACAACATTTCGCTCTCGATCGCGTCGGGCGAGTTTGTCTCGCTTCTCGGGCCGTCAGGATGCGGCAAGTCGACGTTGTTGCGGATGATCGCCGGGCTGGAAAGCCAGGACGAAGGCACGATCTCGATCGGCGAGCGTGATCTCGTCGATCTGCGCCCGAAGCAGCGCGACGTCGCCATGGTTTTCCAGAGCTACGCGCTTTATCCGCACATGACCGTGGCGGATAACATGGCGGTTCCACTGCGCATGCGCCGGCTCAGTGGCTGGCAGCGGCTTCCCGTCGTCGGTCGGTGGCTGCCGGGGACGACCAGTTCCGAGAGAGCGATCAGGGCGCAGGTGCAGTCGACGGCCACAGCCTTGGGGCTGCAGGAGCTCCTGCATCGCAAGCCCGGACAATTATCGGGCGGGCAACGCCAGCGTGTGGCCGTCGGTCGTGCAATGGTCCGCCAGCCAGCCGTGTTCCTGATGGACGAACCCCTTTCAAATCTCGACGCCAAGCTGCGCGTGCAATTGCGCACCGAAATCAAGGAACTGCACCAGAAGCTTGGCGCCACTTTCGTCTATGTGACGCACGACCAGTCCGAAGCGATGACGCTGTCGGATCGGGTCGCCGTCATGCTGGGTGGTCAGCTTATCCAGACGGGCACACCACAGGAGATCTATTCCAATCCCATGGACAGCCGCGTGGCGGAATTTGTCGGCGCGCCGAAGATGAACCTGTTTCCGGTGACGGAAACCGGCCAAGGCATGGTGCGAGTTGGAGAATTTGCAATCGAGACCCCTCACCTGCACTTTTCCAATGCCGTGGCGACCATCGGCGTCCGTCCAGAGAACCTGCATCTCGTCGAACGGGCCGGAGCGTCGACGCTTTCGGGCGTCATTCGCCTTGTCGAGCACATGGGTTCGGACCTTTACGTCCATGTCCAGGTCGCAGCGCTGCAGGCGCCAGTCGTAGCGCGGCTGCCGGTCGACAGAAGTGCTGCGGCGGTAATCGGACAAGTTGTCAACTTTCACCTGCGCCGGGATCATGTCCTGCTTTTCGACGCCGACGGACGGCGTCTGCAGGCGAGCGCAAAACTCAGATCACTGCGCGAATACGCCTGATTGATCGACACTATCCTGCGGCCAACTTCCTGAAGATCATCATGGCGCCCTCCAAAGATATCGACCATTCCGGCTATTATCTCGCGACCCCGGCATTCGCCCTCATGTTGCTGCTCTTTATCGCACCGACGCTTGGCGTGCTCGTCATCTCGATGACGGACTGGCAATTCGGTTCGAAGTCGATCTCCTTCGTCGGGGCAAGAAACTTCGAAATAATGATGGCCGACCCGTCCTTTCGCCAGGCAGCCGCCAACACGACCCTCTACGTTCTCCTCGTCGTTCCCGGCACCGTGCTTTCGGGCCTCGTTGTCGCGCTCCTGATCGAGAGCGGCAAACGGTTCAGGGCTTTCTATCGCGCGGTGCATTTCGTGCCCTTCATGGCCACGCTTGCCGCCATGGCGGTCGTCTGGGAATCGCTCCTGCATCCGACGATCGGTCTAGTCAACCAGCTTCTGGTCATGGTGGGGCTGCCGACTGCAAACTGGCTTAGGGACGAGCGCGTCGTCATTCCCGCGCTGGCGGCGATTGGCATCTGGCAGAACCTCGGTTTTGCCATGCTACTTTTCCTATCGGGGCTGAAACGAATTCCTCAAGAGCTTTATGACGCGGCCGATGTCGACGGCGCCGATCAATGGCTCGACCGGCTTCGCACCGTAACGCTGCCGATGCTTGGGCCTGTGGCTCTCTTCGTCACCGTCGTCGTCGCGCTCAAGGCCTTCGAAACCTTCGATACCGTCCAGATCCTGACGCAGGGAGGACCGAGTGGCTCTTCGACCCTGCTTCTCTACATGCTTTATCGGGAGAGTTTCGAATACCTGCACACCGGCTACGGCGCCGCAATCACCGTCGTATTCCTGATGCTGGTCATCGCCCTCACGGTCCTGCAGGTGCGGACGTTTGATAAGAAGGTACATTATTCATGAGCGCCCGTCATGATTCCAATGCAGCCTCGTTTGCGCGCCATGCCGTTCTGTTGCTGACGGGGCTCATCGTGACCGCGCCCTTCATCTGGATGGTGAGTCTGTCGCTCAAGCCGCCTGGAGAAATCTTCCGCGCGTCATTCTCAATTCTGCCGGAGCAATGGCATGCGGTCGAGAATTACCGGAAAGCTCTGACCGAGGCGCCGTTGCCCCGATACATGCTGAACGGTCTGTTCGTCTGCGCCTCCATCCTTGCCCTGCAGATCATCGTTGCCGCCCCTTGCGCCTATGCGCTTGCCAAGCTGCATTTCCGCGGGCGCGAATTCTTGTTTGGGCTGGTACTGATCTGCCTGCTGATACCGCACCAGGTTCTGGCATTGCCGCTCTTCATCATGGGATATGAGCTTGGGATTCTAAACACGTACATTGCCCTGATCTTCCCTTACGTCATTTCCCCCTTCGCGATTTTTTTGTTCCGGCAGTTTTTCAGGACGATACCGGACGACGTCATCCATGCCGCCCGGCTTGACGGTTTTTCCGAGCTTTCGATCGTCTGGCGCATCATGCTGCCGATGGCGCTGCCAGCGGTCATCGCCTTTTCGATCCTTTCGGTCGTCAGTCACTGGAACGACCTGTTCTGGCCATTGATTGCGGTGCGCTCGGAATCGCTCATGCCGCCTCCCCTCGGCATCGTGACGTTTCGCAACGCCGAGGCCGGCAAC
Source organism: Rhizobium sp. 01T437 (assembly GCF_056398505.1). Taxonomy (NCBI): domain Bacteria; kingdom Pseudomonadati; phylum Pseudomonadota; class Alphaproteobacteria; order Hyphomicrobiales; family Rhizobiaceae; genus Rhizobium; species Rhizobium sp. 01T437. The sequence continues at coordinate 130,871 of NZ_JBFTPM010000017.1, forward strand.
GACTACGGCCCGCTCATGGCCGGTGCCACCCTGATCGTCGCTCCCCTTATTGCGGCGTTCCTCCTCGCACAACGCTGGTTCATCGATGGACTGACCAGTGGTGCGGTCAAATAGCATCATTCATTAACCAGGGAGACAATCATGCGCTCATTCCTTCGACGTGCAACAATTGGAATTTTGTTGTCGCTTCCCTTTTTCGTGTCGCAGGCAGCCTCGGCAGAAACGCTGGAAATTGCCGCAGGCAGCGACAACACGTCCCTGCTGAAGGCATTGGCCACAGCCTACCAGAAAGACCATCCCGATGTGACGATCAACGTCCCGCCAGGCCCACGCAGCTATGATGACCTGGCACAGGATCTGCTGCGGCGGGCAACAGTCGGCGATCAACTTCCGGAGCTTCTCGTTGTCGGCAACAATCAAAGACTGTTTGCCGAGCGTGGGCTGGCGCAGCCGTTAAGTGCCATCATTGAAAAACGGCCGGACTCACTCCTCGCGACCGCGACCCCGGTCGTTCGCGAAAAGGGCCGGATCGGAAATGATATCTACGGGATAGCTTTCGGTATTTCTCTCCCCGTGGCGCTCTTCAATGCCGACCTCGTCAGACAGGCCGGTGGAGACACGGCCCATCTGCCGACGGACTGGACCGGTATTCTCGATCTCGCCGATAAGATCAACAAGCTAGGCGGACCAGTGACCGGCGGCTTCATCGAGACCGACGGCTCCGCTTCGCTCGGGTTGCTGTATCTCATCCAGTCGCAGGGCGGCACGATGATGAGTGCGGACGAGACGAAGCTGACGGTCGACAGTCCGCAGGGCGTGGCGGCGATGAAGATTTTGGCGCACTTCGGACGGGCGGGGCAGGCGAAGGCGGCAATGACCCGCGATCAGGCGCGCCAGGCCTTCGGAGCTGGAACGATCGGCGTCTTCGTCACGATGAGCAGCACAATTCCAATGCTTGAGAAGGCCGCCGGCGACCGCTTCAAGGTCGTATCTGTCGCCCTGCCGGTCGTGGAAGGCAAGGGCACCATTCCGTCGGCGGGTCCTATCGCCTCAATCATGTCGAAGGATCCGCAGAAGCAGGAGGCCGCACTCGCCTTCATCGAGTTTCTTGTCGGTCCCGAAGGTCAGCGCGTTGTCGCCGAGGCCAGTGGCTACTATCCGCTCAACGAGCCTGCAATCGAAAAGTCGGAAGCATTGAAGGCCTCACTGGCAAGCCGGCCCAACGCGCATGCCATTCTCGAACGGTTGTCCGTCGCGACGAGTTGGTATACGCCACCCGGCAACAATGCACCGAAGATCGCTACCATAACCTCCGACAATCTCTTGCGCGCCGTCAGTTTGAAGGCAACTCCCGAGGAGACGGTCAAAGCGATCACCGAACAGGTTGCCCCGCTTCTTCCAAGCCTGCAGAACTGACCCGAACCGGCTGCCGCGGCAACAACCGCGGCAGCCCATCCGCCCTCGCCGTCACCTGGCCTGGGATAGAACAGGAGGCCAGCATGAATAAATCCGCATCCCTGCGTGCTCGCATCAGCCAGCGCGGGCTTCTCCATGTCATGGCGGCCCACAGTCCGCTGTCGGCGATCCTGGCGCAGGAAGCTGGGTTCGATGCCCTCTGGGCTTCCGGCTTCGAGCTTTCAGCGCTCTTCGGCGTGCCGGATATGAGCCTAATATCGATGACACAGCATCTCGACATGGTCAGAGCCATTGCCGGCCGCACATCGCTTCCGATCGTCGCCGACATCGACACCGGCTTTGGCAATGCAATCAATGTCATCCACGCCGTCACTGAATATGAAAGAGCCGGCGTCAGTGCCGTCGTGATCGAGGACAAGACCTTTCCAAAGGTGACCAGCCTGGTTGCCGACGGAAGACAGGAGCTGGTTCGCATCGAGGAGTTCCAAGGAAAGATCGAAGCCGCGATTGCGGCACGGCGCGATCCGAATCTGTTGGTGATCGCACGCACAGAAGCTTTGATTGCCGGCTTGGGAGAGGCCGAAGCGCTACGGCGTGCCAGAGCCTACGAGGATGCCGGGGCCGACATGATTCTCATTCATTCCAAGAAGGAGACACCCCACGAGATCGAGAGCTTTGCGCGTGCCTGGACGGGCGACGTGCCGCTMACCATCGTACCAACCGCCTATCCGGAACTGGACGCGGAGCGGATCAAGGCGCTCGGTACGATCGCCATCGTGATCTACGGCAACCACGCGCTTCGCGCAGCGGTGACGGCAATGCAGGATGTCTTCCGACGGATCGTTGCCGACGGCGGTATCCGCAACGTCAACAGCGACATCGTATCCGTGGAAGAAATCTTCCGCCTGCAGGACATGCCGGCCGCGAAGGCCAATGAGCAGCGGTTCCTGCGTTAGGTCAGGCCGCGGCGCACTTCGACCGTCGGGAAAGCGGCTTAGAAAGGCGGCTCTGCCCACTCTCCCCAACAAGCGGAAGATCGGTCTCCCCATCCTTCTCGGCTTGTCGCCGCTGCAGGACTGGCGGCTTTTTCGCCACCAGCGCAGGCGGCCGAATACCCCACTCGGGAGGCAGGAGCACAGCGCTCCTGCCTCCCTGGCTCGACCCGCTACGCGGAAGATCAAGAGACGATGAGACCATGACGGAGACAATCGCGACCGAGACCATCACCGGATCCCAAGCTTTTCCGAGCGCCCGTCCGAACTCTGAATGAAAGCGAAATTCTGACGCCTGCTTGGAGGCAGATGACGAAATTGCTTCAAAGTTCTGCTTGGCTCCAAGCGGTTTAGCTCAACTATCATCTTTTTATCAACTGCGACCGGGCCGCAGGAAATAAACGAGATCTCGGCATTCTCGCTGATAGACTGGCGCAAGCCCGCTAGCGCCATCTGAAACCATTGCCTCAAATTCATCGAAGGCGACATACCTGACTTCCGATATCTCTTGCGGATCGACCTTCAAGACCGAAACTGGCAAGTCTGCCTCGACGACGTAGACGTCGTTGAATTGTCTATCGATATAGTCGGGACGAAGCGTCGCTTCCTGATAGAACGAAAACAGAAATCTCAGCTTCACATCCTCCGCCGGAACGCCAATCTCTTCTTGAAGTTCGCGCTCAGCCGCCTGGCTACTGTACTCACCAGTGCCAATGTGTCCGGTAACCGATATTCCCCACATGTTTGCGAAGTGATCCACATTCGCGGACCGGCGCTGCAACAACACCTCACCCTTGGAATTGAAGACAAAAATATGAACTGCACGGTGGTAGGCACCGGCTCGATGAACTTCCTTATGCCATGCTGGTCCAGTACATCGAAGTATTCCATGGTTTTGTCGTCCTCAGACATCGGCCTTGAAGAAAGCGATGCCGACATAGGTCTTGACCAATTGTCCGCAACGAAACGAGAATCTATTGTGCTATCGGTGCTGCAACGGCGCCGGATCCGACCAATTATTTCGCGGTCAACGGCCGCCGTTTGAGAAGCGCGGCGCGGATCAGGTCGTTCTTTGTCGGTTCAGGAGCAGCACCCACGTGCGGTCCCGCAGCCAACGCTTCTGGCTGCATGCGGGTCCGCTTCAGTTCCAGAAAGCGGCGCTGCGCCTCCAGCCTGTCTGCCGCGGAAACCGGTTCGACCGGCACGCCGGCAAGATCGTGGCGCATGGCGTCAGACTGGGCGCTTGCGAAATAATAGCGCTTCAAGCGGACATAGACTGCAATCGCACGTCTGAGCTTGGTCGCCCCGACGTCCGGCTTCAACAGCGCCCGGATCTCGTTGAAGATCCCGACCGCCAATGGACGGATGGGATCGCCTGCCTTTTGCGGCAGAACGTCGATCGGTCTCACGAGAAGCGCGTTGATCGCTCCCGCCTTTTGAACATCGCGCTCGGTCGCTGCGACCAGGCCAAAGCTCTCAGTCCAGGGCTTGTCCATCCTTCCTCCGAAATGCCGTTCTTGCCGCTCGAGTGGCATATGATCTTGACGGGTGCATCAGTAACCTGGGCTCGCGTCGCGATATATTGACTATGCGTGCGGGAGCCAGAGTCAATTGGGACAAAGCGGACAGAATTTTCCTGTCGCGTCGAGGGAGCGATCCTTCAATGCCCGCCGGTCGCCAGACGTTCGGTAGCCGTCAACAGGACGATCGCCCTGCCAAGTCGCCGGGTATCGCAACCGTTCTTCGATCCATTTTCAAGCGCCGGTTGGATCCAAGAGAAAACAAAAGGCGCTTGCGAAGAATGCAGTACGACCTTTTGCCGTGGCACCTCCTCCTGATTGCAGAATTGATAATTCGTTAACCTTTCGTTAACCATGGTTCCTTAGCGTCGGGATAGCGATTCGATACTATCCGGCTATTTTCGAGGAGGGTGCCATGTCGCTCGTAACCTTGCCCGGTAAAATTCGCCTCTATGGCGGTCACGCTCTCCTGGTCATGACGGAAGGAAACCTCCATCAGGCCGTGTGCATCACCGACGATGCCATGCCAGCCGGCGAAGGCGACGTCATGGAAGGTCTGCTTCAGTGTCTTCAAGTTTATGAGGGTATTGCCGATCGCAAATTCTCAGAGGGCGAACTGGCCTATGATGGACGGGTTTGGATTACCTCCTCTGACATCAACCCGCACTGAGCAACGGAACCGATTTCGATCTCGCAGTTGAAGATCCGAAGCGCTATCGAAAAGACGGTGGCACGCGAGCCGATCGTCGTTGCGGACCCTGGTCGCAAGGCGCTCTTAGACTGCTGTCCCGATCATTCCGTCCGCACTTCGACAGGAACGCTCCTGTCGAACCCTTTGCGACAGGTATCAAGGGATGTGCGAAATGTGACTTCAGGTCCTGAACCGCTCGAATGCGGTCAGCCGGCTCACGAGCGGGTCGGCCTCCTCCCAACAATAGATCTCCGAGCGAAGGTAGTTCAGCTCGTCTTCGAGCGCGTCTTCGGCAACGTCGATCCACCAGGATTTCGGCTGGCCGTCGCTGCCGTCCGCCCATCGGTATCCTCGCGCCTTGAGCTGATCCTTCATGTCGAAGGGACTGTGCTCGGCGAAGATGCGCGCGAGCGAACGCTGGCTTGCTGCGTAGAGCTCGGCAAAGGGCGCCGCGTTCGGGCCATCCGGCCGCGCCGCAAGAAGCTCGAGCAAGGCATAACAATCGTCGAGCGCCCGGTGCGCTTCGTGGAAATATCCGGACTGGCCTATCAGATAGCCGAGCTTGGTCCCTTCCATGCCACGCGCCGCCCAGTCGATCTCGGAGGCCGAACAGGCCCATGCCTTCCCCGAAAAAAGTGACGAGAACGCTTCGCAGAACGGACG
>NZ_JBFTPM010000018.1:0-126807 GCF_056398505.1 Rhizobium sp. 01T437
CGGTCTACTCGCTCGACATCACCAGCATGACCATCGGTGACCTCGGTCTCGCTCTGACCAACGTCGAAAACGCACTGAAGGCCATGACCTCTGCCGGTGCAAAGCTCGGTTCGATCACCACTCGCATCAACATGCAGGACGACTTCGTCAACGCTCTGAGCGACTCGATCGACTCCGGTGTCGGCCGCCTGGTCGACGCCAACATGGAAGAAGAATCCTCCAAGCTCTCTGCTCTCCAGACGCAGCAGCAGCTCGCGATCCAGTCTCTCTCGATCGCCAACTCTTCTTCGCAGAACATCCTGTCGCTCTTCCGCGGCTAATAGGATCGCGAAACATAACCCGCCGGGTGACCGGCGGGTCCCATGGAAATCGAGCCGCGCTTCGATGGAGCGCGGCTTTTTTAATTTCCGTTAACGATTGATTAACCATATTGCTGTCATCTGCGTCTCAACGAGACGGCGAGTTAACCAAATTTAAGAACAGGTTAACAGGCATGAAGGCTGATCGTCGTTCCCGGGCGCTATTCCGGAATGTCCCTTTTATTAACGCCTGCCAGCAAGGGGCAATCATTTCATGACAAGCATTTTGACGAACGTCGCGGCTATGGCCGCCCTCCAGACCCTCCGCGGTATCAGCAACAATCTTCAGGATACTCAAGCTCGCGTATCTTCCGGCTATCGCGTTGAAAAGGCAGCAGACAACGCAGCCTATTGGTCGATCGCAACGACCATGCGTTCGGACAACAAGGCCCTCTCGGCCGTTTCCGACGCCCTCGGCCTCGGCGCTGCAAAGGTCGATACCGCCTACACCGCCATGGACAACGCCATCGATGTCGTCAGCGAAATCAAGTCCAAGATCGTCGCCGCAACTGAAAAGGGTGTCGACAAGACCAAGGTCCAGGAAGAAATCAGCCAGCTCCAAGCGCAGCTCATGAGCATCTCCCAGTCGGCTTCTTTCTCCGGCGAAAACTGGGTTGCAGGCAACGCGACCAAGAGCGTCGTTTCCACCTTCGTCCGCGATGGCAACGGCAATGTCTCGGTCAAGACGACTGACTACGTCCTGGATGCGGCTTCCAATGGTAACGTCCTGTTCGGCATGACCTCGACCGGCATCATCGATTCGAGCACTGGCATTATCGGCAGCTCCAACGGCACGATCGGCTCGATCTACACCATGAACATCACCTCCTTTGGTCAGCCGGAAATTGCTATGGCACTGACGGCAATCGAAGCGGGCCTGGAGGCAATGACGAAGGCAGCTTCTCAGCTCGGCTCCATCTCCAACCGCATCGAGTTGCAGGAAAACTTCGTCGCGGCCCTCGGCGACTCGATCGACTCCGGTGTCGGCCGTCTCGTGGACGCCGATATGGAAGAGGAATCGAGCAGGCTCACGGCACTGCAGACACAGCAGCAGCTGGCGATCCAGTCGCTCTCGATTGCAAACTCCAGCGCTCAGAACGTCCTCACGCTCTTCCGCAGCTAAGCCAACGGTTGAAGCTGGACCAAACCTTGTGCTGCCAATTTGCGGCAGCCTGGAAACCGCGCCGAAACGGCGCGGTTTTTCTTTTATTTCAATAATTTGTAAGGCACCGGCGTTTCTGTTTCAATCCCCGTTTCCGCTCTTGCGGAAGTGGTTGATATCGGGTTAACGTTGCCGGTAGTTGATTTGTTTTGCGACGCACCGGTGTGGGGGACCCGCCGGCGGCATGAAGCCAGTTCAGTCGCTGCCGGCAAAACCGGCCTGCCCCTTCACCTTTCCGAGACCATGTCGATGACCGTTAAGATTACCAACGCGGCCGCGGTGAGTGCGCTGGCAGTGCTGCGCAGCATCACTAAAGAATCAACAGACGTACAGCAGCAGATTTCTACGGGGAAGCGCGTCGCGACTGCCGCCGACGATGCGACCTATTGGTCGATCGCGAGCGTCATGCGCGGCGACAGTACCAATCTGGGCACCATTGGCGATGCCCTTGGCCTTGGCGCCGCAAAGGTTGATTCGACCTATACGGCGATGAACTCCGCCATCGATCTCCTCGGCGATCTCAGAGCCAAGCTGGTTGCTGCGCGTGAGCCCGGCGCCGACAAGGACAAGATCAATGCGGAAATCACCGAATACAAGAACCAGCTCCAGACAATGGTCGAAGGAACGTCCTTCGCCGGCGAGAACTGGCTTTTGAATGGCGAGCCTGCAGCACCCCCGCAGTGGAAGATCATCGGCAGCTTCGTGCGTGCCCCAACAGGCGAGTATCAGGCGCAGACCATCGATTTTCCGTCGTCTCAGACCATCCTGATAGACAGGAACAATGCGAATGGCGGCCTGTTCACCAAGGCGGTCAATGGCAATGCTGACGGCACGCCGGTCCGCAATTACTATCTCCTGAACGTGAACTCCGCGACGCCGGCGGCCGGCACGGAAATCTCCATCAGCAAGTCGACCACCGACTCGCAGCTCACGGATATGCTGACGGCCACGGACGCCATGCTCAAGCAGCTTACGAATTCGGCAGCAGGGATTGGTATCATGAAGGCCCGCATCGACGATCAGATCGATTACACCGCAGACCTGTCCGACGCTGTTGACAAGAGCGTCGGCGCCCTCGTCGACACCGATATGGACGAGGCCTCGACCCGCCAAAAGGCCATCGAAACCCAGAAGCAGATGGCCGTTGAAGCGATCTCCATTCTGAATGCATCAGCCAGCAAGATTCTCATCCTGCTCGAATAATGATCGGCGCGGGGGCGGCACCATTCATCCTCGCGCAAGTTTGGGTTTCTAGTTTCCGGCATGAAGGCAGCGTCCGAATCCATGCCGGCGACAGGCCCTGGGCCTCTCTCCGCTCCGGAACGGCATGCAGGCAAGGACGATGGTCATTTTTCAAGCGGGGGCATGCCGCGTGCCTCCCGAATACTGGACGGTTTTTCATGAGCATTATGCTTTCCCGGTATTTGAAGGATTTCGGTGAGCCGAGTCCCTCGGCACCGATCATCGATGTTGATGATTTCGCTGCCGAAACCGCCTCCGCATTTGCGGATCTGCCGCAGGAGCCCGAAATCGACGTCGAGGCGGAGCGGCGCGAGGCCTATTCCGAAGGTTTCGCGGCAGCAACCGTGGAACTGACCGAAAAATACGAAGGCGAAGCCCAGGCCGCGGCCGAAGCGCATGTGCGTGAACTCGAGGAGCTGAAACTCCGCTACGAGATCGAAGCGGCTGCGGTGATCGCTTCCCGTATCCGCGATATGGCCGAAGAGATTGCCACGCTCGTCAGCGAAGTGACTGCAGCAGCCATCACACCGATCATGACCGAAGCGCTCGCAAAAAAAGCGACCGAAAATCTCGCCGTCCTGCTGCGCGAGGCGATCCTCGACGGCGCGGTGGCGCCGATCGTCGTGCGTGGTCCGGCCAAGCTTTTCGATATCCTCAAGGATGAACTCGCAGAGCATGCCGCATTGGTCCGCCATCATGAGGCTGATGACATCGACCTTGCTGCCGAGATTGGCGAAACTGTCCTCGTTACCCGTATCTCCGCCTGGGCGGCTAGCTTGAAGAAAGTTTCCGAATGAGCGACGGCGAAAACCATCACCACGGCAAGAACGAGATCATCATCGTCAAGAAACATGGCGGTGGCGATCACGACGGCGCTCATGGCGGTGCGTGGAAAATTGCTTATGCTGACTTCATGACGGCAATGATGGCCTTCTTCCTCGTCATGTGGCTCGTCAACGCCGCCAACGAAGAAACCAAAGCCTCGATCGCGACCTATTTTAATCCGATCAAGCTTTCCGACGAAAAGCCGACCGAAAAAGGCTTGAAGAAGCCAGTCGACCAGGCCGAGGGCGAGCAGAACCAGGAAAAGTCGAAGAATAAGGAAGAGAATCCGAACCAGGGTAAGTCTGCCGCTGACGGTGAGGACCAGACCTCGACCTCCGGTGACAAGACCAATTATTCGGAAGCCGATTTCTTCGAGAACCCCTATTCGGTTCTCGCCGAGATTGCCCAGGAAGTTGGCCAGCAGGCGAACGTCAGCGCCAAGGGTGACGGCGGTGCGGCGGATTCAGGCCCGGCTACTGGTGCCGATGGCGGCGAAGCCTACCGCGACCCCTTCGATCCGGATTTCTGGACCAAGCAGGTCGAAGTTACCACCGCCGGCAAGCCGCAGCAGCCTTCGCCGCTCGATTCGCAGGCCGAACCGAATGAACTCGCCAAGGCCGAAAATACCCAGCCCTCCGCTCTGCTGAGCAAGGACCCCAACAGCGCTGCCGTCGCCGCTTCGACTGAGAAGCAGGCGGACAAGAAAGCGGATAAGACCAAAGACAAGCAGGCGGACAAGACCAAGGACGCCGACAAAAAGGAAGAGGCCAAGCAAGCCGAAGACAAGCAGCAGGCCGAGGAACTGCAGCAAGAGATTGCCCAGCAGATCGCGGGCGTCGCCGGCAAGCTCGCCGAGGGCCTGACGGTGACGGCGTCCGAAGGTGGCCTGCTGGTGAGCATTTCCGACCAGAACGACGACTCCATGTTCAACATCGGCTCTGCAGTGCCGCGCCAGGAGATGGTGCTCGCGATGCAGAAGATCGGCGCGATCCTGAAGCAGAGGGGCGGAGCCGTCGCCGTCCGTGGCCATACGGACGGCCGGAAGTTCAAGGGCGATCTCAACGAGAACTGGCGTCTCTCGATGGACCGTGCCCAGAGCGCTTACTACATGCTCGTTCGCGGCGGCCTCGATGAGAAGCGCRTTTCCCAGGTTTCCGGCTTCGCTGACCGTCGCCTGAAGCTGCCCGAGGACCCCTTCAACGCGTCAAACCGCCGGATCGAGATACTCGTGCAGGCAGATCAAGGATAGTCGCATGACGCGCAGGCAGCATCGCTATTTCAGATATGCGGTCTTTGGCCTGGCGATGATGTCGCCCGCCGTCGGTCATACCGCGGATGCGGACGATCTCGCGCCATACAAGATGCTGCGCTCTCTGCAGTTCGTTCAGGACTCGGTTGTAGCAGGCGATCATTCCGCCGGTGAAATGCAGCGCTTCATGCTCGGCAAGATCGATCAGCGCCTGCGCAACGTCGATCCGTCCGTCTACGACGACGATCGCAATGTCGATGCCGCGCTGATCTACGTTATGAGCGGCGGCAATCCTCAGACGCTGGAATATCTCGTCGCCCATGACGTCAATGGCTACTTCGACAATCGCGTCACCGACGTGTTGCGGAAATATCTGAGCGGCAAGGGCCTGCTTGTCTCTAGGACGCTGGAAGAAACCRCCAAGGAGTATGAAGGCAAGAAGATCGGCCCGTATCTCGCGCTGATCGGTGGCAATGTGTTGATCGCCACGAAGCCAGTGGATGCCCTTACGCTGTATGACAGAGCGCGGCTCAATGCACCCGGCACCATCGTGGAGGAGGCGGCGCTACGCCGCTCGGTCGCCATCTGCGTCGAAACCGGGCAGGTCGACAAGGGGGTCGCCTATTCGCAACGCTATATCCGCCGCTTCCTCCATTCGCCCTATGCCAGCCAGTTCGCCGATCTCTTCGTCAAGCTGATCGTCAGCCACGATCACGATGTCAGTCCGCAGACGGTCGTCGATATCCTGTCCTTCATGGATGCGCCGCGGCAGCGCGAGGTCTATCTGCGTGTCGCGCGTGCTGCTGCGATCGCCGGAAAGCCCGATCTCGCCCGTATGGCTGCCCAGCGCGTTCAGTCGCTGGGCGAGGGGACGGACAATCCTTTTGGACCGCTCGCCGATTTCTATAACGGCATGGCGAACGTCCCCACCGACGATATTGACCAGGCTGCCAAATATATCGCCAATATCTCCGGCGCATCGCTCTCGCCACAGGACCAGGCGCTGCAAGCTGCCGCAAGATCCGTCGCCGAGCAGATATTGCGGGCTCCGGATCCGGCAAGCCTGACACAAGGCTCGACCCCTAATAATACTAATCAAGAAATCACTTCTGAACAGGCTGCAGCCGCCACGGCTGCGCAACCGGAAGGAGCGCCAACTGCTGCTCCGGGACCTGTTGTCGAAGGCGCGGCTTCTGCTGGCACGAGAAGCCAGGATGTCGACCCTTCATTCACCTCTTTCGTGACGACCAATCGATCCAAACTCGACGAAATCGACGGTCTCCTGGCCCAAGAAAGCAAGTAAGATGATGATGGATATCAGCGTCTCGGGCGGAGCGCCCGGCACGGATGCGTCTGCGTCCGTAAGATCCGGTCGGGGGGCCGGCAAAGGCGAGGCCGCGGATCAGAACGGTGGCTTCTCGGATGTCCTCTCCAAGGCCGGCAATAACGATCAGGATGCCGATACCGTCGATACGTCCGACCAGCCGGACGCCAACGACAGCGCGGAGGCCGCAGCGCGCAACCTGCGCGGCCGCCATCCGAAGCCATTGATCGATCTGAACGATGCCTCGCTCAAGGGGCAGGTGGACGCGCAGTCTGAAACCATCGCAAACGCTGGCAAGATGCCTGTGAAGTCCGAAAAGGACCAGGGCAAGAACACTGCTGTCTTCGGACTGGGCAAGCCGGGCGCCAAGGATCAGGCAGCCGAGACTGCTGCTCAGGCAGTGGGCAAGCCTGCCAAGCAGATCAAGACCGGCACGCTCGACGGCGATACCGCTGTCGATGCGGACGCGGAAGCCGGCGACGGCGATGTCACCGACGTTCTTGGCCTGCTGAAAAAGGAGCCCGGTGATGCCGCGGCCGTCCTGCAGGCTTCCGCTCATCATGCCGTCGCGAAGGCGGACGACGCTGCGGCCGGCAAGGAAGACGCCAAGGCCGAAGGCGTAAACGGTGCCAAGGCTGATGCGCATGTGTCGGATGCATTGGCAGCCGTTGCCCCGCATGGCAACGACGCGCATGTGCCGGGAACAGAGAATGCTGAAGGTGTCGAAGGCAAGACGTTCAGGATCAGCCGCGCCGATGGCCGTGGCCAGACGATGGACATGCAGATCGGCGCCGAACAGCCGGGCTCCGAGAAGTCGGCAAAGTCGAGCGTCGAAAATGTCTCCGTTCTGGAATCACGCCGCTATCTCGGCCTGGTTCAGAACCCGAATTCTGCGAACGTGACAGCGGCGCTTTCGGGTGACAAGGAATGGGCGCAGGCCATGCAGCCGAGCTCCGCCTTGTCGAACGCCGCTGAATGGACAAGCACCGGCAAGGTGGTGAACACCCTCAAGATCCAGATGAGCCCGATCGATCTTGGCCTCGTCACGGCTACGATGCGTCTGTCCGGCGACACGCTGAACGTCGATCTCAAGGTCGAGACCGGCGCGGCCTATCGCCAGCTCAAGGAAGATCACGGCAAGATCCTCGAGGCGCTGCGCAGCCAGGGCTACGCGATAGACAACGTGACCATCAGCATGGCCCCTGTGGAGCGAGCTGATGCCGGTAACCAGGCAAACAGCCAGGGACAGACTTCCCAGCAGCAACAGTCGCTCGCCCAGCAGGGCCAGGGCGGCGAGGCGCGCGAGCGCCAGAACCAGACAGCGCGGCAGACGGATGGAGGCTTCAATGGTGCGGGTGGGAACGGTGTTGAGAACGCTTCTGCTGTCGACGCTGGCGGCAGCCGCTCTGGCAGCGTTTACCTCTAGCGCATCCGCTTCCACCGGCGCCTGTGAGCGGGAGATTCAGTCTGCTGCCGCCAAATATGGGATCCCTGAGGGAATTCTCTATTCGGTTGGGCTGACGGAAACCGGGCGCAAGGGATCGCTCTATCCCTATGCGATGAACGTCGAGGGGAAGGCTCTGTTTCCAGCCTCCGAGCAGGCCGCGTTGTTGCAATTCGACACCGCGAGCAGGGGCGGCGCGAAGCTCATCGATATCGGATGTATGCAGATCAATCACTATTTCCACGGCGAGAACTTCAGCTCCGTGGAGGAAATGTTCGACCCTCACCGCAACGTGGAATATGCAGCAAAGTTCCTGCGCAACCTGCACGACCGTCACGAAACGTGGACCATGGCGGTAGCCAGATACCATGCAGGACCGAACAACAATCCGGCGCAGAAGCAGTATGTCTGCCGCGTCATCGCAAATCTGGTCGCCACCGGCTACGGCAAGTGGACTCCCAATGCGAGTAATTTCTGCGGAAATTAATTCAATTAATAATTGAATTCACCAATTATGACCGAACTGTGTCAAAGTGTGGCAAGAATCCGGCGCGATTCCTGCTTGCAAGACGTAATTAAGCGGGCGTTAACTTTTCCACGAAATTTTTGTGTGCATAACGTTATTGACCTACTATATGTAGATCAAATCGGTACCCAATTCTTAATCAATTATTAATTTCCGCCATTAACTTTCACGAGTAGCCGCTGATTCGCGCGATTCGTATCCATAGATCATCGATGTGCCACACTGATTCGGAGGCGGACGAATGATCGTAGTGGTTGATGAGCGTGAGCTCGTGAAGGATGGTTACACTTCTTTGTTTGGTCGGGAGGGAATTCCCTCAACCGGCTTTGATCCCAATGAATTCGGCGAATGGGTGCAGACGGCGGCTGATTCTGATATCGCTGCGGTCGAGGCATTCCTGATCGGCCAGGGGCAGCGCGCCATGGAGTTGCCGCGTGCGATCAGGGATCGCTCGATGGCGCCCGTGATCGCGGTCAGCGACCAGCCATCGCTCGAAAACACACTTGCTCTTTTCGACTGCGGCGTCGACGACGTTGTACGCAAACCGGTGCATCCGCGTGAGATTCTCGCGCGTGCCGCTGCAATCCGTCGTCGCCTGAAGGCGATCGCCAACCACACTGACATCGGTGCCATCCGCGTCTTCTCCGATGGCCGCGATCCGGAAATCAACGGCGAAACCTTCGCTTTGCCGCGCCGCGAGCGCCGCATTCTCGAATACTTGATTGCCAATCGCGGCCGTCGCGTCTCCAAGACCCAGATCTTCAATGCGATCTACGGCATTTTCGACGAGGAAGTCGAAGAAAACGTCGTCGAAAGCCACATCTCCAAGCTGCGCAAGAAGCTGCGTAAGAAGCTCGGTGTCGACCCGGTCGATTCCAAGCGCTTTCTTGGCTATTGCATTGATTGGAATTGATTTTTCGGCGCGGGCCATGCCGCGCGGGAAGTCCCGAATATTTCGATCGGCGACCCGGCACAACAGACAGCTTCACGCAAGGCCCGCCAAATACTGTTGCAATTAGCAGGTAAAACGAGGTTTTCAGATGAGCATTTTCGGCAGCATGAAGACGGCAGTATCGGGGATGAATGCGCAGGCAAACCGCCTCAGCACCGTCTCCGATAACATCGCGAACGTTAACACCAGCGGCTACAAGGCAGTTTCGACCGCGTTCTCGTCGCTGGTCCTGCCGTCGGGCTCCGGCAACTACAACTCGGGCGGCGTGACGACGACGGTTCGTCAGGCTGTCTCCGACCAGGGCGATATTTCCTACACGACCTCCGGTTACGACCTCGCAATTTCCGGCGACGGCTTCTTCATCGTCCAGGGCGCTGACGGCGTTCCTGTCCTGACCCGCGCCGGCGACTTTACGAAGGACGACAGCGGCAACCTCGTCAACTCGGCCGGCTTCACGCTCATGGGTTATCCATGGGGCGCCTCGGCTCCAGCCGTCGTCGTCAACGGTTTCGATGGCCTCGTTCCGATCAACGTACTCGGCGACCAGAAGCTGCAAGCCGTTCCGACCGCAAACGGTACATGGAACGGCAATCTGAAGCCCGGCGCGAAGATTGTAACGGTTCCGGCCAACCTGCCGAGCGCAAACGCCGCTACGGCGACCACGGACACGCAGAAGTACTCGATGGTCACCTACGACAAGCTCGGCAGTAAGGTGATGTACGACATCTACTACACCAAGGTTCCAAACCCTGCATCTCCGCCGGCAGCCGCTGGTACGACGCAGTGGGAAATGGCGGTCTACCGCAATGCTGACAAGGCAACGACCGGCACGAGTTCCTTTCCCTATACGTCGGGTCCGGTGAACACCACCACTATCGAGTTCAACGACAAGGGCGAGATGACGGTGCCGGCGGCTCCGTCGACGACAAACATCGTCGACCCCAAGACGGGCCTCACCATCAAGATGACGCTCGACCTCTCCCAGGTTGGCGACAACTTCTCGGGCACTGGCAACGTCGACGGTCAGGGCGCGAATTCGCCGGTCGATATCACCATCGACTCCGACGGTATCGTCTACTCGAAGTACGATGACGGCAGCACCAAGCCCGTCTTCCAGATCCCGCTCGCCAATGTGCCGAGCCCGGACCTGCTGACGCTGATGTCCGGCAACGTCTACTCGGCCAACGGCAAGTCGGGCGTGACTGTTACCGGCTTCCCGCAGACCAGCGGCTTGGGCAAGATCCAGTCGGGCGCCCTCGAAGGCTCGAACGTCGACCTCGCCGGCGAGCTGACGGAAATGATCGAATCCCAGCGCAGCTACACCGCCAACTCCAAGGTGTTCCAGACGGGTTCCGATCTCATGGACGTTCTCGTCAACCTCAAGCGTTAATAAGGGTAACGGGTAAGCCATGTCGCTCACTTCAGCACTTAACACCGCGCAGAGCATATTCAACAATACGGGCGCGCAGAGCAGCATCGTATCGAACAATATCTCGAACGCCGGCAACAAGGACTATGTGCGCCGGCAGGCGATGCTCACCACTTCGCTGAACGGCGCCCAGGTGGTCAAGATCAGCCGCGCACAAGAAGATGCGCTGCTGAAACAGTATCTCAAGGCGTCCTCACAGGACAGCGCCCAGCAAACTCTGCTGAGCGGCCTCGAAGATCTGAAGTCGATCATGGGCGGCAACGATAACGAGACGTCGCCTGAAGTTGCCCTGCGCACCTTCCGCGACAAGCTCGGCACTTTCCGCGCCACCCCGGGCGACCTTATTGCCGCCCAGGGTGCGATTACGGCGGCGCAGGACGTTGTGACTTCGCTGAACAATGCCTCCAAGGCAGTGCAGCAGCAGCGTGCCGATGCCGACAAGCAGATCAAGAATCAGGTCGACTCGCTGAACAGCCTGCTGAAGCAGTTCGAAACGGCCAACAATGCCGTCAAGAAGGCGACATCATCCAACGAGGATCCTTCGAGCGCTCTCGATGAGCGGGAAAAGGTCCTCAAGCAGATCAACCAGATCGTTGGCGTGTCGACAGCGACACGCGCCAACAACGACATGGTGCTCTATACGGCTGACGGCACGACGCTGTTCGAGACGATCCCACGCGCGGTCAGCTTCGAGCCGACGCAGTCCTATGCGGCTGACACAACAGGCAACAAGGTCTATGTCGATGGTGTGGCCGTCAATATGGGCTCGGGCTCGACGACCAATGCGCAGGGCAGCCTGGCTTCGCTGCTGCAGATCCGCGACGATATCGCACCGACTTTCCAGAACCAGCTCGATGAAGTCGCTCGCGGCCTTGTGAACCTTTACCAGGAGGATGGCAATCCTGGCCTCTTCGTCTGGACAAACCCGACGACTGGCACCGCAGGCGGGGTTCCGCCGGCTGGTACCATCATCAAAGGCATCGCCGGAACGATCGCGATCAACGACCGTGTCGTCACCTCCAAGGGAGGTGATCCGATGCGGTTGCGTGACGGGAACATCAACGCGACCAGCACGGCTGCGAACCCGACCGGCTCGAGCGGTTATACCGCGGAGCTCGACCGTCTCTATACGTCGATGGATTCGGGGATTGCATTCGATCCGAAGACCGGTCTCGACTCGAATGTCGGCATCCTGACCTTTGCCACCAATTCTATCGGCTGGCTCGAGCAGAACCGCAGCAACGCGACGACGGCGGCGGAAAATACCCAGGCTGCCGCAGCACGAACCGATGAAGCTTATTCCAATGAAACAGGTGTCAACCTCGATGAGGAACTGACGCTCCTTCTCGATATAGAGCAGTCCTATAAGGCGGCGACCAAAATTTTGAACGCCGTTGACGAAATGTTGAAAGCATTGCTGGATATTGCGAGTTAAGCCATGAAGAGCTCATTTATTTCAAGTTCGGCCATCCAAAACGCCATGCGATTGACGATCCGTCAGGCGCAGAACCAGATGACGAAGGCGACGATGGAAGCGACCACCGGCACCTATGCAGATATCGGTGTGTCGCTTGGCGGTTACGCAGCCAAGAGCATCGACTTCACGCGCGAAGTCGACCGCATCAAATCGATCAAGCTGAGCAACGCTCTCGTCGACGCCCGTATGGAATCGGCTCAAACCGGGCTCGATAAGATGAAGAAGGCGGGCGACAGCTTCCTTTCCAAGCTGACCGCACTTCAGAGCAGCCACGATCCGGGCAGCATCACGGTCGCAATCCAGTCGGCCACGAGCGCGCTTTCCACGATGATGGACACGTCGAACTCGATGGTGAATGGCGAATATCTTTTTGCCGGCATCAACACCGACATCCAGCCGCTAACGGATAAAACCACTGCGACTTCGGCGGCGATCGTTACAGCTTTGAATGCCTATGCGGCAGGCCTGCCGACACCGAAGCCGGTTAACCAACTCACCGGCGACGAGATGAAGACCTTCATCGAGACCAAGGTCGAGCCGATGTTCAGCGAAGCGGCCTGGACGGACCCGACAACCGGCTGGTCCAAGGCGTCCAGCCAGAACATGACGAGCCGTATCAGCAATTCGGAAGTCGTTGAATCCTCGACCAACGCCAATTCCGAAGGCATGCGTTACTTCGCTCTGGCGACGGTGGTGACCTCTGCCCTGATGGGGCAGAGCCTCAGCACCGACGCTATGAGCGCGGTCTCTTCAAAGGCGATCACCTATACGACCAGAGCCACCACGGGTATCGTCACTCAGGGTAGTCAGCTCGGTCTGTCACAGGAGCGCGTCGAGAAGGCGAATGACGCCCTCGATGCCCAGGCAAATATCATGCAGACCAAGCTCGTCGATATCCAGGGCGTCGATCCCTATGAGGCCTCGACCCTTGTCAAGACTTTGGAAACCCAGCTCGAAACCGCCTACACGATCGTATCGAAGATCCAGCAGTTGAGTCTCGTGAACTACCTTTGATGAGCAAAGGCGCGCAATACAAAGAAGGATGCATGAATGTATCAGTTCTCTTATGCCGAGGTCATGCAGGACTCGGTTGCCGACGCGAAAGAGCGGGAATGGCAGGTTCTCGAACGTTCGATCGAACTGCTTTCGGTGGCGCGCGACAAAGAGAAGTACAGCCGGGAGTCTATTGAAGCTCTCTTTTATACGCGAAGGGTGTGGATCAGCTTCATTGAGGATTTGAAGCATCCCGACAACCAGTTGGAGGTCGAGCTCAGGGCGAACCTCATCTCGATTGCGATCTGGATATTGAAAGAATGCGACAGAATTAGAAAACGTCAGTCGAATAACTACCAGGGCATCATCGACGTTACCACCATCATCAGGGATGGACTTAAATGAAAAGTACACTTCGCATTTCTCTGAAAGCCGGAGAAAGAATCTTCATCAACGGTGCTGTCCTGCGTGTCGACCGTAAGGTCGCACTGGAATTCCTGAATGATGTGACGTTCCTTCTCGAAAACCACGTGCTTCAGCCGGAAGGCGCGACCACGCCGCTTCGCCAGCTCTATTTCATTGCCCAGATGATCCTCATCAATCCCGAGGGCAAGGAACATTCGACGGCGATGTTCCGCAAGTCGGTCACGATGCTGCTCACATGCTTCAAGAACGAGGAGATCCTCGCTGAGCTGAAGCGTATCGATGCACTCGTTTCGACTGGCCGCGCCTTCGACGCGCTGAAGGCGATCCGCGGTCTCTACGCGATCGAAGACGGCATTCTCAACAATCACGAACTGCCCCCGACAATGGTCGAGCAGATTCGCAGGGAGATCGCACCATGGCGGTAGACGCTACCCAGAACGTAGGTGGAGGCAGCAACGCGAATGGCTCGTCCAAGACCGCGCAGCAGAAGGCGACGCTGAATTACGACAACTTCCTTCAGTTGCTTGTAGCGCAGATGAAGAACCAGGATCCGACCGATCCGATGGATGCCAGCGAGCAGATGTCGCAGCTCGCGAGCTTCTCGCAGGTCGAGCAGACGATCCAGACGAACTCGAAGCTCGACACGCTGCTGACGAGCTCCAGCCTGACCCAGGCAAGCGGCTATGTCGGCAAGTACATGGAAAGCGCCGACGGTAAGACCAAGGGCACGGTCGAATCCGTCAAGGTTTATTCCGACGGCCTCATTGCAACGCTGGACAATGGCGGTAAAATCCTCATCCAGGCTGGCATCTCCGTTTCTGATTCGGCGCCGCCCAAAGCTTCGGGCGATGATAGCGGTTCGGATAATACCTGAAGTGACGACGGCGCCGACGAAAGGGCCTGACGCTCGTTCGTTTGGATGATGCCAAAAATACCAGTCCGGTTAAAGCCGGGCTGGCTGCTTTCAAGGCGATATGAGGTTGCCTGACGATGAATGAAGCTGATGCACTCGACCTGTTCCAGGCTGCGATCTGGACCGTTCTCATTGCCGCGGGTCCTGCGGTCATTGCGGCAATGGTCGTCGGTCTCGTGATCGCGCTGATCCAGGCGCTCACACAGGTGCAGGAAGCGACACTCACCTTCGTCCCGAAGATCGTTGCCGTTCTGGTGACGGTCGGTATTTCTGCCCCTTTCGTGGGCTCCCAGATTTCCATTTTTACCAATCTGGTCTTCTCGCGAATCCAGTCCGGCTTCTGAGCCAACTTCGCACAAGCTTCGCCATTTAACTGTCGATCCGAACTGGGCGGACTCTGATGTCCGCCTCCTCTCATGAAGAGACGGAATCGTTATGGCGCAACCACCTGCACTACCCCTTCCGAAAGTCGCTCCGAGCCTACGTGATGTCGGCTTTGCCATGGGCATCATCGGCATCATCTGCATCCTCTTTCTGCCGATCCCGCCGTTCCTGATCGACATGGGACTGGCGTTCTCGATCGCCTTCTCGGTGCTGATCCTCATGGTCGCGCTGTGGATCCAGAAACCTCTCGATTTCTCGTCCTTCCCGACCATCCTTCTGATCGCGACGATGACGCGACTGGCGCTGAACATTGCGACGACGCGTGTCATCCTTTCGCACGGCAACGAGGGGCACGATGCTGCGGGCGGCGTCATCGCCGGCTTTGCAAGCCTGGTCATGTCCGGTGACTTCGTCATCGGTCTGATCGTCTTCCTGATCCTCATCACCATCAACTTCATCGTCATCACCAAGGGTGCGACGCGTATCGCGGAAGTCGGCGCGCGTTTCACCCTGGACGCCATCCCCGGCAAGCAGATGTCGATCGATGCCGACCTTTCGGCTGGTATCATCGACGAGAAGGAAGCCCAGCGCCGCCGCAAGGAACTGGAAGAAGAAAGCTCCTTCTTCGGTGCGATGGACGGTGCGTCGAAATTCGTTCGCGGTGACGCGGTCGCGGGTCTTCTCATTACCGCTATCAACGTCTTCGGCGGCATCATCATCGGTTATTTCCGCCACGGCATGCCGATCGGCGAAGCGGCCGACGTCTTCGTCAAGCTGTCGGTTGGTGACGGCCTCGTCTCGCAGATGCCGGCTCTCATCGTCTCGCTCGCCGCCGGCCTTCTCGTTTCGCGCGGCGGCACCACCGGCTCCACCGACCAGGCGGTCGTCAATCAGCTGAGCGGCTATCCCCGCGCGCTCTCCGTCTCGGCCGTGCTGATGTTCATCCTGGCCCTGATGCCGGGCCTGCCGTTTGTCCCCTTCGTGATCCTCGGCAGTCTTCTCGCCTTCGGCGCCTGGTTCATTCCGCGTCAGGTCGAAGCGGAAAACAAGATCCGCCGCGATGCTGAGGAAAAGAAGGTCGTCCAGAGCAAGGAGCTCGAAAAGGACTCGGTCAAGTCGGTTCTTCGCACGTCCGAAATCGAGCTTGCTCTCGGCAAGATGGTCTCAACCCGCCTGCTTGGCGCCCATCAGGAACTCGCCTTCCGCGTCGGCAAGATGCGCAAGAAATTTGCGACCCAGTACGGTTTCGTCGTGCCGGAAATCAAGGTGACGGACGATATCGGCATCCCCGAAAAGTCGTATCAGATCCGCATCCACGGCACGACCGTTGCTTCGAACCTTCTGCGTGTCGGCGAAGTTCTCGTCGTCACCGGCGCGGGCCGGAAGCCGAGCATTCCGGGTGATGAAATCCGCGAACCCGCATTCGGCATGCCGGCGGTTTCGATCCTCGAAAACTTCGCCGAAGATTTGAAGCGTGAAGGCTTCCAGCCGATCGACAACGTCTCGGTCGTGTTGACGCATATGAGCGAGGTTATCAGAAACAACCTGCCGCAGCTTCTCTCCTACAAGGACGTGAAGATCCTGATCGATCGTCTCGACCCCGAATATAAGAAGCTCGCAGACGAGATCTGCTCGTCGCACATGTCCTATTCGGGCCTGCAGGCCGTGCTGAAGCTGCTTCTTGCCGAGCGCGTCTCGATCCGCAACCTGCACCTCATTCTGGAAGCGGTTGCCGAACTTGCCCCGCATGTCAGAAAGACGGAGCAGATCGTCGAGCATGTCCGCATCCGCATGGCCCAGCAGCTCTGCGGCGACTTGGCGGACAATGGCGTGCTGCGCGTGCTGCGACTCGGCAGCAAATGGGATCTCGCCTTCCACCAGGCGCTCAAGCGCGATGCCAAGGGCGAAGTCGTCGAATTCGACATCGACCCGCGCACTCTGGAAGAGTTCAGCGAACAGGCGACGAAGGTTATCCGTGAATTCATGGATAGAGGCCTGCCATTCGCCCTTGTCACGTCGCCGGAAACACGCTCCTATGTGCGCATGATCATCGAGCGACTCTTCGCAACGCTTCCCGTCCTCTCGCATGTGGAACTGGCCAAGGGCATCGAAATCAAGATTTTGGGCTCGATTTCATGATTTCAGACCCGCAAGGGACAGTTCTGGCGCTGTTTCTGGTTTTCTGCCGGATCGGTGGCTGTGTGCTGACCCTTCCGGGTTTCTCTTCCGCCCGTGTTCCGGAGCAATTGCGCGTCTTCATCGCCGGCGGACTTTCGCTTGCGGTGCTGCCGGTGCTCTGGGACACGGTTTATCCGTCCGTTCACACCAGTTCCGGCACCTATATCGGCCTGATTTTCAGCGAATCGCTGATCGGCGTCATGTACGGCATGCTCGCCCGGCTCTATACGCTCGGCCTGCAATTCGCCGCCTCGATCGTCTCCATGATGGTTGGCTACACGCAGCCGAGCACGAGCGATGTCGTCGAAGACTCGGCCGAAATCAGCTTGACGGCCTTCATCACAATGACCGGTCTGATGGTTCTCTTCATCATGGACTTCCATCACATCGTCTTCCGCGCGCTGATCGATTCCTATACGACCATGCCATTCGGCGGGTTGATGCAGATGCGTTCCACGCTCATCACCTTCACTGATACGCTGGAGCAGACCACCTACATCATGCTGCGGCTGGCGAGCCCCTATCTGATTTACGGGCTGATCTTCAACATCTCGATCGGCTTCATCAACAAGCTCGCGCCGCAGATCCCGGTCTACTTCATCTCCACGCCTTATCTGCTGATGGGCGGCCTCTTCCTGCTCTATTTCTCGATCGCGGCAATGATCAGCCAATTCGGCCAATCCTTCGCCGCAATATACGTGGGAAGGTGAGGGGCGATGATCGAGAAGAAGCGTTCCGACAAGCTCAAGCGCCTGGTCGCGGTGCAACGGCATCTTGAAAAGATGGCGGAATACGATCTCGCGGAAACCAGCCGCCAGCGCGCCGAAGTCAATGCCTCCATGGATGTCGCCATTCTTGCGCTCGGTTCGCTGGACCCTATCCATCGTGCTTTTTCGCAGAGTTATGCCGACCGATTCGGCCGGCTGAGCATCAAGGACCAGCAGTTGACCGGCATGCAGCAGGTGCACGAAATGCGCCTGACGCGCGAGCGTGCCAAAGGTGACCGGCTTGAAGAAAACATGCTCGATGCCCTCCAGGCAGAGCGTCGCGAGGCAGATGACAATGCGGTCTATGACGTAATCGATCAGCAATTCGCAACGCCAGCCTCCAGCAAGCTTCAAAAATAATAATCGCCACGATCTTACATTAGAGGATTGTAACGTGGCTATTTCACCCCCCAGCGATCTGGTGATGGACGTCGTCAAGGCGGCCGACCCCATGGAGGTTCAGGCTGCCCAGGAAAAGCTGAAGGCCAACCGCGCAGCCTTTGCTGCGACAAGCCTGGCCGACAGTGGTAACGGCTTTTCTTCCGCAGTCGACATTCTCGACCACGTCAAGCAGAAGAGTGGCCTGAACAACATTCAGAACCGTACCAAGACCGAGGAAGTACCGGAAACCTACCGGAAGTTCGAGGCGATGGTTCTGCAGAACTTCGTGAAGTCCATGCTGCCGAGCGATGCCGAGAATGTCTTCGGCAAAGGCGCAACGGGCGACATCTGGAAGGGCATGATGGCCGAGCAGCTCGGCAACGTCATGGCCAAGGGTGACGGCATCGGCATCGCCAAGCAGATGTATGCCGAGCAGCTCCATCGCCAGGAAGGCAAGATCGTCAACGCCTCCACGGATGAAGACGATCGCAAGACCGCGATGAGCATGATCGACGAATTTCAGCGCAAGACCTTCGGCACTCCGACTGCCGACAATAAGTCCGCAACAAGCGACGCATAATCGAGGATAAAATGGAAATAGTTTCGAACGAATACAGGATCAAATCCGTTCTCGGACGCCTCGAAATGATAATCGACAATGAGAACACCCGGATCGGCAGCGATCCGCAGTTCGATCTCAAGGTCTCCAACGCGCATAAGAGCCGGTGCCTGTACGAGCTCTCGATGCTTTTCCGCGACACCGATCCGGCCGAACTTGCCGCTTCGCATCTGGACCAGCTTCACGGTCTGAAGAAGAAGCTTACGCTGAACGCCCGTCGCGTCGAAGCGCATCTGGAGGCGGTTCGCGCCGTTGCCGATCTTCTGAAGAATGCCGTGCAGGATGCTGATGCTGACGGCACCTATTCCCAGGAACAGTTTGTCGCGCGGGATGCCTGATGATCAAGCTCGTGCTCACAGGCGTCTGGGTCTGCGCCGTCACCTTGGCATCGGTCTATTTCTCGGTGAACATGGCGACTGCGCCGGCGCCGGTTGAATCGAATACCAAGCAAAGCGCACTTGAACTTGTGAAGGGCGAGACGATCACTGTGCCCGTCATCGGCAACGGTGCGGTCAACGGTTACTTCCTCGGCCGCATCTCCTTCATGATGCACAAGGATATGATTGCGGGCCTCAACCTGCCGATCACGGAGATGACGACCGACGAGCTCTTCAGCCTGCTCGTCGGCAACAAGATGATCGATGTTTCCAACGTCAAGGCCTTCGACCCCGGGGCTTTCCGCGAAGAGATCAAGAAGGGCATGAACGAGCGTCTCGGCGGTGAATATGTCGCCGAAGTCATGCTGGAACAGCTCGACTACCTTTCGAAGGAAGACGTGAAGGAAAATTCCGGCGGCAAGCCGCAGAAGGTTGGCGCGCCGGTCAAGATCATCGAGACTGCGCCTGCATCCGAAACGCCGGCTCCATCCGCCGGTCACTGATCACGATCGACCGACCAGTTAAAAACGGCGCCGAAAGGCGCCGTTTCTGCGTTTACGCCTTGGTTAATTAACTACTTATGCGCGCAGGAAAATCCAAGGTTTTTTCCTAAGGGTTGTTTGAAACCGAGTTGGTATAAACGCGGCACAAGCTTGGGAGGATGGCCACCACGGGGTTGGGGGAGATCGCTTCAAGCAGGACGCTGCTGGTCCTCACAAGACCTTTGCTGCGGAAACGTAGGCTTATTTTCCGGGATGTCGGGCGCATGACGCACCCTCGGCAGGAGGTTGGAATGAATCTGATTGCAAACTTCGCGGTGCTTGCATCGCGGCGGACGATTTTCGATCTGCCGGTCTGCGATCTCGGTTGGGACGACGCGCTGGTTTTCATCAACGAACTGGCTTCCATCCCCGTCGGGCAGACGGTGGTTTGCTTCGTCAACGCCCACAACATGCTGACGGCACTGCACGACGATGAGTACTATCAGATCATGTCGCATAACCTCGTTCTGCCTGACGGTATCGGTCTCAATATCGCATCCCAGGTCACGCATGGTTCSCCGTTTCCCGCCAATCTGAACGGTACCGATTTCGTACCGGCCTTCCTGACTTTCATGGAAACGCCGCGTCGTATCGGCCTGATCGGTGGCGCGCGTGCGGTCGTTGAGAAGGCGGCCGAGAACTTTTCCAGGCACGCGCCTTGGCACGAGTTCTTCGTGATCTCCGACGGCTTTTTCGACAAGGCCAATCCCGAATCCGTTATCGACGAGGTGGAGCACCAGAAGCTCGATATCCTGATCGTCGGCATGGGCACGCCACTGCAGGAGAAATGGGTCTATCAGAATATCCGCGCCGACCACGCACGTCTCGTTCTGACGGTCGGTGCACTTTTCGATTTCGTTTCGGGCACTGTGCCACGCGCCCCGAAGACCGTGCGCATGATGCGTCTGGAATGGGCCTACCGCCTGGTACAGGAGCCGACGCGCCTCTGGCGCCGCTATATCCTCGGTATTCCGGTATTCCTCTTCCGGGTCTTCCAGTATCGCTTCAGCCGGCGTGCGCGCATCCTCAGTCAGCCGGATGAACGGGCGCACACTGCAGGCGAACAGAAGAGAATCGAGCAGATGAAGAAAGCCGGCTGATTACAGATTTCTGCAGGTTCCGGTTAACCATTTCTTTGCCATGTATATTTAGAGTAGCTTAATCCTCCGCGTCAGCGCGGTTGAGCGAACTCGGCCATCATGCGCATGAGATGTGACGCCAATGCACGATTCCAGGGCGAAAAACAGTTTCCATGATCGCGCAACCACCTCCTCGCGCGGCCAGCGGCAAAGTCATGCCGAAAAGAGCACCCATCCGCCGGAGATTCTTCCTTCCGAAGCTGAACTGCTGCGCGCCATAGGCCGGCTGCTCGACGAACAGCGTGCGAAAGCGCGGCAGACCGAACCGCTGGTGGACCGGATCGAAACGATCCTCGGTTCGCGTCTTCAGGCTGCGAACGATATCGCCTCCGCTTCCGCACCTGAACCCTCTCGTCCTGCGCCAGAGCCGACGACGCAATTCGTCCAGGTTCACCGCGTTGCTCCCGTTGAAAGAGCGCCCATTTCGACGGTTTTGCACGAAATACGGCGCCCGAACTGGATCAGGAGCGCTCTCATCATGGCTGCCCTCTCGTTTGGCGGCGCCGCCACCCCTATCCTGATGCCATCCTCACCTGCGCTTTACACCGCGGAAACGACGCTTGCCGTGGATGCGGGCGCAGGTAACCGGGCTGCCCTCGTCGGGGATACCGTCAAAAGACTGTCTTCGGTACCTGTCATCACCTCTGCCGTTGCGGCACTGAAGCTGGACCGGGATCCGGAATTTGCCGGTAACAGCGCCAATGCACTTGGTGTCGCCTTCGATCTTCTCTCCGGCAGCGGTGCAGCCGCCGATCCGGCATCGCGCGCCGAGGCCGCGCTGAAATCTGCCGTGGCGATTATTCCCGATGACCGCACTGGCACGATCCGTCTGATGGTAACGACAGGCGACGGCGACAAATCGACGCGTATCGCCATGCGACTGTCCGATGCGGTGACCGGTGGCAGCGCCATAGGCAAAGCGGCCGAGACGGCCACTGCCTTGAGGAAGGAAAATGATCAGGCTCAAGCAGAGCTCACGGCCTTCGGTCAGAAGAACGGCGAGGGCAATGTCAAGGTCGCGACCCAGCTGCAGCGCCAGATCGCCGGGCTCGATGCCGATCTGAAGAATGCCGACGACAATATCCTGACCGCCAAGGAACAGGCCGACAAGCTGAAGGCCGCCAAGTTGGCGGACGTGCTGGAAGGCTCGCTCGCTCCGGATATGATCTCGCCCGCCCTGTCGGATCTGCGCGATAGATACGCGATTGCCAAGACCGCATTGGCACAGCTTTCGGCAGACCTCGGACCGCGCCATCCGCGCCTGCTCCAACAGCAGTCCGAGGTCGATGGTCTGAAAGATAACATCGGCAAGGAATTGGCGCGCCTCGCCCAGAACGCAAATGCAGCAGCCAAGGCTGCAATCGATGCGCGCAGACAGCTCAGCGATCGCCGCAACGCGCTGATTGCCCAGAGCCGCGATACTGGCGTCGATCTCGCCAAGCTGACCGAACTGCGGGAAAAGGCGTCTGCCGCCCGCTCGCGCCTGGAAGAGGAGGTCTCCACGACAGGCGCTATCGGTGATGGCCGGGTAACGGTTCGCAAGCCCGCTCTCGTGCTGCCGGTTTCCGGCGACGGTAATTTCGGTTTCAGCGCCTTGGTTGGCGGCGTTGCTGGTTTGGCGATGGGCCTCGGCTTCGCCTTCGTGCCGCGTTTCTTCCGCCGACAGCCCGAACAGGTGCGGGTCCAAGTTTCCGTCGAGGCTCCAATCCTCGCCCCTGTGCCCGAACTTGCGCCGGTCTCGGCGTTGACGGAGACACCAGAGCCGGCACTGGTCCCGCAGGCGGCTGAGGAAGTCGATGCGCTGCGCTCGCAAATCGCCAGCCTGCGCGATCGCTTGCACGCCTACCAGGTCTCACGGTAAGCGAAAGCCCGACCGCAGATTGCTCTTGCATTTGCCGTTTTTAAACGGGATAGGGCGTTATCGGGAAATCATTCCCGCCGCGGGCGGATAGACTGGCGCGAAATTGGGCGGAGAAGACGCGTGACGACAGTAATCGACGGCAAGCAGGTTGCCGCTTCCGTAATCGAAACCGTGAAATCGGCAAATACTGCGCTCGAAGCCGCCAAAGGCGTCCAGACGGGCCTTGCCGTCGTCATTGTCGGCGACGATCCGGCGAGCCACACCTATGTCAGCTCCAAGAGCCGCATGGCCAAGGAATGCGGCTTTAAATCCGTCCAGCACACGCTGCCAGCCGAGACCAGGCAGGAGGAACTTGCAGCACTCGTCGCCTCGCTCAATGCCGATCCGTCGATCCACGGCATTCTCGTACAGCTGCCATTGCCGAAACATCTCGACAGCGAGCCGATCATCCAGTCGATCCTGCCGCAAAAGGATGTCGATGGCTTGAGCGTCGTCAATGCCGGCAAGCTTGCSACCGGCGATCTGAAGACCGGYCTCGTCTCCTGTACGCCGGCCGGCGCCATGGTTTTCGTCCGCCGCACCCATGGTGAGGATCTYTCCGGCCTCAATGCCGTCGTCATTGGCCGCTCCAACCTGTTCGGCAAGCCGATGGCGCAGCTTCTGCTGAATGCCAATGCGACGGTCACCATCGCCCATTCGCGCACGAAGAACCTCGCCGAAATCTGCCGCAACGCCGATATTCTGGTGGCCGCCGTCGGCCGTCCGGAAATGGTCAGGGCCGATTGGGTCAAGCCCGGTGCCACCGTCATCGACGTCGGCATCAACCGCATCGCGGCACCCGAGCGCGGCGAGGGCAAGACCCGCCTCGTCGGTGATGTCGCCTTTGCGGAAGTTTCGCCGGTTGC
The DNA here is from genome assembly GCF_056398505.1 of Rhizobium sp. 01T437. Taxonomy (NCBI): domain Bacteria; kingdom Pseudomonadati; phylum Pseudomonadota; class Alphaproteobacteria; order Hyphomicrobiales; family Rhizobiaceae; genus Rhizobium; species Rhizobium sp. 01T437. Next base: position 23,475 of record NZ_JBFTPM010000018.1, read on the forward strand.
CGCCGTCATCACCCCGGTTCCCGGTGGCGTCGGTCCGATGACGATCGCCATGCTGATGGCCAATACCGTGATTGCCGCCCATCGCTCGGCAGGGCTGACGCCGCCGATATTCTGATAAGAGCAATTCCAGCAAAAGTGTGCAGCAGTYTTGCGTCCGGAATTGCGCTAAAATAAGCGGCTGATTAGATTTGCGGGGCAGGGCCTGTCGAGGCCCTGACGATCAGCTCGGTCTTCCAGAGTTCCTGCTCGGGGAAGGGACCCGCCTGCTTGACCGTACCGATGAGCCGCTGTGCGATGCGCACGCCGGCCGCCCGCAGCGACGAGCGTGTAGTCGTCAGCGGCACGGAGAAATTCTCCGGCTTCAAGAGCGGCAGCACATCGTCATGGGCGATCAGCGATATTTCCTCGCCGAGTTTCAGCCCGGCTTGATTGACGGCCCGGATCGCGCCGAGTGCAAGCACCGTGCTGGAGCATAAAATAGCGGTTGGTCGATCCGGAAGCTGCAGGAAGCGCTCCATGGCGATCAGTCCTTCCTCATCCGTCATGACCGTATGGCTCATGCAGTCCTCCGCAAGCTCCAGCCCGCGTTCGCCGAGCGCTGCAATGAGGCCGTTCCTGCGGCGAATGGCGAAGTCGAGATGCGCCGGCCCGTTCATCAGCGCAAAGCGCGTATGGCCGAGCTGCAGGAGAAGCCTCGCCGCATCGTAAAAAGCCGCCTCGTTGTCGATGTCGAGATAGGGATAGTCCGGCTCTGAACCAAAGGAGCGCCCATGCACCACGAAGGGCATGGAAAGCGATTTCAGCATGGCGAGCCGCGGGTCGTGGCCGCGCATATAGGCCACGAAGAGCGCATCTACATTGCCGCTGATCGCGAGGCGCCGCAGCGCTGCGACCTCATCATCCGGGTCCGCCGGCATGATGACGAAGTGAAAGTCGTGGCGCACCGCTTCCTCGCCGAGGCCGGTCAGGAATTCGCCGAAATGCACATCCGACTGATGGCCGGGTGCCGTCGGCATGACAAGGCCAATCGAACCGGCCTTGCCGGTCGCAAGCCGCTGGGCCGCCTTGTTCGGCCGGTATCCGGTTTCCTTGACTGCCCGGAGCACGCGTTCCCGGGTATCCTCGTTGACCTCGGGATAGCCGTTAAGCGCGCGGCTCACAGTTGTCTGTGAAAGCCCCAGCAATTCCGATAGCTGTTTGAGATTCACCTGCTATGCTTCCTCCCGGCCTGCCCTGTGGCCGTCAAATAGTGGCCGCCGCCTCCCAATGGCTTCCAAAGCGCTTTCAAATATGTAGCATCTGCTGCGCTTGACTCAAGAAAAATCGCTCCATATTCCCCATTAAGCCTTGCTGCAACGCGATAAAGCGGCGCTATTCCCGCTGTTTTCGCGAAATGGCTTGACTTCATTCTGCTGAAAGTGAATGAGTTGCGTTGTCAAAGCGCTTTGAGATTTCCTTTGAATGAAATTCTGCGCTATCGGATTGTGATGGGAGGTTGATCACATGAAAAAGTCATTCTTGATGGGTGTTGCAGTTGCGGCGCTTTTTGCCGGCGCTGCGTCGGCCGCGGATCTGAAATTCCCGCCCGGCCAGGATTCCAAGTTCAACTGGAAGAGCTATGATGACTTCAAGGCTGCCCATGCCGACCTGAAGGGTCAGCAGCTGACGATCTTCGGCCCTTGGCGCGGCGAAGACGAAGCCTTCTTCCAGAGCATTCTTGCCTATTTCGTCGAAGCGACCGGCATCGACGCCAAGTATTCCTCCTCTGAAAACTACGAGCAGCAGATCGTCATCGATACGCAGGCAGGCTCCCCGCCGAATATCGCCATCCTGCCGCAGCCGGGCCTTCTCGCCGATCTCGCTGGCAAGGGCTATCTGACGCCGCTCGGCGACGATACGTCCAAGTGGGTCAAGGATAATTACGGTGCCGGCGACAGCTGGGTCGGCTACGGCACCTACAAGGGCAAGGATGGCAAGGAAGCCTTCTATGCTTTCCCCTACAAGGCCGACGTGAAGTCGCTCGTCTGGTATGTGCCGGAAAACTTCCAGGAAGCCGGCTACAAAGTTCCGACGACCATGGAAGAGCTGCACGCTCTGACCGATCAGATCGTCAAGGACGGCGGCGTTCCCTGGTGCATAGGTCTCGGTTCTGGCGGTGCGACCGGCTGGCCGGCGACCGACTGGGTCGAAGACATCATGCTGCGCACGCAGAAGCCTGACGTCTACGACAAGTGGACCACCAACGAAGTGAAGTTCACCGATCCGGCCGTCGTTGCCGCGATCGACGAATTCGGCAAGTTTGCCAAGAACGAGAAGTATGTCGACGGCGGTGTTGCAGCCGTTGCTTCGACCGACTTCCGCGACAGCCCGAAGGGCCTCTTCGCCGTTCCGCCGAAGTGCTACCTGCACCACCAGGCTTCGTTCATCCCGTCCTTCTTCCCTGAAGGCACGAAGCTCGGCACCGATGCCGATTTCTTCTACATGCCGACCTATGCCGCACATGCCGATCTCGGCAAGCCGGTTCTGGGTGCGGGCACGCTCGTCACCATCGCCAAGGATTCTCCGACGGCCCGCGCCTTCGTCGACTTCCTGAAGACGCCGGTCGCCCATGAGCTCTGGATGGCGCAGTCGAGCTTCCTGACCCCGTACAAGGGCGTCAACGTCGATGCTTACGCCAACCCGCAGATGAAGAAGGAAGGCGAGATCCTGACCTCGGCCACCACCTTCCGTTTCGACGGTTCTGACCTGATGCCTGGCAAGATCGGCGCCGGCGCCTTCTGGACCGGCATGGTGGATTTCGTCGGCGGCAAGTCCGCTCAGGACGCTGCAGCCGAAATCCAGAGCGCCTGGGACGGTATCAAGTAATTTCCCACCAGTTCATGCCGCCGGGTAGCCGGCGGCATTACCGGAATGAGCGGCCGGGTTCCAGAGGGGGAGCCCGGTCGTACCGGATCCTGTGGTCAAACACACAAGCTCTATTGACGGTATCCGGCGATAACCCTTCAAAATAAGACAGGGAAGCAGGGGAGGGACGAATGCTGTTGCAGATAGTGTCCGCTTTGGGCGTCGTGGTCGTCGCCGTTTTCGCATGCTCGGCCTATTTCTTTTTCTCGAACAAGATTCTCGATCTCGCCTTGCCGGTCAGGGACGGTGATATCCGTCAGGCCTCGACCAATCTGAACCGGCGCGCGATGATCCGCCCCTGGCTGTTCATTGGTCCGGCACTCTTCCTGCTGATCGTCTACCTCGTCTATCCTGTCATCGCGACCTTCATCCTGTCCTTCTATGATCGCTCGGGTGACCAGTTCGTCGGCGCAGCGAATTACCTGTGGGCGCTGAACGACCGCGAATTTCGCCAGTCGATCTTCAACAACATCCTGTGGCTCGCCGTCGTGCCCGCCGCCTGCACCTTCTTCGGCCTCGTCATCGCCGTCATGACCGACCGTATCTGGTGGGGCAATATCGCCAAGAGCATCGTCTTCATGCCAATGGCGATCTCCTTCGTCGGCGCTTCCGTCATCTGGAAGTTCATCTATGAGTATCGCGGCGGCAACGATGTGCAGATCGGCCTCCTGAACGCCATCGTGCAGACATTCGGCGGCACGCCGGAGGTTTGGATTTCCGTTCCCTTCTGGAACAATTTCTTCCTGATGGTGATCCTGGTCTGGATCCAGACCGGTTTTGCCATGGTCATCCTCTCGGCAGCCCTTCGCGGCATTCCGGAAGAGACGATCGAGGCTGCTGTCATCGACGGCGCCAATGGCTGGCAGATCTTCTGGCGCATCATGGTGCCGCAGATCTGGGGCACGATCGCCGTCGTCTGGACGACGATCACCATCCTCGTTCTCAAGGTCTTCGATATCGTGCTCACCATGACCAACGGCCAGTGGCAGACCATGGTATTGGCGAACCTGATGTTCAACTGGTTGTTCCGCGGCGGCGGCGATTCCGGCCGAAGTGCCGTCATCGCCATCATCATCATGCTTGCCGTCACGCCGATCATGGTGTGGAACGTGCGCCGCGCCAACGCCGAACTGAGGGGACGCTGAGATGACGAGAGCTGCAAGCTACTTCAAGATCGGCCCCGCCCGTCTTTTCGTCCACTTCTGCGTTCTCGTCATCGTCATCATCTGGCTGGTGCCCACACTCGGCATCTTCGTCAGTGCGCTCCGCGACAAGGACCAGATCACCGTTTCCGGCTGGTGGACCGCCTTTGCCGGCTCCACGCAGACGGTCGCCGTGCGCCTCGGCACGCCCGACCAGCAGAAGCAGGAAGGCGATATCTACGTCATCACCGGCAATGTCCTGGCCGACCAGCCCGGCCGCTCGGTCAAGGCCTTCGGTGTGCGCGTCCAGCAGCCTTCGGCCTTCGAGGCCGGCCAGACCGCAGATCTCGGCGACGGCGAGAGCCTGGTCATCAACAGCGATGGCAGCTATCGCTATATGAAGAACGCCGCCTTCGCTTCCGACGAGCGTCCGCGCCGTATCTATGTCGCGGCATCAGCCCCGCCCGAATTTACGATGGCGAACTATAAGTCCGTTCTGACAAGCGAGGGCATCGGCCAGTCCTTCATCAACTCGCTGACGGTGACCATTCCGGCGACCATCATCCCGATCCTGATTGCCGCCTTCGCCGCCTACGCGCTGAGCTGGATGGAGTTCCCCGGCCGGGCGTTGCTGATCGCGCTCGTCGTCGGCCTCATCGTCGTGCCGCTGCAGATGTCTCTCATCCCGCTGCTGCGCCTTTATAACGAGATCGGCACTTTGATCGGCCAGCCGTCGAAGACCTATCCCGGCATCTGGATGGCGCATACCGCCTTCGGCATGCCGCTCGCCATATATCTGCTGCGGGCCTATATTTCCGGCCTGCCCAAGGAGATCATCGAATCCGCCCGCGTCGATGGCGCGAGCGACTTCGAGATCTTCACCCGCATCGTATTGCCTCTCTCCTTCCCCGCGCTCGCGTCCTTCGCGATCTTCCAGTTCCTGTGGGTGTGGAACGACCTGCTTGTGGCCATGGTCTTCCTCGGCACCGACAAGGATCATCTCGTGCTGACCGGAGCGCTGAATGCGCTGCTCGGCTCGCGCGGCGGCAACTGGGAAATCCTGACGGCGTCCGCCTTCGTCACCATCATCATACCGCTGCTCGTCTTCTTCTCGCTGCAGCGTTATCTGGTGCGCGGCCTGCTGGCAGGGTCGGTCAAGGGGGGCTGATCCATCCCAAGACGTAATTTCAAACAGGATATTCCATGAGTGTGGCTTCCCAATCCATTCTGACCGCCGACAAGGACTGGTGGCGCGGCGCGGTGATCTATCAGATCTATCCGCGCTCCTACCAGGATTCGAATGGCGACGGCATCGGTGACCTGAAAGGCATCACCGCCCGCCTGCCGCATATCGCCAGCCTCGGTGCCGATGCGATCTGGATTTCGCCCTTCTTCACCTCACCGATGCGCGATTTCGGCTACGACGTTTCGGACTACGAAAACGTCGATGCAATCTTCGGAACGCTCGTCGATTTCGACACGCTGATTGCTGAGGCCCACCGCCTCGGTATCCGCGTGATGATCGACCTCGTCATCTCGCACTCGTCCGACCAGCATCCCTGGTTCGCCGAGAGCCGCTCGAGCAAGACCAATGCCAAGGCCGACTGGTATGTCTGGGCCGATGCCAAGCCGGATGGCACGCCGCCGAACAACTGGCTGTCGATCTTCGGCGGTTCTGCATGGGCGTGGGATCCAACGCGCATGCAATATTACATGCACAACTTCCTGACCTCGCAGCCGGACATGAACCTGCACAATCCCGAGGTGCAGGACCGCCTGCTCGATGTCGTCCGTTTCTGGCTGAAGCGCGGCGTCGACGGCTTCCGTCTCGACACGATCAACTTCTACTTCCACGACAAGCTGTTGCGCGACAACCCGGCGCTTGCTCCCGAACGCCGCAATGCCTCCACCGCGCCTGCCGTGAACCCCTATAATTTCCAGGAGCATCTTTACGACAAGAACCGCCCGGAAAACCTCGAATTCCTGAAGCGCTTCCGTGCGGTGCTGGAAGAGTTCCCGGCAATAGCGGCTGTCGGTGAGGTCGGCGACAGCCAGCGCGGTCTCGAAATCGTTGGCGAATATACGTCCGGCAATGACAAGATGCACATGTGCTACGCCTTCGAATTCCTGGCGCCCGATCCGCTTTCGCCCGAGCGCGTTGAGGAAGTCATGAAGGATTTCGGTGCGGCCGCTCCCGATGGCTGGGCCTGCTGGGCCTTCTCAAACCATGACGTGATGCGCCATGTCAGCCGCTGGGGCGCGTTGGTTGCCGATCACGATGCCTTTGCCAAGCTCTATGCCTCGTTGCTGATGACGCTGCGCGGTTCTGTCTGCATCTATCAGGGCGAGGAGCTTGCCCTCACCGAAGCCGATCTCGCCTATCAGGACCTGCAGGATCCCTACGGCATCCAGTTCTGGCCCGAATTCAAGGGCCGTGATGGTTGCCGCACGCCGATGGTCTGGGACAGCCAGGTTGCCCAGGGTGGTTTCTCGACGGTGAAACCCTGGCTGCCGGTGCCGGTCGAACACATCCTGCGCGCCGTCAGTGTGCAGCAGGGCGCCGAGAATTCCGTGCTGGAGCACTACCGCCGCTTCATCGCCTTCCGCAAGCAGTACCCGGCTTTCGCCAAGGGCGAGATCGAGTTCGAGGATCCGCAGGATGACGCACTGATCTTCACACGCGAATTCGGCAACGAGACGCTGCTCTGCATCTTCAACATGGGACCGGCGGAAACCAATGTGACCCTGCCGGCGGGCGAATGGCAGGCTCTGGCGGGCCACGGCTTTACCAGCAACAATTACGGCGACAAGATCGATATTCCGGCCTGGGGGGCGTATTTCGCCCGCCTCGCTTAAGGATCAGGAGGGGAGAGGAAAATGACTGGACTGACGCTTAAGGATATCCGCAAATCCTATGGCTCCGTGGACGTGCTCCACGGTATCGACCTGGAGATCAACCAGGGCGAATTCATCGTTTTCGTCGGCCCCTCCGGCTGCGGCAAGTCCACGCTTCTGCGCATGATCGCCGGCCTGGAAAACATCACCGGCGGGGAGATGTACATCGACGGCATGCTCGTCAATGACGTGCCGCCCTCCAGGCGCGGCATCGCCATGGTGTTCCAGTCCTACGCGCTCTATCCGCATATGACGGTCTTCGACAACATGGCCTTCGGCATGAAGATCGCCCGCGAAAGCAAGCAGGAGATCGACCGCCGTGTGCGGGCGGCAGCCGAGACCCTGCAACTGACCAAATATCTCGACCGCCTGCCGAAGGCCCTCTCGGGCGGCCAGCGCCAGCGCGTGGCGATCGGCCGCGCCATCTGCCGCAATCCGAAGGTCTTCCTCTTCGACGAGCCGCTGTCGAACCTCGATGCGGCACTGCGCGTCGCAACCCGTATCGAGATCGCCCGCCTGAACGAACAGATGGCCGATACGACGATGATCTATGTCACGCACGACCAGGTCGAGGCGATGACGCTGGCAGACCGCATCGTCGTCCTCTCTGCCGGCAATATCGAGCAGGTCGGTGCGCCGCTGGAGCTCTACGAGCGCCCGGCAAACCTTTTCGTTGCCAAGTTCATCGGCTCTCCGGCCATGAACATCATTCCTGCAACGATCACCGACGCCGGCGGAAACACGACGGTGACGCTGACAGGCGGCAAATCGGTGACACTCAATATCGCAACGGCCGCATCCGAGAAGGGCAAGCAGGCTAGCTTTGGTGTTCGCCCCGAAGATCTGCGCATTGCAAGCCCTAATGAGGACTATCTCTTCGAGGGCGAAGTTTCGATTGTCGAGCAGCTCGGTGAAGTGACGCTGCTCTATATCGAAGGCCTGGTTCAGGGTGAGCCGATCATCGTCAAGCTGCCCGGCATCTATGATGTGAAGAGGGGTCAGAAGATGCATTTCGTCGCCGATTGGCAGAAGCTGCACCTCTTCGATGCGTCGGGCCACACCTATAGGAAATGACCATCCATTTTTGGTGGAATCCTTCTTCTTGAGGCTGTGCAGGGGAAGGATTCTTACTTTCTGTTAAATATGCGGTGCTAGCCTTTTTCCCATTACGACTGAGGGAACCAAGGCTATGGCCGCATCGAATCCAACACCTCCGAAATCCCACTTCCTGGCGAAGGAAGAATCTTTCATGTACGACCGCGAAGCGCGGTTCAAGATGGAAGACACGATGAACGCCGCGCGCATCGAATATACGGAAAAGGGCGTCATGCATGCCGCCTCGCGCCGCTGCGATATCGTCCGTATATCCATGAGCAGCGCGATCCTCGCGATCCTCACGCAGTATACCCTGCCGAAGCAATTCTATCTGGATATTCCGGACGCCCGCATCACCAAGGTGGGCTGCCTGCTGATGAAGACCTTCCCGAACAACACGATCGAAGTTCGCTTCCTGCGCCTGCTGACGCAGAAGGAGCTGAACAAGATCTTCGTCTATAGCACGCACCCGGCTCACAAGGATTACGTCCTCGATATCCGCGCGTAACAGTTTCGCGTCTCGCTGGATATGAAAAACCCGCGGTTCCGGCCGCGGGTTTTTCTTTTATATCGATGACGATGTCAGTGGGCGTGGAAAAGCACGCTGGCACCCTGGTCGGACGGGCCGACCGCGTGGCGGAACGGCGCGAAAAGCTCGCGGCCCATGCCGAATTCGTTATCCGAAAGATCAATCGTCACAGGCTCGCGCTCGGCCATGTCGGCGGCATCGACGAGTACTTCGAGCGTACCCCTGATCGCGTCTAGGCGGATGATATCGCCGTTCTTGATGCGGGCGATCGGGCCGCCGTCGACCGCTTCCGGTGTGACGTGGATTGCCGCCGGCACCTTGCCGGATGCGCCGGACATGCGCCCGTCGGTCAAGAGCGCCACGCGGAAGCCGCGATCCTGCAGCACGCCGAGTGGTGGGGTCAGCTTGTGCAGTTCAGGCATGCCATTGGCCTTCGGGCCCTGGAAGCGCACAACGGCAATGAAGTCGCGGTTGAGCTTGCCTTCCTTGAAAGCGTCCTGCAGCTCCTGCTGGCTGTGGAAGATGACTGCCGGCGCTTCGATAATGTGGCGCTCAGGCTTGACGGCGGAAATCTTGATGACCGCCTTGCCGAGATTGCCGCGCAGCATCTTCAAGCCGCCATTCGCCTGGAATGGCGTCTCGATGCTGGCAAGCACCTTCGGATCATGGCTCTTTTCCGGCGAAGGCTGGCGCACGACGGCGCCATTGTCGCCAAGCTGGGCATCGACCGTATAGGCCTGCAGCCCGTGACCGAAGACGGTGCGCACATCATCATGCACCAGGCCCTGCTTCAAGAGTTCCTTGATGAGGAAGCCCATTCCGCCGGCTGCCTGGAAGTGGTTCACGTCGGCAAGCCCGTTTGGATAGACGCGGGCAAGCAGCGGCACCAATTCCGAAAGCTCGGCAATATCCTGCCAGGTCAGCACGATACCGCCGGCGCGCGCCATGGCGACGAGGTGCATCGTGTGGTTCGTCGAGCCGCCCGTCGCATGCAGGCCGACGACGCCGTTGACGATCGAGCGTTCGTCGATCATCTCGCCGGCTGGCGTGAACTCGTTGCCGAGAGCGGTAATGGCGAGCGCCCGCTTGGCGGCCTCGCGCGTCAGCGCTTCGCGCAGCGGCGTGCCGGGATTGATGAAGGAGGAGCCCGGCATATGGAAGCCCATGATCTCCATCAGCATCTGGTTGGAATTGGCTGTACCGTAGAAGGTGCAGGTGCCTGGGCCGTGATAGGACTTGGATTCGGCTTCCAGCAGCTCGGCGCGGCCGACTTTGCCCTCGGCAAAGAGCTGGCGCACGCGCGACTTCTCGTCGTTCGCCAAGCCTGTCGTCATCGGTCCGGCTGGAATGAAGATCGACGGCAGGTGGCCGAAGGAGAGGGCCGCGATCATGAGGCCGGGTACGATCTTGTCGCAGACGCCAAGGAAGAGCGCAGCATCGAACATGTTATGCGACAGGCCCACACCGGCCGCCATGGCGATCAGATCGCGCGAAAAGAGCGAAAGCTCCATGCCCGGCTGGCCCTGAGTGACGCCGTCGCACATGGCCGGTACACCGCCGGCGACCTGGGCAATACCGCCGGCCTGCGCTGCCGCCTCGCGGATGATCGCCGGATAGGTCTCGAACGGCTGATGAGCCGAGAGCATATCGTTATAGGCGGTGATGATGCCGAGATTGGGCACGCGGTCGCCCGCAAGTGCATCCTTCTCGGCGGGGGAACAGACGGCAAAGCCGTGGGCGAGGTTGGCGCAGCCGAGAACGGAACGGTTGACGCCCTTTGAGGCGGCAGCGCGCAGGCGTTCCAGATAGCGCTCGCGGGTCGGCTTCGAGCGTTCGACAATGCGATTTGTAATCGCAGCAATGCGTGCGTGAGCGGACATGGAAAATCCCTGCCTTGTTCTGTTCGTTTCTATCTGCTCGCCGGCTCCGGCGGCCCTTCAGGCCGTATCAGGGAGCCCAGTAGATCTCGACCGGGGAAGTGGCCCGGCGCAGAATGGCGCGGATCGGCATTTCTGCCTCTTCGCCGTTGCCTTCCGCCTTGGCGAGAACGTCTTTTTTGCCTTCGCCCTCAATATGGAGAATGAGCAGTTTGGCATCCTCAAGAGCGGAGAAGGTGAAGGTCAGGCGCGGTTCGCCTGCCCCTTCTGCATCCATGGTGATGATGCCGCGTGGCGTCTTTGCGTCGAGCGCGAGGCTCAGATTGTTGCCGCCCGGGAAGAACGAGGCCGTATGGCCGTCGCCGCCCATGCCGAGAATGACGACATCGAAGGGGATGCCGATCTCGGCGCTCTTTGCCGTTGCAAGCCTTGCTGCCTCCTCGACGGAGGCGGCCGGCTGGTAAAGCGGCACGAAACGCGCCGCTTTAGCCTTGTTCTGGAGAAGATTGGCATCGACCAGTAGATGGTTCGAGCGCGGATTGTCGGCGGGCACGAAGCGTTCGTCGACGAGTGTGATCGTCACCTTGGCCCAGTCGATATCGCGCGCCGAAAGCGCCTGGAAGAAGGCTTTCGGCGTGGAACCGCCGGAAACGGCGATGCTCGCTTCTCCGCGGGCTGCGATGGCTGCCGTAAGCGCTCTGGAAACCTTGTCTGCAAGGTTGGTGGCGAGTTCGGCGGCGTTTGCGAAGGAATGCAGTGTCGATGCCATATCTTCAGACCTCGGACTAGATGTCGTCGTGCCAGGTGCGGCCGTCGCGTTCGATGAGCGCGATGGCCTGGCTCGGACCCCAGGTGCCGGCCGTGTAGCCCTGCACCTGCTGGCCGGTCGATTCCCAACCCTTGAGGATCGGATCGACCCACTGCCATGCGGCTTCGACTTCGTCGCGGCGCATGAACAGCGTCTGGTTGGAACGGATGACGTCCATCAGCAGACGCTCGTAGGCGTCAGGATTGCGGACGTTGAAGGCTTGGGCGAAGCTCATGTCGAGCGAGACATTGCGCAGGCGCATGCCGCCCGGACCAGGATCCTTGATCATCAGCGACTGCTTGACGCCTTCATCCGGCTGCAGGCGGATGATCAGCTGGTTCTGGCTGATGCGGCCGGCGGCCTGATCGAAGATCGCATGCGGGATCGGCTTGAAGGTGATGACGATTTCCGACATGCGCCCGGCAAGGCGCTTGCCGGTGCGGATGTAGAAGGGAACGCCTGCCCAGCGCCAGTTGTTGATCTCGGCCTTGATGGCGACGAAGGTTTCCGTATTGGAAACGCCGCCTTCCAGCTCTTCGAGATAGCCCTTGACCGGACCGCTGCCGGAAGCGCCGGCGCGGTACTGGCCGCGAACCGTGGCCTGCTCGACGTTGGAGGCGTTGATTGGCTTCAGCGCGCGCAGAACTTTAAGCTTTTCGTCGCGAACAGCTTCCGAATCCATCGAGGAAGGAACTTCCATCGCAGTCAGGCAGAGGAGCTGCAGGATATGGTTCTGCACCATGTCGCGCAGTGCGCCGGCCGTATCGTAGTAACCGGCGCGGCCTTCGAGGCCGACGGCTTCGGCAACGGTGATCTGGATGTGGTCGATATAGTTGGCGTTCCACAGCGGCTCATAGAGCGCGTTGGCAAAGCGCAGCGCCATCAGGTTCTGCACCGTCTCCTTGCCGAGATAGTGGTCGATGCGGAAGATCTGCTCTTCCTTGAAGGCGCGGCCGATACTGTCGTTGAGCTGCAAGGCCGAGGCGAGGTCACGGCCGATCGGCTTTTCGACGACGATGCGGGTCGATTTGGTGATCAGCTTGTGGTCGTGGATCTTCTGCGAGATGTCGCCAAAGATGCCTGGGGCAACGGCGAGGTAAAAGGCGCGAACCCGGTCCTTGCCCTCGTCGAGCAGCTTCTTCAGCTGATCCCAGCCGCTGTCCGTGCGGGCATCGACGGAAACATAGAAGAGACGGGAGCAGAACTTTTCGACTTCCGCCTCGTCATATTCGCCCTTCTTCAGGTGTTCCTTGAGCGCGTCCTTGGCGAACTTGCGGTATTCCTCATGCGAAAGCGGGCTGCGCGAAGCGCCGATGACACGGGTCGGCTCGGAGAACTGGCCCTCGATCTGGCGATGATACAGCGCGGGCAGAAGCTTGCGTTCGGCAAGGTCGCCGCTGCCGCCAAAGACGACGTAATCAAAAGGCTCAACGGGAATGATCTGGCTGCTCATGAGCTTGTCTCTCAATCAGGCTTGGTTGGTGGCCGTTTTAATCTAATCGATTTAAAAAAGCCAGTGTGCGGTGCAATGAATCTGTCCGTCATCGGTTTTAAAGCGAATTACCCGCAGAGGAAATCCGCAATCGAACTAAAACTTGTCGCGGAGGGCGAACCACGACAAGGCAAGGAAAAGCAGCGGCGCCCGCATGCGCGCGCCGCCCGGAAATGCAGGGATATCGAGCGCCTTGAAGAGATCGAGATCGGCCGATTTTCCCAGCACCATTTCTGCGTAAAGCTTGCCACAGTAATTTGACAGCATGACGCCGTGGCCGGAATAACCGCCGATCGAGGTCACGCCGGGCATGACCTCGCGCACGAACGGCTGGCGGGGCATGGTGATGCCGACCGAGCCGCCCCAGGCATGAGTGATCTCGATATCTTTCAATGCGGGATAGATTTCGGCGATCTGCCGGCGGATATGCTGCGAAATGTCACGCGGATTGTCCGCCGTATAGGCCTCGCGTCCACCGAAGAGCAGCCGTCCGTCCTTCATTTTGCGGAAATAGCGCACGACGAAACGCGAATCCGCCACCGCTTCGCCGCCGGGGATGACATTGGGAAACTGGTCGAGAGGCACCGTGGCACCGATGAAGGAACGGATCGGCATCACATGGCTTGCCGTGATCGGCTCCAGATTGCCGATATGGCCGTTACAGGCAATCAGCGCCCTGTTGGCAGTGATCGTGCCGCGTTCGGTTTCGATAACGACCTTGCCGCTGCGCTCTTCGATCGACTTTGCCCTGGTCATTTCGAAAATATCGGCCCCGGCATTGGCTGCCACCCTGCCAAGGCCGATCAGCAGTTTCAGCGGATGGATATGGCCAGTGCCGACGTCGCGTACCCCGCAATAGAAGCGTTTGGAGCCAAGCCGCTCCTGCGTCTCCTCGCGGTCCATGAAACGCAGATGCGGATAGTCGTAGCGGAAGGCTGCGATTTCGGCATTCTCGTAGTAGTACCGCTTGTAGCTTTCCTTGTGGGCAACGCTGAGCTGACCGGATACGTAGTCCATATCGATCTGGTGCTCGGTCGCAAAATCCATGAGATGCCGCTTGGCATCTTCGGCAAGGTCGAAGAGCGCCTTGGAGCGCTCATAGCCGATCTTCTCCTCCATCTCTTCCGGCCACCAGCGCTGGCCGGTGCCGAGCTGGCCGCCGTTGCGCCCGGAGGCGCCGTCGCCGAGCCTGCTGCCCTCGATGAGCGTCACCGAGACGCCGGCCCTGGCGAGATTATAGGCGGCCTGAAGGCCCGTATAGCCGCCGCCGATAATGGCGACGTCACACTGCCTCGAGCCGTCGAGCGCCGGATAATCCGGCCGCTCGCCGACTGTTGCCTGATACCAGGACAGACCAGGCGCGATGGGGCTCTGCCATGTCTCTTTCGTCATGGCGAACCCTCACACGTTCAGAAGGAGGAATTCCCGCTCCCAGGGGCTGATCACCTGCATGAAGGTTTCGAACTCGCCCCGCTTCACGCCGGCATAAAGCCCGATGAACTCCTTGCCGAAGACTTCCTCGAAGGCCGGTTCGTCTTCAAGCAGCGCCACGGCTTCCAGAAGGCCGCGCGGCAAATCGATAGAGCCTTCATTGGCCGAATCCTCGGTCGGCGCCGTCGGCTCGATCTCTTTCTGGATGCCGAGTAGGCCGGATGCCAGCGAGGCGGCGAGCGCCAGATAGGGATTGGCATCCGAGCTCGGCAGGCGGTTTTCCACGCGCCGTGCCTGCGGATCGGAGACCGGCACGCGGAAGGCCGTCGTGCGGTTGTCGTAACCCCAGGCATTATTGACCGGGCAGGACATGTCCGGCTGCAGGCGCCTGTAGGAATTCACATAGGGCGCCAGCATGGCAAGCGCGCTCGGCACGTATTTCTGCATGCCGCCGATGAAGTGGAAGAATTCCTTCGAGGCCGAACCATCATTGTTCGAGAAGACGTTCTTGCCGGTGTTGATGTCCACCACGGACTGGTGGATATGCATTGCCGAACCCGGCTGGCCCTGCATCGGCTTTGCCATGAAGGTGGCGTAGATATCGTGCTTCAGCGCCGCCTCGCGGATCGTGCGCTTGAAGAGAAACACCTGGTCGGCAAGTTCGATCGGATTGCCGTGACGGAGGTTGATTTCGAGCTGCGCCGGTCCTTCCTCGTGGATCAGCGTATCGATCTCGAGGCCCTGTTTTTCCGAGAAGTGGTAGATGTCGTCGATCAGTTCGTCGAACTCGTTGATGCCGGCGATCGAATAGCCTTGGCCGCCGAGAATCGAACGACCCGAACGTCCCTTCGGCGGATGCAGCGGATAGTCCGGGTCGTCATTCGTGGCGACCAGGTAGAATTCGATTTCCGGCGCCACGATCGGCTTCCAGCCGCGCTCGGCATAGAGGCTGAGAATGCGCTTCAATACGTTGCGCGGCGTGTAGGGAACTTCCTGTCCGTCGGAATTGACGATGTCGCAGATGACCTGCGCGGTCGGGTCGGTTTCCCAAGGCACCACGGACAGGGTGGAAAGGTCGGGCACGAGCTTCAGGTCGCTGTCGCGCGGCTCGTAGCGGAAGCTTTCGGTCTCCTCGGGATATTCGCCTGATATCGTGTGGCGGTAGATCGCCGAAGGCAGTGCGAGCGATGTGTTGGAGGTGAATTTGGAGGACGGCATCATCTTGCCGCGTGGCACGCCGGCAAGGTCCGGCGTGATGCATTCGATGTCTTCGATACCGCGTGCCCTCAGCCACTGCGCCGCTTCCTTCCAGTTCGCAACTCCGCGCAGAGATCCGGGATCAGGGGGGGATTTCTTCGAGGCGGGTACGTTTCTGGCAGGCTTCAGCGTCGTCTTTTTTGGGGACATGACACACCGGTTTGCGTTGATCGTAACGCCATCATAACCGGAGTTTGGCAATTGGCGAGGGGGTGGAAGGCGTTGACTTTCGCCCTCTGATGGAAAAAGAAGACGCGATTTCAGCAGGGAAAACGGATTTTGCGGCACAAGAGCGATGTGATCGTCATCGGAGCGGGTGCCGCGGGCATGATGTGCGCCATCCGCGCCGGACAGCGCGGCCGTTCCGTCACCGTGCTGGATCACGCCCGCGCGCCGGGGGAAAAGATCCGCATCTCCGGCGGCGGCCGCTGCAACTTCACCAATATCAATGCCGGCCCGAAGAACTTCCTCTCCGCCAATCCGCATTTCTGCAAGTCGGCGCTTGCCCGTTTTACGCCGGCCGATTTCATCGCCATGGTGGACCGGCATGGGATCGCCTGGCATGAGAAGACGCTTGGCCAGCTTTTCTGCGACAACAGCGCCAAGGACATCATCTTCATGCTGCTCGACGAGATGCGTGCGGCAGGTGCTGCCTGGCATCTCGGTGTCGAAATATCAGGAGTCGAAAAGACCGAAAGCGGCTTCCGTGTCTCGACCTCCGAAGGTGTCTTCGACGCCGCCTCGCTGGTCATCGCAACGGGCGGAAAATCCATTCCGAAGATGGGAGCAACCGGCTTTGCCTATCGCATTGCCGAGCAGTTCGACTTGGCCGTTACCGAAACGCGCGCCGCCCTTGTGCCTCTGACGCTCGATCCGATCTTGCTCGAAAGCATCGCGCCTCTGTCAGGCATCTCTGCGCCCGCAGAGATCCGTCACGGCAAGACTGCCTTTCGCGAAGCGTTGCTCTTCACCCACCGGGGCCTCAGCGGCCCCGCCATCCTGCAGATTTCCTCCTACTGGCGGGAAGGTGATGCGATCACCATCGATATCGAGCCGGATGTCGATATCGCCGCGCATCTGAAGAGGGCGAAACAGGTAAACGGGCGCCAGTCCGCACAGACGGCGCTTGGTGAAATCCTGCCAAAGCGCTTGGCGCAATATATCGTCGAACGCGAAGCGGTCAGCGGCAACATGGCCGACCTCTCCGACAAACTGCTGGCCCGACTTGCCGAGGCGGTGCAGAACTGGTCTGTCAGACCCTCCGGCTCCGAAGGTTATCGTACGGCGGAAGTCACCCTCGGCGGCATTGATACGACGGCGCTCGATTCCCGCAGCCTGCAGGCCAAGGCCGTTCCCGGTCTCTATTTCATTGGTGAATGTGTGGATGTGACCGGCTGGCTCGGCGGCTATAATTTCCAATGGGCCTGGGCCTCCGGTTTTGCCGCCGGTGAGGCATTATAAACGCTAATACTTATAGACGTGAAACCTTTTTAGCCGATTCAAGACTTCTTAAGATTGGCTGCGCCATCCTGTCTCAATGGCAGGTTGGCAAAGCCGTTCCTAAATTAAGCTTTACCGGCAAGCCATTTTGTTGGATTGTTATGCTTAGATAGAAGTGAGGTTTCGCAATGAACAGAAACACTCGACGCGCCCGCGCCATCGCAATTGCCCAGGCAAAGCCTGATACGAAGCTCGTAACTCTGCGCTATCTGATGCTCGCAGCCGGCGCAACCGCCGCCAGCATTGCTGTTCTTCTTTCCCACTTCATCTGATCTTTTCGCAGCTTGAAATGGAAGTTTTCGGTTTCGCGACTTGATATATCGCGATTACGCGGCGTGCAATTTGCAACTATTGTGCGATCACGGCTAACGCCCTCTCACCGCTTATCCGAAAATTAATATCTAATCTGACACATTGTAGACGAATATTTGGGTGTTTCCGGCCTCGCCGGAAATGAACTGGCAATGATTGCCGCCCGCTCCAGGGTTTTCCCAACTGTTAGTAGATCAGCTCGATATGCACCCGGCTGGCGCCAGAAGGCTGCCGGCGGGAGGAGTGGTGTATGAAAGGCACGGCGCGCCATGTTCATTGACAAGATTCTTTCTCGTTTCAAGATTCAGACCAAGGTTCTGATTTTTGTACTGCCATTCGTCATCACCATTTCCGCCGTCGGTCTGACCGGTCTTTATGCCTCCGGTCTGCTGCAGGGCCGGATGGAGATTTCCAACAGCGTTCTCCAGTCGCTGAGCGGGTTCAAGGATCTCTACGCCTCGATGGACGACTTCCTGCAGACGACCAACGAGCAGGCGCGCGACAAACTCCATACAGATATCAAAACCCAGGGGCAGACGCTGAATGCCACCATGGCGCAGATCGGCGACAATGCCGGTCATGAAAACCTGCAGGCTGCCATCGAGGGCACGAACGGCATTTCGGATACCGTCGGCAAGCTCTGGACCTTGCACGAGCAGGAAGTCTCCCTTCGCAAGCAGATCGACGACGCCCAGAAGGTGATGATTACCAACCGCTTCAACGTCAGCTACGACGCCAAGCAGCTGGAAGAAAACATCCGCACCGATGAAGGCAATGCAACGTCGACGCTGCGCGCAGCCGACCGTCTGCTTAAGGGCGGCGATACGCTGGCAACCGTCATGAACGATTTCAACAAGGCGCAGACGTCTACTGACAAGCTGAAGGTCGTGACCGATGCGCTGCCTGCGATCGCCAAGGCGCAGCGCATGATCGAAATCTCCGTGCCGCAGAACCAGAAGAGCATGACGCAGTCGATGGCGCAGACCGTCAGCGACCTCAAGGCTCAGGCGACGGCGCCGGAGGCCGGCACGGATGAGGGTGTTGCCAACCTTGGTCGCCTCGTTTCCCGTTTCCGCCAGATGTCGACCTACACGCAGCTCACCGCCACGCAGATGATGCGCGAGGCAACGACGACTTTCGTGGAGCTCGACAGCCGCATCGCCCAGACCAACTCCGTGCTGGAGGATACACGGCGCCTTGAAAGCTCCATCTATTCGCTGCAGCTTGTTCTCGCCGATTTCAACGCCAAGCCGAGCAAGGAAAACCGCGTTCGCCTGAACCAGGAAATCGCCACGCTTAACACCATGCTGAACACTCTTCAGGCAAGCGCCAAAGGCATGAATTTCGCCGGCGACATTGTGGACGCGATTACGCCCGCTCTCGCCTCTATGGACAAGGGCGCACAGAGCCTCGTCGATGTGATCAATCAGCGTACGACCGATTATGCCGCAGCGCGACAGCAGCTCGACGGCGTCTGGGGCCAGCTGACCAGCTTTGCGGAAGAGCAGAAGCAGACTGCCGGCACCGAGCGCGATCAGGCCAACAGCATCTCCGTCGGCACGACCGGACTCGGCATCCTGGTCTCCATCGTCGGCGGCATCGCGCTGGTGCTGACGCTGCAGCGGCCGATCGCCCAGATCACTGCCGCCATGCGCCGCATCGCCGAAGGTGCGCTCGACACGAACATCTCCGGTGAGAAGCGCTCCGACGAAATCGGCGACATGGCCCGCGCACTTGGCATCTTCAAGGAAAATGCCATCTCCAAGATCCGTATCGAGGAACAGAGCGACGAAGAGCGTCAGGCTGCCGAGCATGAGCGCCAGCGCAACGATGCCGAAAAGCGCGAGATGGACCGCCAGATCGAATATGCCGTCAATGAGCTCGCTGCCGGTCTCGAGCGCATGTCGCAGGGCGATATCTCGACGACGATCGATACACCCTTCATCGGCCGTCTCGAACAGCTCCGTCAGGATTTCAACGGTTCGATGATGCGCCTGCAGGCCACGATGAGCCAGATCCGCGACAACGTTCAGATGATCCAGGGCAACGGCAACCAGATGGCCCAGTCCTCCGAGGATCTCGCCAAACGCACCGAGCAGCAGGCTGCATCGCTGGAAGAAACCGCCGCCGCCGTCGACCAGATCACCGTCACTGTCCGCTCGTCCGCCGAGCGCGCCAAGGATGCCGATCAGATCGTCCGCCAGGCCAAGCGCAGCGCCGACGACTCCGCCGTCGTCGTCAACAATGCGATCGACGCTATGGGCCGCATCGAGGATGCATCGCGCCAGATCGAGCAGATCATCGGCGTCATCGACGAAATCGCCTTCCAGACCAACCTGCTCGCTCTGAACGCCGGTATCGAAGCCGCCCGCGCCGGTGAAGCCGGCAAGGGCTTTGCGGTCGTGGCCATGGAAGTCCGTGAGCTTGCCCAGCGCTCTGCCGCTGCCGCGCAGGAGATCAAGGGCCTCATCAACAAGTCGACGAACGAGGTCAATTCCGGTTCGCAGTTCGTCCAGGAAACCGGCACGGTTCTCGCCAAGATCAGCGCCCAGATCGTCACGATCAGCCAGCATGTCGAAATGATCGCCCGCGCAAGCCACGACCAGTCGAGCGCGCTGCAGGAGGTCAACTCCACCGTCAACCAGATGGATCAGATGACCCAGCAGAACGCTGCAATGGTAGAAGAGACCACTGCCGCGAGCCGCGAGCTCGCAAACGAGGCGGATGCGCTGCTGCATCTCGTGCAGCAGTTCAAGATCGACGGCGACAGCGACATGCAGATGTACCGCGCCGCCTGATTTCAGCCTTCCCATCCGCAACGCAAATGGCCCCGTCTCCGGGGCCATTTTCATGCGTAAATTAAATCACGTTAAGGTTGTTAATAGACTGATAGATTGAAAAATTCCTGCCCTGAGGGCAGATGATGCAGTCATCAAATCATACTAGATTTGAAAAAAGACAAGTAAAATGGTCAGCGCGAACCCTGCGTTAAGAGAAAATTTTCCCTAACGCATTCTTATGAACGTCATAAAGGTTGTGCTCGCCAGAGGTTCCAGATGCCGCGTTTCTTTTCGACATCCATCGTGCGCCAGATCGTTGCGATCACGCTGCTTCTGCTGGCGGTCAGCACCGCAGCGATTGTCGGCGTGACCTATTACAATCTCGGCAGCTATGTCATGGACAGCGCAGTATCCGACGCGAAGGATGCAAGCCGCTCGATGGCGGTTCTCTACGGCGCCAGCGATGCTGATGTCCGCATCGATGTGAAAGACAACGTGCTGTCGGGCGTCACCGAAGACAAGATCCCTGCCTTTGCAGATTATTCGCTGGTCGACCGCACGGCCCAGTCGATCGCCGGCGTTGCCACCATCTTCGAAAAGCAGGGAGGCGATTACGTCCGCGTCTCCACCAATGTGAAGAAAGAAAATGGCGACCGTGCCGTCGGCACCAAGCTTGCCGCGGATCATCCCGCCCAGCCAGTACTGGCGCAGGGCAACGCCTATTACGGTCCGGCAGACCTCTTCAGCCGCAAATTCATGACGGGCTATTTCCCGGTCAAGAATCCCTCGGGTGCCACGATCGGCATCCTCTTCATCGGCATACCCATGGAAGTCTATTATCAGCGTATGAACGAACTGCAGACGCTGGTTCTTAGCGTCGGCGCCGTGGTGATGCTGCTCGTCGGCGTGCTCGCTTTCTATGCGATCCGCCGTTCCGTCAGGCCGATGCAGGCGCTGACGTCGAGCGTGCGCGCCATTTCATCGGGCGACCTCGTTAGCGCCGTCCCCTGCGTCGAAAAGAAGAACGAATTCGGCGACATCGGCCGTGCGCTCGCTCTCTTCCGCGATAGCGCGGTCGCTCGCCAGGAACTGGAAACGCAGGCCGCCGAACAGCGCGCCCTGAACGATGCCGAGCGCAGCCGCAACGATGCGGAGAAGCGGACGCTCGACGGCCAGATCGATTTTGCCGTCAATCAGCTTGCCGCCGGTCTTGGACGCCTGTCGCAAGGCGATGTCTCGCAGACCATCGAAACACCCTTTGTCGGCCGGCTCGAACAGCTCCGCATGGATTTCAACACTTCGCTCGAACGCCTTCAGGATACGTTGACGCGCATTCGCGCGAGTGCCGCTTCCATCCAGCGCAACAGCGGTTCGGTTTCCGCCTCGGCTGACGAACTCTCCAGGCGCACGGAATCCCAGGCTGCCAGCCTTGAGGAAACGGCCGCTGCCGTCGAAGAGATCACCGTTACGGTCCGCTCGTCGGCCGAACGCGCCCATGAGGCGAACAATGTCGTCGCCGCGACCAAACGGACGGCCGACAGTTCCGGCACCGTCGTCGGTGATGCCGTTGCCGCCATGGGCCGCATCGAAGATGCCTCGCAGCGCATCGAACAGATCATCGTCGTCATCGACGACATCGCCTTCCAGACCAACCTGCTGGCGCTGAATGCCGGTGTCGAGGCGGCACGTGCCGGTGAAGCCGGCAAGGGCTTTGCCGTCGTGGCTCAGGAAGTGCGCGAGCTTGCCCAGCGCTCGGCCAATGCCGCCAAGGAGATCAAAGCGCTGATCGAGCAGTCGACCCGCGAGGTGAATGCCGGTTCCGAACTCGTGCAGAAGACCGGCAGCGTGCTCGCCTCGATCAGCCACGAGATCATCGCAATCAGCGGCCACGTCGAGACCATCGCCACGGCAAGCCGTGACCAGTCGGCCGCCCTTCAGGACGTCAACAGTTCCGTCAATGCCATGGACCAGATGACGCAGAAGAATGCCTCCATGGTTGCCGAAGCCACGCAGGCAAGCCGTCAGCTGGCAGAAGAGGCCGACATGCTGATGGCGCTCATCGAGCAGTTCCGCCTCGCTGAAGGCGCTGCCGGTCATGGCCGCGTGAGACAGGCGGCCTGACATCCGCATTCGTCTTCGCCGGGCCGCACCTTCGTGCGACCGGCGGCCTCGTCTGCCGGCAGCGTCAGCCAGGCTGCAAATCGCACCAGGAAGCTGCTTCCTGCGTGGTCGTAAAAGGCATCTTCTTCCTTTATCCGGTCGCGTCTTGTTCGCTGCAGCAAGCTTGCTCGCTGCATTCGGCCGGCAATGTCTGCGATTATGAGATTATCGATCATCGTGATGTCCTCTCGTTTATGGACATCAATTGATCTACACATCAAAATTCGCTTTTTGAACGAGCGAAATCCCACTATGTTTTTCATTCATGAAAAATAGCAATTGGGATTCCTATCAACTTTTCCTGCAGGTCGCCCGTACCGGCGGCCTGACGGGCGCAAGCACTGCCACAGCTCTCAGCCCAGCGACGATCGGCCGGCGCATGCTCGATCTGGAGCAGGAACTCGGCCGCACACTCTTTCACCGGAGCCAGACAGGCTACCGCCTGACATCAGATGGGCAGACCCTCGTCGATCATCTGCAGGAGATGGAGGCCGCTGCCCGCAAGGTCGAAGCATGGCGGCAATCGTCCGAGGGTGGGGCCACCGTCAGGATCGCTGCCGGCACATGGATCTCCTGGCTGCTGACGGAGAATTTCTCGGCGATCCGTGTGCCGGGGGACACATTCGGCATTTCCCTGACAATCGGCGAGGCCCGCGCGAACCTGAACTACCGGGAAAGCGATATCGGCATCCGCGCCTTCGAACCGGAGGAAAGCAATCTCGCCGCCCGCCTGCTGGGCGAAGTCGCCTATGCCGTCTACATCAGACGCAACGCCAGCCGGGACGACACCAGATGGATCGCCGTCGGCGCAGAGGATGCGATCTCCGCCTATCTGCGCTGGCCCTATCAGAATGCTGCATCCGCCATCGTCGCGACCGTCAACCGCCCGCGCTCCCTGCCGGATCTGGTGCGTGCGGGCGCGGGAAAGACGGTGCTGCCCTGCTTCGTCGGCGATCTCGATCCCGAACTGGAACGGTGCGGCGGCGAGCTGCCGGAGCTGCGTCACCGCCAGTGGATCGTCATGAATGCCGAGGATCGCCACCGCCCGGAAATCCGCACGGTTGCCGACCGGATGACGAAGCTTTTGAAAAGCTATACCGACCTCTTCGCCGGCAAGCGCGCCAGTCGCGGATAATCTGGCTCTACGGCATCAGTCTGCGCACGAGCCCCACCTGGCTGTTCACCCCGAGCTTCGAATAGATGTTCTTCAGATGCGAGCGTGCGGTCTCGTAGCTGACATCGTTCGTCCGTGCGACTTCGCGCAGCGAAAGGCCTGCGGTGATGCCGGCAGCGATCCGCATTTCCGCCGCCGTCAGTTGGTCGATACGGAGCAGGGCGTCATTGAGATCGGGGCGCAACGGCAGGCTCGTCCGCTCGATGATCATCGCCACTGTCGGTCCCTCGAGAAATTCGGTGATGAAATCCGACTGCATCTTCACCAACGTGCATTTAAAGCTGGTGTCCTTCATCCTGATCAGCGTGCTTGCCGGCGAAAATGCCTGCAGGCGGTGGCGCAGCAGAGCCGACAGGCGGGAGGCAAGCTCGCTGTCATTGATCATGATCCGCCCGGTCGAGGTCACGCCGATCGCTTCGCCCTCGGCAATCATCCGCTCCGCCGCGCTGTTGATCGAGCGGATATTCTGATCCTCGCCGATATGGACGATACCGACGCCGATCGCGTCGAAGAGCGCCAATCCGTTTTCATTATTATGGGGATCGCTGTGCTCGCGGCGAATGAAATCGAAGGCGCGGCGCAGATGCGGTGCCAGGTCGCTGAGCAGTTCTGCATTCGTGCGATTGAAATCCGCATCGGAAGACGAGGTCAGCGTCGAAAGATTGAAGGAGCGTCCGCGTTCCCGCATGATCGTCACGCCGACGCTGCTTTCGCAACCGATCCAGCGAAGGTAATCGCTGTAGAATTCTGTCTTCAGAAGCTGATCGCGCGGCAGCATCTGATCGGCGATCACGCCAAGGCCGATCGGCCGGGTGGCGGCTCGCGGCATCCACGGATTGATGGCCGCATAATAGCGGTTATAGGCCTCGGTTTCCTTTTCCGCGAGACCAGAGGAGAGGGAGAGGCCACCGGTGCGCGTGACGGCATCGTGGAAAAACAGCGTCGATTTGGCATCCGGCATCGTCGCGGTCAGCGCATCGAGAAAGGCTTGCCACGACGTCTCGCCGAAGAGCGCGCCATAGATCAGATCGGTCAGAACTTCGAGTTTTGCGTGCGGCGAACCGGGCATATGCAGTTCCGTTCGAAGATATGCTCAATTATGCCGCGACTCCGCTGTGCTGACAATTGCGTCAAATAGCGTAGGTCCGGCGGTCTTTACCCCCCCGGACCCTACCCTTAATTTCTGTTTGCGACGATGACGGGGATCAGCAGATCTCCCCAGTTGCCGTCGCCGCCATGATGCCGGGCGGAGCGTACCAGTTCCACCGAAACACCGGCCTCGACCGCCTTCATCACGGACTGGTTCAGCCTGTGCAGATCATTGGCAAGCATACGGATCACCGTTTGCTGGTCGTCCGTCATGCTGCTTGCCTGCTCTTCCGTCCGTTCGCGGACGCGCGCAATGGATGCCATGTCGTTTCCTCCTCTACTCGGCAGCCGGTTTGAACTGGGCGTGTTCGGTTGATTCCCCCATGGCCGTCGTCGAGGCACGGCCGCCTGATATCGCCAGCGACACGGCGTCGAAATAGCCGGTGCCGACTTCACGCTGATGTTTGGTGGCAGTATAGCCGCGCGCCTCGGCAGCGAATTCCGCCTGCTGAAGCTCGCAATAGGCCTCCATCTGCCGCTCGCGATAGCCGCTGGCGAGCTCATACATGCCGTAGTTCAGCTGGTGGAACCCGGCGAGTGTAATGAACTGGAACTTGTAGCCCATAGCGCCGAGTTCGCGCTGGAACCTGGCGATCGTCGCATCGTCGAGGTTTTTCTTCCAGTTGAAGGACGGCGAGCAATTATAGGCAAGCAGCTTGCCGGGATGCACCTTGTGGACGCCTTCGGCAAAGCGGCGCGCCTGCTCCAGATCCGGCTTCGACGTTTCGCACCAGATGAGGTCGCAATGCGATGCATACGCGACGGCACGCGCAATGCAGGGTTCCAGCCCGTTGCGCACCTGATAGAAGCCCTCGACCGTGCGTCCGGCATCATAATCGACGAAAGGCTGGTCGCGCTCGTCGATGTCAGAGGTCAGAAGCTTGGCCGCTTCAGCATCGGTACGGGCGATGACGAGTGTCGGCACTCCCATGACATCGGCGGCAAGCCGCGCCGCGTCGAGATTGCGGATATGAGCGGCGGTGGGGATCAGCACCTTGCCGCCGAGATGGCCGCATTTCTTCTCTGAGGCCAGCTGATCCTCGAAGTGAACGCCGGCCGCCCCCGCCTCGATATAGGCTTTCATGATCTCGAAAGCATTGAGCGGCCCGCCGAAACCGGCCTCGGCGTCGGCCACGATGGGCGCAAACCAAGTCTCGACTGAAAGTTCCCCACCTTCTGCCGTCTCTATCTGATCGGCGCGCTGGAGCGTGCGGTTGATGCGTTTGGCAAGCTCCGGTCCGGCATTGGCGGGATAGAGCGATTGATCCGGATACATTGATGATGCGGTATTGGCGTCGGCGGCGACCTGCCAGCCGGAAAGATAGATCGCCTTCAGCCCGGCGCGTACCATCTGCATGGCCTGGTTGCCGGAGAGCGCGCCGAGCGCATTGACGAAATTATCCTCATGCAGAAGCCGCCAGAGACGTGCAGCCCCCATTTCGGCCAGCGTGTAGCGGAGCGCGACGGAGCCGCGCAGACGCTCGACATCGGCGGTGGAATAGGGCCGCTCGATACCGTCGAAACGGCCATCAGGTACATTGCGAATGAGTTTGTAAAAATCTGTCATGCCAATCTCCTCTTTGACTTCCAACGCCTGAGCGCTGATGACAGAATTTACAAGAACGAGCGAATTATCCAGAAAAACCTTTGATTTCAGACAGAGAAAGAGGTTAGGATGACGAGAATTTACAGGGTTGTTTTGTAATTTTGTAAAGACTTGTAAATCCAAAGGTGTAAAGGATGTGACATGGCGGAACGGAAGATATTTGCGGGGCCGAAAGTCAGACGCATCCGCAATGCGCTGGCGTTGACGCAGACTGCCATGGCCGAGGCGCTGGAAATCTCCCCCTCCTACCTGAATCTGATCGAACGCAATCAGCGCCCATTGACGGTGCAACTGCTGCTCAAGCTCTCTTCCGTCTACCGCATCGATCTTGAGGAACTGCAGGGCGAAACCGCCGGCGGCCTTGGCCAGTTGAAGGAGGTGTTCGCCGATCCGTTGTTGTCGGGTGAACTGCCGGGCGATCAGGAGCTTGTCGAAGTGGCCGATGCCGCGCCCAATGCCGCGAGCGGTATGATCAAGCTCTACCGCGCCTATCGCGAGCAGGCTGCCCGCCTTTCCGACCTGACGGCCCTGATGGCGGGCGAGGGCCGTGCGCCGGTCGCTTCCGGCCGCCTGCCTCTGGACGAGGTGAGGGAGGTGCTGGAACGCCGCCCCGCCTATTTCGCTGACATCGAGGCGGCGGCGGAAAGTTTCGCCAACGGACTTGCTGCCGGCGGCAACCTGAAGGACTGGCTGAAGAACGAGCGCGGTATCGCCACCCGCATCCTGCCCGTTCATGTCATGCCGGATCTGCGTCGCCGCTTCGACCGTCACTCGATGCGCCTTTTCCTGTCCGAGCGCCTTTCGGGGGCCGATCAAGCACAGGAAATAGCCATCGAAGTGGCAAGGCTCGCCTTGCGGTCCGAGATCGAGGCCGCGCTTGAGGAACTGCCGCTGTCATCCGACGAGGCGCGGCGCATCGCCCGCTTCGAGCTGGCTCGCAGTGCGGCGCTCGCCTTGCTGATGCCTTATGGGGCCTTTCTTCTTGCCGCACAGAATACCCGATACGACATCGATCTCATCCGCGCCCGTTTCGCTGTCTCCTTCGGCCAGGCTGCGTCGCGCCTCGTCATGCTGCAGCGTCCTGGCGCTGCCGGCATTCCCTTCTTCCTGATGGAGAGTGATGCTGCAGGCCATGTCATTCGCCGGACAGGTGCCCAGGGCTTTCCGCAGGCGCGCTTTGGCGGCCACTGTCCGAAGCTCAACGTCCACGCTGCCTTTCTTGAGCCGGGCAGGGTGTTGGCCGAGACGGTCATCATGCCCGATGGTGCGGCTTTCTTGACGATCGCACGCACGCTCGAAGGGCCGGTGGTGGAGTTCGGCGAGCGGGTGCGGCGCACGGCTCTGTTGATCGGCTGCGATGCCGCCCTGCACGACAGTCTGGTCTACGGCAGAAGCGACGCCTTGCCGGTTGCGGTCGGCCCCGCCTGCCGCCTTTGTGAAAGGCGCGGATGCCTTTCCCGGGCCGAGCCGCCGCTGACGCGTCCACTTGCTCTGGACGAGACCTCTGCTGGCCTTGGAACCTTCGATTTTCAGTGATTGTGAAATCATTGACACCGCAGGATTTTGCGCTTGTAGGCTCCGGAAATCCTTTCTAGTCTGCAGCAAAACCAGAGGGAAATAAGAGGTGTCCGGGGGCGCGATACCTTTAAAAAAACAGGAGATATCATGAGGTCAAGAATCGCCAGCCTGACGGCAGTTGCCGTTGTCGCTCTCCTTGCCGCCGCGCCTGCCTTCGGCCAGGAGCGTGTGGTCAACGTCTACAACTGGTCCGATTATATCGACAGCTCGATCCTCGAGGACTTCACCAAGGAAACCGGTATCAAGGTCGTCTACGACACCTTCGATTCCAACGAGACTTTGGAAACCAAGCTGCTTGCCGGCGGCACGGGTTACGATGTCGTCGTTCCGACCGTGTCTTTCATGCAGCGCCAGATCGCGGCCGGCGTCTATCAGAAGCTCGACAAGTCCAAGCTGCCGAACCTGTCGAACATGTGGGACATCGTGACGAAGGGCGTTGCCACCTTCGATCCGGGCAACGAATACTCCGTCGACTACATGTGGGGCACGACCGGCATCGGCTATAACGTCGATAAGGTGAAGGCTGCGCTCGGCACGGATGAAAAGCCGAACTGGGATGCACTTTTCGATCCGGCCAAGGCTGCGAAGCTCAAGGATTGCGGCATCTATATGCTGGATTCGCCGACAGACGTCATTCCGTCCGTTCTTGCCTATCTCGGCCTCGATCCGAACAGCAAGAAGCCGGAAGACCTGAACAAGGCGCAGGAGGTCCTGCTTGCCGTTCGTCCCTTCGTTCGCAAGTTCCACTCCTCTGAATATATCAGCGCGCTCGCCAACGGCGATATTTGCATCGCGCTCGGCTTTTCGGGCGACGTCTTCCAGGCGCGCGATCGCGCGGCCGAGGCAAAGGCCGGCGTAAATGTCGACTATTCTGTTCCGAGCCAGGGTGCGCAGATCTTCTTCGATGTCTTCGGCATTCCGAAGGATGCGCCGCATGTCGAAGAGGCGCATGAATTCATCAACTACATGATGAAGCCTGAAGTCGTCGCCAAAGCATCGAACTTTGTCTTCTACGCTAACGGCAATAAGGCCTCGCAGCAGTTTCTCGACAAGGACGTGATCGAAGACACGGCGATCTATCCGACGCCGGAGATCATGGCCAAGCTCTTCACCGTGCCGCCGCTTGATCCGAAGACGCAGCGCGTCGTGACGCGAATCTGGACCAAGGTCGTCACCGGCCAATAACCGAGATTTCGGCCCGGACGGAAACGTCCGGGCCTTTCCATTTCCGGCCCGGGTGGAGGCCGGCTGAAACCTTGTATTTTCGGGGAATAGTATGAAATCTCTTGGCAATATCCGCCGCGCATTCGCACCTTGGACCGATCCGTCCGCAAAACCGTTCATTGCCTTCAAGAATGTCACCAAGCGCTTCGGCGATTTTACCGCCGTTAACGATCTGTCGCTGAATATCTATCACCGCGAGTTCTTCGCGCTGCTCGGCGCATCCGGTTGCGGCAAGTCCACGCTGCTGCGCATGCTGGCCGGCTTCGAACAGCCGACATCGGGCGAAATTATTCTCGATGGCACCGATCTTTCGGGCACGCCGCCCTACAAGCGGCCGGTCAATATGATGTTCCAGTCCTACGCTCTTTTCCCGCACATGACGGTCGAGAAGAACATTGCCTTCGGCCTCAAACAGGATGGCATGCCGAAGGACGAGATCGCCGAGCGTGTCTCGCAGATGCTGAAGCTCGTGAAGCTCGAGCAGTTCGCTTCCCGCAAGCCCAACCAGCTTTCCGGCGGCCAGCGCCAGCGCGTGGCGCTAGCCCGTTCTCTCGCCAAGCGCCCGAAAGTGCTGCTGCTCGACGAGCCGCTCGGCGCGCTCGACAAGAAGCTGCGCGAGGAAACCCAGTTCGAACTGATGGACCTGCAGCAGAGCCTCGGCCTCACTTTCGTCGTCGTCACCCACGACCAGGAAGAGGCGATGACAATGGCCGACCGCATTGCAGTCATGAGCCACGGCAAGGTGGTGCAGGTGGCAACACCGGCCGAAATCTACGAAGCGCCGAATTGCCGCTTCGTTGCTGATTTCATCGGCGACGTGAACATTTTCGACGGCAAGGTGACAACGGCCTCAAATGGCGCGGTCGAAATCGCCGTCGACAGCGGCTTCACGGTCCGCACGGCCTCGACCGACGCCCCGACCGTTGGTAGCACGCTCGGTTTCGCAATCCGCCCGGAAAAGCTCCGCGTCACCCGCGCGGCACCTGGGAATGCCTCGACCAATGCCGCCAAGGGCGAGCTCTGGGACATCGGCTATCTCGGCGACATGACGGTCTTCCACGTTAGACTGCCGAACGGCAATGTCGTCAAGGCTTCTTCCCTCAACGCACAGCGCGCCGTCGATGACCCCTTCACCTACGATCAGGAAGTCTGGGTCTCCTTTGATGAGGACGGCGGCGTGCTGCTGAAGGATTGAGATCATGGGAACCTTGACTTCACGCTTCTACAATCGCCTCGTCATCATCATTCCCTACGCTTGGCTGCTGCTCTTCTTCCTGGCGCCGTTCTTCATCGTCTTCCGCATCTCGCTGTCGGCAACGGCGATCGCCATGCCGCCTTATGAGCCGGTCTTCGCTCTCGCTGATGGCTGGGGCGGTTTCTGGGACAAGGTCTCGAGCTTCTCCCTCGACAATTACGGCTACCTGACCGACGATCCGCTCTATTTCAATGCCTATATATCGAGTGTGGTGATCGCCGGGATCTCCACTTTCCTGACGCTTTTGATCGCCTATCCGGTTGCTTATGGCATGGCGCAGGCGCCCCGCAGCATTCGCCCGACGCTCCTGATGCTGGTGATCCTGCCCTTCTGGACAAGCTTTCTGATCCGCGTCTATGCCTGGATTGCCATCCTGAAGCCGGAAGGGCTGCTGAACCAGTTCCTGACGTCGCTGCACCTCATAGACAATCCGCTGATCATCCTCAATACCAATACAGCCGTCTATATCGGCATCGTCTATTCCTATCTGCCCTTCATGGTGCTGCCGCTCTACTCGGCGCTGGAAAAGATGGACGGCACGCTGATCGAGGCGGCACAGGATCTCGGCTGCACGCCGATCCAGGCTTTCTGGCGCGTCACCTTCCCGCTGTCGATCCCGGGCGTCATCGCCGGCTGCATGCTGGTCTTCATCCCGGCCGTCGGCGAATTCGTTATCCCCGACCTGCTTGGCGGCTCGCAGACGCTGATGATCGGCAAGACGATCTGGAACGAATTCAATTCCAATCGCGACTGGCCCGTTTCTTCGGCGGTGGCGACGATCCTGCTTCTCATTCTCGTGATCCCGATCGTCTTCTTCCAGAATGTTCAGGCGAAAGCCGATGAGGCAGGGAAATAAGCCATGTTTAGATGGACCCGCTTTAACATCACCTCCGTCGTGCTCGGCTTCGCCTTTCTCTATCTGCCGATCGTGCTTCTGGTGATCTTCTCCTTCAATGAATCGAAGCTCGTCACCGTCTGGGGCGGTTTTTCGACCAAATGGTATGTCTCGCTGCTCTCCAATCAGGCCCTGCTCGATGCGGCCTGGGTGACGATCCGCGTCGGCCTGCTGTCGGCGACATTCGCGACGATCCTCGGCACCATGGCGGCGATCACCCTGGTGCGCTTCACGCGCTTCCGCGGCCGCATCCTCTTTTCAGGATTGGTCTATGCGCCGCTTGTCATGCCCGAAGTCATCACCGGCCTGTCGCTGTTGCTCCTCTTCGTGGCAATCGGCCTTGACCGCGGCTTCTGGACCATCACACTGGCGCATACGACGCTGACCATGTGCTTCGTCGCCGTCGTCGTGCAGTCACGGCTTCTAAGCTTCGACCAGTCGATCGAGGAGGCCGCCCAGGATCTCGGCGCCCCGCCGGTCAGGACCTTCTTCGAGGTGACGCTGCCGATCATCTCGCCAGCCGTCTTTTCCGGCTGGGTTCTGGCTTTCACCCTGTCGCTAGACGACCTCGTGATTGCGAGCTTCACGTCAGGACCGGGCGCAACCACGCTGCCGATGAAGATCTACAGCCAGGTGCGTCTCGGCGTGACGCCGGAGATCAACGCGGTCTGCACCATTCTGATTGCCATCGTGGCGGTTGGCGTCATCTGCGCATCTGTCGTCACCAAGCGCCGCGAAGTACAGCGGGAGCGCGATGAGAGGGCTGCGGCGGCGACAGCTTAAGAGCAATTCCGGCGAAAGCCTGTAGCGGTTTTGCGTCCGGAAATGCTTTAGAACTGACCAGGAAAGGCTCTAAGGCTGAGTTTTCGTCGGTACGTTGAACAGCGGCACCGGCGAAATGACCGGGTTCGGCCAGGAGCCGCCGATGAAGAAGGGCAGGCGCGGCAGATCGACCGCTTTTGCCGGATCGATCGCTTCCAGCGCGCCGGAGAGCGCAAGCCCGTTCGACTCATAAGTAATGACGCCTGATAGCGTCAGCATCTGATCGGAGCCGGCAAATCGCGCATCGTGAATTTCCGCGGTACCATTGGCAAAGTCGGCCCGAAGATCGAGTTTGCTGAAGGCGAAGGATCCGTTTCCAGTGGAGCTCAGCGCGAAGAACGGCTTTTGCGCTGCCTGCGTGCGAAGTGCATAGACATCGACGCCGGGGATGAAGCCCGCCGCCGTCCAGAATCTGAGCTTGCCGGTCACATCGGCAAGTCCCGTCGTCCAGATCGCCTTCGGCGTCTCTAGCGAAAGATCGAGGGAGCCGGTCGCATGCGGCAGCGGCCCCTTGAGCTGCAGTTTTTCGGCAAGTGCATTGAAATCCGCATCGCGGATTGAAAGCTGCAGCTTGCCGCCACCATCGAAATCGCGGCGGGTCGCCTCCAGATGGGCAGTCATTTCGCCGCCCTCGAACTGGCTGTCACCGATATCGAACTTCGCTTCATCGCCGGCGACGATCACGCTGGCGCCGACATCCGCAAGCGAGAAGATACCCATCTGCGCCTGTCGCGCGGAAAGCCGCACATCGAGATCGAGAAGTTGCAGCGGTCCGAGAGGGCTCGGTAGCAGCAAGTCGCCAAGGCCGCCGGCGGCAAGTCTGAGCGCGAAGGCATCGAGGAATGGTTTGAGGTTCATCTGATCGAAGGCAAGTGTCCCGCCGATTTTCGGCCGCTTGCCGGGCGCGACGGTGAAATCCATCACACCGGTGGCGCTCGCATCGTTCAGCGCCATACTGACATTGTTGAAGCGGAAACCGTTGGATACCGACGTCACATCCGAGGTCATCGACGCGCTCTTCAGCGACTCGATCCCCGGGATAGATCTGCCGGACCATTTCAAGAGGGCCTGCACATCAGGAAAGCTGGCGTTGATGTTGCCTGAGACCGACGAGAGGCTCACCATGCTGCCGACACCCTGGAAACGCGCGGTCATCAGATTGGAAGCGATCGAGGCTTTCATCTCGGCATTCTTGCCGGCGAAGACGAGCAGCGGCGCGGCAGAGGCAAAATCGACCTTTAGGTCCTCGCCGTTGAACCGGGCAATGAGGACGGCCGAAATGGCTCTCGACAGCTTCGGCCAGGCGATATCGGCTGCGACGCTGTCGAAGTGGTAGACATTGCCTGTCTGCGTATCGGTCAGGGTCAGCGTGCCGTCCTCGACCGTCACGGCACCGATGTCGGCGTCGAGCTTCGGATCGAGAACCTCGGTGCCGCCGTCATCCCGCACGCCACCGATGGCGCGCGCCAGAAGGCCGGTATAGCTCCAGTCGATCAGGCCGTTCTCATCGCGCGTCAGCGCGAGGCTGGGCCTCAGCAGATGAAATTCGTGGAAGCGAGTGCGGCCGCGCAGCGCATCGATCAGGTTGAAATCGGCTGAAAGGCTCTCGATGCGGCCGAGCAGTTTGTCGCCGCTTTCACGCGGCTGGCGGATGGTGACGTTGTTGAGCGTAATGCGTGGCGTCGGCCAGAATTCGAGGACCGGATTGCCCTTGATCTCGGCGTGATAGCCCGTCCATTTCGACAGAGCATCCTCGATGCCGGAGCGCACGAAGCCGGTGGAAATAAGATAGGGAGCGGCGATCCTGAGCGCGAGGAAGAAGGCAAGCCCGATTAACAATATGATGGTGGAGACACGGGCAAATGCCGGCAGCCAGCGTGAGACGGGGCCGATCCTTTTTCGCCATCTGCCTTGTCTTGACGTACCCATGAGCTCCGCCGGAACTTCAGCCGGTTACCCGTTATTTTCTGATTTTGCCGGATATATGAAATACCGGGCATATGCAAATCCCACGCGCGGCGGATCGCGTCGCTGCACACTTTATAATGCAATGCAGCATGCTATAAGTTCCGCATTGGGGAGGAGGATTGAATGCAGGAAAATCAGCCGCTTTGGAAGCCCACGGAAGATGGGATCGAAAATAGCCCGATCCATGCCTTTATGCAGCGCTGCAATGGAGACTTCGGTCTCGCCTTGAAAGGCTTTGAGGATCTGCATGCCTGGTCGATCGCCGATCGGGAGAGCTTCTGGTCGGCCTTGTGGAATTTCTGCGGCGTGAAGGGAGAGCGCGGCGCGGATATTCTCGTTAACGGCGACCGCATGCTGGAGGCACGCTTCTTTCCTGAGGCGCACCTGAACTTCGCTGAAAACCTGCTGAGCGGAAGCGGGCAGGGAGATGCCATCATTTTCCGCGGTGAGGACAAGGTCGAAGACCGCTGGTCGTGGGATCGCCTGCGCGCGCTTGTATCACAGCTCCAGCAGGGCTTTCGCGCGCTCGGCATCGGCGAGGGCGACCGTGTCGCGGCCATGATGCCCAACATGCCGGAAACGATAGCTGCCATGCTGGCGGCAACGTCGATCGGCGCCATCTGGTCGTCCTGTTCTCCGGACTTCGGCGAGCAAGGCGTGCTCGATCGTTTCGGGCAGATTGCGCCGAAACTTTTCATCGCCTGCGATGCCTATTGGTATAATGGCAAGCTGCAGGACGTGAAGTCGAAGGTGGCGAACGTCGCCAAGAGCCTCGGTGTGCCGACGCTGGTGGTCCATTATGCCGGTAACGCCGAAGAGGTCGCGCGCGAAACCGCCGGCGGCGAGACGCTTTCAGAATTCGTTGCTCCCTATGCGCCGAAGCCGATCGAGTTCGTGCAGCTGCCTTTCGCCCATCCGGCCTATATTCTGTTTTCCTCGGGCACAACAGGCGTACCGAAATGCATCGTGCATTCTGCCGGAGGCACGCTGCTTCAGCACCTGAAAGAGCATCGCCTGCATTGCGGAGTGCAGCCTGGGGACAAGCTTTTCTACTTCACCACCTGCGGCTGGATGATGTGGAACTGGCTGGCGAGCGGCCTTGCCTCCGGTGCCACGCTCTGCCTTTTCGACGGATCGCCTTTCGCGCCTGATGGCAATGTGCTCTTCGACTATGCGGCCGAGGAGAAATTCGCGATCTTCGGGACCTCGGCCAAATATATCGACGCGGTGCGCAAGAGTGGACTGACGCCGCGCACGAGCCATGATCTCTCGAGCTTGCGGCTGATCACCTCCACCGGTTCGCCGCTGTCGCCTGAAGGTTTCGCCTTCGTCTATGAAGGTATCAAGGAAGACGTCCAGCTTGCCTCGATTTCCGGTGGCACGGATATCGTGTCTTGCTTCGTGCTCGGCAATCCGCTGCAGCCCGTCTGGCGCGGTGAGATCCAGGGAGCTGGCCTCGGCCTTGCCGTCGACGTCTGGAATGACGAAGGCAAGCCAGTCCGTCAGGAAAAGGGCGAACTGGTCTGCACCAAGGCCTTCCCATCAATGCCGGTCATGTTCTGGAACGATCCTGATGGCGCCAAATACCGCGCCGCCTATTTCGAGCGCTTCGACAATGTCTGGTGCCACGGCGATTTTGCCGAATGGACCGAACATGGCGGCCTGATCATTCACGGCCGTTCGGATGCGACGCTCAATCCTGGCGGCGTGCGCATCGGCACGGCGGAAATCTACAATCAGGTCGAGCAGATGGACGAAGTCGCCGAAGCGCTCTGCATCGGCCAGGACTGGGATGACGACGTGCGAGTCGTACTCTTCGTCCGCCTGGCGGCCGGCGTCACCTTGAGCGAAGATCTGATCAAGGCGATCAAGACCCGCATCCGTGTCGGCGCTTCTCCCCGCCACGTGCCGGCCAAGATCATCGCGGTCGCCGATATCCCGCGCACCAAGTCCGGCAAGATCGTCGAACTTGCCGTGCGCGAGGTCGTCCACAGCCGGCCGGTGAAAAATCAGGAGGCGCTTGCCAACCCCGAGGCACTCAAGCTTTTTGCCGGACTGGAAGAGCTAAAGGTCTGATAGCGGCTGCTAAACTACAAGCTTTTGCCGTTGATCAATTCCGCGTTTTGGAAACCTTTCGTTAAGAAAGGTTTGTCAAAGGTGAAGCCAACTTGGAGACCATACATGAAGAGATGGTCTGGAACTGCGGTTCCCGAAACATGACGTTGATCGACTAAGCTCTTGTTTTACCAGCACCAACTCTCGAAGGCAGCCATTGGCTGCCTTTTCTTTGGCGAGCAATTCCAGCAAAAGTGTAAAGCGGTTTTGCTTCCGGAATTGCGCGAAAGTAAGTGCTTTAGAGCCTTTCCTGGTCAGATTGAAGCATTCTGCCGGAGCAGGTTTTTTCAGGGCAGAAGCGATTGGCGAAGGGCATACCCCAAGGTACGTCCGAGCCGATCGCTTCTGATCCTGGCGGAAAGATGCCCGGCCCACCGGTCGCACCGCTTCGCCATGGCGAAGCGATAAGTGCGTCCGGCGATTCCAAGTCTTGCAGATTTGCGAGGCAAATCTGCGGGAGGGTCGGCTGAAACGGGCCGGCTGATCGACCGGCCGGCTTGGCCGTAGATCTGGCTACGACGCGCGCCGGCCGGTCGACCATCCGACTCCGTTTGAGCCAACAGAATGCTTCAATCTGACCAGGAAAGGCTCTAACCCGCCAGCACGCGTTGCGACGGGAAGGTGATTTCCACCAGCGTGCCTTCGTTCGGCGCAGAATTGATCGAGAAAATCGCCCTGTTGGCATCGACCATTGCCTTGGTCAGCGGCAGGCCGAGACCGGTGCCGTCGCCGCGATGGCGTGACTGCGTGGACGATACTTGGCGGAACGGCTTCATCGCCTGGTCGAGTTCGCTGCGGGTCATGCCGATGCCGGTATCGCGCACCCGCATCGCGACGCTGCCGTTCGCTTCATAGGAAGTGGAAACGACGATCTGCCCGCCTGATGGCGTGAAGCGGATGGCGTTCGACAGGATGTTCAGCGCGATCTGCTTGATCGAGCGCAGGTCGGCGACGACATCGGGCACCGACTGCGAAAGGGCAGTGCGGATGATGACCCGTTGGCTATTCGCCTGCGGCTGCACCAGCGCCACTGCTTCCGAGATCGCTTCGTTGAGGCCGACGGAGGCGAAATCGAGATCCATCTCACCAGCTTCGATCTTGGAAATATCGAGCAGGTCGTTGACGATGTCGAGGACATGCCGGCCGGAACGGCCGATATCGTTGGCATATTCGATGTAGCGCGGATGGCCGATCGGCCCGAAGCGCTCGCTCGCCATCATGTCGGAAAATCCGATGATGGCGTTGAGCGGAGTGCGGATCTCATGGCTGACGCGCGCCAGGAAATCCGTCTTGTGGGCGTTGGCGGTTTCGGCCGCGCCCTTGGCATTGCGCAACTCGTCTTCGGTGCGCTTCCACTGGGTGATGTCGCGGATGACGGCGCAATAGCCGTTGGATGAGGTCAGGCGGCCCATGGTCATGAACAGCGGCACGAAACCGCCGGCGGCCTCGCGGCCGATCACCTCGCGTCCGTCGTTCAGTACGCTTGCCACACCATGGCCGGAAAGCCCATGCAGATAGTCGAGCACCGCCCTCTGGCTCTCATGCGCAAACAGCATGACGAAGGGTTTGCCGCGTGTTTCCTGTTCGTCGTAGTTGAAGAGGGCACTTGCCGAGCGGTTCATCGAGCGGATATCGCCTTCCGTGCCGATGACGACGACGCCGTCCGTTGCCGTCTCCAGGATCGAACGCAACTCCTCCACTTCGACCTGCAGCTTGGCGACCTTCTCGACCATCCGGTCGGAGCGCTGGTCGAGCCTGATAACCTCGCCCCTGCCTTCTTCCCGGTTTTCGACCGGCATCAGCGCCAGCATCAGGGCGTTGGAATCTTCCCAGCGAACCGATTGCAGACGGGCCGTGACTGGCGCCAGCCTGTCGTCGGCTTTGACGAGCATCATCGTGCCCGAACCGTTTTCGAGGTCGTGGCGCTGCAGCAATGCATCGATGCCGCCCACTTCGGAGAGGGCCTCGACGGAACCGTAGCCCGTCAGCCGCAGGAATTCCGGATTGCCGTGGATCAGCTGGTCGCCAGCATGGATCAGCACGGCAACAGGTAGCAGATCGACGGTCGCAGCCGAGAGCCCGTCCGTCATCTTCACGCGCGGCGGAATGAAGCTGGTCAGAACCTCGATCTGGCTGACCGTCTCCTGCAGG
Source organism: Rhizobium sp. 01T437 (assembly GCF_056398505.1). Lineage (NCBI taxonomy): Bacteria > Pseudomonadati > Pseudomonadota > Alphaproteobacteria > Hyphomicrobiales > Rhizobiaceae > Rhizobium > Rhizobium sp. 01T437. Next base: position 61,594 of record NZ_JBFTPM010000018.1, read on the forward strand.
CCTTCGGTCACGTCGTCTTCCGCTTCGGCCGCGGATGTTTCTTCGGCTTGCGCAGCAGCCTCTTCCGGCAGCGGTTCTGCTGCGGCCTCGTAGATCGCTTCGTGCGGTGCAGCCTGCTCGACGACAGAAGTTTCGGTAACAACGTCTTCGACTACCGGTGCCTGTTCAACATCAGGTTCCGGCTGTGGGGCTTCGACCGGCTCTTCGCTGCGCGCGCCGAAGGCTTCGAGGCGCTTGGCGATCTCGCGGAAATTCGCCTGCTCGGCAGCCGTCAGCCCGCTGCTGGCACTGTGCAACTGCACGATCTTGTCGGTGAAGCGGCGGCTCGGCGTTTCGGAAAGGCGTAGCGCCGGCGGCTCTTCGCGCTGCTCGACAACATCGGGCGCGGAGGCGGATTGCTCCTCGGCGACAGGTTCCGCTGCTGCCGTCTCTTCCGAAGTGGTTACTTCTCTCGCTGTTTCCACTTCCGGTCCGGTGTCTTCTTCGACATCGGGCTCTGGATTCACTGCATCTTCGGCCTGCGGCGCAGCTTCGGCAATTTCTTCAGATTGCTCTTGCGGCAGTTCAGCTTCTGCCGGTGCCGTCTCTTCCGGCGCGGTTTCATTGACCGGGCCAAGATAGGAGGCATCATGGCCGATGCCGTCAGGCCCGAGCGTCAGTCCGAGTGCCAGAGGATCTTCCTGCGCGTCCGACAGGCGCACCACGCCGAAGCCGCGGAAACCATCAAAGTCGCGGTTGCGCGTATAGGTCGGGAGCGCTGCGAGATCGACAGGCACGACCAGGCTTGTGCCCTCGATCGGCCAGTAGATCGTCTTGCCGGACCAGGTATCGCGCCGCGCCAGCGCTTCGGAGAGCCTTGATTCAGGGTCGAGGTTGAACAAGGCGGCAACGTCGGAGAAAGCGCTGCCGATGATGTTGCTCGCATGCGGGCCGACAGCCTCGGCGAATTCATGCGAAACTTCGCTGAAGCGGCCTTCCGCATCGATCTTCCAAACGAATCGGGTGGCGCGGCTGTTCGGCTTGAAGACGAAGCTGCTCTTCGGTGCGCTTTCAGGCTCTTCCGGGACCACTGGTGTTGCCGCGAAGTTTTCGGCGACGGAAGCGGCCGGCTCAACCTGCTCCACAACCGGAGCCTCCGCGCTTGTTTCTACGGTTTCTTCCGCTGAGACTAAAGCTTCGCTCGGCTGATCCACCTGCTGCTCGCCAGAGTCTTCGACGACGGCTGTTTCGGGCTCGGAAATGCTTTCATCTGTCGACGGCTCGAAACGGGCTTCGACCTCGGCCGGTTCGCTGACTTCAACCGGCTCCTCTGCCTCGCCGGTGATTTCCTCCAGCGTCTCCTCGACTTCTTCGATGTCGGAAACGGCGTCGATCGCTTCGGCTTCCGTAAAGCCGGCCACAGGCGCGGCAACACCAGCGATTTCATCCGCTGCGGCTTCTGCTGGTGCAATTTCCTGCGGCGCAGGCTCTTCGGCCTTGGCGGAGGGCTCGATGGGATCGAGATGACCGATCGACGTTTCGACGGCGAACAGAAGGTGGAGTGCGGGCTCGTCGTTGAGTTTGCCGACGGCAGCCGGCAAGTGGCCGCGGCCGGTCGCAACCGGGCGCTTCACCAGCCGGTCTGGATGGGCGCCGGCAAGCGTGATGAGCGTCCTTGCCGCCTGCTGCGTGATTCCGAGTAAGGCGAAACCTGGCGATGCGGCGACGACTTCGCCCTCGGCCCCGATCACTGCCATATGCGTATCCGGGTCATCGAGGCCCTGCAGCATCTGCGCAGCACTTGCGCCAGCCGTCAGCGGACGTGTGGAGACCGGAACGGAAAACAGGATGGCCTTCTCGCCCGAAGCGAGACGGATGAGCTCCGACGAAGCCGGAGCCTGAACGCGCTGGAAGCCCTTGGCGATGCGGATGACAAAAGTCTTCTGGTCGCCAACTTCGCCAAGCTGGCGGGCAGTCGCCTCGAGCTGGCGGAAGGTGATGTCGGCGTGGCTGACGCCCTGATCAAGCAGATCATAGACCGCAGTATGGCCAAACAGCTCCGCGCCGGCACCGTTTGCCCACAGCAAATGGGAAAGGTCGGCCGAGAACAAAACCATGGCCTCGCCACGCGAAAATCGTTCACGAACCCGCGCATGCACGGCAATGTCGATGAACGGATACTGGACTGCGGGCATGATCGAACCTGTCGCTTTCGGCCTCTTCAAATTAACTGCTTATTAATAACTGCAGGTCTGCGGCCGGTCCAGAAGAGCCGGGAGCTTTCGGGCGGCAAGGTTAACGCATTGTGCGGCGCACAACGATGTTGCAATGCACAATAAAATGCCCTATATAAGAATTATCCGATTTATCGCGGGCACAAGATCTGCCCATCTTAGAGGAACACGATCCGATGGCTACCATAAAGACCGACGACGTTTTTTCAATTGCCTCTTTCGACCCGAGCAAGCTGGCCGAGTCCTTCCGTGACTTCGCCGAAAAGGGTGCTCAGCAGTCCAAGGAAGCCTATGCCAAGCTGAAGTCTGCAGGCGAAGAAGCCGGCAAGACGCTGGAAGCAACGGTCCAGACCGCACAGGCTGGCAGCGTTGAAATCGGCCTCAAGGCGATCGACGCGCTCCGCGTCAACGCCGAAAGCTCGCTCTCTCACATGGAAGCGCTTCTCGGCGTCAAGTCCGTCGCCGAATTCTTCGAGCTGCAGACCTCTTTCTTCCGCAAGCAGGCTGAACTGACCGTCGAGCAGGCGAAGTCGCTGCAGGAAACCACCAAGCAGGTTGCCGAAAAGGTTGCAAAGCCTTCCAAGGAAGCTGCTGAAAAGGCCATGGCATCCTTCAAGGTTGCCTGATCTACCAGGCTCGATAGATAATAAAGGCTGGACCGCATGTTCAGCCTTTTTGTATATTGAGCGCAAATCGGGGCTTGAATTAAAGTTCAAGTCCTCGTATGTGACCCCCGTCGCGCCGTGCGTGACATTGTGCGGTTGTAGCTCAGTTGGTTAGAGCGCAGGTTTGTGGCACCTGAGGTCGGAGGTTCGAGACCCCCCAACCGTACCATTCTCTCCCATAAGTTGGTTTTCCTATTCGGCAATGCACGGCATCAGCGCTTTTTGATGTCAAAATGATGCCTGCTCGCATTTTGCTATTGCCGTTAACATTAGTTTACCTATTTATGTGCGGTGCGATGCAGCAATTGCCCAATGTCTTCGTTGCGTTGCGAAATGCTGGCGGCTTGCCGCCTGGGGGTAGGGACAGTCCACCGAGGCATTAAGGAGAATTTGATGTCCATTTCTGTTCAGAATATAGAGGAATCGACCGCTGTTTCCCCGATTGACGTGGCAGCTGCGGTTAGGGACGCACGCAGTGCGGTTGGCTACAGCATTGAAGACCTCGCAGTCACCTGCGGTCTGGCCAATGGGGAAATCCTCGAAATCGAAAATGGTGAAAGCGCCGATCCGGCAAAGCTGAGGCGTATTGCTGCAGCACTGCAGGTTCCAGTTTCTGCCTTTTTGCATATCTGATGAGGCGACAAGGCCGATCAGCATTTTCTGATCGGCCGTCGTCCCCTTTCAAGGGACATGATTGGAACTCTTGCGCTCCCGCGCCGTTCAACGGTCGACGGGAGTATGTGTATGTCCAGGATCCTTCTTTACGTCGCAACGAAGATCGATGAGACGAATGCGGCTTACGCGGCTGTCGCCAGTCTCGAACAGTTCCAGTGGAAGAACCGTGTCTTCATTGTGATTGCCGACCAGGACAATTTCCGCGCAGCCCGCCAGGAAAACCAGTTGCTTGCCGATCGCGCCGCTCTTGAGGAGCGGGATATGGTCATTCTCAAGCTTGCCGGATCCAGCATAAAGCCGCTCTTCGGAAGCGGCGACGGGCTGGATGGCGAGGCGCTCCGGCAGGAGCTGGACATGCCTGACACAGGCGAATTTGCCGCCTTCCTGCTTGGCAAGGATGGCACCGTGAAGCTGAAGGCCAGTGAGCCGATCACATCAGCCGAACTTTTCGCCATCATCGACAGCATGCCGGTGCGCGCTGCTGAAACCGTCAGGCACGACAAATAATCCAATGTTGAAATCGTAAAGGAGCCGGCCATGTCCGTCCCGAACGAACCTATTCCCGATCAGCCGCCCATACCCTCGCCAGGCTGGAGACCAGTGCCGCCGATCAAAGAGCCGGAACCGGATCGTCTGCCGGATGAAACGCCGCTTCCAAATCCCGACGAGAACGAGGAACCGGTAAAGCATCTCCGAATGGGTATTACAGGAAGATCTGCCTTTCCTCGTCGACGAGTTCCTGCAGGAAATCGATGACGCTGCGCACGCGCACCAGATCGCGCGCGCTTTCGTGGTAGGTCGTCCAGTAGGCGCGGCGGATGGAAACCTCCGGCAGGATGCGCACCAGTTCCTGGTATTGCCGGGCGATATAGTCGTGCAGGATGCCGACGCCGGCGCCGGAACGTACGGCCTCGGTCTGGCCGATCGCCGTCGAGATCTCGAACCCCGCATCCCAGCTGCGCATCACCTCGCCAGAGAAATTCAGGGAGGCAGTGAAGATCAGGTCTTCGACGTAGCCGATGCGCGGATGGGCCTTCAAGGCATCGACATCTTCGGGCTTTCCACGCTGCGCCAGATAATCCTGCGACGCGTAGAGGCCGAGCGTATAGTCGGTCAGCTTGGACGAGACGAGCCGTCCCTGTTCCGGACGCTCCAGCGTAATGGCGATATCCGCCTCGCGCTGCGACAGCGAGAAGGAACGCGGCACCGGCACGAGCTGGATCTTCAGTTCCGGATGGCGCTCGATCAACCGGCCCATGCGCGGCGCAAGAAAGGAAACACCGAACCCATCGGGCGCGCCGACGCGCACCGTTCCGGCAATTGCCGTGTCGGTGTGGCCGAGATTGGCCTGCGCTGCAAGCATCTCCGTTTCCATCCGCTCAGCCGAGGCAAGAAAGACAGCGCCTTCGGCGGTCAACTCGCAGCCATTCGTCCGGCGGATGAAAAGCCTCGTCTTCAGCGCCTCTTCGAGTGAGGTCAACCTGCGCGAGAGCGTGGCGTGATTGAGCCCCAGCCTCTTCGACGCAGCGAGGATCTGCCCTGTGCGGGCGACGGCCAGGAAAATGCGAACGTCATCCCAGTTCATGGCTTTGAACACATTGCAATCGGATCGACGTCGATGAGCGTCAGCGCTGTCACCATGCCTGATGTCTCGGTCTTGTATTTAAGGAAATGCGGCGTCTGCAGATGAGCTTCGTATGCGTCCCTGTTGGCGTATACCTCGAGGATACGGACCTTGTTCGGATGATCCCTGATGGAAACGGCATTCAGGGAAAGGACGCCGTCTTCCAGCGCGACGGATGCTTCGATTTCCTCGGTCAGCAGCGCGCGATAGGCTTCGAGCATGCCTGGATCGATCTCCAGTTCTGCCATTCTGACGACAGGTTTCCCGCTCATCGGTTCGACCTCCCTTTGACTTGTCCGCGTGCCGTGCCAGTTTTGAAGCAGGAGCACCGGTCACAGCGATCGAGCTATAATATACGCACAACGGTTGCTTATTACAGCGCATTGATTTGTGCAAATTGAAGTGCGATTGTTGCGCCATCAAAAGATCAGGAGGAACACCCATGCGTGAGATTGGTCATTTCATCGGCGGCAAGAAGGTCGCCGGCACCAGCGGCCGCACCAGCGACGTCTTTAACCCTGCGACCGGAGAAGTGCAGGCAAAGGTCGCGCTTGCAAGCGTCGAAGAACTGCGCGCCGCCGTCGAAAACGCAAAGGCTGCGCAGCCGAAATGGGCGGCCACCAACCCGCAGCGCCGCGCCCGCGTCTTTTTCAAGTTCGTCGATCTCCTGAACCAGCACATGGATGAGCTTGCGACGTTGCTTTCCAGCGAGCACGGCAAGACGGTCGAGGATTCCAAGGGCGATGTCATCCGCGGCCTCGAAGTCTGCGAATTCGTCTGCGGCATCCCGCATCTTGCCAAGGGTGAATTCACGGAAGGCGCCGGCCCGGCGATCGACATGTATTCGATCCGCCAGCCGGTCGGTATCGGCGCGGGCATCACGCCTTTCAATTTCCCGGGCATGATCCCGATGTGGATGTTTGCTCCGGCAATCGCCTGCGGCAACGCCTTCATCCTGAAGCCCTCCGAGCGCGATCCATCCCTTCCGATCCGCCTTGCCGAACTGATGATCGAGGCCGGCCTGCCGGCAGGCATCCTCAACGTCGTCAACGGCGACAAGACGGCCGTCGATGCGATCCTCACCGATCCCGATATCGGCGCCGTCTCCTTCGTCGGCTCCACGCCGATTGCCCGCTACGTCTACGGGACGGCTGCGATGAACGGCAAGCGCGCCCAGTGCTTCGGCGGCGCCAAGAACCACATGATCATCATGCCGGATGCCGATATGGACCAGGCCGTCAACGCGTTGATGGGTGCGGGCTACGGTTCGGCTGGCGAGCGCTGCATGGCCGTCTCGGTTGCCGTGCCGGTCGGCGAGGAAACGGCAAACCGCCTCGTCGAGAAGCTGATCCCGAAGATCGAATCCCTGCGCATCGGTCCTTACACCGATGACAAGGCAGACATGGGCCCGGTCGTTACCAAGGATGCCTATAACCGTATCCAGGGCCTGATCAACAAGGGTATCGAAGAGGGCGCAAAGCTTGTCGTCGATGGCCGCGATTTCAAGCTTCAGGGTTATGAGGACGGCTATTTCGTCGGCGGCTGCCTGTTCGACAACGTCACGCCGGAGATGGAAATCTACAAGACCGAGATCTTCGGGCCGGTTCTATCCGTCGTTCGCGCTCATAACTATGAAGAAGCGCTCTCCCTGCCGATGAAGCACGGATACGGCAACGGCGTCGCGATCTACACCCGCGACGGCGACGCTGCCCGCGACTTCGCCTCCCGCATCAACATCGGCATGATCGGCATCAATGTTCCGATCCCAGTGCCGCTCGCCTACCACTCCTTCGGCGGCTGGAAGGCTTCGAGCTTCGGCGACCTCAACCAGCATGGCACGGATTCCATCAAGTTCTGGACCCGGACCAAGACCGTTACCGCCCGTTGGCCATCCGGCATCAAGGGCGGCGCCGAATTCGTTATGCCGACGATGAAGTGATGCGAATAACCTTCGCCATTTTGGAAACGGGTCCGAGAAGGGCCCGTTTTCGTTTTAAACGCTGCGGCGAGCAGTCGCGGGAAACGTGAATGTGAATTTCATATTTTGGAATTGTTCAAAACTGTGAAAGCCACTATATACGGTTCACAAATGATTTAGGAGATCGGCATGCGGTTGACGAAGCAGACCAACTATGCGGTTCGCATGTTGATGTATTGTGCAGCCAATGAAGGAAATTTGAGCCGGATTCCGGAGATTGCCAGAGCATACGGTGTTTCCGAGCTCTTCCTTTTCAAGATTCTGCAGCCTCTCAACAAGGCAGGCCTCGTCGAGACGGTGCGCGGCCGCAACGGCGGTGTGCGCCTTGGCAAGCCGGCGGCCGATATCAGCCTTTTCGACGTCGTAAGGGTCACCGAAGACAGCTTCGCCATGGCGGAATGCTTTGAAGATGGTGTGGTCGAGTGCCCGCTGGTCGATAGTTGCGGCCTGAATTCGGCGTTGCGCAAGGCGCTGAATGCCTTCTTCGACGTGCTGACCGAATATTCGATCGATGACTTGGTCAAGGCGCGGCCGCAGATCAACTTCCTGCTTGGCCTCACCGGCGAACAGCACTATCGCAAGCCCGTCATTCCGGCACCGGCCGCCTGATACTTGAATATTCTGATATCGTCATGAACCACGGCTGTTTTCGATAGCCGTGGTTTTTCATTTGCACTCGCGGATTGTTGATATATCAGCGCTCGTTGAAACCGTTCTCAACGCCTTCCGCGACGCCAAATTGTACCAAAAGCGACAAAAATGCGGTTGAACGTGCCTTAATCTTGCAAATTTTGGCCTATTTTTGACCGAAAATTTCTAAAATTGCTTTTCTGGAAAAATTTTCTGCGGATGCCGTTGCGTTCAGCAAATAAATATCGTTCCATCGGCCCGCTGATCGGGGTAATGAGCGCCCGATCTCTAAAGATCAAAAAAGAACAAACCTGGGAAACGATATCATGAAAAAGTTCTCTGTCCTGCTCGCAGCGACAGCCCTGGCTTCGGTCATGGCCACCGCCGCGTATTCCAAGACGCTTGTCTATTGCGCCGAAGGATCGCCGGAAGGCTTCGATCCGAGCCTCTACACGGCAGGCACGACCTTTGACGCGTCTTCACGTACGGTCTACAGCCGCCTCGTTGAATTCAAGCACGGCGGTACGGAGATCGAGCCGGGTGTTGCCGACAGCTGGACGGTTTCGCCCGACGGCAAGGAATATACCTTCAAGCTGCATCCCGGCGTGAAGTTCCAGACCACCGATTTCTTCACCCCCTCGCGTGATCTCACCGCCGACGACGTGGTTTTTTCCTTCGAGCGCCAGATCAAGTCGGACAATCCGTGGAACAAGTATGTTGAAGGCGGTTCCTACGAATATGCCGCCGGCATGGGCTTCCCTGACCTTATCAAGTCGGTCGAGAAGGTTGACGATCTGACCGTCAAGTTCACGCTGAACCATCCGGAAGCTCCGTTCCTGGCCGATCTCGCGATGGACTTCGCTTCCGTCGTTTCCAAGGAATATGCCGACAAGCTCGCCGCTGACGGCAAGATGGCCCAGCTGAACCAGCAGCCGCTCGGCACCGGTCCGTACACCTTCGTTGCCTACCAGACGGATGCTGTCATCCGCTACAAGGCCAACGAAACCTACTTCAAGGGCAAGGAAAAGATCGACGATCTCGTCTTCGCGATCACCCCGGACGCCGCTGTCCGCGCCCAGAAGCTGAAGGCCGGCGAGTGCCACCTCGTCCCGTATCCGAACGCTGCTGACGTTGCCGAGCTCAAGAAGGATCCGAACCTCACGGTCATGGAACAGGCTGGCCTGAACGTCGGCTTCCTCGCCTACAACACCCAGCAGGCTCCGTTCGACAAGCCGGAAGTCCGCCGCGCGCTGAACATGGCGATCAACAAGCAGGCGATCATCGACGCCGTCTTCCAGGGCGCTGCGCAGGTTGCCAAGAACCCGATCCCGCCGACCATGTGGTCCTATAACGACAAGATCCAGGACGATAAGTACGATCCGGAAGGCGCCAAGAAGGCTCTCGCAGCCGCTGGCGTCAAGGGCCTCTCCATGAAGGTCTGGGCAATGCCGGTTTCGCGTCYGTACATGCTGAACGCCCGTCGCGCCGCCGAACTGATCCAGGCAGACTTTGCCAAGGTCGGCGTCAATGTCGAAATCGTCACCCATGAATGGGCCGAATACCTGAAGCTCTCCTCCGACACGAAGCGCGATGGCGCCGTCATCCTCGGCTGGACAGGCGACAACGGCGACCCGGATAACTTCATGGATACGCTGCTCGGCTGCGACGCTGTCGGCGGTAACAACCGCGCTCAGTGGTGCAACAAGGACTACGACGCTCTGATGACGAAGGCCAAGGAAACGGCTGACGTTGCTGCCCGTACGAAGTTCTACGAAGAAGCACAGGAAATCTTCAAGAAGGAAGCTCCCTGGGCTCCGCTCGACCATTCGCTGGTCTTCGTTCCGGTCAGCAAGAAGGTGTCGGGCTTCCATATGGATCCGCTCGGTATCCACCGCTTCGACGGCGTTGATATCGCCGAATAAGAAAAATGATAAACTGCCCGGCTGAAACCGGGCTCGACCGGCGGTCAGGTCTCCACCTGACCGCCGGAAACTATTGGACAACCTGCTATGTTGCGATTTCTCATCGGGCGCCTCGCAGTCCTGATACCGACCTTCCTCGGCGTTTCGCTCATTGCCTTCTCGTTCATCCGCCTGCTTCCTGGCGATCCCGTCATGCTGTTGTCGGGCGAACGAACCATGGCACCCGAACGTCACGCCCAGATCATGCACGATCTCGGTTTCGACCGGCCCATGTACGTGCAATATTTCGATTATCTCGGAAAAGTGCTGCACGGCGATCTGGGCACCTCGATCGTTACCAAACGTGCGGTTCTCGGCGAATTCTTTACGCTCTTCCCGGCAACGCTTGAGCTTTCGCTCTGCGCCATCCTGGTGGCAATCCTTCTCGGCGTGCCGGCCGGCGTCTTCGCGGCTGTCAAGCGCGGAACATGGTTCGATCAGAGCGTGATGGGCGTTGCCCTTATCGGCTATTCGATGCCGATCTTTTGGTGGGGCCTGCTACTCATCATCTTCTTCTCCGGCTATCTCGGCTGGACGCCTGTCTCCGGCCGCATCTCGCTGATGTATTTCTTCAAACCTGTCACCGGCTTCATGCTGATCGACAGTTTGCTCTCCGGCCAGAAGGGCGCCTTCGCCTCGGCCGTCAGCTATCTCATTCTGCCGACCGTGGTGCTTGCCACCATTCCGCTTGCGGTTATCGCCCGCCAGACGCGCTCGGCGATGCTCGAAGTGCTAGGCGAGGATTATGTGCGCACGGCCCGCTCCAAGGGTCTCGCACCCTTACGTGTTGTTGGCGTTCATGCGCTGCGAAACGCCATGATCCCGGTCATCACCACGATCGGCCTGCAGGTCGGCGTGCTGCTTGCGGGCGCCATTCTTACCGAAACGATCTTCTCCTGGCCGGGCATCGGCAAGTGGATGGTCGATGCTGTCTTCAAACGCGACTATGCTGTCGTCCAGGGCGGTCTTCTGATGATCGCCGGCATTATCATGCTGGTGAACCTGCTCGTCGACCTGACCTACGGCTTCGTCAACCCGCGTATCAGGCACTAGGAGCGGTCCATGAGCATGGCTACTGCAAAATCCGACCAGCCCTCCGCATTGACGGAATTCTGGTACTACTTCTCGCGAAACAAGGGCGCCGTCATCGGCCTCTTTGTCTTCGTCATCATCCTTCTCATGGCGATTTTCGCGCCGCTCGTTTCACCGCATGCGCCGAATGAGCAAAACCGCCAGCTTCTGCTCTCCGTTCCCTTCTGGATGGATGGCGGCAGCGCCTCCTATCCGCTCGGAACGGATGCCGTCGGGCGCGATATTTTCTCGCGTCTGATCTTCGGCGCGCGTTTCTCGCTGTTCATCGGCGTCGTCGTCGTGACGTTGTCGGTGATCTCGGGCGTCTTGATCGGCCTCGTCGCCGGTTATTTCCGCGGTCGTGTTGATATCGTCATCATGCGCCTCATGGATATCATCCTGGCCTTCCCGTCGCTGCTTCTGGCCCTCGTGCTCGTTGCGGTTCTCGGTCCCGGCCTGCTCAACGCCATGATCGCGATCTCGATCGTCAACCAGCCGCATTTCGTGCGCCTGACGCGCGCCGCCGTGATGGGCGAGCGTGAGAAGGAATATGTGGTAGCGTCCCGCGTCGCGGGTGCCGGCACCTTCCGGCTGATGTTCAAGACGATCCTGCCGAACTGCCTCGGACCGCTTATCGTCCAGGCAACGCTCGCCTTCTCCGCCGCGATCCTCGATGCAGCCGCTCTCGGCTTCCTCGGCATGGGCGCCCAGCCGCCGACACCTGAATGGGGTACGATGCTTGCCGAATCCCGCGAGTTCATATCGCGCGCCTGGTGGGTCGTTACATTTCCGGGTCTTGCGATCCTGATCACCGTTCTCGCCATCAACCTGATGGGCGACGGCCTGCGTGATGCGCTCGATCCCAAGATGAAGAGGTCCTGAGATGGCGCTTCTCGAAATTGAAAATCTCGTCGTTGAGTTTCAGACGTCGACCGGTCCTTTCCGCGCCGTAGACGGCGTTTCGCTGAAGGTCGATGCAGGCGAGGTTCTGGCGATCGTCGGCGAATCCGGCTCCGGCAAATCTGTCTCGATGCTGGCTGCCATGGGCCTCCTGCCGTGGACGGCGAAGGTAACGGCCGACAAGATGCTCTTCGACGGCCAGAACCTGCTCGGCATGTCCGGAGCCAAACGGCGCGAGATCATCGGCAAGGATATGTCGATGATCTTCCAGGAACCAATCGCCAGCCTCAATCCCTGCTTCACCGTTGGTTTCCAGATTGAAGAGGTGCTGAGAATTCACCTCGGCCTCGACAAGGCGGCGCGGCGCAAGCGCGCGATCGAGCTTTTCCAGGCGGTCGGCATTCCCGATCCCGCCGAGCGGCTCGGGCACTTCCCGCATCAGATGTCGGGTGGTCAGTGCCAGCGCGTCATGATCGCCATCGCAATTGCCTGCAACCCCAAGCTGCTGATCGCCGACGAGCCGACCACGGCGCTCGACGTGACCATCCAGAAGCAGATCCTCGATCTTCTGATGCGCCTGCAGACGGAACATCGCATGGGTCTGATCATCATCACGCACAATATGGGCGTGGTTGCCGAAACGGCCGACCGGGTGATCGTCCAGTACAAGGGCCGTCAGATGGAAGAGGCCGATGTGCTCTCGCTCTTCGAAACTCCGAAGAGCGATTACACGCGGGCACTGCTCGCAGCTCTCCCGGACAACGCGACCGGCGACCGGCTGCCAACCATTGGCGAACTTTTCAATCCGAATAAGACTGTGGAGGGAGCGGCCTGATGACGCCAGTTCTCGAAGGAAAGAACATCGTTCGCGACTACTACCTGCCGGGCGGCATGTTCAAGAAGGCGCGAACGGTCCATGCCGTCAAGGGCGTGAGCTTTAGCGTCGAGCAGGGCAAGACGCTTGCGATCGTCGGCGAAAGCGGCTGCGGCAAGTCAACGCTCGCCCGTATCATCACGATGATCGACCCGGCCACGGCGGGCGAACTCTTCATCGACGGTAAGAAGGTCGATATCTTCAAGGGTGACCTGACGCCGGAAATCCGCCGGAAGGTCCAGATCGTCTTCCAGAATCCCTATGGGTCGCTGAACCCGCGCAAGAAGATCGGCGACATCCTGATGGAGCCGCTGATCATCAACACCAATACGCCGGCTTCGGAGCGACGCGATCTGGCGATGGCGATGCTGAAAAAGGTCGGCCTGCAGGACGTTCATTTCAACCGCTTTCCGCACATGTTCTCGGGCGGCCAACGCCAGCGTATCGCCATTGCCCGCGCGCTGATGCTGAACCCGCGGCTCCTGGTTCTCGATGAACCGGTCTCCGCACTCGATCTGTCGGTGCAGGCGCAGGTGCTCAACCTTCTCGCCGACCTGCAGGACGAGTTGAACCTGACCTATGTCTTCATCAGCCACGACCTCTCGGTTGTTCGCTATATGGCAGACGAGGTTATGGTGATGTATTTCGGCGAGGCAGTCGAATACGGCACGCGGGAGCAGGTCTTCAGCGATCCGCAGCACAATTATACAAAGACCTTGTTTGCGGCGACCCCGCGGGCGGATGTCGATACGATCAAGGCACGTCTTGCACGCAAGGCCGCTGCCGTCTCTGCGGCCCAATAAGGCCGCAGATATCTCACGCTGCAACGATGACCGAGATGAGCGATGACCGAGAATAACCGAACTCTCCATGCAATCATCGTCATGGGCGTCAGCGGTTCCGGCAAATCTTCGATCGGCGAAAAGATAGCGGCAGGCCTCGGCCTGCCGTTTGTCGAAGGCGATGCGCTGCATCCCGCCGCCAATGTCGAGAAAATGTCGAGGGGCATTCCGCTCTCCGATGAGGACCGCGTGCCCTGGCTCGACCGGATCGGCAAGGAGATGAAGGCGTCGCTTACCAAGGGCAAGGGCATCATCGTCTCCTGCTCGGCGCTGAAGCGCAGCTACCGCGACCGCTTGCGAGCCGCTGCCGGTAGCAACCTATACTTCGTCTATCTCGAAGGTTCGAAAGAACTGCTGACCGAGCGCATGGGCCACCGCAAGGGCCATTTCATGCCGACCTCGCTCCTGGAAAGCCAGCTTCAGACGCTGGAAGTGCCGACCGGCGAGCCTGGTGTCGTCACCGTCGATATCGAGGACACAATCGACGATATCGCAGCGAAAGCCCTGAAGGCTCTCGCCGCTCTCGGTGTTAGAGCCTTTCCTGGCTAGATTGCAGCATTTTGTTGGCTCAAACGGCGTCGGATGGTCGACCGGCCGGCGCGCGTCGTAGCCCAGATCTACGGCCAAGCCGGCCGGTCGATCAGCCGGCCCGTTTCAGCCAACCCGAAGGGCCGGGCATCTTTCCGCCAGGATCAAAGGCGATCGGCTCGGACGTACCTGGAGGTATGCCCTTCGCCAATCGCCTTTGCCCTTACGAAAACCTGCTCCGGCAGAATGCTGCAATCTAGCCAGGAAAGGCTCTAAGGGTTGAACCGGCTGGGCGAATAGGCCGAGATATTAATGAACGGCGTCTCGCCGCTCATCAGTTCCGCCAGCACACGTCCCGTCACCGGCCCGAGCGTCAGCCCGTGATGGGCATGGCCGAAGGCAAACCACAGGCCCTGATGGCGCGGCGCCTTGCCTATGATCGGCATCATGTCGGGCGTGCAGGGTCGCGCGCCCATCCACGGTTCCGGATCCAGTCTCTCACCCAGCGGGAATATCGTGCGCGCCACGGCTTCGGCCCGGTCAAGCTGCACGGGCGTCTTCGGCGCATCGAGCGTTGCGAATTCCGCCCCCGTTGTCAGACGCACGCCCTTGTTCATCGGCGCCAGGAAATAGCCGCGCTCGGAATCGAGCGTCCAGTTGTTGAGCACAGCATTGCCCTGCACGCCATAATGCATGTGGTAGCCGCGCTTGACGCCGAGCGGGAAGGAATAGCCGAGGCGGCGCGTCGCGACCGCCGCCCAGGGGCCGAGTGCCAGCACGACATCGTCGGCCTCCAGCGACCCCTCCGACGTCATGATCTTCCAGCCGGATCCGGCCGGCCTGAGCGATGCCGCATCGCCGGTCACGAACCGGCCGCCGAGGCTTTCGAAATAGCTGCGATAGGCACGCGTCAATGCATGCGGATCGAGAACTGACCAGGGGTCGACCCAGCGCAGGCCACCGACGAAATCCCCGGTAATATTAGGCTCCAATCGAGCGATATCCGCCGAATTCAGGCTCTCATAGCTGACACCGAACTGATCCTTCCAGAGGGCAGCTTCCACAAAGGCTTCGTCACGCTTGGCCTCGGTGCGGAAGATCTTCATCCAGCCATCCCTGCGGATCAGCGCTTCGGCATGTGATGCCTCGATCAGGTCCTTGTGCTCGGTGATCGAATTCTCGATCAGCGGCGCATAGGCCTTGGTGATCATCTCGTGCCGCTTCGGATTGGAGTTCCACCAGTAGCGGGCGAGGAAGGCGAGCTGGCTCGGCAGCGCCTTCAGGTGATAATGCGCATCGATGCGATTGTTCAGCGCATAGCGCAGCAGCAGGCCGAGCTGCTGGGGAAAACCGTAGGGCATGACGCCTTCGCGCTGGATCAGGCCGGCATTGCCGAAGGAGGTTTCGTTACCCGGCTCCTTGCGGTCGATGAGTGTAACCTGCCAGCCGCGGCGTTGAAGATGAATGGCCGTCGAAACCCCGACGATACCGGCGCCGAGCACGATTGCGTTTTTCGTCATTTTCCCCTGCATTCCGCTATGTTTTAGGCCCTAAAATGCCCATCTCAATGCTGCGGCGCAAACGAAAAATCGCATTTCATTTCAAAATCATTGCGCTTTTCAGTGCGGCATTTTCGGCCCTGATGCGGATCGTCAGGACGGCGGCATTGAGGAGAGAAAAGACGAGCGCATAAAGCGGCATGCCGAAGGCAAGCGGCAGGGCGGCGATCTCACCGATGACGATCATGTAGTTCGGATGTTTGAAGAAGCGGTAGGGGCCGCCTTCGACGAGCGGCGCACCGGGCAGGATGATGATACGCGTCGTCCAGCGCTCCCTAAGTGTGGTCAGCACCCACAGCCGCAGCACCTGCAACAGCATGAAAAGACCAAACCAGAAGAGTTGAACTGGCTGTCCCGTCGCCAGCATCCATAGCCCGGCGAGCCAGCCCGTATGGAGTGCCACCATGTAGGGGTAATGATCGGGCGCGATCTCGCGCGCCCCCCTTGCGAAGAGCGCCATCGTGTTGCGGCGCGCGATAACCAGTTCCGAAAGCCGCTGGGCGGTCACGAAGGTCAGCAATGCGATGGAAGGCCACATCATGCAACCCTCCGCAAGGTCACGCAGCTTGCCGTAAAGCCCGGCCCCATGGCTATCATCGCCGCCCGGTCCGGCAGACCTCTGCTGATCGCGCGCTCCAGAACGAAGAGCACTGTCGGCGAGGACATATTGCCGTAATCTGCAAGCACCGACCGCTCGATGTCGAGCGTATCAGGCACCATGGAAAGCGTGCTCTCCATTGCCGCCAGCACCTTCGTGCCGCCGGGATGACAGATGAAACGGTCGATATCACCGCGCTTGAGCCGGCTCCGCGCGAGGATGCCGTCGATCGCCGGGCCGAGTTCCTTTTCCGCAAAGGGCGGCAGCGATTGCGCCAGCAGGATGCCGAGCCCGGTATCGTCGATCTTCCAGCCCATGATGTCGAGCGTATCGGGAAACAGGTGATCGCCCGCCGATTCCACTTCCGCCATACCGCCTTGGCCTGATCGTAGCACGCAGGCTGCAGCCCCATCACCGAAGAGGGCGGTGGCGATGATGTTCGGTTTCGTCAGCTCATCCAGACGGAAGGCCAGCGTGCAAAGCTCTATGGCGACGAAGAGCACCACGGCACCCGGGCGGCTGCGCGCCAACCGTGAAGCGATGCCAAAGCCGGAAACGCCGGCAGCGCAGCCAAGCCCGAAGACGGGTACACGCTCGATATCCGCGCGAAAGCCAAGCCGGCCGGCGAGCCGCGCATCGAGGCTCGGCGTGGTGATGCCGGTTGAGGAAACCGTTACCACGCAATCGACCTGATCGGCTGTCAGTCCTGCCTGACCAAGCGCGCGCGTTGCCGTCGCGACGAACAGCGAACCGGCAACCTCCTCATAGGCCTCCATCCTGTCTTGCCAGCCATGCGTCTCTTCAAACCAGGAGAGGGGACGGGCGGCATGCCGCTTTCTGATACCGGCATTGTCGAACACCCGCGCGAGGTGGCGGAATTCCTTGAAGCGATCGGCAAAGAGGCGCGCGGAGGCCTCGGCGGCTTGGCTCTGGGTGATGATATAGTCAGGCACTGCAGTGGCGAGACTTAAAAGTCTGACGGATTGAGTCACGGTATGCTCCTTGTCGTTCCCGGCGGAACGAGCGGAAAACACGCTGGCGCGAAGGTTTATTCAGTACGCTACTCTTCACGAAGCAGTGATAGAAAAAACGCGAAAGCCGGCCGAATAAACCTGCCAACAGCGGTGTTCACTCCTCGCAACGTCATTTTTCGAGGAGTTATCCCATGACGACCAAGACTGTTCGCATCGCTTCTCTCGTGCTCGGCAGCTGCATTGCCGCATCTGTCCTTTCCGGTCCCGTCTTCGCCATCGGCGACGATAGCAGCACCATGCCGGTCTGCAAGAAGGGCGAGATCTATGACAAGAAGGCAAAGAAGTGCGTCAAACAGCAGAGCGCCAACGTGACGGACGAAAACCGTACCGATTACGCCTACTCGCTCGCCAAGGCCGGCCGCTATGAAGAAGCGCTCGCCATGCTCGACACCGTCAAAGATCAGAACAATGCCGAATGGCTGAACTATCGCGGTTACGCCACGCGCAAGCTCGGCCGCACGGATGAGGGTATCTCCTACTATCTGCAGTCGGTGAAGCTCGATCCGCAGTATGCCAAGGTCCGCGAATATCTCGGCGAAGCCTATGTCATCAAGGGTGAGCTCAATCTCGCCAAGGAGCAGCTGACCACCATCAAGGCGATCTGCGGCACCGGCTGCGAGGAATATCAGGACCTCAACGCCGCCATCCTCGATCCGTCGAAGATCTAAAGCAATTCCAGCAAAAGTGTGCAGCGGTTTTGCGTCCGGAATTGCGTGAAACAAAGCTGTACACTTGCGTGAGGCAGAAGAGAGATAAGGTTGATTGAAGGGTATTTCCGGATGTCGGTCGCGCACACCACATTTCCTGCCTATAGTCGCGCCAGAACGGAATCGCCGGCCCGGCCGGCGATTCCGAAACAGCCAATACGCGCGGAGGCGGCCATCGCGAGCGAAGCGGATATCAGGAGCGGCCTGACGGAACATCTCGCCCGTCTGTGGCGCTATGGCCTCGTTCTTTCGCATCAGCGTGATGTGGCCGATGATCTCGTGCAGGCGACCTGCGTTCGCGCGCTGGAACGGACCGATCAGTTTGTCGCAGGCACGCGGCTCGACCGCTGGCTGTTTTCGATCCTGCATTCGATCTGGCTGAATGAGATCCGTGCCCGCCGCGTCCGCCAGGGGCAGGGCTTCGTCGATGCCGACGAGACGCTGAGTTTCGATGGTGCCCGCGACACCGAAACGCATGTCATGGCGAACCAGGTCTTGAAACAGGTGAACGCGCTGCCCGACGCGCAGCGATCGGCGGTTTTCCTCGCCTATGTGGAAGGGCTTTCCTATCGCGAGGTCGCCGCCATACTGGATGTTCCGATCGGCACCGTGATGAGCCGGCTGGCAGCCGCCCGCGCCAAGCTCTCCGAAACCGTATCGGCAGGGGGATTTGAATGAGCACGAAGCACATAATGCCCTCCGACGAGGAACTGACCGCCTTCATCGATGGTGAACTCGGCGCCGAAGAGGCCGCCCGCATCGAGGCTATGGTCGAGGCCGACGAGGCTGTCGCAGAACGGCTGGAATTCCTGGCGCGTGCAAGCCTGTCCTACAAGCAAGCCTTTGCGCCGTTGCTCGATGCCGCTCCGCAGGCAAAGCTCGAAGCCATGCTATCGGTCATTCCCGCCGCCCGGCCTGTAAGGCCGGCTGCCTTCATGAGCCGTCGAGGCTTCCTCGGCGCGCTTGCTGCTTCGGTCGTTGCCGGCATCGCCGTCGACCGCGCCGTGATCGGTCTCGGCACGGGGTTCTCGGGCAAGGACGAAAACAGTGAATGGCGAGCCGTCGTTGCCCAATATATCTCGCTCTATACGCCGGAGACGCTCGCCGGTCC
Source organism: Rhizobium sp. 01T437 (assembly GCF_056398505.1). Classification (NCBI taxonomy): domain Bacteria; kingdom Pseudomonadati; phylum Pseudomonadota; class Alphaproteobacteria; order Hyphomicrobiales; family Rhizobiaceae; genus Rhizobium; species Rhizobium sp. 01T437. The sequence goes on from NZ_JBFTPM010000018.1 coordinate 80,564, forward strand.
GGTCCCGCCCAGAGATGTGCAGGCAGCGCAACTCGCCAGTCTGGATGGCGACCTCCGCCTGCAACTCTCGCCAGAGCAGGTCGCCCTGCCGGATATCGATTTCAAGCGCGCCCAGATCCTGCAATATGATGGCAAGCCGCTCGCCCAGATCGCCTATCTGGATCCCGAGACCGGTCCTATGGCGCTCTGCATCGTCGCCTCCGATGGCGGCCCCAAAGCCCCCGATATCGAAGGCCGCAAGGGCATGAATGTCGTCTACTGGGCGAACGCCACCCACGCCTTCATGCTCATCGGCCACGCCCCGGTTGACCGCATGACTGAGATCGCCGATGCAGTACGAAGCAAAATTTCCGTCTGACTGTAACTGATGACACCGGGCCGTAATCCCATCAGTTCACCGCGCTCGCAAGCCGAAGATTTGCCTGTGATACGCTGCCCTCCGTTGCCGGCGGCAGGGCGTTGACCTCGATGACACCAGAGGTTTTCGACTTCAGGGCCGGCCGTGGCGCCTTGGCGGGCAACGGCGCGCCTGCCGTCTTGCCGGGTGAGCAATTCCCTGACGTGCTGCTCTCGATTTGCGGCCTGCCGTCAGCGCTGCTGAAATAACGGACGCTGCGGGTGCAGACGCCGTTGCCGGACATGGTCGAAACCATCGAATAGCCCTGGGTGCAGGCCGGCAGCCTGTTGAGGCCGACATCAGTCAGATTTCCCGGCGATGCCTGCATCATGCTGTCGGCCTGTTGCATCATCGCAGCAGCCTCGCGGTCCATCGCCGCGGATATCAGGTCCAGATCGGCAAAGGGAGCGGAAGGCCAGAACGGGTCGAAAAAGCCGGAATCCGGCTGACTGTCGAACCGGATTTGCGGCGGTCGGTCGCCAGCGTAACGAATGCGCTCGAGCGAACCATCCGGCAGTCGCACGACGAGCACATGGGTATCTGTTGATTTGTGGGCGACGGTTTGAGCCTCCACCGGGCCGACGAGCTCGACGGCGGCGATTGCCACGGCGCTCATGAGAAATGCGATACGAAGCCTTTGCACAATGGCCTCCTGAAATGGGAAGAACACCAATCCAATTGCCCGCGCGACTGAAGTGCGGCGGGCACGGCTAGGATGATCATTGTGGCGCAGGCCGAATTTGTGGCGCAGCGCTGCGGCGTGGCGACGCACAAAGCGGGAGCCGGAAGCATGTCGCGCAAAAGTGTTCAGCGGTTTTGCGATCACGACATGCGTGAAATGAGGAGGCTAAGCGCTGCGAGCGAATCAGAAAGATCGCAACACGCGCTAGAACGGCTGGGTCTTGTCCGAAACCTGGTTGGCCTGATTGGCGGGGACGAGGCGGTTCAAGCAATTGACGTAGGTCGTATACATCTGTTGCAGCCGCGACAGCGGCACCACCCAAGGCTCTTCATTTCCGGCAAAATCCAGCTCCATATCCGGCGTGCCGATAAAGGAATTCTTGAGCATCTTCTTGATCTGCGCGATGCCCGTCTTCTCAGAGGCCGGCAGGATGCGAAGCGTCTTGCTGTCGAAGGCCTCAGCCGGAACAGCCTTGGCGCCGGAATAACCGACAAGCGTTACCTTGGTTGTGGTACCGGCCGGAATATCCCAGCCATCCTTCGAAACGAGCAACATGACGCTGTCGAGGCTCTGGCGGAATTCGACCGTCTTTCCGAGCTCATTGTTCCACACCAGCCGGCAATAGGACGGCTTCTCCCCAACGAACCCGACTGACCACTGCCGCGCATCGCCCATCCATTCCGTCTCGCTCCGGGCGGTGGCCGGAATGAGGAGTGCTGTCAGCAATAGGGCAGAAAAGGTCTTCATGGCTCGAACCGTCTCCAGGGAGTCGGGGTGATTCTAGCGATGGAAGGTTGAGGTTTTGCTACCGCGGTTGCGCGAAAACGGGCGCAGAAGACTCTCAATTCAAGACAGTCGAATTTAGGAGGAGAAATTTGGCTGGGGAACCTGGACTCGAACCAAGATTAACGGAGTCAGAGTCCGTCGTTCTACCATTGAACTATTCCCCAGCAGACGCTGCCGAAGCATGGCTTGGCTGCTGTGCGGCGCTTATAACCAAAACCGGGCGGATTGCAAATACCCGTTTTGAAAAAATTCGATCCCTCCACGCCGGGTGAAAATCGGGTGGCTAAAATCCGGATTCAAAAAGAATTTGGTGATTTCGTCGGTCGCTGATATCTTCGCGCCAACGCAAAAATCGAATGAGCGCCTGCTGCATACCTTTCTGGACTTGCGCGGCGCGATGGAAAACGAACGTGGAAGACCCCGAAGGCGGCGCAAGGCCGCAATTTGACGGGGCGTCGGCGGCAGGGCGCAAGGACGGCAAGAAGTCCAGGCGCCGCAAGGGCAAGCGTGGCGGGCAATCCCGCGGCGCCGTCCATCCCGCTTCGCATGATCTCTCCGGCCATGCCGGGGAGGCAGCACGCCCGAAGGAAGACGCGGAAAGCCCGGCCCGCAAGCGGAAACGCCGCCGTCGTGGTGGGCGTGGCGCATCTCAGCCCGATACTGTTGTCCAGTTGCAGCCTGTGGTTCAGGCTGTCGCTCACGGCCATGGTCCGCGCCCCGATGGCGATTCGCCTTCTAGCCGACGTAATCGACGCAAGCATCGCAGCAAGCGGGGCCTGCAGGGCAGGCCACTGGCTCCTGTGCAAGCGCCGCCGTCTGCAAGGACCGAACATCGCGCTGAAGCGCCGTCGCGCCCTTTGCTGCAGGATGCCGAATCGGCAAATCGCAGGAGCCGTCAGCCGGGTCATGAAGACGAACGGGCAGGGGGTGAACATCCCTGGCCGGACGAGCTCTATGCCGCTCTCGATCTCGGCACCAACAATTGCCGCCTGCTGATCGCCCAGCCGACGCGCCCCGGCCAGTTCCGCGTCGTCGATGCCTTTTCCCGTATCGTGCGCCTCGGCGAAGGGCTTGCCGCCAGCGGCAGGCTGTCCGACGAGGCGATGGAGAGGGCGGTCGATGCGCTCAGAATCTGTGCCTCCAAGCTCCGGAACCGCGAGATCCGCCGCATGCGGCTGATTGCGACCGAGGCCTGCCGTCAGGCGGCCAATGGCGAGGAATTCCTGCAGCGCGTCGTGGTCGAGACCGGGCTGGAACTCGAAATCATCGATCGGGAAACCGAGGCGCGGCTTGCCGTTTCCGGCTGCTCCTCGCTGGTCGGCCGCGAGGCGCGCTCCGTCGTGCTCTTCGATATCGGCGGCGGGTCCTCGGAAATTGCCGTCATCCGCATCGGCGATAACCGCTTCGCCCGCCTTGCCAATCACATCACCCACTGGACCTCGCTGCCCGTCGGCGTCGTCACCCTGTCGGAGCGCCATGGCGGTCGCGATGTGACGCCTGATGTTTTCGAGGGCATGGTGAGCGAGGTTGCGGGCATGCTGTCGAGTTTCGATTGCCCGGAGATCGAGATTGCCGAGGATGGCGATTTCCATCTGATCGGCACCTCGGGCACGGTGACGACGCTTGCCGGCGTGCATCTCGACTTGCCGCGTTATGACCGCCGCAAGGTCGATGGCATATGGCTGTCGGATAATGAAGTCTCCGCCATGCAGGCAAAGCTTCTTTCCTGGAATTTCGAAAGCCGTGCTGCCAATCCCTGCATCGGGCCGGACCGCGCCGATCTGGTGCTGGCCGGCTGCGCCATTCTGGAGGCGATCCGCCGCCGTTGGCCGAGCCCGCGCATGCGGGTTGCCGATCGTGGCTTGAGGGAAGGCCTGCTCACCGACATGATGGCCGATGACGGCGTCTGGCGGCGTCATCGCAACCGCCGCGGCCAGCGGGGAAACAAGGGGTAGGCATGACCAAGCCAACGATCGCGGGAAACCGCACCGGCCGCAAGCTCGGCCAGCGCGTCAAGAAAAAGAAGATGAAGGCCTCTTCGCGCCAGTGGCTGGAGCGCCATATCAACGATCCCTATGTGCAGCGCGCCCAGCTCGAGGGCTATCGCGCCCGCGCGGCCTTCAAGCTGCTGGAGATCGATGAGAAGCACCACATCCTGAAGGGCGCTAGGCGCATCATTGACCTGGGGGCCGCTCCCGGAAGCTGGTCACAGATCGCCGCGAAGGTGACGGGGTCGACGGACCAGGATGTCCGCGTTGCAGCAATCGACTTTCTGGAAATGACGCAGCTACCCGGCGTCACGGTACTGCAGCTCGATTTCCTTGATCCCACAGCCCCGGAAAAGCTTTTGGAAGCCGTTGGCGGCACGCCGGATCTGGTGCTCTCGGACATGGCGGCACCCACGACCGGCCATCACCGCACCGATCACCTGCGCACCATGCACCTTTGTGAGGTCGCAGCCCACTTCGCGATCGAAGTGCTGGGCGAGGGTGGGCACTTCCTCGCCAAGACCTTCCAGGGCGGCACCGAGCGGGATCTGCTTGCCATGTTGAAGCAGCACTTCCGTCAGGTCGTGCACGTCAAACCTGCTTCGTCTCGCGCCGAATCGGTGGAGATGTTCCTGCTGGCAAAGGGTTTTAAAGGCCGGAAGGCCGAGGCAGAGCCCGAGGACGCTTGATCTTTGCGCCAGTCCTGCGGATGATGATTTCCCAGGACTGGATACCCACCGATCCCATGCTTCTTTACGTTACACTCGGAACCAACGATCTCTATCGCGCCCGGCATTTCTATGATGCCGTTCTGCCGGTGCTCGGCTACCGGCGCCAGCGCTATTCGGAGGAGGAGATCGGCTATGCCGCCGATGGCGACACACGCTGCCGCTTCTGGGTCGTAACCCCCTTCAACAGGCGCCGGGCGACGAATGGCAACGGCTCCATGGTCGCCTTCGAGGCGGAAACGCGGGCGGCGGTCGATGCCTTCCATGCGGCAGCAATTGCTGCCGGCGCTATCGATGAAGGCGAGCCGGGACTGCGCTCCTATCACGCGCATTTCTACGCAGCCTATGTCAGGGATCTCGACGGCAACAAGTTATGCGCCGTCTGCGAGAAGGCCGAAGAGCCGCCCTTTATTTGACCGGCTGCTGCTCGGCGTTGATCGTCGGCGGCACGCGCTTGACGCGGTGGCCGGACACGGAAGCCCCAGCGTCCTTGGCCATGCGGGCAAAGGGGATGGTGGCAATGATAGTCAGGCCGGCGATGACGAAGAAGGCGATGTGGAAATCGATGACCTGCAGCTCTGCCCCGCGGAAATAGATCGAGGTTTCCAGAATCGAGGCGGCAAGGGCAACACCGAGCGCCAGGCTGATCTGCTGCATCACCGAGGCCATGGATGTCGCCTGGCTTGCCTGCGCATCGTCGATATCCGCAAAGGCCAGCGCATTGACGCCGGTGAACATGAAGGAGCGGGAGAAGCCGCCAACCAGCAGCACGCCGATGATGACAAGATGTGGCGTCTCCGGCGTGAAGAGGCCGGTAACAGCGGTCACGACCGTCGTCACCGCACCGGCGCAGAGAAGCGTGGTGCGGAAGCCGATCGCCTTATAGACGCGCCGAGCGATGAACTTCGTGGTGATGGCGCCGATCGCGCCGGCAAACGTAATGAGGCCTGATTGAAAGGGCGTAAGGCCAAATCCGAGCTGCAGCATCAGCGGCGTCAAAAACGGCATGGCGCCGACACAGATGCGAAACAGCGTGCCGCCGCTCGTCGAGGCGCGGAAGGTCGAATTCTTGAACAGGTTGAGGTCGAGGATCGGCGTCGGGTAGCGCCTGGCGTGGCGCACATAGAGCACGCCGCAGAGGATGCCGATGGCGGTGGCCGCAATACCGATGATCGGGGGCAGGGCCGGAAGGCTGACGACCGAGAGGCCGAAGACGACGCCAGCCGCCGCTAGGCTGGTCAGGATAAAACCGTTGAAATCGAGCTTCGGCGGAGCCGTCGCCTCTATTTCCGGCAGGTAGATTGTCGCAAGCCACACGCCGATGATGCCGACAGGCACGTTGATCAGGAAGATCCAGTGCCAGCTGAAATAGGTGGTGATGAAGCCGCCAAGCGGCGGGCCGGCAAGCGGGCCGACAAGGGCCGGGATCGTCAAGAGCGCCATGGCTGAGACCAGTTCGCTCTTTTGCGTCGTCCGCACCAGCACCAGACGCCCGACAGGCGTCATCATCGCGCCGCCCATGCCCTGCAGGAAGCGCGCAAAGACGAATTCGATGAGATTGGAGGAGAAGGCGCAGAAGATGGAGCCGACGACGAAAACACAGATCGCCAGCCGGAAGATATTCTTTGCGCCGAACCGGTCCGCCATCCAGCCGCTGATCGGAATGAACACCGCAAGCGCCACCATATAAGAGGTCAGCGCCAGTTTCAGCGTGATCGGTCCGACATGCAGATCGGCCGCAATCGCTGGCAAGGCCGTCGCGATTACAGTCGAGTCCATCTGTTCCATGAAGAGAGCAACGGCAAGGATCAGCGGGACGATGCGGTTCATAGGCGAATGCCTTGATGGATGCGGATGGGGCTTGGGAAGCCCGTGCTGTGTAGTCCCAGTTACGGGCTGTGCCAATCCCTCAATCGGGTTCCATTACACGTTTGGATCACGACTGCGTGAGACGACTTGCCCGACACTTTCGCCTCTCAAGATTGACATATGCTTACCCGGCCGGGGCCAGAAATCCTGTATCAAATCCGGCTGGAATATCGGGGGTCGTGCGGCGACGCACCGCACAGTGTCGAGGATGGATATATGACGATTCTTCATGGAATAAAGCGACGCGCGCTTTTTGCCGCAGGCCTCGGTCTGCTCGCCGCGCCGGTCATCCTGAGAGGAACGGCCTATGCGGCCGCAACTGGAGAAACAGGCAATATGGAAGTTACCCCGCAGCCGCAGATCAATCAGTTCAAGCTCGGCTCCTTCAAATTCACTGCCGTCCGCGACGGTTTCAACGTGCTCGAAAAGCCCTATGAGACCTTCGGTTCCAATCAGGATCCGCAGACCGTCCAGGCGCTTCTCGCCGCCAATTTCCTGCCGACCGACAAGTTCGCAAACAGCTATGCGCCTGCGGTAGTGGATACGGGTTCCGACGTCATCGTCGTCGATACCGGCTTCGGTGCGGCCGGCCGCGAACGCGGCTTGGGCCAGTTCACCGCCGGGCTGAAGGCGGCAGGTTATTCACCTGACGACGTCACCGTCGTGGCCCTGACGCACCTGCACGGGGACCATATTGGCGGTCTGATGGAAGGTGGTGCTCCGGCCTTCAAGAATGCCCGCTATGTCATCGGCCAGGCCGAATATGATTTCTGGTCGGACAAGGCGCGTGAAGGTACGCCGGCCGAAGGCGGCCACAAGGCGGTGCTTGCCAATGTCGTGCCGCTCGCCGAAAAGGCGACCTTCGTCAAGGAAGGTGATGCGATCGCGCCCGGTCTGACCGCGATGCTCGCAACCGGCCACACGCCCGGCCACATGGTCTTTCATGTCGAATCCGAAGGCAAACGGCTGCTCATGACGGGTGATACGGCAAACCATTACATCCTGTCGCTGCAGCGGCCGGACTGGGAAGTACGCTTCGACATGGACAAGGCGCAGGCGGCCGCAACCCGCAAAAAGGTGTTCGACATGATCGCCACCGACAAGATCGCCTTCCTGGGCTATCACATGCCGTTCCCGTCGGTCGGTTTTGTCGAGAAGCAGGAGACGGGTTACCGCTTCGTGCCGAAGACCTATCAGTTCGACATTTGAACGAGACGCATGGCTGCCATACCGAGCCCGGCTATCAGCCGGGCTCTTTTGCTATTTCCTTCCTGTCATAGACGTGTTACCAGCCCTCGCCAACTTCCATAAACTCATGCACACCGCCGGTGCGGACGATTCGTACCGGGTGGAACGCATTTTTCTTTCTTGAAGGAATTTGGCCATGGCTCGCATCATTGAAACGCCAACCGGACTCGACGCACTCACCTTCGATGACGTGCTGCTGCAACCCGGTCATTCCGAAGTCCTGCCGGGTCAGACGAGTGTCGCAACGCGCCTCGCACCCGACTTCGAGCTGAATATCCCGATCATATCAGCAGCGATGGACACGGTGACCGAGGGCCGTCTGGCGATCGCGATGGCGCAGGCCGGCGGCCTTGGCGTCATTCACAAGAACCTTACCCCCGTCGAGCAGGCCGAGCAGGTTCGTCAGGTCAAGAAGTTCGAAAGCGGCATGGTCGTCAATCCCGTGACCATCGGCCCGGACGCTACGCTCGCCGATGCCCTGGCGCTGATGAAGATGCACGGCATCTCCGGCATCCCGGTCGTCGAGAAAACGGGCCGCCTCGTCGGCATCGTCACCAACCGTGACGTCCGCTTTGCATCCGACCCGACCCAGAAGATCTACGAACTCATGACCCATCAGAATCTGGTGACGGTCAAGGAAAACGTCGATCAGCAGGAGGCCAAGCGGCTGCTGCACTCTCACCGCATCGAGAAACTGCTGGTCGTCGATGGTGAGGGTCGTTGCGTCGGTCTGATCACCGTCAAGGATATCGAAAAGGCGCAGCTGAACCCGAACGCCTCCAAGGATGCGCAGGGCCGCCTGCGTGCTGCCGCTGCCGTCGGCGTCGGTGACGATGGTTTCGAGCGTGCCGAACGGCTGATCGATGCCGGCGTCGACCTGCTCGTCGTCGATACGGCCCATGGTCATTCGGCTCGCGTTCTGGAAGCTGTCGCCCGTGTCAAGAAGCTCTCCAATTCGGTGCGCATCATGGCCGGCAATGTCGCGACCTATGACGGCACCAAGGCGCTGATCGATTCCGGCGCTGACGCCGTCAAGGTCGGTATCGGCCCGGGCTCGATCTGCACGACGCGTGTCGTCGCCGGCGTCGGCGTTCCGCAGCTTGCTGCGATCATGTCGGCGGTCGAGGCGGCGAATGCGCAGGGCATTCCGGTCATCGCCGATGGCGGCATCAAGTTCTCGGGCGATGTGGCCAAGGCCATCGCGTCCGGTGCTTCTGCCGTCATGATCGGCTCGCTGCTTGCCGGTACCGATGAAAGCCCGGGCGAGGTCTATCTCTATCAGGGGCGTTCCTTCAAAGCCTATCGCGGCATGGGTTCCGTCGGCGCCATGGCGCGCGGTTCAGCAGACCGCTACTTCCAGGCGGAAGTGCGCGACACGCTGAAGCTCGTGCCTGAGGGCATCGAAGGTCAGGTTCCCTACAAGGGCCCGGTCTCCGGCGTCTTGCATCAGCTCGCAGGCGGCCTCAAGGCTGCCATGGGCTATGTCGGCGGCAAGGACATCAAGGAGTTCCAGGAGCGCGCCACCTTCGTGCGCATCTCCAGCGCCGGCCTGCGCGAAAGCCATCCGCATGATGTGACGATCACCCGTGAAAGCCCGAACTATCCGGGCGTCGGCGTCTAATCATGGAAGCGGGCAGCCGGGTTCCGCTCTGGATCATCGCGCTGCTCGCAGTCCTCTGCCTCATCGTCCTCGGCTGGACCACCTTCGGCTACACCGTGCCCTTCGAGCATGAGACGGGGCAGGCGGTGCTAGACACCTATTTTGTAGGCTATGACGAGTCCGCTGTCTTCCATATGGAGACGTTGCTCGATCAGAACGTGACGGCAAGCCACATTCTCCGGGCCATGTATTTCGGCCCGGAGCTCATCTTTCCGGCTCTGCTGACAGCCCTTCTGTTCGTGATTTTTCTGCGGCTTGGCCCGATCGAGACATGGCGCGGCCGGCAGGCGCCCCGCCTGCTCGGCCGGATTGTTTACGTCCTGCCATTCATTTACGGCTTCGCCGATTACGCAGAAAACATCTCAAGCCTCGTTGCCTTCAGCGACAGTGGTGCGGCAGGCTTTGCCGCGCAGATCCTGCCGTGGATGACGAAGCTGAAATTTGCAAGCCTTGCCATCTGCGCCATTCTGATCGTGAGAGGCGCAATTCTCCACCAAACGCGCGAAAACTGAGTGCTCACTGTGGCCAGCGCCATGCCGGGTGTGAAAGTTTCGCCGCAAGGAAATCTCCGAGTGCTTCCACCTTCGCCGGCCGGGCGCGAGCCGATGGCGTGACGAAATAAAGCGCGCCTTTCGGCAGGGTCCAGTCGGTCAGGATCGCTTTCAGACGCCCATCGGCGAGATATTCGTAAGCCATGAATTCCGGCAGTTCGACGATGCCGAGGCCGCGTAGGGCCATCGGGATCAAGGCCTCCGAATTGGTGGCCCTCAGTGGTCCGGTCGGCACCACGATCTCCTCTTCCCCTGCCTTGTTGCTGAAGCGCCAGATATCCTGCCGCGGCCGGTAAGCGTAGCCGAGGCAATGATGGGCCGCGAGGTCTCGCGGATGCCGTGGACAGCCATATCTTTCGAGATAGGAGGGGGCTGCGAGAATGAAGGGCGCGACTGGCACCAGCCGTTTCGCCACGAGGGAGGAATCAGGCAGCACCGCGATGCGCAGTGCCGCATCGAAGCCTTCGCCCACGAGATCGACCACGGCATCGCTCATATGCATGTCGATGGAGATATCGGGATAGAGCTCGAAGAAATCGGGCAGGATCGGCGCCAGCCATTGCCGCCCGAAGACCATCGGCACGGCGAGACGGATCAGCCCGCGGGGCTGGGTGGAAAGTTCGCGCGCCGCATTCTCGGCCGCTTCCGCCTCCGCATAGATGCGCTGGGCGCGGTCAACGAGCCGCAGCCCGAAATCGGTGAGTGCCAGCTGCCGGGAGGTGCGGTTGAAGAGCCGCGCCCCGAGCCGGTCCTCCAGCCGGCTGATCGCCCGCGACACTGTTGGCACGGAAACCCCGAGCGTCTTGGCCGCGCGGGCGAAGGAGCGCTCCTCCGCCACCTTGGCGAACACGGCGAGGCCCTCGAAATCCGGAAAACCCATCATTTCATTCCTGCAATGATACCTTTCATTTCTTTCTATTCAGAAACGAAAGGTCCGTCCACATCTTCAGTTCGGTCGCACAGAACAGGAGACGACGACAATGAACCAGACACTGAATGGGACACGGAGACTGAACGGAAAGATCGCGGTTATCACGGGCGCTACTTCAGGCATCGGCCTTGCCACCGCAAAGCGCTTCGCAGCCGAAGGCGCACGCCTCTTCATCACCGGCCGCCGCAAGGATGTGCTTGATGCAGCCGTTGCCGAAATCGGCGGCGATGTCACCGGCATCCAGGCCGACTCGGCAAAGCTTGCCGATCTCGACCGCCTCTTTGAGCAGGTGAAGGCAGAGGCCGGCCGCATCGACGTACTCTTCGTCAATGCCGGTGGCGGCTCATTTGCGCCGCTCGGCGCAATCACCGAAGAACAGTATGACGATACCTTTGGGCGCAATGTGAAGGGCGTGCTCTTTACGGTGCAGAAGGCGCTGCCGCTGCTCGACAAGGGTTCCTCTGTCATCCTGACCGGCTCCACGGCGGGGGTTTCAGGCACGCCGGCCTTCAGCGTCTATGCTGCCTCCAAGGCAGCGATCCGCAATTTCTCCCGCAACTGGATCCTCGACCTGAAGGACCGCGGCATCCGCATTAACACGCTGAGCCCTGGTCCGACCGAAACGACAGGCCTCGTTGAACTCGCGGGCCAGGACAAGGCACAGCAGCAGGGCCTGCTGGACTATATGGCATCACAGGTCCCGATGGGTCGCGTCGGCCGCCCGGAAGAAATCGCCGCAACGGCTCTATTCCTCGCGACAGAAGATTCGAGCTTCATCACCGGTGCCGAAATCTTCGTCGACGGCGGTATCGCCCAGGTCTGACCCTGAAGACGGCCCGCTCCACGGCGGGCCGTCATGGCTCTGGTATTTGTCCGGTCTCTCCGCTACTGCTCCCGCCGTCGCCGAAGTGAGAGGAATGATTGATGACCGGCTTTGAGATGTTCTGGCCTCTGCTTGCCCACGCCCTGTTGGTCTACATCCTTTACGGAGTGCTTGGTCTGCGCCGTGGCAAGGCGGTTCGTGAGGGGCGGATGAAGAAATCTGGCTATCGCGAGAACCGCGACGAACCGCCCGAATGCCTTTTCGTCAAGAACAGCCTCGCCAACCAGTTCGAGCTGCCGGTGCTCTTCTATGCCTGCAGCATTCTTCTTTATATCACCGAGGCGGATAATCTGGTGTCCGTCGTGCTTGCCTGGCTTTTCGTCGTCCTGCGATATGCTCATGCCTATGTGCATGTCACCAGCAACGATCTGCGCTATCGCAGCCCGCTTTTTGCTGCCGGTTTTGTCGTGCTGGGGGCCATGTGGGCCTGGCTTGCCGGCTGGATGCTGTTCTCCTGATCCAGGCGATTCCCTCCAGCTAGGCTGGTAACATAGTTTTGTTCCTAGGTTATCGGCTGCTGACCTATGTTCCCCCTTACCGATTGGGCATGGGATGGGAACAGAGGAGGATTGTCATGGAAAAGCCCGTCATTACGCAGGCAATGATCAATGCCTATGATGAATATACGCACCTGACGCTGGATCGCCGCGGCTTCATGGACAAGCTGACGAAGCTTGCCGGCTCGGCAACCGCTGCCGCGGCAATCGCTCCGCTGCTGGCCGCCAACAAGGCAGCCGCCGAGGTCGTCGCCGAAAATGACGATCGCCTGACCGGTAAGGATATTACCTATCCTGGCAGCGGCGGTGACATGAAGGGTTATCTGGTACAGCCGAAGAATGCGTCCGGCAAGCTCGGCGCCGTCATCGTCATCCACGAGAACCGCGGCCTCAATCCGCATATCCGTGATGTCGCCCGCCGCATGGCGCTCGAAGGTTTCGTGGCGCTCGCGCCGGATTTCCTTTCGCCGCAGGGTGGCACGCCTGAGAATGAGGATCAGGCGCGTGACATGTTCAGCAAGCTCGATGCGGCCACGACCGTCGCGAACGGCGAGGCGACCGTCGTCTACCTCTCCAAGCTCGAGGCTGCGAACGGCAATGTCGGCGCGATCGGCTTTTGCTGGGGCGGCGGCGCGGTCAACAACCTCGCGGTCAAGTCGCCCGAGCTGAAGGCAGGCGTGGCCTATTACGGCGCACAGCCGCCGGCCTCTGACGTTCCCAACATCAAGGCGGCGCTGCTGCTCCACTATGCCGGCCTCGATGATCGCATCAATGCTGGCATCGACGCTTACAAGAAGGCGCTCGAGGAGAATGGTAAAAAATTTGAGATCTACGTCTATGAGGGGGTCAACCACGCCTTCAACAACGACACGTCCGCTGCCCGTTATGACAAGGCGGCAGCCGATCTCGCCTGGGGCCGCACGGTCGAGTTTCTGAAGCAGAACCTCGCCTGACCAGGCCTGGAGACTGTGCCGCAAGGCAAAAAAGGCAGGCTAACAAGTGCTCAGCCGGCCTTGCTGAATGAAGTGTTAAGACTGCCTTTTGCACAGGCCAAAACGGGGCGTAACGCCCCTTTGCCCCTGCGCTCTTGCCATTGCTTAAAATCCGACCATTTCCCTTTACGACGGATGAATACCTGCATGTCATATCGGCCCGACGCGCCGGTATGACACATCATTTCCGCCGCTCAATAACGAGACAGATGGGAACCACATGGGCGCGGACATTTCGGATCGTATTGCTCTTCGCAGGAAGCCGAAACAGGAGCGAAGCATCCAGCGGCTGGATCTCATCCTCAACGCCGCAGCCACCATCATCGCCGAAAAGGGCGTCAGCGCCATGCGGATGACCGAGCTTGCCGTCGCCGCAAAAGTTCCGATCGGTTCGGTCTATCAGTATTTCCCGGAAAAGGCGGCGATTGTCAAAGCGCTGTTCGACCGCCATGCGCAGGCGATCCAGCAGAAGACGGCGGAGATGTTCGCGGATGTTCGGTCCTTCGATGAAGCGCTCGACCTGATCTCGGCGATGATCGACTGGTACTATGCCGAATACCGCAACGATGCCGCCTATCTCGGCGTCTGGATGGGCACGGAGACAGACCAGGATCTCCTGCGCCTGAACATCGAGCATAGCGGCCAGGTCGCCGAGATCTTCCAGGAGGCTGTGCGTCGTCTGTCGCCGGAACTCTGCAATGAGCAGATGAAAGCGCGCACTTACCTTTTCAGCCACCTGATCGGCGCGGCGATCCGCCTTGCTGTGCTGAGCGAAGATGGCGAGCGCATCCTCGACGAATGGAAGCGCGTGATCCGCGCCTCCCTATTTGCTCCGACGTCCGCTTCGGCAGCTTGAGACCATCTACCAGCTCGGCATCATGCTCGCCGCAGCCTTGAGCCGCGGATAGTGGCGGGCGTAGCCTGTCTTCCCATCCTGCTCCAGCCCATCTTCGATGACGGTCGGCGTGATGTTGTCGAGGCAGGCGGTGATATGCGCCGTAATCGCGTTCATCAGCGACAGCGAAACGCCGGGTCGCTTCATGATGCCGATCTGCACCGGCGGCAGTGCCGGGAAACCGTCTGCCTGGCTCAACACCTTCATCCCTGTGCGGAGTGCCGATTCCGGCATGATCGAAACCGCCATGCCGGCGAGCACGGCCGAAGCGACCACGGTGCAGGACCAGCTCGTGAACAGGATCTGATATTCACGGCCGACGGCATCGAGTGCCGAACAGGCGAGCTGGCGCCACTGGCAATCGCGCCGGCCGACGGCAAGCGGCACCGGCGCATCGTCGCGGATCGGATGGTTGGCGGAACTCACCCAGCAGAGCGGTTCTGTTCGCACCACATCCGAAATGCGCTCGCGCGGATTGTGGGTGACAAGTGCGATATCGAGCTCGCCCTTGTGCATACGTTCGGCGAGATCCACCGAAGGCTCGCAGACGATATAGAGTTCGACATTCGGATGCGTCTTGGCAAAGCGACCGATGATCTCGGGCATATAGCGGTCGGCATAATCGTCGGGCGTGCCGATGCGCAAAGTGCCTTCCAGCCTGTTGTCGTCGAAGGCGGCGATCGCCTCATTGTTCAGGCGGATGATACGGCGGGCATAATTGAGCAGCTTTTCGCCCTCGACTGTCAGCCGGTTGCCGCGGCCGTCCTTGATGAAGAGCTGCTTGCCGATGCGTTCTTCCAGGCGCCGCATCTGCATGGAGACGGCGGACTGTGTCTTGTAGACCTTGTCGGCCGCCTTGGTGAAGCTGCCGGAATCCACGATTGCGATGAAGGTCTGCAGCTGGTCGATATCAAGAGGCGCCGCCATGATCTTGTCCATCCATAAAGATCTCTGATGTTAATCATTAGAAACATTCGTTGGACTGATCAATAGGTCTTTGGCATCTTCGGGATGCAAATCAAGCAAAGTGAAGGACAGACACCCTGCCTGTCCAACCTGTGACCAGCTTTGCCCTTCCTGCACGACCTCGCAGGCGGGGTGGGCTGTTCTGCGCCCCGAAGAAAGGAGAGTTCGATGCGCACTCATGAACAGACACTAGAACTCGACTGCGGCAAGCTCGCCCCGACGTTCATGCAGCGTCTTATGGCTGGCCTTGCGCCGCTGGCGACCGCCCTTCGCATTGTGCGCAATCGCTCGCAGGTGAATGGGCTGCATGAGCTCGATGACAATCAGTTGCGGGATATCGGCCTGTCGCGGGCCGATGTGACCTCCGCGTTCCTCGCTTCGACCTTCTTTGAAGATCCGTCGGAGCACCTGACGCAGGCGGCCAAGCGCCGCCACCTGCTCGCGATCATGCGCCCCTACAGGGACTGATCGCACGTTTTTCCCCGCAGGGTGATAGCCAATAGCCCTGCTGCTTAACCCGGTGATCGGCTTTCCCAAGCCATCTCCGGGTTTTTTTATTTCTTGCCCGTTGTAGAGGGGCCAATGGGAGCGGTATCTTCGGGGGAGGGCGCAGATTTGGGCCGATAGGCCTCGAAGATGGCTTCAAGGCTCTTCTGATAGTTCTTCTGTACTTCGAGACCACTGTCGAACATGGCGTTCAGCATCTCGGTATAGCTGTCATTTTCGGCTTTCGGCTCCTCCTTCGGCGGCTCCGGAGCCTTTGCCGCCGGCTGCTGAAGCCCTGCCATCATCTCCTGGAATGCCTTGGCAAAGGGATTGTCGAGGAAAGGGTTGACGGGTTGCGGCTGAGGCGTCGGCTTCGGCACGCTGAACATCAGCTGCATGGCCTGGGTGAACGGATTATCGAAAATGCTGGGTTCGGGTGCCGCCTTCGGCTTCGGCGCAAAGCCGGTGCTCTCAAGCCATTTCTGGATCGTCTCGCCCATGGCGGTATTGACGAAGGGATTGACCGGTGTCGCCATCTGCCCCATCGATTGCTTGAACAACCCGCCCATCAGCGTGCCGGCCATGACCGGCAGCATCTGCTTGTAGATTTCCTGGCCGATGCCAGTCATCTGCGCCGCCTGTGCGGCAATGGCGCGTGAGACCTCCTTGGAGCCGAAAAGCTGGGCGAGGATATTGTTGCCGTCGGAAATGCCTTCAGGGGTAAAGGCCTTGCTCATGTCCTCGAAATATTTGGCATAATTGCCCGACGCCACGGCCTGCATAAGGCCGACGAAATCATAAGGGTTGCTGGTGCTGCGCTTGAGGCCGGCGGAAAAGGCCGGCGTCAGCGCGGCCATCGCCTTCGTTGCCTGTTCCTGCGCGAGGTTGAATTGCTTGGCAACGGCATCCATCGCCGCCCCGTTCTGCGCCTGCATCATCATGTCGAAGAGTGGCAGCATGAAAGTCCCTTTCCCGAATAGCGGCGCATATTCGCGCCACTATAGCTCGAAATGGGATTGCGCAAACGGCTTTTTGGAAGGGGCGGCTTGCCTCTTAGTATTGATATTCCTGGAAGACCGGCTCGACCGAGCCGTTCCAGCGGCCGTGATAGAGCGCCAACAGATCCTCGGCGAGCGTCGCCTTCTTGGCCAGAACCTCGTCGAGTGGTGCCAGGAAGATGCTCTCGTCGACGCCGTCGCCATTCAGCCTGTTGCGCGCCTTGAGGCCGGCGCGGGAAATATTGACGACCTCACGCGCCGTGTCGATCAGCGCATGTCCGCGGAACTCGGCCTTGAGACCTTCCTCCGGCACCGCGTTGCGCAGTGCATTCACTTCGGCAAAGCCCCAGTCCTTGGTCAGTTCGTCGGCGGCCTGGAGAGCGGCGTCATCATAGAGCAGGCCGACCCAGAAGGCCGGCAGGGCACAGATGCGGCGCCACGGGCCGCCATCCGCGCCGCGCATTTCCAGGAACCGCTTCAGGCGCACATCCGGGAAAAGCGTAGAAAGATGGTTCGTCCAGTCGCCCATCGTCGGCTCATAGGCAGTGATCTCGCCTTTCAGCGCGCCGTTCATGAACTGGCGGAAGGTGACATGGGTCGCTCTGTGATAGTGCCCGTCGCGCATAACGAAATACATGGGGACGTCGAGCGCCCATTCGGCATAATCCTTGAAGCCGAAATCGTCGCGGAAGGTGAAGTCCAGAAGGCCGCTGCGCCTGTTGTCCACGTCGCGCCAGACATCGCCGCGCCAGGAGAGCATGCCGTTGGGTTTGCTTTCGGTGAAGGGAGAGGAGGCGAAGAGCGCGGTCGCCAGCGACTGCAGCTTCATCGAAACGCGCATCTTGCGGCGCATATCGTCTTCTGAGGAGAAATCGAGGTTCA
Source organism: Rhizobium sp. 01T437 (assembly GCF_056398505.1). Classification (NCBI taxonomy): domain Bacteria; kingdom Pseudomonadati; phylum Pseudomonadota; class Alphaproteobacteria; order Hyphomicrobiales; family Rhizobiaceae; genus Rhizobium; species Rhizobium sp. 01T437. The sequence continues at coordinate 98,003 of NZ_JBFTPM010000018.1, forward strand.
CCTGGATCGTGCAGGTGCGATACATCATGTCGAGACCGCGGCTGCCGACGTCGGGCATGTAGCTGGTCATGATCTCGTAGCGCGACTTCGGCATATGCGGGGTTTCCGCATAGGCCCATGTCGGGCTGCCGCCGATGCCGAGGAAACCGATGCCCATGGGCTCTGCGATCTCGCGCACCTGCGCCAGATGCTGGTTGGATTCCTTGCAGGTCTGGTGAATGTTTTCGAGTGGCGCTCCCGAGAGCTCGAATTGGCCGCCGGGCTCGATCGAGATGGCGCCCATGCCATTCTGCTCGCCAAGGCCGATGATATTGTCGCCGTCCGTGATTGGTTCCCAGCCGCTCTTGGCCTGCAGGCCCTTCAGCAGCGCCGAAATGCTGGCTTCGCCGAAATAGGGAACCGGGCTGTTGTCTTTGCGGAAGAAGACGAACTTCTCATGTTCCGTGCCGATGCGGAACCGGTCCTTCGGCTTATTGCCGGCGGCAAGATAGTCGGTCAGCTCCTGAACCGAAGAGATCGGCGTCTGGTCGGTGGTGTCGCGAGCCATGAAAGTACCTGTATTCGGGAAGGCGCCGGGGCCGGGGCAATTGGAAGGGTGATTAGTGCCCAAGCCAGCTAAGTTGCAAGTGAAATTCTTTCAATATGTCATCAAAAAAATAGCGGCACTTTCCTTTCGATCGGCCTTCGGCAGTTAATTCCAGTCGCCGATGGCAGCCTGTATCACTGCCATAGCCGCGACCGCTGCCGTGTCGGCGCGCAGGATGCGCGGCCCAAGGGGGATAGCGGTTACGAAATCGAGGCTGCGCAGGCGCGTTCGTTCCTCCTCCGAAAAGCCGCCTTCAGGGCCGACCAGCAGCGCAATCTTCCGTTCGGTCACCTTAGAAAGCAGCGGCAGCGGGTTCTGTCCTGCGTCGCCCTCATCGCAATAGATGATGCGCCGGTCCGCAGGCCAGCGGTCGAGCAGATCGGCAAGCCGCACGGGCTCGGCCACATCGGGAATGCCGAGGATGCCGCACTGTTCCGCCGCTTCGATGACATTGGCGCGGATCTTGTCGAGATTGGTGATCTTGCCTTGCACATGCTGGGTCATGACCGGCTGCAAAAAGCCGGCGCCCATTTCCACCGCCTTCTGCACCAGATAATCCATGCGGCCGACCTTCAGCGGCGCAAAGAGATAGTGCAGGTCGGATGGGGCAGGCTGCGGCCGGGTCTCTTCGGTCGCCGTGAGCAGGATGCGCTTGCGGGTCGGGAAGGAGAGGCTCGCCTTCCATTCGCCGTCGCGGCCGTTGAAGAGCAGAATTTCCGCACCCTCTTCCATGCGCAGGACATTGGCGAGATAGTTGAACTGCTCCGAATTGGCCTCGACGGCGGCACCTTTTGACAAGGGAACATTGATGAAAAGCCGCTGCATGCGGAAATTGGCGCGCATTCTGAGACCCTGAATCACATGAAGAGCGCGAACATAGCCCAATAAATCACCGCCGCAAGCGCGGCCGAGACCGGCACGGTGATGACCCACGCCCCGACGATCGTCATGAAATGCGACCGGCGGACCAGATAACGCCGGCGGGCTTCATGAACATTCGGCTCCGGCTCGTCGATCTCGAAGCTTTCCGCCTTGCGGCGTATGAATTCGATACGGCGCTTCGAATTGCGCGTGTACCACTCGCGGAAAAAGCCGACGCCGAACACCGAGCCGACGGCGATATGGGTGGTACTGACCGGCAGACCGAGCCAGGAGGCGACGATGACCGTGAAGGCGGTCGACAGCGCTACGCAATAGGCGCGCGTCGGATTGAGCTTGGTGATCTCCTCACCGACGAGCCGGATAAGGCGCGGCCCGAAAAGCAGAAGGCCGACCGAAATTCCAAAAGCGCCGATCAGCATCACCCAGAGCGGCGGGTGGCCGATATTGCTGTTGTCGGCGATACCGGCCGAGTGAACGATCGCCGAAAGCGGACCGACCGCATTGGAGACATCGTTTGCGCCATGCGCGAAAGAGAGCAGGGCGGCCGAGCCGATCAGCGGAAAGTGGAACAGTGTGCGAAGCGAGCTGTTGCGGTTTTCGAGATTCTCTGCCTGCTGCAGGATGACTGGCCGCACCACGAGCCAACTGACGAGACCGATCCCGATGCCGATCAGGAGGATCGTCAGCGACGAGTATCGGCCCCGCGGCGCGAGCTGCAGCACCATATAGGCCATGAAACCGCCGGCCATCACGGCGATCATGATGGGTACCCATTGTCTGGCGGCGGCGATCTTGTCCTCGCGATAGACGATGAGGGTCTTCACCAGATAGAGGAGCCCCGCGGCGACCAGCCCGCCGATCAACGGCGAGGTTATCCAGCTCGCGGTGATTTCCAGCATGACTCGCCAATTGACCGGCTCGAATCCGACCGCTCCCACGCCGGCACCGATCACGGCGCCGACGATCGCATGCGTCGTCGAGACCGGCGCATTCATCCAGGTGGCGAGGTTGATCCAGAGTGCGGCGGCCGTGAGGGCCGCCATCATGATCCAGCCGAGTGTTGCCGGCGGCACCTGCACCGTATCGATGATACTGGAGGAAATCGTCTTGACGACCTCGCCACCGGCAATCGTCGCGCCCAGCACCTCGAAGATCGCGGCGATGATGAGCGCCTGCTTCATGGTGATGGCGCGCGCCCCGACGGCCGCGCCCACATTGTTGGTCACGTCGTTGGCGCCGATATTCATCGCCATGTAGGCGGCAAGTGCTGCAGCCGCAATCACCAGCACCGCGCCGGGCCTGTCGAACACATAGACACCGGCAAAAAGCATCGCCAGGCCGAGAAAGATCAAGCCAAGCCCAGGCGCCACCAGCCGTCGCGAGACATATTTGGCCGCATCCTCGACATGGGTGACCTTGTCGAGATCCTTATCAAGCGTGCGTTTCGTAAGGACGGCGTTGCGTTGCGGCATTCTGTTTCCCGGCTAAACCCTGCTTTTGCGCCGCCTTTTCTAGCGGCACAAGATGGCAAGACTTATTCCGCCGGAATTTGTTTCGGAATGCCGCCAGAAAGCTTTTCAGCCATGCGCCGTTTAAAGGCGAGGAACAGGTTACGCAGTTCGGCTTCCTGGACGCGCTTGACCGCTTCGTCGCAGGAAACCCACTCGACGGTCCGCTCGCCTTTTTCTTTGAAATTCTTCGCCACACCAGTCACTTCGAGGGCATAGACCTGAACCTTGCAGGTCACCTTCATGCCGTCGCGCAAAACCTTGGCGTAGGTATAGTCGCCGAGCGTTTCGGTCTCCACCGTGCCGCGTACGCCAGCCTCTTCCAGGGCTTCCTGTGCCGCAACTTCATAGGCGCATTTGCGGTTCATCGGCCATCCCTTGGGGATCACCCACCGCCCGGTATCGCGGCTGGTCATCAGCAGAACTTCGAGCTCACCCGTCTTCTTTTTGACCCGATAACAGAGCGCAGCATACTGCTGTCGCGGCGGACGCCGAAACATGAGTTGCACATCAGAAGCCAGGCGGGCAAGAAGGGTCAATTGTCGGGTCACCTTTACGATTGTTAAGCTGAGTCGTTATTATATTAGTATGGTATGAAAAGCTTGCGCGATCCATACGTGCAAAACGAACCGAAAAACTATTTTATCCACTGTACATAGGAAAAATCGAGGCCAGGCAGGTTCGGAAATCTCGCCATTTCCTGTCCCGAATGCGTCGTTTTGCACAGCTGTACAATATGGCTCGACCTTGCATTTCATTCAATGGCGAGATCTTCTGATCCACTGCGATTTTCTACAATGTGGTAACTATGCGACTCCCACCCCTCAACGCGATCCGCGCCTTTGAAACTGTCTGTCGTCACGGCAGCATTTTGAAGGCGGCCGAAGAGCTGGGCGTGGTGCGTGGCGCCGTCCGCCAGCAGATATCGACACTCGAAGATCACCTGGGCAGCAAGCTCTTCGTGCGTGACGGCCGCAAGCTGGTTCCGACCGAGAAGGCAAGTGCCTTTGCCGAGGCCGCCGGTGCTGCCCTGACCATATTGAAACGCGCCGCCGATGAATTCGAAGAGGCGGGCAGGCAGCGTATCCGCCTTGGCGTGCCCTCGGCTTTCGCCATCTGGTGGCTGATGCCGCGCGCAGCCGACATGCAGGCAAACCTTGGCGATATTGAGGTCGATATCGTGCCGATGACGGTGGTCGAGCCGCTCTCGCAGCATCCGGATTTCGATGCGGTCATCATGGGCGGTGAGATCAGGTCGTCGGCCGGCACTACCGAGACGCGCTTCATGGAGGATGAGTTCGGCCCGGTCGCGACACCGGCGATCGCCGCCAGACTAGCGGGCGATGTCGCGGCGCTGGCGGAGTCCAGCATCCTCGTCAGCCGCAGCGCGCCGACGCTCTGGGCCGAATGGTTTGCCGAAAGCGGCCTGCCCCCGGTCGCCTTTTCCAGGCGCCGCGAGTTCGAGGATCTGCTTCTGGCGGTGGGCGCGGCCCGCGCCGGCCTCGGGATCGCGCTGGCGCCGAAAGCCTCGATTGAGGACGATCTCGCCCGCAATATTCTCGCCGCCCCCTACGGCTTCATCCGCCGCCCGGCCGGCTACAGCCTCTGCTGCCGTACTGCGGATGCGAAACGGCCAGCCTTCGCGGCGCTCCGCAACTGGCTGCTGCGCTCGGGCGGCGCGTCCTGAAAGGGCAGTTTTTCTGCCCTTTCATCAGAAATATCTCCATGCCCGCTCTATCTTTGCCTCGCTAGAACAGAGGGGAACGAAAGGGCATGAGATGGAAAAACCTGCGACACGCATAGACTGGATCGGCAATAGCTGCCGCCTGCTGAAGGCAACGGCTGCGGAATTCGAAAAGACACGCCCCTTTGCTGGTCTTTCGATCGGCACCGGCATCCATCTGGAACCGAAGACGGTCGCTCTGCTGATGACCCTGCGGGCCGGTGGGGCGCGCCTGATCTGCACCGGCAATCTGAACAGTACACAGCCGGCAACCGTGGAATTTCTGCGCGCGCAGGGCATCACTGTCTTTGCGACCCAGACAACCGATCCCGTCGCCCATCACCGGAGCCTTGAAGCCGTCGTTGCCGAAAAGCCCGATCTCTTGCTGGACAATGGTGGCGATCTCTTCGCGATCGCAGCCGAGAGGCCCTACGCCAATCTGCTCGGCGGCACGGAAGAAACGACCTCCGGCCGGACCCGCCTGCTTCCGATGCGCAACCGGCTCGCCTTGCCGATCCTCGTCATCAATGACAGCCCGATCAAGCAGTTTGCCGAAAACAGGCATGCCGTCGGCCAGAGCCTGTTCGAAAGCTACATGCGCTTCACCAACCGCTCCACCAATGGTAAGCGTGTGACCGTCTTCGGCTACGGCGCCTGCGGCAAGGGCACGGCCGCCGCCTTCCGCAATGCCTTCTCGACGGTGAGCGTCTTCGATATCGATACCGTTACCAGCCTCGAGGCGCATCTGGACGGCTTCATCACGCCGCTCCGCGAACAGGCGATCCGCTCGGCAGACGTGATCGCCACTGTCACAGGCTTCCCCGGCATCGTGACTGCCGCCGATCTGCCGCTGATCAAGGACGGGGCGATCCTCATGAACGGGGGTCATTTCCCGTATGAGATCGATGTCCCAGCCTTCCGCAGCCATCCCGATGTCGTTGATATCGATCGGTACGAGACTGATTTTATCGAGACCTTCCATCTGAAGGACGGCCGGTCCTTCCACTTGCTCGGTAGCGGTCATATGGCCAATCTTGCCGGCCCGCGCCCGCTCGGCAACTCGGTCGAATCCATGGACCTCGGCTTCACCCTGCAGGCCCGCTGTCTGGAGCGAGTCGCAAAGCGCGGTGTCGGCGCCGAATCCTGCATCGTGCCGGTGCCCGCGGATATCGACGCAATGGTCGCGAGCGCCTATCTCGATCTGGCGCGCTAAAGCAATTCCAGCAAAAGTGTGTAGCGGTTTTGCGCGTGGAATTGCGTAAAACAAGAAAGCAATTCCACTAAAAGTGCGTGGCGGTTCTGCGTCCGCAATTGCGGGAAACGAACAGATGGAGCGTCAGATTTCCACGACGACCTTGCCTTCGGCCTGACGGCTTTCGAGCAGCCGATAGGCTTCTCCCACGTCTGCGAGCGAAAACTGCCGCGGATCGAGATTCGGCATCAGGATTCCGGCTTCGACGCGCTGTGCGACCTGCTTGAGGATTTCGCCGTGGTGGTTGCGGTCTTCGCCGGTCAGCAGCGGCGCCAGCGTGAAGACGCCGGAATAGCTGGCGCCCTTGAAGGAGAGCGGCGCCAGCGAATGCGTGCCCCAACCGAGACTGCTGACGACATGGCCGAACTTGGCGACGGCCTGGAAGGCAGCGTCGAGACCCTTTCCGCCGATCGTATCATAGACGATGTCGAATCCTTTCCCGTCGGTATATCGGGCGACAAAATCTTCAGTCGTCTCCTTCGCATAGTCGATTGGCGTCGCACCAATATTGAGGATGTATTCGGCCTTCGAACCGCTATCGACGGCGTAGACCTCGGCACCGGCAGCAACCGCCATCTGTACGGCGACATGGCCGACGCCGCCACCACCACCGATGACCAGCACCTTCTGCCCGGCCTTCACCTGCGTGCGTTCTTCCAGACCTTCCCAGGCGGTAATGGCGATCAACGGCAGGGCTGCGGCTTGGCGCATTGATATATTGCGCGGTTTATGCGCGACGAGATCGGCATCGACAGCCGCGAACTCGGCAAGCGATCCCTGGAGGCCGCCGACGCCACCCGTCATGCCATAGATTTCGTCACCGACGCGAAAACTGGTCACACCAGGGCCAACCGCCTCGACGATCCCTGCCATGTCAATGCCGAGAATGGCGGGCAGGGGATGGCGTGCATGGGCGGCCTCGCCGGCCCTGATCTTCATATCCAGCGGATTGAGCGCGGCGGCCTTGATGCGCACGAGAATCTGACCGGCTTCCGCGACGGGCTTTGCAATATCGGCAATGGTGAATTCGGCATTCTGCGCTTCGACGAGCGCTGCTTTCATGCTGCTCATGGAACTTCTCCTTGATCTGTTGGACGCAGAATGCCGCATTGAATTCTGAATGAAAATCAAAGATAACGCATGTAGATCATGCATTTTTGTTTGAGGCTAAACCCTTGGAATGGAGCGATCTCAAACTCTTTCTCGCCATCGCGCGGCTCGGAACGCTGGGTGCTGCCGCCCGCAGCCTCGGCCTGACGCAGCCGACCATGGGCCGGCGGCTGCGTGCACTCGAAATCTCGCTCGGCCAGACACTCTTCCAGCGTACGGCCGATGGTTTCATCCTGACGGATGAGGGTACGACCGTCTTTGTCCATGCCGAACGTATGGAAGAGGAGGCGCTCGGCCTGGAGCGCGAGCTTGTCGGTCAGAACAGGCAGCTCGACGGCCTGCTGCGCCTGTCCTCGTCCGACTGGTTCGGCGCGCATGTGCTTTCACCTGTCTTGGCGGAGTTCTCGGCCGCCTATCCGAAAGTCGTCATCGAACTCCTGACCGACAGCCGCCTCATGAGCCTCGCACGCCGCGAGGCCGATATCGTCTTCCGCATCGCCCCATTCACCGAGACGGAGGTCATATCCCGCAAGCTGCTGCATATCGATTACCGCCTCTATGTCCGCCGCGGCCTGCCACATCCCGAGGCCGGTGATGGGACCGGCGCCCGGCTCGTCACCATGGATGAGGCCTTCGGCGGCATGCCCGATGTCGGCTGGCTGAAGCGTCTGCTGCCGAAGGCTGATATCGCCATGCGCAGCAATAATAGAGATGTGCAGGCGACCCTTTGCGCCAACGGCGCCGGCCTTGCCGTCCTGCCGCGCCCGCTCGGCGATGCCATCCCAGCCATCGAGCCCGTCGATCTCGGCGAAGCGCCGCCCGGCCGCGATACCTGGGTCGGCTATCACCGCGATATGAAACGGCTGGCGCGGCTGAGGGCGCTGCTCGATCTCGTCATCGAGCGGCTGGCGGATTAGTCGCCTGCTCACCCAACCTCAGCGTTCCCAATAGGGGACCGGGCCGTAGAGCTCGGCCAGAAAATCGATGAACAACCGAACCTTGGCCGGCAGGAATTGCCGGCTTGGGTAAACCGCCGAGAGCGTGACATTGTGCGAACCCTCGTAGGCCGGCAGCACCTGCACGAGCTTGCCGTTCTTCAGCTCTTCGCCGATGTCCCAGGTGGAGCGCAACGCAATGCCGAGGCCGGCAATGACTGTTTCGCGGATCACCTCACTGGAATTGGTAATCAGCATGCCTTCGGGCCGCAGGCTGAAGGCCCCATCCGGCCCGTCCAGTCGCCAGACATCGTTGTTATGGGCCGGCAGACAGCGGTGCTGCTTCAACTCTTCGATATGTTTTGGCATGCCATGGGCAGCGACATAATCGGGCGAGGCGCAGAGCACCCGGCGCACAGGCGCCAGCCGGCGTGCGACAAGGCTGGAATCGGTCAGCTCCGCGATCCGGATGGCGAGATCGAAGCCGCCGCCGACGATATCGCTGAACTCATCGGTCAGCACCAGATTGATCGCCAGCTCCGGATGCGCCTCCATGAAAGCCTTGAGATGCGGGGCGATATGCATGCGGCCGAAAGAGGTGGGCGCCGAGATCTTCAGCGTGCCATGCATCTGCGCCGAACGGCCGGAAATATAGAATTCCGCCTCCTCGAGCCCTGCCAGGATGCCGAGGACGCGATCGTAAAAACCCTGGCCGGATTCGGTGAGCGAAATCTGCCGTGTCGTGCGCTGCAGGAGCCGCGTGCCGAGCCGGTCCTCCAGCCGCTTGATGCGCTTGGAGACGACGGCAGGGGAAAAGCCGAGCGCGCGGCCGGCGAGCGACATGCTGCCGGTCGAAACGACCTTGGCAAAGATTTCGAGATCACCCAGATTGGTCATAAGCTTTTATAACTTTTTCCCTTTTGGCATAAGTGCTTAACATTTGCGCCGGTTTCGGGAAAGTGCTAAGCCGAAAGAACCGGTTACAGGGAGGATTTGTCACCGGTTTCCGTCATGTTGGCCGAGGGAGAACGCCATGTCCGACGCCATTTCGTTCCTCGCTCCACGTCCCGACGTTCTTGCGCGCCGCAAGGAAATCGTTGCTGATCTCGTCGATCTCCTGCCTCCGGAATGTCTGATCCACGAAGCGCGCGAACTCGTGCCCTTCGAGACCGATGCATTCGTCTCCTACCGCCGCCTGCCGCTCGCCGTTGCCCTGCCGCGTTCGACCGCGGAAGTGGCAGCCATCATGAAATACTGTCATCGCTACGGCATTCCGGTCGTCCCTCGTGGTGCCGGCACCTCGCTTTCGGGCGGCGCCATCCCGCAGGAAGATGCCGTCGTGCTCGGCCTGTCGAAGATGAATCGCATCCTGGACATCGACTTCGCCAATCGCTGCGCCGTGGTTCAGGCCGGGGTAACCAATCTCAACATTTCCGAAGCCGTCTCGGCGGACGGTTTCTTCTATGCGCCCGACCCGAGCTCGCAGCTGGCCTGCACGATTGGCGGCAATATCGGCATGAATTCCGGTGGTGCGCACTGTCTGAAATATGGTGTCACGACCAACAATCTGCTCGGCGTCAAGATGGTGCTGACCGACGGCACGGTGATCGATCTCGGCGGCAAGGGGCTGGATGCGGCGGGCTACGATCTGCTTGGCCTTGTCTGCGGTCATGAGGGCCAGCTCGGTATCGTCACCGAAGCGACGGTACGCCTGATCGCCAAGCCGGAGGGCGCCCGGCCGGTGCTTTTCGGTTTCGAGAGCTCGGAAGAGGCAGGCCGCTGTGTCGCCGACGTTATCGCCGCCGGCATCATTCCCGTCGCCATCGAATTCATGGACAAACCGGCGATCGAGATTTGCGAGGCCTTCGCCCATGCCGGCTACCCGCTCGATGTTGGCGCGCTGCTGATCGTCGAGGTCGAGGGATCGGAAGCGGAAATGGATGACATGCTGAAAAGCATTGTCGACATCGCCCGCAAACACGGCGTCAAGACGGTGCGTGAATGCCAGTCGGCAACCGAGGCGGCACTGATCTGGAAAGGGCGCAAGTCCGCCTTCGGCGCCACCGGTCGCATCGCTGATTACATCTGCATGGATGGTACTGTGCCACTGAGCCAGCTTTCGTATGTGCTGCAGCGGACGTCCGAGATCGTCGCCGGTTACGGCCTGCGCGTCGCCAATGTCTTCCATGCCGGCGACGGCAACATGCACCCACTGATCCTCTTCAATGCCAATGACCCCGAGGATGCCGCCAAGGCCGAGGCGGCCGGCAACGATATCCTGAGGCTCTGCGTCGATGCCGGCGGCTGCCTGACTGGCGAGCATGGCGTCGGTATCGAGAAACGCGATCTGATGCGTCATCAATATTCCGAGGCCGATCTTGCCCAGCAGATGGCGGCGCGCGCTGCCTTCGATCCGCAATGGCTGCTGAACCCTTCCAAGGTCTTCCCGCTCGAGGGGCGTCCTGCCGCATGATCGATCTGGTGCCTGCAAGCGAAGAAGAAGCCGCAGCAATCATCCGCGCGCATGCGCAAGAGGGGCGTGGGCTCGCCATCAGCGGTGGCGATACGCGCTCGGGTTTCGGTAATGCGGTCGAGGCGGAGGATCGCCTGCGCTCGACTGGCCTGTCCGGCATCGTCTCCTACAATCCCGGTGAGATGGTGATGACCGCAAAGGCGGGCACGCCAATCGCCGAAGTCGAGGCGGCCCTTGCCGAAAACAACCAGATGCTGGCTTTCGAACCCATGGATCATCGCGCCGTGATGGGCACGTCTGGCGAGCCGACGATCGGCGGCGTCTTTGCCGCCAATGTCTCCGGCTCGCGTCGCTTCGTGGCGGGGGCTGCTCGTGACAGCCTGCTCGGCATTCGTTTCGTCAACGGCAAGGGCGAGATCATCAAGGCAGGTGGCCGCGTGATGAAGAATGTCACGGGCCTCGATCTGGTGAAGCTGCTCGCCGGCTCGCACGGCACACTCGGCTTCCTGACCGAGGTGACCTTCCGTGTGCCGCCGCGTGCGAAGACGGAGGAGACTGTCGTCATCTCCGGCCTCAACGATGCCGAGGCCGCAAATGCGATGGCAGCGGCCATGGCTTTGCCGGTCGAGGTCTCGGGTGCTGCCCACCTGCCTTTGACGGTGACCTGGAAATTTCTAGGCGGCAAACTGCCCGAGGGCGAGGCGACGGTGCTGCGCATCGAAGGCCTGCCGGGTTCGGTGGAATCGCGCGTGGCAAAGCTTCTGTCGGCGATGGCGCCCTTCGGCCAGGTCGCGAGCCTGGATCACGCCGCCAGCCGCCGGCTCTGGCAGGAAGTCCGTGACGTGGCACCCTATGCCGATGGCACCGCCCGACCTGTCTGGCGCGCTTCCGTCGCACCGGGCATTGGCCATCAGCTTGTTGCGGCCCTGCGGCTGGAAGCCGGTGTCGATGCTTTCTACGATTGGCAGGGTGGTCTAGTCTGGATGCGCATGGAAGCTGATCCGGAAGCTGATCTGGTCCGCCGCTTCATCAAGGCGTTCGGTGGTGGCCATGCGACGCTCATCCGCGCCTCGGCTCAGGCAAGAGCGGCGACGTCAGCCTTTCATCCCGAGGTAGAGGCAGTGGCACTGCTTTCGCGCCGCGTGAAGGAAAAGTTCGATCCGGCGGGGATCTTCAACCCGGGGAAGATGGCGGGACACTGAAATGCAGACCAACTTCACCCTCGCTCAGCTTGCCGATCCGCATGTGGCCGAATCCGAGCAGATCCTGCGCAAATGCGTGCATTGCGGTTTCTGCACCGCCACCTGTCCGACCTATGTTACGCTCGGCAACGAGCTCGACAGCCCGCGCGGGCGCATCTATCTCATCAAGGACATGCTGGAAAACGGCCGTGCGGCGGATACGCAAGTCGTCACCCATATCGACCGCTGTCTCTCCTGCCTTGCCTGCACCACGACCTGTCCTTCCGGCGTCGACTACATGCATCTCGTCGACCATGCCCGGGTTCACATCGAAAAGACCTATAAGCGGCCGTTCATGAACCGGCTGACGCGCGCCATTCTGGCGGCAGTGCTGCCCTATCCCGGCCGTTTTCGTGCAGCACTTGCGCTTGCCCGCATCGGCCGTCCCTTTGCCGGCCTGATGCGCGGGGCAGCACTGAAGCCGTTTGCAGCCATGCTGGCGCTTGCGCCGCGGAGCATTCCGGCGCCGTCGCCTTTTGCCCGGCCTGGCCGGCATGAGCCGCAGGCCGAACGCCGCGGCCGCGTCGCGATCCTCACCGGCTGCGCGCAGCCCGTTCTCGATCCCGCCATCAACGAGGCGACCATCAGGCTGCTGACACGATTGGGCGTGGAGGTGGTCGTCCCCGAGGGTGAGGCCTGCTGCGGCGCTCTCGTCCATCATATGGGGCGCGAAGAGCAGGCTCTCGCCTCGGCCCGCGCCAATGTCGATGTCTGGACCCGCGAGATCGAGGCCGGCGGCCTCGACGCGATCATCATCACCGCCTCCGGCTGCGGCACGACGATCAAGGACTATGGCCACATGCTGCGCCTTGACCCGGCCTATGCCGGCAAGGCCGCGCAGGTTTCTGCCCTTACCAAGGACGTCACAGAATATCTGGCCGGCCTCGATTTGCCCGCCCACATGCCGAAAGGCATCACCGTTGCCTATCACTCAGCCTGTTCCATGCAGCATGGGCAGAAGATAACCATGGCGCCAAAGCATCTGCTCAAGGCGGCGGGTTTTACCGTTCGCGATCCGGCCGAGGGCCACCTCTGCTGCGGCTCGGCCGGCACCTACAACATCCTGCAGCCGGATATTTCCGCAACACTGAAGGTCCGCAAGGTCAAGAATATCGAGGCGACCAAGGCCGATATCATCGCCACCGGCAATATCGGCTGCATCACCCAGATCGGGTCAGGCACGGCCACCCCGATCCTGCATACGGTCGAGCTTCTGGACTGGGCTTATGGCGGCGCTATGCCTGAAAAATTAAGGGGTTTGCCGCTAGCCTGAGGGCACCGATTCATTGGCCGATCTCGGGGCCGATCTCAGGAGCTTTGGCTATGTGGCGTGGATTGATGGTGCTTGCCCTATTGTTCGGCGCGGCTGGTGTGGCACATGCCGATGTCAGGTATTTCTGTTCTGCCGACGACAAGGATGCGCGCTTCACGCTCGAAAGCGCTTTTGAGGATGGAGGCGGTCATCAGCTGATCCACTTCCGCGGCGCGCTGATGCTGAAGGATGCCAATAAATCCAAGAGTTTCGCCAAGCGCATATTCGAATCGAAGGATCTCACCAATCGCTGGTCGCGCGATGGCGATCTGCGCCTGGAAGTTTTCACGACGGAAGGTGCCGATGCTGAAAGCGAGTCTCTGGATCTCGCGGTCCTCGCCGGCGAGCACGGCAAGGCTTCGCCGAATTTCAGCGGCACTTATGCTTTGCGCATCGAAGGCAGCACAAGCTTCTTCGTCGTCGAAGGCAAGGTGAGCTGCGGCACCAAATAGTCCCGCGGCCCACATCCAAAATTACCAATGGTAGGAAATACCGACGTTGACGGCATTGGAGACGATGTTCGTCTTCAGGCGGTCGCCGCTGTCGATCGGAACGTCGACGCGCGAATAGGTGCCCTTGTATTCCACGAAGGTCGACCAGTTGTCGGTGACGCGGAAGTCGACGCCAGCCTGCGCCTGGAAGGTTACGCCGCCGAATTCATAGTCGAAGGTCGTGCCCTGGGGACGGGTGACTTCGACATGCGGAATGTTTACCCCGACACCGGCGCCGAGATAGGGGGTCCAGCGGCGAGCCGGGTCCTTGAAGCGATAGAGGCCGTTGACGGTCAGGAGGTTCAGGCCGTCGGTGAATTCGAAATGCGTCCAGCCCGGCGAGCGCGCCATGGTCTCGTCGTCGGCATAGACCTTGTCATGGGTGTAATCGAGCGACACGCCCCAGTTCGGCAGGTTGAAGTCGCCCAGCCACCAGGTGACGCGGCCGCCGTAATAGGGCGGGCTGCCGAACGACTTGCCCTCCCAGCCGGCGCTGAAGGAGGTGCCGTCGGAAACATCGACATGGCTATGCGGCGCCGTCTGGTAGCCGCCATAGATGGAAAATTCCAGATCTTCAGCCGAAGACGTGCCAGCCATCGATGCAAGTGCGGAAAACGCAATGCCTGCCAGAAGCATGGTGGAAAGACGCAATGCATATGCCATTGAATATCCCCGAAGTACCGAAAGGTGATCAGGTCGATTCTTTGGCAGAGTTCTGTGTCACAATCTTAACAAATAAAAAGGCGCACCAAGTGCGCCTTTATTTTTTTGTTGAAAGTGTGGCTCAACCGCCAAACATAGTGCGCAGGATATCGATGCCCTTGTCCTGGAAGGCGACATTGCCCTGCTTGTTGCCGGGACCGACGACGATGACCTTGGTGCCGACGGAGACGCGGCTGTAAAGATGCGAGACGTCGTCATTCATCATGCGGATGCAGCCCGAGGACATGTTGAGGCCGATCGTCCAGGGCTGGTTGGTGCCGTGAATGCGGAAGATCGTGTCGCGGCCGCCCTTGTAGAGATACATGGCGCGTGCGCCGAGCGGATTGTCCGGGCCGCCGGGCTGAACGGCGGGAAGATTATGGCCTTCGCGGGCCTCGCGGGCGCGCATCTCAGCCGGCGGTGTCCAGTTCGGCCACTCGGCCATGCGACCGACCGTCACGACACCCGACCAGCCGAAACCGTCGCGGCCGACGCCGATGCCGTAGCGCGTGGCGCGGTTATTGCCTTCGACGAGGTAGAGAAACTTGTTGTTGGTGTCGACGATAATGGTGCCGGGCTTTTCGCTGGTGGCAAGACGGACGACACGCTTGCGGAACTGTGGCTTGATCTCGCGGGTCTGCTTGACGCCGCGCACGGCGTCCGTAGCCGTCATGACCGGTTCCGCGCTTACGGTCACAACTGTACAGGACAGCGCAACGGCAGCCGCCGCTGCGAGCCTAAAAAACTGCTTCATTTTCGATACCCTCTCCTTCAGACCGCGTAGAGGCTAGTCAAATCGGTTTGAATTTCAAGTCGGAGAGGTGAGGGACACGGTTTTTTGTTGTCCAGCGGGCGGCTGTTCTTGCCGTCCGCTGGCGTTATTTGGCCTTTACATCACGATGACGCGGGTGCCGATATTGACGCGATCGTAAAGGTCGACCACGTCTTCGTTGCGCATGCGGATACAGCCGGAGGAGACGGCGCTGCCGATCGTCCAGGGCGCATTCGTGCCGTGAATGCGGTAGAGCGTGGAGCCGAGATACATGGCGCGGGCACCGAGTGGATTTTCCGGGCCACCATCCATGCGGGCGGGAAGATAATGGCCCTTGGCGGCTTCGCGGCTCACCATTTCCGACGGCGGCGTCCAATCCGGCCACTCCGCCTTGCGGGTAATCTTGTGGGCGCCTGCCCATTCGAAGCCGGGCTTGCCGACGCCGACGCCGTAGCGGCGGGCCTTGCCGCCATCCATGACGAGGTAGAGGAAGCGGTTGTTGGTGTCGATAATAAGCGTGCCGGGCCTTTCCTTAGTATCGTAATCGATGATCTGCGGCAGAAACTGCGGTTCGACCTGTCCACGGATGACGGGAACACCAGGACGGATGGCAGACACGGCCTGCGGTGCTGGCTGCGGCGCGCGCTGGATGTACGTCCGGCGCTGCTGGAAAAGGCCGCGCTGCTGTACGACGACCGGCCGCTGGTAGACGACGGGACGAACCGAACCGCCGCCGAGCTGGTTGATCCAAGGGGCGGTGAGATCGGGGCTCAACACCACGGGCGGACGGGAGGCGTAGCGGTCGTCTGCAAGGGCGGCCGTGGACAAAATGCCGAGCATGGCTGCGGCAAGGACAAGGGGTTTCATCATCGGACGAACTCTCTACAAATGGCCGAAAATGCGCTGGCGGAATTGTCCGCCTGCGGTCATGCTGCCACCGCGTTCGCCAGCGAATGGTAAATGCGGATTCATTAAAAGGCGACGGACGGAATAAACTTTTCGTCAGGGTTACCGTTCGGTTTGGAAAGAAGGTTTGCAAATGGTAAAGCCGGATTCACAGCCGCAAAACGAGATAAAAAAATGAGCGAAACCGGCATCATCATCGGCGAGGACGGCAGGAGCCGCTGCCACTGGCATGCGAATCTGCCCGACTACCTGCGCTACCACGATGAGGAGTGGGGCAGGCCTGTCACCGATGACATCAGGCTCTTCGAGAAGATCTGCCTCGAAGGTTTCCAGTCCGGTCTCTCCTGGCTGACGATCCTGCGCAAACGCGAGAATTTCCGCGCCGCTTTCGCCGGTTTCGATTTCGAGAAGGTGGCGCGCTTCGGCGACGAGGATATCGCTCTCTGCCTTGCTGATGCCGGCATCATCCGCCATCGCGGCAAGATCGTATCGACGATCAACAATGCGCGCCGCGCAATCGATCTCAGGAGCGAATTCGGCTCTCTCGCCCGCTACTTCTGGAGCTATGAACCGCGCCAGGAAGATCGGCCTGCCGTCGTCGACCGCCAGCATATAGTCGCCAATCCGACCACCGCCACGTCAGTCAGGATTTCCAAGGATTTGAAGAAGCGCGGCTGGACCTTTGTCGGACCGACCACAGTTTATGCCTTCATGCAGGCTATGGGTCTCGTCAACGATCATCTCGAAGGCTGCTTCTGCCGCGCTGAAGTAGAGGCGATGCGCGCAGCATTGGTGCGCCCATGAAGTCGCTTCTTGTGTTTGCCACAGCACTTTTCCTGTCCGCCTCCGCAGCCATTGCGCAGACGCCGCAACTCGACCCGGGCGAGAAAATCGAAAAGCTGCAGTTCCCCGCCGTGACCATGCAATTGAAGGGTTGGACCAAGTTCGGCAACAGCCACGTCTATACGCTGCCCGTGCGCGCCGGCCAGCATGTGAAGATCAGCTTCGAGACAAAGAGCAAATTCGCCTATCTCGCGATCTTCGATCTGTCGAAACCCGATGACGAAGCCTTTTTCGGGACGGACGAGGACGGCACCAGCTACGAGACGACAGTCAAGGAAAACGCCACCTGGCTGCTGCGTCCCTACTATTCCAAGGTCTCGCCGYGCCGCGGGCTGGGCGCGCCCTACAGCATCCTGATCGAGCCGCTTGCCGCCGCTCCTCAGGCTACGCAACCGGCGCCTGCCCAGCAGGAGCAGCCGTCGCTGTTTCCGAAGCGGAAATAGTGTCGCTTAGTGTAACCCGTCGATCAGCCCGTGCAGTTCGCCGAGATGGACGATCCTGCGGAAGCGCGGCGCGTCCTTCGGCTCCTCGACCCGCTCCAGGACCCAGGTGAGTTCGTGGGGCACGAAGACACCGTAGCTGCCGGCGGCAATGGCCGGCACGATATCGGACTTCAGCGAATTGCCGACCATCATCGCCCGCTCCGGCCCGTCGCCGACCTTGGAGAAGATGCGCCGATAGGTGACCGCCGTCTTGTCGGAGACGATCTCGACCGCGTCGAAATAGTCGCCAAGTCCGGACTGGGCGAGCTTGCGCTCCTGATCGAAGAGATCACCCTTGGTGATCACCACCAGCAGATATTTTCCGGCAAGCGTTTCCAGCGTGTCGCGTACATGCGGCAGGGTTTCGACCGGATGGGACAGAAGGTCGCGTCCGGTATCGAGGATCTTGGCGATCACACTCGCCGGCACCTTGCCCTCAGTGATCTCGATCGCCGTTTCGATCATCGACAGCGTGAAGCCTTTGATGCCGAAACCATAATGGGCGAGGTTACGTTTTTCGGCTTCGAGAAGCCGCTCGGAAATCTTCGCGCCCTCGGCGAAATCGGTGAGAAGCCGGGTAAAATGCTCTTCCGTCAGCCTGTAATAATGTTCGTTCTGCCAGAGTGTGTCATCGGCATCGAAACCGATCGTCGTCAATGGTCGGGCGGTCATATACGCACCTCTAGAAATACGCCCTGTCTCTATAGGGCGGGCAATCTATTCCCAGCCTGTGTCGAGACAAGGGCGTCTCCACGCGGCCGTGTTCCGTTGAAAAACGCGGGCTGGCGACCTACATGAGAAGTGCCTCACCTTGCAGCCAGCCCCGGCTGTGCCTGTTACGCGCAGGCCAATAATCAAAAAATAGAGTTCAGCAGTCCGCAAGCCCCTATTGCGGCAGACACAAGGGAATTTCTCGACATGCGTTACAATCAACTCGGAAATACCGGACTTTTCGTATCTGAAATCTGCCTTGGAACCATGACATTTGGGGAGGCCAAGCAAGGCACCCCCTGGGGCGCCATTGCCGATGTCGACCAGAAGGCAGCCGATGAGATCGTCCAGCGTTCACTGGATGCCGGCGTCAATTTCATCGATACCGCGGACGTCTATTCGTTTGGTGAATCCGAGCGATTGCTCGGCCAGGCACTGAAGAACCTCGGCGTGCCGCGCAAGGATGTCGTCATCGCCACCAAGGTCTATGGCGTGATGGGCGACAAGCCGAACGACCGAGGCGCCTCGCGCGGCCATATCATGGACTCAGTCGAAGCCAGCCTCAAGCGCCTGCAGACGGATCATATCGATCTCTACCAGATCCATGCCACCGATCCGGTCACCCCGATCGACGAGACGCTGCGCGCGCTCGACGATCTCGTCTCCCGTGGGCTCGTGCGTTACGTCGGCGTGTCCAACTGGCAGGCATGGCGCATCGCCAAGGCGCTCGGCATTTCCGAGCGTAAGGACTATGCCCGTTTTGAGACCGTGCAGGCCTACTATTCGATTGCCGGCCGTGACCTCGAACGCGATATCGTGCCGCTGCTGCAGGAAGAAAAGCTCGGCCTCATGGTCTGGTCGCCGCTCGCTGGCGGCCTGCTCTCGGGCAAGTATGGTCCGGGCGCACCAGGCAATGGTGAAGGCCGCCGTGCCAATTTCGACTTCCCGCCTGTCGACAAGGACCGGGCCTGGGCCTGTGTCGCCGTTATGCGCGAAATCGCCGAAAAGCATGACGTGAGCGTCGCCACCGTGGCGCTTGCCTATATCCTCGCCAAGCCCTTCGTCACGACCGTCATCACCGGCGCCAAGCGTGTCGACCAGCTCGACCAGAACCTTGCTGCCGTCACGCTGAAACTCGATGCCGAGGAGATCAAGAAACTCGATGAGGTCAGCGCCCTCGCTCCGGAATATCCGGGCTGGATGCTTTCCCGCCAGGCTGCCGGCCGCCGCCCGGTCGATTTCGAGCCCAAGGCCTGATCAGGCAAAGGCCTGATTGAAAAGGGCCGCCGTTCCGACGGCGGCCCTTTTATTCTTGCTGTCGGCTTATTTAGCGTGGGCCTTCAGCCAGGCATTCATCTCTGCGATTTCAGCCTCCTGCGCCTTGATAACACTCTCGGCAAGTTTGCGGATTTCCGGATCCTTTCCGTACTGCAGCTCGATCTTTGCCATGTCGATTGCTCCCTGATGGTGAGGGATCATGCTGCGGACGAAATCCACATCGGTATCGCCGCTTAGTTTGATCATCATATCCTTGTGCATCCTGTCATTGGCCTCTGTGAAAGCCTGGCTGGACGGGCCGTGGCCGCCCATGTGCTTGGACATGTCCATGGTCGACATATCCTCGGCAAAGGCGGGTGCAGCGAAAGCGATGATGGCGGAAAGAGTGATGATTTTCAAAGACATGAGTATTCCTTCCTCTGTCTGGCAATAGGGTCTAATGGCAGCGTATTGCCGCCGCTCTGCAAAAGGGATCGTTAGATGAAGCGGGGAGGCGGCGCCTGCGGTACCGGTCTGTTGTCCCTCAGCGCCCGGTCGAGAGCCGGAGACGGATAGGCGAAAACATGCTTGCCGCCATCGGCAAGCAGATCGGCCGGCGGCAGCACCATGCAGGCGGCGCAGAGCGGCATATGGGCAACGCCTGTGGAGCAAGGGTCTTTCGCAGAATCGGCCTTGGCCGCCATGTCAGGCATGGCCATGCCCTCGATGTGATGATGCGCTGTGCTGGCTTCGGTCTGTACCGCCATGTTCATCGATGCGCAGGTCGGGCAGCCAGCCCATGCCGACAGGGTGCTGTAGACCAGCCAGCCGAAAAACATCGTCATGAGAGCCAAAGCGCGCATGCGAGAAACATAGGCAAGCCCAGGCGAAAAGCCAAGCCGCTCACCAGGCGGCAATGACCCTGTGAACGATCTGGTAGTCACGGCTTTCTTCGCCGAGCGGTGCGACGGGCCAGTCCCAACTGGCTTTCGCTTCGGGTGGTGCGACGCCATGCAGCAGGTCGGCTTCCTCATGTACTTTACCGGTCCGGTCGATGACCACGTAGGAGATATCGGTCACCAGGCAGGTGCGGCAGGGCTGCGCTGCCAGCCCCTCGATATGCGCCGCTATCAGCCGCTCAACGGTATCGTCAGGCATCCCGGATGGAGCTTCCTCCTCATATTGTCGTTTGACGCCCCGGCCGATCTGCGAGAGCAGGTTGGCGGAAACGACGAAATCGAGATAGGGCACGCTGCGCAGGAAGCCGAGCGGCTCCGGATCGTGTCCTGCCTTGAGATCGTTATAACCGGAGAGATCGCGTTCGATCAGCCGAACGTTCCGATAGCCCTTGCTCCTCAGCCGCAGGCGAAGGGATGCAAGATGCACGAGATCGACGAGGACGACCGTGTCGAAGCTCTTCGCCAGGTCCTCGATTGGTACATCCCGGAGCAATCCGGAGCCGAGCACGACGGCGGTGCGCCGTTGTGACAGGCCTGATATCGCGGCGCGAATGGCATCCTTGCTGTTGGCCTCATGGGCCGCCCAATCTTGGGCGCATCGGCTGGCGCGCGACCAGAGATTGACCGAATAGTGCACGAAGCGGCGGTGCGCGCTGCCCGTAAGCGCTGCTGTGGCGAGATACTGAAGCGCTTCCGCGATCATGGCTATATCCTGACAACAGGTCCTTTCCGCATCGTTCCATCGATTCTGGTCGCCATAGCAAGGCCCTTGCCCTTGCCGCTACCCGCCCAATCCGCTAGGAAACCGCCACTGTCACATATGTGGAAATCCCCCGAAATGAACGACAAGCAGAAGAAACCGCAAAAGCTCAGGGCCCGCCTTCCGCGCGGCTTTGTTGACCGCTCCGCAGCCGATCTCCGCGCCGTCAACGAAATGACTGCGAAGATCCGCGAGGTCTACGAGCATTATGGTTTCGATCCGGTCGAAACGCCGCTGCTTGAATATACCGATGCACTCGGCAAATTCCTGCCGGACAGCGACCGCCCGAACGAGGGCGTTTTCTCGCTGCAGGACGACGACGAGCAGTGGATGTCGCTGCGTTACGACCTGACGGCACCGCTCGCCCGCCATGTCGCCGAGAATTTCAACGAGATCCAGCTTCCCTACCGCACCTATCGCGCCGGTTATGTTTTCCGCAACGAGAAGCCCGGTCCGGGCCGTTTCCGTCAATTCATGCAGTTCGATGCCGATACCGTCGGCGCGCCGGGCGTTCAGGCCGATGCTGAAATGTGCATGATGATGTCGGACACGCTGGAAGCGCTCGGCATCAAGCGCGGCGACTATGTCATCCGCGTCAACAATCGCAAGGTTCTGGACGGCGTACTCGAAGCGATCGGTCTTGGCGGCGACGACAAGGCCGGCCAGCGTCTCAATGTGTTGCGCGCCATCGACAAGCTCGACAAGTTCGGTCCGGAAGGTGTCGCTCTGCTGCTCGGCCCCGGCCGCAAGGATGAGTCCGGCGACTTCACCAAGGGCGCCGGCCTCGACCAGAGCCAGATCGAGAAGGTTCTCTTCTTCGTCGGCATCAAGGATTATGCCGAAAGTGCCGCCCAGCTGGCTGAGCTGGTCGCCGGCACGAGCAAGGGCGTCGAAGGCGTCGAGGAACTGAATTTCATCGGCGCGCTCGTCACCAGCGGCGGCTATCAGTCCGACCGCGTCAAGATCGATCCCTCCGTCGTGCGCGGCCTCGAATATTATACCGGCCCGGTCTATGAGGCCGAACTGCTCTTCGACGTCACCAACGAAAAGGGCGAAAAGGTCGTCTTCGGCTCCGTCGGCGGCGGCGGTCGCTATGACGGCCTCGTCTCCCGCTTCATGGGCCAGCCGGTTCCGGCGACCGGTTTTTCCATCGGCGTTTCGCGCCTGATGACGGCGCTGAAGAATCTCGGAAAGCTCGGCCAGCAGGATATTATCGAGCCGGTGCTCGTCACCGTCATGGACGGCGATGTCGATGCGATGGGCCGCTACCAGCGCCTGACGCAGGAGCTTCGTGCCGCCGGCATCCGCGCCGAGATGTTCCAGGGCAACTGGAAGAAGTTCGGCAACCAGCTGAAATATGCCGACCGCCGCGGCTGCCCGATCGCTATCATCCAGGGTGGCGACGAGCGCGCGCAGGGCGTCGTCCAGATCAAGGATCTCATCGAGGGCAAGCGCCTCTCCGGCGAGATCGAGGACAACACGACCTGGCGCGAAGCGCGCGTGGCGCAGGATACCGTTGGTGAAGCCGATCTCGTCGCCAAGGTGAAGGAAATCCTCGCCGCTCAGGCGGAGGACCGGAAGAGGGCGGGCTGATATGGCCCTGATCAACCTCCCTGATTTCTCTGGCGAGCTTCTGGACGAATTTTCCGCCCGCAAGGCGGAGCGTATCGACACACCGGTCATCCAGCCGGCCGAACCATTTCTCGATATCGCCGGCGAAGATCTTCGCCGGCGTATCTTCATGACGGAAAGCGAAACCGGAGCCAGCCTTTGCCTGCGCCCGGAATTCACCATTCCCGTCTGTCTGCGTCATATCGAGAGCGCCACGGGCACGCCGAAACGCTATTCCTATCTCGGCGAGGTTTTCCGCCAGCGCCGTGACGGCAGCAACGAATTCTATCAGGCCGGTATCGAAGACCTTGGTGATATCAATATCGCCAGCGCCGATGCCCGGGCGATCGGCGATGCCGTCGGCATACTCTCGCGCCTGCTGCCCGGCCGGCCGCTCTCCGTCACCATCGGCGACCAAGCCGTGTTCGAGGCCGTCGTGCAGGCTCTCGGCCTGCCGCTCGGCTGGCAGAAGCGGCTGATCCATGCCTTCGGCAACATGATCCAGCTTGAGAGCCTGCTGGCGGGTCTGGTGAGCCCGCAATTCGTGACCGGCCTCGATGATCATGTCGCAGGCCTTGTCGGCCTCGATGATGAAGCGGCGCTGATTTCCTATATCGACGAGACGATGCAGGCGACCGGCTATTCCACCAATGCCAGCCGCTCGCCACAGGAAATTGCCCGCCGCCTGAAGGAAAAGCTAGTTCTCTCCGAAACCCGGTTGGATGACGCGGCCTTCCAGGTGCTGGAACAGTTCCTGTCGCTTAAC
The DNA here is from genome assembly GCF_056398505.1 of Rhizobium sp. 01T437. Taxonomy (NCBI): domain Bacteria; kingdom Pseudomonadati; phylum Pseudomonadota; class Alphaproteobacteria; order Hyphomicrobiales; family Rhizobiaceae; genus Rhizobium; species Rhizobium sp. 01T437. The sequence continues at coordinate 121,285 of NZ_JBFTPM010000018.1, forward strand.
GTCCCGCTGGTGAATGCTTCGGCAGCACTCTCGCATTTCGCCGATGCGGCGGGGTTGAAGCTCGGCAATGCGTTGGCTCGCTTCGATGGCCGTGTCGCGGCACTTTCCAATGCCGGCGTCGATCTCTCACTCATCGAATATCGCGCTGCGTTCGGCCGCCCGCTCGATTATTATACCGGCCTCGTCTTCGAGGTGACGGCGGAAGATTCCCCGGCGGTTCTGGCCGGTGGCGGGCGTTTCGACAGGCTGATGACCTTCCTCGGCGCCAGAGACCGTATTCCGGCCGTCGGCTTCTCCCTCTGGCTCGACCGTATCGAAACCGAAAGGGCAGCCGCATGACGATCACCATTGCGCTTCCCTCCAAGGGCCGCATGAAGGACGACTGCTCTGCGGTCTTCGAGCGCGCCGGCCTGAAAATCTATGCCGTCGGCAATGACCGCTCCTATCGCGGCCGTGTCGAGGGCTGGGACGATGTGGAAATCGCCTTCCTCTCGGCCTCGGAAATTTCCCGCGAGCTCGGCAACGGCTCGATCGATTTCGGCGTTACCGGCGAAGACCTCGTGCGCGAGGGGCTGGCGGAAGCCGACAAGCGGGTGGAATTCTGCGCCCGGCTCGGCTTCGGCCATGCCGATGTCGTCGTCGCCGTGCCGGAAATCTGGCTGGATGTCGATACGATGGCCGACCTCGTGGATGTCGCCGCCGATTTTCGCGCCCGTCATGGCCGGCGTCTGGCGATCGCCACGAAATACTGGCGGCTTACCCAGCAATTCTTCTCCAGCCAGCATGGCATCCAGCTTTACCGAATCGTCGAGAGCTTAGGGGCCACGGAAGGCGCGCCGGCATCCGGTTCGGCCGATATCATCGTCGATATCACCTCGACCGGCTCGACGCTGCGCGCCAACCATCTGAAGGTGCTCTCCGATGGCATCATCCTGCGCTCGGAAGCCTGCCTGGTGCGCGCCCGCAAGGACGCCCATGCCGATACGCCCACGGTGAATGCGATTGTCGAGGCTGTGCGTTCGGTTCTCTGATCACGTTATTGAACATGCAAAACCCGCCGTCAGGAGAGACGGCGGGTTTTCGTGTTTGGGAGGAAATGGAATTAGCGGGCGGCGACGGCCTGCAGGCCGCGGCGTGCGTCGATCGAATAGGCACCGGCACCGACGGTGGCAAGCAGGATGTACGCGCCGGCCAGTGTGATGTTCTTCATGACCATGATCTGGTTGAGGATATTCACGAGTTCCGCGCCACTTGCGTAGGGCAGATGGAAGACAACGGCCGTGAAGACACAGAAGCCGGCGAGCAGCCAGCCGACAATGCGGACCTGGAAGCCCGTGAGAACCGCAAGGCCGGCCAGCAGTTCGAAGAGGCCTGCGACATAGGCCAGGAGGGTTGCTGCCGGCAGGCCGGCACCGGCGATCATGCCCGCAGTACCGGCAGCATCGGTTACCTTGCCGAAGCCGGCAAGGATGAACATGAAGGACAGAAGAATGCGGGCGAGAAGGATGAGGACGTTGTTCGTATTCGACATGGACGTTGCTCCGTTGAATGGGTCTTGAGGTCTTGATGCCCCGGCACCGTGTTGGACCTCGGATGCCCTCTATTCGCCTTTTTTTGACGTTGGGGAAAGATAAACGTCAGCGGACAGTTTGTTCACTAATATGAAACGATCGGTTGGCTTGCCTTGCATAGCGGCCGTCTTCTATGGTCGCCGCCTCACCCAAGGAGAACCCGATGGCAGATCTTTCCGCATTTCCGATCACCAGCCGCTGGCCGGCGAAAAACCCCGACATTATCCAGCTTTATTCGCTTCAGACGCCGAATGGCGTGAAGATTTCAGTGGCGCTGGAGGAGCTCGCTCTGCCCTATGAGCCCCATTATGTGTCCTTCGCGACGACGGATCAGAAGACGGCGGAATTCGTATCGCTGAACCCAAACGGCCGTATCCCCGCAATCGTAGATCCCAACGGCCCGGATGGAAAGCCGATCGGGCTCTTCGAATCCGGCGCCATCCTGCTCTATCTGGCGGAAAAGACCGGCAAGCTGATCCCGGCCGATGCTGCAGGCCGCTATGAAACCATCCAGTGGGTCTTTTTCCAGATGGCGGGCATTGGCCCGATGTTCGGCCAGTTTGGCCATTTCTACAAATTCGCCGCCGATAAGGTCGCCAACAATTCCTACCCGGTGGAGCGCTACCGCGACGAGGCAAAGCGCCTGTTGAGCGTGCTGGAAAGCCGCCTGCAGGGCCGCCAGTGGATCATGGGCGACGAATACACCATCGCCGACATCACCACCTTCCCGTGGATCCGCGGCGCCGATATCTTCTATGGCGGCCGCGAAGTGCTGGACTATGCGAAATTCCCCGCCGTCATGGACTGGCTGCAGCGCTGCATCGCCCGCCCCGCGAGCGAGAAGGGTCTCAACATTCCGGTCAAGCCGGCCTGAGCTTTGGCCTGACTTTGGATTGAACGTTAGGCCGGTCTTGGGTCGGCCTAACCTTGCCCATTCATCGCAGCTAGCGCGAGGCGCAATATTGCGCCCATCTGGACATGGCTGGCACCGCTGCCGCTCCTTTTGGACGAGGCGGATCTGTGAACGATGACAAGATCGAGCGTCGGCAACACGATCAGATACTGGCCACCCCATCCACTGGCGTAGAACATCGGCACATGCGTCGCCATGCTGTCGCCCCCGGCGTGCGCTTCTGTGGCCCACCAGAGATAGCCATAACCATGTCCGGCGCCGACTTCCGAATGAATGGCGGTGCTGTCGCTGACCCAGCTTTCGGGAACGATCTGCTTGGCTCCCCAACGTCCGGAACGCAGATAAAGCAACCCGACCCGCGCAAGATCGCGGGCGGACATACTGATCTTATAGACCGGGTGCAATGATTGAGGACCATGCTGGAACCAGCCGTCTCCCGGCGCATGATCTTCCATCTGGAGCGGAAGGACGAGCCGCGACGCGAAGGCGTCAAACAGATTTTGGTCTGTCGCGCGCTCGATGATCGTGCCGAGGACATTGAAATCCCAGTTGTTGTAGAACCAGTGCGTTCCCGGCGGATGGCTTCCTCTCGCCGGGCGTCCCTTCTCCACGTCGTAGACCGAAGGCAGATAGACACCGGATCGAGCCATCAGCAGGTTCATGACGGTCGCCTGCCGCTCCGCCGGCGTCAGGGGCTTGGTGTCGTCAATATCAAGATCTGCGAGCGTCGCATTCGCGTTGATCCGGCCCTCGGCGATGAAGATGCCGTATAACACATTGATCAGGCTTTTCCGCACCGAGGCGACGCTGGATTTGAGCGTAAGATCGCCCCACTGATAGACCAGCCGTCCTGCCTCAACGATCATGAATGCGGAGGATTCGCCCTCACTCAATCTAAGGGAAAGTGCTGCAAGGCGAGTTGGCGACCAGCCGGGACTTTCGCCGGCGGCATCCTCCCATCGTATCCCGGGAAAGATGTGATCTGTATCGGTCGGAGATGCGCTTTCCCTGCCCATGAGGCTCTCCGGATTGATCCTGTCGGCAGCACGGGGAGCAAGCCCACGTTTAAAGCGCGCTTACTGCCGGCTGGCGATCTGGCTGGCGCCTTCCAGCTTGAAGCGCGGGAAGACGAAAACGCCGACCATGCTGCCACTGTACTTTTCTTCCAGCCCGTTGGATTCGCCCATGCAGAAGAGCGGCTGGCGAAAGCCGTTCGGCATGATGATGGTCGTCGAAAAGCAGAAGGATGAGGAAAGCGTCGCAGCCTGCTCGAAGAGCTGCAGAACGTGATTGCGGTCCTTGGGATCGTAACAGCGCACCAGGCTCAACAGGCCGCATTCCTGCGCCAGGAGACCGTGCAGCATCGCGCTCCATTCGCCGAGCCTGATGACTCCAGTCGAAAAGTCTCCGCTCCAGCTTTCGGAAACGGAAAACTGCGCCAACATGTCGTGATTATGATTGTTGTAGTCCAGCGAGCCGGGCATCAAGGGTGCGGCAGCATTGGCTTTGGCGATCTTAAACAAGGCGTTCCCCAGTTCGGGTGCGGCTCCCCTGCCACACGCTCGGCAAACACAAAGAAACAGGATCACGTAGCGCCAGGCATCATGCCTGTGCTTTCACCTTGCGGGAACAGTTGTTCGGCTGCGCCTTTGATGGTCGCCGCTCGAATGTCTCCCGCAAGATTTAATCTCGTATGTTCGCGGAGACCTTCGAAAGCCCGAATGTTCACGCATGGCCTTTGGCGTGTCCGGTCTCGTCTGCGGCGAGAATTCTTCCGGGGCGAACGTCAATTGCAGCGCGGATTTATAGGAACTTTTGCGCAAACGGCAACGGCTTTTTCCGGGGCGTTAGGCTGACGTTATGATCGGGATTTGCGCGAATTTACGCGTTATCCGCTAATTTTGTGACAAAAAATCTCATTTATGCGTTGTGGGAACGGTTCCACTCGCGCCATAGCATATATTTTTCGTAAATCAGGCAGCTCGGACACCGAATTTCCCTGAAGCGGAAAATGCGCGGCACGCAAGCCTCGCGAAAGCTTCGGGCCAAAAGCGGGGGCTCCGGTGACCGGCTTAAACGTTTAAACGCCCGGTATTTTCGAATCGGCTGAATAAAAAAGGGCGGTCCGAAGACCGCCCTTCCTGTTCCGGAGACCGGAATGAATATCAGTGATGGCTTATGCCTATCACATCATGTCCATACCGCCTGTTCAGCGCGCTTGACGCGCTGAACCATCTTGGATGATGGGCAGTTTCGTGGACGATGCTGTGAAAGGCCGTTGGCCTATCACATCATGTCCATACCGCCCATGCCGCCCATGCCGCCTGGCATTGCCGGAGCGTCCTTCTTCGGCAGCTCGGCGATCATGGCTTCCGTGGTGATCAGCAGCGAAGCAACCGAAGCTGCGTTCTGCAGCGCCGTACGGACAACCTTGACCGGGTCGACGATGCCCATGGCGATCATGTCGCCATATTCAGACGTCTGGGCGTTGTAGCCGTAGTTGTCTTCGTTCTTGTCGAGAACCTTGCCGACAACGATCGAAGCTTCGTCACCAGCATTTTCGGCGATCTGGCGAACCAGCGACTGGAGAGCGCGGCGAACGATGTTGATGCCGGCTTCCTGATCCTGGTTTTCACCCTTGGCGGTGATCTTCGTGGAAGAGCGCAGGAGAGCGATACCGCCGCCCGGGACGATACCTTCCTGAACAGCAGCGCGCGTCGCGTTGAGAGCGTCGTCGATGCGGTCCTTCTTTTCCTTCACTTCGATTTCCGTCGAGCCGCCAACGCGGATAACGGCAACGCCGCCAGCGAGCTTGGCAAGACGTTCCTGCAGCTTTTCGCGGTCGTAGTCGGAGGTGGTTTCTTCGATCTGGGCCTTGATCTGGGCAACACGGCCTTCGATGTCGGACTTGGCGCCAGCGCCGTCGACGATCGTGGTGTTTTCCTTGGAGATCGAAACCTTCTTGGTGCGGCCGAGCATGTCGAGGGTGACAGACTCGAGCTTGATGCCGAGGTCTTCGGAAATGACAGTGCCGCCCGT
>NZ_JBFTPM010000019.1:0-125685 GCF_056398505.1 Rhizobium sp. 01T437
GTCCTCACCTTGACCACCTAGTCCTCACCTTGACCACCTATGCGGCCGACGCTGCCGACGTCACGCTGAATATCGGCTACCAGCCGATCGTCGAGCCGTCACGCGTGCCGCAGGCCGACGGTACCTATGAAAAGGAGACCAAGGCCAAGATCAACTGGCAGAAATTCGATAGCGGCGCCGATGTCATCACCGCCATCGCTTCCGGTTCCATCGATATCGGTTATGTCGGCTCATCGCCGCTTGCCGCTGCTGCCAGYCGCGAACTGCCGATCGAGACGATCTATGTCGTCGGTCTCATAAGCGACGCCGAAGCGCTCGCCGTCAAGAACATCACCAAGCCAGAAGATTTGAAGGGTAAGAAGATCGCCACGCCCTTCGTTTCGACCGCGCATTACAGCCTGTTGACGGCGCTGAAGCATTGGAAGGTCGATCCGAAGTCGGTGCAGATCCTCAACCTGCGTCCGCCGGAAATCGCTGCTGCCTGGGAGCGTGGTGACATCGATGGCGCCTATGTCTGGGACCCGGTCCTGGCGCAGCTGAAGAAGAGCGGCAGCGTGCTCGCGACGTCTGCTGATGTCGCCAAGTGGGGCGGCCCGACCTTTGACGCCTGGATCGTCAGCAAGAAATTTGCCGAGGCCCATCCTGAAGTCGTCACCGGCTTCGTGAAGGTCACGGGTGCGGCTTATGCCTCCTACCTCGCCAATCCGGATAGCTGGAATGCGAAATCACCGGAGGCCGAAAAGATTGCCAAGCTCACCGGTGCCAAGACCGATGAAGTGCCGGCTCTTCTCAAGGGCTACACTTTCCCGAGCCTGAAGGAACAGGCCAGCGCCGATCTCCTCGGTGGCGGTACGACGAAGGCCGTTGCTGAAGCGTCGGCCTTCCTCCTCGAGCAGGGCAAGATCCCCGCCGTTCTAAAGGACTACAGCCCCTATGTTTCCGACCGCTGGGTCAAGGAAGCAGCCAAGGCAGGTCTTTGATCCTCCCAAGGGTCCCGGCGCGGCTTCGGCTGCGCCGTTTTTTTCTCAAACAGGTGATGCCCATATGAGCACGCTTTCACTACAGTCTCTGGCGCTCGATTATGCCGAGGCAGGCAGTCGTCGGAAGAGACGTGTGCTTGATGGCGTCAACCTGCATATCGCTTCGGACGAATTCGTGGTCGTCATCGGCCGTTCGGGCTCCGGCAAGACTAGCCTTCTCAATATTGCTGCCGGTTTCACTGAGCCGAGCGATGGGCGCGTGCTGGTCGACGGTAAAGAGATCGATGGGCCAGGTGTAGACCGGGCCGTGGTATTTCAGGACGACGCGCTCTATCCATGGCTGACCGCCGCCGGCAACGTGGCCTTTCCACTGAAGCTTCAAGGTATCTCGAAAGGGGAGAGACAGCGCCGCGCGGAAGAACTGCTGGTCAAAGTCGGGCTCGATGGCGCGGGTCACAAGAATATCTGGGAACTCTCAGGCGGCATGCGCCAGCGCGTCGGCATCGCTCGCGCCCTGGCCTCCGGCCCTCGCTTCCTGTTGCTTGATGAACCGCTCGGTGCGCTCGACGCGCTCACACGCAGCCGCATGCAGAAATTCCTGCTGGATGTCTGGGCGGAAAGCAAAACCGGTGCCCTGCTGATCACCCACAGCATTGATGAGGCGCTGTTGCTTGCGACACGCGTCATCGTGCTGGCGCCCAATCCCGGCCGTATCGTCGCCGACATCAGGACCGAGTTTGGCGAGGCTCTCCTCGAAGGCAAAAGCGTCAAGGAGATCAAAGCGCTCACTGCGTTTAAAAATCTGCACGACGAGCTGACCGCACTCATCCACGCGGATGAAGAGGAGATTGCCGCATGAGCGTCGAGGCGGAAGCACTCACAACCGCGGTGTCGGATCAACCGGCAGAGGCACGGCCGAAACGCCGCGGCACGCTGCCGATCTCGCTTGCGACAATTGCCGTCATTATTGCCGGCTGGAGCCTTGCTTCGGCCTATGGCGCCGTCTCGCCGGTCTTCCTGCCGTCGCCGCTGGTCGTGGCGAAATCGCTCGCCAATGTCGCGATCAACGGCTTCGTCGATTCCACACTCGCCGAACATACGCTCGCAAGCCTGCTGCGCATCTTCGCAGCGCTCGCCGTCTCGCTCATCATCGGCGTGCCGGCAGGTCTTGCGATCGCCACGAGCCGTATCGGCAAGGGCATTCTCGATCCGATCGTCGAATTCTTGCGGCCCCTGCCGCCGCTTGCCTATCTGCCGCTGATCATCATCTGGGTCGGCATCGGAGAGGCGTCGAAGGTTACTGTCATCTCGCTCGCCATGCTGCCGCCGATCATCCTGTCGACGGCAGCAGGCGTCAAATCCGCTCCCGGCGATTTCGTCAACGCTGCCCGCTCCTTCGGGGCGAGCCGGTTGCAGGTCCTGCTGCATGTGATCCTTCCGGGTGCCATTCCGTCGATCCTGACGGGCACGCGCATTGCGCTGGGCGCCGGCTGGTCGACGCTGGTTGCGGCCGAGCTCGTTGCGGCAAGTCAAGGCCTCGGCTTCATGATCCAGTCGGCGGCGCAGTTTCTGGTGACCGATATCGTCATTGGCGGGATCATCGTCATTGCCGCGATTGCCTTCCTGCTGGAGATCCTGGCGCGGCTGATCGAGCGGCTCTTCGTGCCCTGGGCCGCCCATCGCTGAACGTCTATCATCGCCTTGCCGATCAAATTATCCTAAGGCTGTATCGCGCCGCGCCACCGCATGGTGGTAGCGTGGCGCGCAGACGATGCGGAGGATGATATGACGAAGAAGACGCTGTCGGACTGGGAGGCGCTGGCGGAAAAGGAGCTGCGCGCAGCACCGGATACGCTGACCTGGCACACGCCCGAAGGCATCGACGTCAAACCGCTCTACACGGCCGCCGATCTCGATGGCAGCGACGCGGACAGTCTGCCGGGATTTGCGCCCTTCACTCGCGGTCCACGCGCCACCATGTATACCGGCCGGCCCTGGACGATCCGGCAATATGCCGGCTTCTCGACCGCCGAGGAATCCAACGCCTTCTACCGCCGCAATCTCGCCGCGGGTCAGAGGGGCCTCTCCGTGGCCTTCGATCTCGCTACCCATCGCGGCTATGACAGCGATCATCCACGGGTCGTTGGCGATGTCGGCAAGGCGGGGGTGGCCATCGATAGCGTCGAGGACATGAAGATCCTGTTCGACGGCATTCCGCTGCAGGACATGTCCGTTTCCATGACCATGAACGGTGCGGTCATCCCGATTCTTGCGAATTTCATCGTCGCCGGCGAGGAGCAGGGTGTTTCGAAGGCGGAGCTTTCCGGGACCATCCAGAACGACATCCTCAAGGAGTTCATGGTCCGCAACACCTATATCTACCCGCCGGAACCCTCGATGCGCATCGTTGCCGATATCATCGAATATACGGCGAAAGAGATGCCGAAATTCAATTCGATCTCGATCTCCGGCTATCACATGCAGGAGGCGGGCGCGACGCTGGTGCAGGAGCTTGCCTTCACGCTTGCCGACGGGCGCGAATATGTGCGGGCGGCGATCGCCAAGGGGCTGAACGTCGATGATTTCGCCGGCCGACTCTCCTTTTTCTTCGCGATCGGCATGAATTTCTTCATGGAGGCGGCGAAGCTCCGCGCTGCCCGCCTGCTCTGGACCCGCATCATGGAGGAGTTTGAGCCAAGGAAGGCCGCCTCGCTGATGCTGCGTACCCATTGCCAGACCTCGGGTGTGTCGCTGCAGGAGCAGGATCCCTATAACAACATCATCCGCACCGCTTTCGAGGCGATGTCGGCCGTGCTCGGCGGCACGCAGTCGCTGCACACCAACTCCTTCGACGAGGCGATCGCGCTGCCGACGGAGTTTTCCGCGCGTATTGCTCGCAATACGCAGCTCATTCTGCAGCATGAAACCGGCATTACCAACGTCGTCGATCCCCTAGCCGGCTCTTATTATGTCGAGAGCCTGACCAAGGAACTGGCCGACAAGGCATGGGCGCTGATCGAAGAGGTCGAGGCGCTGGGCGGCATGACGAAGGCCGTCAATGAAGGCCTGCCGAAGCGACTGATTGAAGAAGCCGCCGCCCGCCGCCAGGCCGCGGTCGACAAGGGCGACGAGATCATCGTCGGTGTCAACAAATACCGGCTCGAGACCGAACAGCCGATCGACATTCTCGAGATCGACAATAGCGCGGTGCGTGCTGCGCAGATTCGCCGGATCGAGGAGACCAAGCGCCGCCGTGATAGCGTGAAGGTCAAGGAGGCGCTAGCGGCACTTCTGGAGATTGCTCGCAGCGGCAACGGGAATCTGCTTGCAGCCGCCGTTGATGCAGCGCGGGCGCGTGCCACCGTCGGCGAAATCTCCGATGCAATGCGCGAGGTTTTCGGCGATCATTTCGCCACGCCCAAGGTTATCCGCGGCATCTATGGTGCGGCCTACCGGGACGAGCCCGAGCTTGACGTGCTCAAGGTGCGTATGGCGGAAGTGACTGAGGCGATGGGCAGAAAGCCGAAGATCATGGTCGCCAAGCTCGGCCAGGACGGACATGACCGCGGCGCCAAGGTCATCGCCTCGGCTTTCGGCGATGTCGGCTTCGACGTGCTCGCCGGACCGCTGTTCCAGACGCCGGAAGAGGCGGCCGGCATGGCGCTCGGCGAAAAGGTCAATGTCGTCGGCGTTTCGTCGCTGGCGGCCGGCCATCGGACGCTATTGCCGCAGCTGATCGACCGGCTGAAGGAGCAGGGCGGCGGCGATATCATCGTTGTCTGCGGCGGTGTCATTCCCCGGCAGGATTATGAATTCCTGCACGAACACGGCGTTGCCGCCGTGTTCGGTCCGGGTACCAATGTGCTTGAGGCCGCGAACTCCGTTCTCGACCTCTTGCAGGGTATCAGGCGAAACCAGTAGTTTAGAGCAATCCGCGCTTTGCGAGGTTGCTCATCAGCGCCGAGATGCCGAAGGTCCAGGGTGGGCATTCGGTGGACAGCCTGACGGTGTTGACCAGCGCGCCGAGACCGGCCGACGAGATTTCCACGACGTCGCCGATCTTGTGGGTGAAGCCCTGGTTCTTCGCATCGCGGTCCTGTGTCGGCGCAAAGAGCGTGCCGAGGAATAGCATGAATCCGTCAGGGTATTGATGGTGGGCACCGACGGTCTGCTTGACGAGATCGGTCGGGTCGCGGCTGATCTGCGACATGGAGCTCTTGCCATGCAGCACGAAACCGTCCTGGCCGGTGACCTTGAGGTCCAGCTCGGCCTTGCGCACGTCGTCAAGGCTGTAGCTCGCGTCAAACAGACGGATGAAGGGGCCGATGGAGCAGGAGGCGTTGTTATCTTTCGCTTTGCCGAGCAGCAGCGCCGAGCGGCCCTCGACGTCGCGCAGGTTCACGTCATTGCCGAGTGTCGCGCCCTTGATCTCGCCGCGGCTGTTGACGGCCAGGACAATTTCCGGCTCCGGATTGTTCCATGTCGAGATCGGGTGCAACCCGACATCCGAACCCCAGCCGACGGACGAAAGCACCGGCGACTTGGTGAAGACTTCGGCGTCAGGGCCGATACCGACTTCCAGATATTGCGACCAGATGCCTTCCTCGATCAGCGCCTGCTTGACCTTGGCGGCTTCCGGCGAGCCGGCCTTGATATTCGTCAGGCTGCCGCCGATCAGAGTGCTGACACGTTCGCGGATGGAGGCTGCGCGATCCGGATTACCAGCCGCCTTCTCCTCGATGACGCGTTCGATCATCGACTGGGCGAAGGTTACGCCGCAGGCCTTGATTGCCTGCAGGTCCGCCGGCGCCAGGAGATAGGCCTTGCTCGCATCGGGCTTGCCTGTGCTGTTGGCGGCAATCGCCTCCAGCGTGCCGAGCACCCTGCCGGTGGCGGCCCGGACGAACTCTGCCGCATCGGCTCGTTCCAGCAGCGCGCTCAGCGTCGGCGCTTCGGCGGAGGTGATATCGACAAGTGCGCCGTCGCGAAGCGTCACGATGCTCGGTCCGGCAACATCAGGATTCCAGGCGCGGCCGACAAACAGGCCGCCCGAAGCGGTAGCATCGAGGGGAGAATGGGACATGGTGATCTTCCGTCACAGGGCGGAGCGGGGAGCGCTCCTGCAGAAAGGGATAGCTGCCGTCCTCCTACCCGACGGCTCCCGAAAATCGAGCATATTCATCAGGCAAGAGCAAGTCTCAACGGACGAAAAGCGGTTCGCATCGGCGGCTTGCGCCCGCGACGCAATGGAGCACCCAAGCGGCATTTCATCATAACTTATAACTATTTAGATACAAAATAACCGTTCTATTTCATATATTTACCAATGCGGCAAAAGAGTTTTGCCGCTGATCTCGCCTTGACAGGGCTTCTCTTTCGCTGTCTGTTTTGCACCATGGAGAAGGGTCGGCGGCTGCCGATTCCGGAAATTTCGCGGGAGGAAATACTGCGATGCTGAGATTTGCCGTCGTCGGGATCGACCATGGGCACACGTTCGATCATGTGAAGGGACTGCTGGCCGCGGGTGCCGAATTCGTCGGCTATTGTCCGCAAACGACTGTGCCTGCAATCCGCGAAATGTTCGAGAAGACCTATCCGGATGCGCCTCAGATCGATCGCGAGAAGATCTTCGCCGACCCCTCGATCGACGTCATCTGCATTGCTGCCATTCCGCGCGACCGCGCCGGCCTTGCCATCCGCGCCATGAAGGCTGGCAAGGATGTGATGACCGACAAGCCGGGTGTCACGACCTTTGCCCAGCTGGAAGAGGTCAAACGTACCGTTGCCGAGACCGGCAAGATCTTCTCCATCTGCTTTTCCGAGCGCCATTGCGTGCGCTCCGCCGTCAAGGCGGGCAAGCTGGTGAAGGAGGGCGCGATCGGTAAGGTCATCCAGACGCTCGGCATGGGGCCACACCGGCTGCAGCTGCCGACACGGCCGGACTGGTTCTTCGATCCGGAAGCCTTTGGCGGCATCATCGTCGATATCGCCTCGCATCAGGTCGACCAGTTCCTGTTCTACACAGGCTCGACGACGGGTGAGGTGGTCGCAAGCTCTGTTGGTAATTTCGGCATGCCGGAAAAGCCTGATTTCCAGGATTTCGGCGAAGTGCTGCTGCGTTCCGACAAGGCAAGCGGTTATGTCCGTGTCGACTGGTTCACGCCGGAGGCGCTGCCCACCTGGGGCGACGGACGCCTGACCATTCTCGGCACCGAGGGTTATATCGAGCTGCGCAAATATATCGATATCGCCGGTCGGCCCGGCAAGGATCATCTCTTCCTCGTCAACGGCAAGGAGATGACGCATATCGATTGCAGCGGCGAGAAGCTCGACTATTTCGACGCCTTTGCCGCCGATGTAAGCGATCRCACCGAAACGGCGATGACGCAGAACCACGTTTACGAGGTCTGCCGCCTTTCAATCGAAGCACAGACCAAGGCCGCCCGCATCGGCACCCGCTGAGGAAAACATCATGACACGGAAACTGCGCGTGGGCGTCATCGGCGCGGGCATTGCCGAACGGCATCTGACAGGCTTCGGCTGGAACCGCGATCTTTTCGAGGTTCCCGTTCTCTGCTCTCTCGACGCGGATCGCGGCCAGCCGCTCTGTGAGGAGCACAAGATTCCTGAATATACCCAGGATACGGATTCGCTCTTCACACGCGACGATCTCGATATCATCGATATCGCCACGCCGCCGAGCTCGCATTTCGAGCTTTGCAAAAAGGCGATCGAAAGCGGCAAGCATGTGATCTGCGAAAAGCCGCTCTTCGGCTCGATCGCCGAAGTGGATGAAATGGCGCGCATCCTGGCGCGTTCGAACGGCCGCAAGCTGATGCCGATCTTCCAGTACCGTTACGGCAGCGGCCTGCAGAAGCTGAAGCTTTTGATCGAGCGCGGCCTGGCCGGCAAGCCCTTCCTCACCACCATCGAGACCCATTGGTGGCGCGGGCCGGACTATTACGCCGTGCCCTGGCGCGGAAAATGGGCGACGGAACTCGGCGGCGGCCTGCTCGGCCATGCGATCCATGCCCATGACATGCTGAACTATGTACACGGTCCATGCGCCGAGGTGTTTTCCTATGGCGCGACGCTGGTCAATCCGATCGAGGTGGAAGATACCGCCGCGCTATCGGTGAAGATGCAGAACGGCTCCCTCGCTACGCTGTCCATGACGCTCGGCTCACGCAAGGAGATCTCCAGACTGCGTTTCTGCTTCAGGGATCTCGTCGCCGAGAGCATTCAGGAACCCTACACGATGGGCCGCGATCCCTGGACCTTCATCGCTGGGACCGAGGAACATCAGGCCCGCATCGACGCAGCACTTGCCGGCTACGAAGCCAAGGAAGACGGTTATACGCGCCAGTTCGAGCTGTTCCATCAGGCCCTTATGGAGGGCAAGGATCCGCCGGTCACCCTGCAGGATGCGCGCAATTCGCTGGAGCTCGTAACAGCCGCCTATTATTCGCAGCGTACCGGCCAACCGACGCCGATGCCGATCACGGCCGATCATCCGCTCTATCGGTCTTGGCTGCCGGAAGAAGATCAGCGCGTTGCGGCCGGCGGCTGAGGTAGTGAAGATGCTGAAATCATTCGAACATATCGGTATGACCGTCAGCAATATGGATCGTGCCATCGAGTTCTATTGCGGTCTGCTCGGGCTAAAGTTGCAGCTGCGCAAGCAGATGCCTGATGGTATGCAGGTTGCCTTCCTTGACGCTGGCGGCGGCATGCTGGAAGTTTTCGCACCGCCCGGGGGTGCTGCAAGAGCGGTTGATCTTCCCGAAGGAACGGCAGGCGTCAAGCACATCACCTTCCATTTCGAGAATGTCGAAGAAACCTTCGCGCAGCTGGAAGCGGCAGGCGTCGAAATCAAGGAACGGCCGCGCTTTGCCGTCCACTCGGAGATGCTGAACAGGATCGCCTTTGTCCGCGATCCCGATGGCATCATTGTCGAGCTTGCGGAGCGGTCGCAGAACCGGCTTGGCTGACAGCTGTGCGGCGATGAGCTGAAAGAAAAAGGGCGCGGTTTGGGCCGCGCCCTTCAATTCTTTATCGGCGTTCGCCCGATGCCTTTTTCTTGGCTTCGTCATCCACCAGCTCGTACCATATGGCGTTGAGGACGGCGAAGGCGGCTGCCAGCGGCAGGCCGAGTATCCATGCGAAATACCACATCGTTTCGTCTCCTCAGTAAGCGTGGCTGTTTTTGTCGGTGATGCTCTTCTCGTCGACCTTGCCCCACAGCACCTTGTAGACCCAGGCGGTGTAGGCAAAGATGATCGGCAGGAAGATGACCGTAACCACCAGCATGATGAAGAGCGTCTGGTGGCTCGACGATGCATCCCAGACCGTCAGGCTCGACCTCGGATCGAGCGAAGAGGGCAGGATGAATGGGAACATCGACAGGCCAACCGTCGAGATGATGCCTGTTATCGAGAGGTCGCTGAAGAGCAGGGTCATGACTTCCAGCCGTGCTCGCATGGCAAGGAAGGCGGCAACCGCACCCAGGAAGCCGAGTACCGGAGCGGCGATCATCCAGGGATGGGTGCCGTAATTGGCAAGCCATGCACCGCTTTCCAGCGCCACCGTCTTCAGAAGCGGGTTCGACGGGCCGACCGGGCTGATATCGCTGGTGATGCGATAACCGCTGACGCCGGCCCAGAGCCACAGGCCGCCGATCGCAAAGAGCACGATGACCACAAGCGCTGCGATGCTGCCGAAGCGCCGGGCGCGATCGGCAACCGGCCCCGTTGCCTTTAGCACGAGCCATGCGCTGCCATGCATGACGAGCATGGCGACGGAGAGCAGCCCGCAGAGAAGGGCGTATGGGTTCAGAAGCGCGAAGAACGAGCC
This sequence comes from Rhizobium sp. 01T437, assembly GCF_056398505.1. NCBI lineage: Bacteria > Pseudomonadati > Pseudomonadota > Alphaproteobacteria > Hyphomicrobiales > Rhizobiaceae > Rhizobium > Rhizobium sp. 01T437. The sequence continues at coordinate 9,834 of NZ_JBFTPM010000019.1, forward strand.
CTCGTAGAAGATCCGCATATCGTCCGCGAAGCGGAAGGGAACGCCCTGCAGCACGTTGCCGACGGCAACGCCGAAGATCAGCGACGGCACGAAACCACCGATGAAGAGTGCCCAGTCCCAGCCGTTGCGCCAGCGTGCACTGTCCCGCTTGGAGCGGTACTTGAAACCGACCGGGCGAAGGATGAGGGCGAAGAGGATCGCGAACATCGCCAGATAGAAGCCCGAGAAGGAGACCGCGTAGAGCGGCGGCCAGGCGGCGAAGATCGCGCCGCCTGCGAGGATGAGCCAGACCTGATTGCCTTCCCAGGTGGCGCCGATCGTGTTGATGGCGACACGGCGTTCCGCATCGGTCTTGGCGACGAAGGGCAGGAGCGTTCCGACGCCGAGGTCGAAGCCGTCGGTGACGGCGAAGGCGATCAGGAGCACGCCGAGCAGCACCCACCAGATGAGGCGCAGGGTTCCATAATCGATGAGTTCGTGAAGGATCATGACAGGTCACTCCGCGGGAACGAGGGTTTCGGAAATGAGCTTGGCTTCCGGTTCGTGGTCCGGTTCCGGCCCCTGGCGGATCGCCCTGAGCATCAGGCTCATCTCGATGATGATCAGCGTCGTGTAGAGTGCGGCAAACCCGATGATGGTGAGCAGCACCGCCCAAGCGCCGTGATTGGAGACGGCAACCGCCGTCGGCAGCACGCCTTYGATCACCCAGGGCTGACGGCCGATTTCGGCAACCACCCATCCAGCCTCGATCGCGATCCAGGGCAGTGGGATGGCAAAGACCGCGATGCGCAGCAGCAGCGGATACTTGTCCAGATGCCGGCGGGCCGACAGCCAGAAGAAGGTTGCCGTCAGAACGATGAAGAACATGCCGAGGCCGACCATGATGCGGAACGACCAGAAGAGCGTCGGCACATGCGGGATGGTGTCCCGTGCCGCCTGGGCAATCTGTTCGTCGGTCGCCTGACGCGGATCGTCGACATAGCGCTTCAGGAGCAAGCCATAGCCAAGGTCGTGGCCTAGATCCTCGAAGGAACTGCGGACTTCCTGGGCGACCTGATCCTGGGCCGGTGCGGAACGGATCTGCATCAGCGCATCGTAGGCCTTGATGCCGTCGCGGATGCGGATCTCGGCCTGCTGTTCCAGCTTGTCGATACCGGGAATTTCGGTCGTCAGCGAGCGTGTGCCGATCAGGCCCATGACCCAGGGGATATGGATGGCGAAATGTGTCTCGCGTGCTTCCTGATCGGGGAAGCCGAAGGCGGTGAAGGCAGCCGGTGCCGGCTCCGTCTTCCACATCGCTTCGATTGCGGCGAGCTTCATCTTCTGGTTCTCGGTGGCGAGATAGCCGCTTTCGTCACCGAGCACGACCACCGACAGCGCTGAAGCGAGGCCGAAGGAGGCAGCGACCGTCATCGAGCGCTTGCCAAGCTCGATATGTCGGCCCTTCAGCATGTACCAGGCCGAAACCCCGAGCACGAAGATCGAGGCGCAGACGTATCCCGCCGAAACCGTGTGGACGAATTTCGCCTGGGCGACAGGGTTGAAGACCACGTCGAAGAAGCTGACGATCTCCATGCGCATCGTCTGCGGATTGAGCGCGGAACCGACCGGGTTCTGCATCCAGCCATTGGCGATGAGGATCCAGAGCGCGGAGAAATTCGAGCCGAGCGCCACCGCCCAGGTGGCGACCAGATGGCCGACCTTCGACAGCTTGTCCCAGCCGAAGAAGAAAAGGCCGACAAAGGTCGCTTCGAGGAAGAAGGCCATCAGGCCCTCGATTGCCAGCGGTGCGCCGAAGATATCGCCGACATAATAGCTGTAATAGCTCCAGTTCATGCCGAACTGGAATTCCATGACGATACCGGTTGCGACACCCAGCACGAAATTGATGCCGAATAGCGTGCCCCAGAATTTCGTCATCTGCCGCCAGATCTGGCGGCCGGTCATGACATAGGTCGTCTCCATGATGGCAAGCAGCACGGAAAGGCCGAGCGTCAAGGGCACGAACAGAAAGTGATAAAGCGCAGTCAGCGCAAATTGGAAGCGCGATAGCGCTACGATGTCTAGTTCCATTGTGTTACTCCCACGGTCCCACGGGGTATCAAGAAGTTTCCGCATTGCCGGCTGGCCGTGCGGAGCATGCCTGTTCGCTCAGTCCGGCCGAAGCCGGTCGAGCGTCTTTTCGAACGCCGCCTCTCCACGGCGCGAAACTTCTGAGATGCGGCCGTCCTCGATGACGGCGATCAAGTCTGCGAGCGCCGCTTCGCGGCGAATATGTGTGGCAATGACAAGCGTCCGGCCTTCCGCTCTAAGCGCGAGGCGATGCAGCACATCGCTGGCGGTGCGGCCGTCGATCCCCTCGGTCGGCTCGTCGAGCAGCCAGAGCGGCGTGTCGCGCAGGAAGAGGCGGGCGAGTGCCAGCCGGCGCGACTGGCCGCCGGAAAGCCCCATGCCGCCTTCACCGAGCGCGGTATCGAGGCCTGATGGTAGCGCATCGACATCGGCAAGCAGGCCTGCGGCGGCGAGCGCGTCTCGCAGTTGGTCATCATCAGCATCGGGCGCCGCGAGCAGCAGGTTGCCGCGCAGCGTGTCCTGGAAAAGCTCGGTGCGCTGGGTGAGCAGCGTTGCGTCGAGCGCTGCAGCCATGCCGACACTTGGCGGCAGTTCGCCTGATAGTAGCAACAGCAGGGTCGATTTGCCGGCGCCGCTGCTGCCGACCAAGGCCATGTGCTCGCCGCGGCGAAGTTCGAGCGTTACGTCCCGCAAGGCCGGCAGAGCCGCTCCATCATGGGCGACGGCCACATTCTGCAGCGCGAAGGCAAGCTCATGGGCCGGAGCCTCGGGCGTGAAATCCGCTTGAACGGCCGAAAGACGGGGTGCGATGCGCTTGGCCGCCAGCATGGTCCTGCCGAATTCCATCGCGCCGCGGCGCAATGCGGCAAAGGGTTCTGTTGCGGCAAAGGCGACGAGCACGCCGAGTGCCGCAACGGGTGCGGTGATGGTGCCTGTCTGCATTAGCGTCGCTGATGTCAGCAATGCCGCGACCAGCAGGGCGGTCGAGACGAGCCCGAAGCCGAAGCTCACGCCGGTCTCGATCCGGTTCAACCGGTCGTCGGCGCTTGCGGTATAGGCGTCTGCGGCAGCGATTGCCTGCTGCTGTGCGGCAAGGCGGTTTGCCATGAGAAGATCGGTCTGCCCAGCGACGAGATCGATGGTCCGCGACCGGATGGTTTCGATGCCGTAAGCGCGGCGGCGGGCGTGCTTCAGCGCCAGCCGGCCGGCCGCGAGCGGCAGGCCAAGCCCCACCAGAACGAGGCAGGATCCGAAGAGCAGGCCGAACAGCGGATGCATCAGCCCGAGTGTCACACTGGCAACAAGTGCCGTGCCGACTGCTACGGCTGCCGGCACCAGGACGCGAAGATAGAGCGAATCCAACGCGTCGATATCGGCGGTCAGCCGGAAGAGCAGCCGGGCCGGACGGTTGAGAAGCGCGCGCGCCGCACCGGCGGAGGCCCAGCCACGGAACAGGCGCTCACGAAGGGCGGCGAGCACGGCGAGCGTCGCGTTGTGGGTCGTCAGTCTTTCGCCATAGCGTGCAGCCGTGCGCAGGATGGCAAGGAAACGGATGCTGGCCGATGGCGCAAAGACGTCAAAGGTCGCCGCAACGGTTACCGAGAGACCTGCAAGCGCGGTTGCGGTAATGAACCAGCCGGATAGGCCGAGCAGGGCGATACCAGCCGAAACGGTCGCCGCCGACAGTGCGGCGCCGAGCAGGAGTTCCTTGCGACGCGTCTGCATGAACAGGCGCAGGACCGGCCTGATATCTCTAAGGAAGTTGGTCATTCGGCAGCCTCCTGAAGACGCTCCGTATCAAGGCGGATGGCGTGGTGCATGCGTGCGGCCAGCAGCGGGTCGTGCGTTGCCACGATCAGCGTGCGGCCCTCCGCAAGAGCAAGCAGGCTCTCGGTGATCTCGGCGGCCGTCTCGGCATCGAGATGCGCGGTCGGCTCGTCAGCGAGGATGATTCGGATATCGGGATCGCAGGCAGCCCGCGCGATCGCAAGGCGCAGCGCCTCGCCGCCCGAAAGACCGATGCCGCTTTCACCGAGCGGGCGATGTCCATAGGCATTCGCGGCACTGCCAAGCCCTGCGAGATCGAGCGCCTTGGAGACTTCTGCCTTGGTGATGCCGGGCCGTCCCAGCGCAATATTGCCGGCAACGGTGGCTGCGAAAATATGCGGCTTCTGGCCGATCCAGGCCATTTTGCCGCGATCTATCGCTGTGCCGCCAATCAGAACCTGACCCTCATTGCAGGGCGCCAGACCGGCGATCAGCGACAACAGTGTTGATTTGCCGGTACCGCTGGCGCCAAGCAGCGCTACGTGTTCGCCGGCGGCAATATCGAGATTGAAGCCATCAAGGACCGGCGCATGATCCGGCTGATAGCGAAAGCTGATATTTTCCAGGTGGATATTGAGGGCCTCGTTCGCGGTAAAGGCTCCCGCCTCTTCGCGATCGGGAAGCGCCATGCCTTCGGCAGCGAGCCTATCCAGCGCCTTCAGCGCGGCCTCGCCCGAGGCACGGTCATGCCAGACGGCGGAGAGTTCACGCAGCGGCTCGAAAAAGGCTGGTGCCAGCAGCAGGATGAACAGGCCTTGCGAAAGGTCAAGGCCGCCCGACCAGGCGCCAAAGCGGATTTCGCCGAGCAGGCTGAAGCCGACATAGACGGCAGTCATCGCCACGCCGAGTGCTGAAAAGAGTTCGAGCACGGCCGAAGACAGGAAAGCGATCTTCAGCACTGTCATGGTGCGCGTGCGAAGCGATTCTGCTTCCGCGCGAAGCCTGTGCGCCGTGGCATCGACCGCGTTCAAAGAGCGGATCGTCGCAAGACCGCGCAGGCGGTCGAGCAGGAAAGCGTTGAGGCCGCCCGTTGCGACGAGTTGCTTTTCGCTCGCAGCCTGCGCGCGCCAGCCAATCAGCGCCATGAAGATCGGAATGAGCGGCGCTGCAAACAGCAGCACGAGCGCGGCGATCCAGGAGATAGGAAAGATGCAGCCAAGGATGATGAGCGGCACGAGGCTTGCCTTCATCCGCGCCGGCTGGAAACGGGAGAGATAGGGCACGATCAGCTCAGCCTGTTCGCCGAGAACGCTGGCGGCCTCACCGGACGCAGGGCGCCCGGCGTCAACAGGCGAAAGACGGGCAAGCAGGCGGATGGCGGTGGCGCGTTTTTCACTGAGTTCAGCGCGTGCTGCGCGAAAAGCAAGGCGGCCGCCAGTCGCATCGAGACAGCTTTTGACGATGCCGAGCAACAGGATGAAGACCGCGGACCAGAGGATATCGGCAGGGCTTCCACCATCGGCGAGCCGGCCGACGGACCAGGCGAGCAGGCCCGCCTGGGGAATCCAGAGTGCAGCCGCAAAGGCTTGCAGCATCGCGGCGCCGCGTAGGCGGCTTTTGGTCTTGGACGGCTTGCGTGTCCGGGCCTCGGCAGCTGGCGCTTCCGCCTCTTGCTGATCTCTCGCGTCGAAGAAAGCACTGCTCATGGCGCTAACTCTTGTTCGCAGGATTGGGACGGCGGCGGCCAAGCGAAACGACTCTGTCCTTGGCCTCCAGCAGTTTGGTCACCTTTGCACCTAGCGAGAGTAACGTCGCAAGCCTTTCTGTTTCAAGTTGTTTTACGTCTTCATACCAATGCGTCAGCTGTTCGATCAGCGTGTGCATTTCGCTCATGCGCTCCTGCGCATGGCGTTCGGCCTCGCTCGCAGGGCGCTGCATAAGGATCTCGCGCAATACCGACAATGTGGGATCGACCTCGCGCTTCTTGCGCTCTTCGGCAAGCGTTCTGAGGATCAGCCAGACATCGTCGGGTGTGGTGAAGAAGTCGCGCCGGTCATCCGGCTTATGGCGCAGAAGCACCAGGTTCCAGGCCTGCAATTCGCGAAGACTCATGGAGACATTCGAGCGCGATATGCCGAGCGCATCGACGATCTCCTCTGCGCAAAGCGGCGAGGGCGAGACGTAGAGCAAGGCATAGATCTGGCCGACCGTGCGATTGATGCCCCAGCGGGAGCCCATTTCGCCAAAGTGCAGGACAAAGGACTGAACGAGAGGCGGAAGGTTCATTGTTATTTCCGTTATGTCTGTGATTTCAGAAATTCCTGAAATCACTATACAGACTTTCGCGTTTATGCCGCAATTGCCCAGCTTGACCTGCGTCAATTTGGATACATGCTTCGGTAGTCTGTTTCTTCATAGACCGGTGTTGCGTGCCTGGAATTGACTTGAGTCAAATCTCGCAAACATAAAACGCCCGGCAGACACGTGTCTGCCGGGCGCCAAATGCCCGATAAATTTATTGGAGAGGCGTGAGCCTCAGATCAGGCCGGTCAGGAGGCCGACGCCGGCAACTGCCGCAAGGCCGCTTGCGGTACGCACGACGAAGGCACCCTGCCGTTCATCGAAGCGGGCAATAAGGAAGCCGACGCCGAGGCCGATCGCATGCAGCAGGGCCGTTGCAATCATGAAGCCCGCGGCATAGGCAGCGCCACCGGCATTCTCGGGCATCTCGGCCCCATGCGCGTGGCCGTGGAACACTGCAAACAGGCCGACAATCGCCATCGCGACTGCCGTCGAGGCACGGATGTTCAGCGCGACGACAGCACCGAGCACGATGACGGAAAGCGCAATGCCGGTCTCGACGAAAGGCACATTGATACCAGCCATACCGAGCGCGCCACCGAAGGCCATGACGAGCACGAAGGTCGCAGGCACGGCCCAGACAGCGCGACCGCCAAGCTGGAAGGCGAGAACGCCGACCATGACCATGGCAAGGATATGATCGAGGCCGGAGACAGGATGGCTGAAACCATGGACAAGGCCGGCCGTCTCGCCGACGCCGGTATGAGCGTAGGCGACTGCCGGGAGCGCTGCGGCGGCGAGCGTAAGGACGCCGCTCTTGAAGATTGATTTCATTATGGAATTCCCTCCGAGCTTTTAGATCCTGCGGCCGCCGACCCCTCAGGCACGGTTTCAAGTCGCTTCCCCAAGCTAGTCCAGCGAGTTTTTATCGTCAACGAAAAGCATAAGAATAGATAGGAATTTCAATTGCTTATATCATAGGCAATTGCCTTTTTGAAAGGCGGCTTCACAAGGGGCGTTCAACCGGATTATCAATCATGTTGCGGAGGTGTGAGCCGCCGCATCTCGAGGAGGACCCCATGACGAATACCGAAAGGCCGCTGGCGATCAGCGCGCCGGAGCCGCGTACGCTCGACCTGATCTTCAGCGACAGGGCACGCGCCGAACTCAACGCCAAATATGAGATCGTCGAGGCCGATCCCGAAAACATCGCTAGCCTCGGCGATGATGTCATCGGCAAGGCGCGCTACATCATCGGCCAGCCACCGCTTTCGGCGGAAACGCTTGGTCGTATGCCGCAGCTCCGCTCGATCCTCAATGTCGAGAGCAATCTCCTCAACAACATGCCCTACGAGATCCTCTTCCAGTGCGGCATTCATGTGGTGACGACCGGGCAGGTCTTTGCCGAGCCTGTGGCGGAGATCGGCCTCGGTTTTGCGTTAAGCCTCGCCCGCGGCATCGTCGATGCCGATGTGGCTTTCAGGGAAGGCAATGAACTCTGGGGCGGTGAGGGCAATATAAGCGCCCGGCTAATATCAGGTTCCGAGATCGGCATTGTCGGTTTCGGCGACCTGGGCAAGGCGCTGCGGCGGGTTCTGTCGGGCTTTCGCGCCAGGATCAGGGTTTTCGATCCCTGGATGCCTCGCTCGATCCTGGAGGAAAATGGTGTGCAGCCCGCGACCCTGAACGAAGTACTGACGCAGAGCGACTTCGTTTTCGTCGTAGCATCGGTCACCAGCGAGAACAGGGGCTTCCTTGGTGCGGATGCGTTTGCCAGCATGCGCAAGGGTGCCGCCTTCATCCTGCTCAGTCGCGCTGACGTCGTGGATTTCGACGCGCTGATGGCCGCCGTCGCCTCCGGCCATATCGTTGCGGCAAGCGATGTCTATCCGCAGGAGCCGTTGCCGTCAGACCATCCGGTGCGGAGCCTCAAGGGCTTCATCCGTTCGGCCCATCGGGCGGGTGCACTCGATAGCGCCTTCCAGAAGATGGGCGACATGGTGCTTGAGGATATGGATCTGATGGACCGCGGCCTGCCGCCGATGCGCTGCAAGCGGGCGGAGCGCGAAACGGTGTCCCGCATGCGCTCCAAACCCGTTTCAGTCAATTAAGCAGCGCGCTGGCCGGTGCCCTGGATGGCGGCAAGCTTCCAGTCGGCGCCGGACTTGCGCACGAAGGTCCAGACCTCCGTACTTTCGCTCGGGCGGCGGTCGTCGCCCGAGACGAGGCGGCCACTGTTACGCTCGACCATGGCGTCGATCGAGGAGTAGCGCATTGCAAGCGTCGCATACTCCAGACCGTCTTCACGCCAGGCCTCAGCGATATCGCCCTGCAGCAGCTTGACGTCGGTAACCTGGTTGCGGACGCCGTTGGTGGCGTTCTCGCCAAGCTCCTCGGCAAGGTAGGACATGGCTTCCGGCGTCGTCAGGCGGCGCAGCGCACCGTAATCCTCCGCGCCATAAGCGGTCTGAATCTTGGTCAGCAACTCCTCGAACTGATCGAGGTCGGCCTGGGCAAGGCCGATCTCATCGCTCGGGCGTGCGTTGCGCTGCTGTTGGCCGCTGGAGCCCGAACCGATCGCCGGAATATGGAAGGACGAACCGCCATTGGCCGGCGACATGCCATAGGACTGCGGTCCGCCATAGCTCTGGCCGCCTGCGCCGTAGGACGGCTGGCGGCGATTGGCGAAGAAGCGCATGGCAAGGGTGATCGCTCCGAAGATCAGCGCGATCTGCAGGAGCAAGCCGAGGAAACCGAAGCCGCCGCCGAAACCGTGGCCAAGCAGCATACCGAGCAGACCGCCAGCAATCAGGCCGCCGATCATCGAACGGCCGAAGCCACCAAAGAAGCCGGGGCGCTGCTGGGCATAGCCGGGTTGTTGCGTGTTATAGGGCGTAGTTGTCTGCGGGCGCGGCGTCATCGAGCGCTCGATGGGCGCAACCGGGGCAGGAGCTGTCTGCGTGACCGGAGGCGCRCTGAAGGTACGCGTGCCGCGGCTTCCGAATCCGCCGAATCCACCAGCGCGGCGCGCATCGGCATCACCGATCGAAGCAAAGACGGTAGCGCTCGCAAGAACGGCAATCGCCGCGATCCTGGCAAAACGCGAAACGGCAGTGGGCATTCTTTCATCTCCTATCATGCGCTGAATGGCATGTCGGACCTAATATAGGTATTCTTTCTGCGCTGTGAAGTTGTGCGCTGCTACTGGCAGACGTCGACCCATTCGGCTCGAGTGATTTCCGCCAATCTTTCGGTGGTGATGCGCACCGCGGAATTGGTCGAGCCGGCGGCCGGAACGACCTCGTCGAACTGCTTCAGCGACATGTCGCAGTAGATCGGCAAGGGTGCCGGCAAGCCAAAGGGGCAGACGCCGCCGACCGGGTGGCTCGTCACGGCCAGCACTTCCTCCGCGTCGAGCATGCGCCCCTTGCCGCCAAAGGTGTCCTTGAACTTCCTGTTATCAAGACGTGCCATGCCGCTCGCCACGATCAGCATGATGCGATCACCGACGCGAAGGCAGATCGTCTTGGCGATTTGTGCCGGCTCGACGCCATGCGCTTCTGCGGCGAGGGTGACTGTCGAAGAGCTGCCGGCCGTTTCGATGACGGCAATGTCGGGGGCGTTGGCGGTTAAGAAGGCGCGGACGGATTCGAGGCTCATGGGATGATACTTGTCAGAGGACAACCGGTCTGGGCCGCATGATGATGCGGACATGGAAATTCACGCATTTGCGGCCCAACTTAATATTTAAATTTCAGAAAATTCAATCGCTTAGTTCCCGATAGATCATTTCCATGCGTTCGGACAAGCAATCTGGATTGTTCCCGATTTCTAAGTCATGGATATTGCTGGAAAAACTGGCAGTTTTGCGGCGAGGATAACATAGTGGGCAAGCCGAACTATCGGGACATCGCTCGCCAGGCGGGCGTGGGGACGGCAACCGTTGAACGCGTCTTGAACGGCCGCGGCGGTGTTCGTCCCGAACTGGTCGAGAAAGTGATCGTTGCTGCGCGCAGCCTGGAGTACCCGCGCACGCTTCCTGATACCCATCGCGGTCTGCTGCGCATAGAAGTGCTGATGGTGCGCCCCGAGACGACCTTTTATCAGCGGTTGTCCATAGCCTTCGAGCGGATCGCGGCGACGCTGGATCCGTTGGTCGTCGTGCATCGGAGTTTCACTGAAGAGATGAAGCCGGAGGAGATTGCCCGGCGCATTCTCTCGACGGACCTTCAGCGCGCGGGCCTCATTCTTGCAGTGCCCAGCAGCCCGGTGATCAGGGCAGCGGTAGAGAAGGTCATCGCGCAAGGCTTGCCGGTGGTCCACGTCGTTACCCGCGCTTCTGATCGCGCAGGCGAATTCGTCGGCATCGACAATTATGCCGCCGGCCGGACGGCTGCGCTCTTCATTGGCCGCATGGCCCGCCGGCAAGGCCCGGTTATTGCAATCTGTCACCCGATTTATCAGGTTCATCGTGATCGTATCCGTGGGTTTTCCGATTATTTTCTGGAGCATCCCGGCGCCACCAGCTTCCAATGGCTGGGCTTCGGTCTCGATGAAGAACATTACAGCGCCGAGCTATTGGCCTCGGCATTGAAGACCTACCCCGATCTCGCCGGCCTCTATAATGCCGGAGGCGCCAATTCCGCCCTGATCGATGTGCTCCGCCGCCAGGCGCGTGAGCGCAATATCTTCTTCGTCGGTCACGAACTGACCGATTACACGCGCAAAGCCCTGCAGGACGACATCATGGATGTGGTGTTGGATCAGGCGCCGGAAGCGCAGGCCAGACGATCGCTCGATCTCGTCCTGCGCCGTATCGGGCTGACCGATATCGAGCCGGATCGTGCGCCCATCCGTTTCATCACCATCACCAAGGAAGGGCTTTGATCTAATTTGATCAAGAATGGTATCGGCGCCGCGACGATCCCCTGTTAGTTTCAAAACAGGGAGGAGAGCCGGAGCGTCGAGAGGAGCGACACCGGATGGGGCGCACCAGGCGCTCTCCTTCAACAGAACCTGTGCGGACACGATTTTCGTGCGCCTGAAGGAGAGTGCAATGGACGATCTGAAATTCGGCACGCGCAACAAGCGCGGCGACTGGGCGCCGAACCAGCCGGTTGAGACCGCGCCGCTGTTTGTGTTTCCGCCGCGGTTGATGGCCATCCTGAAATGGCTGCCGCATTATTTCTTTCCGTGGAATGCGATCTTCGCCGCTTCGGCGGTCGCCTACTGGGCCTGGGTCATCCCGTCGATCGAGACGATGCAGACGCTTGGCATCGGCTGGATTGCCTGGCTGTACACAGTCAACACAATCTGCGTCCTGCTGTTCTACGGCGCTTTCGAGCTGCATCTCTATGTGCTGAAGCGCCAGGAAACCCGCTTCAAGTATAACGGCAAATTCCCGGCCGAGCAGAAGAACAAGGCTTTCTGGTTCGAAAGCCAGAACTTCGACAATATGCTGCGCACCTTCCTGTCGGGGGTGACGATCTGGACGGCGATCGAGGCGGGCATGTTGTGGGCCTATGCCAATGGTTACGCTCCGTGGCTTAGTTTTGCCGAACATCCCTGGACGCTCGCCCTCGTCGTGCTGGTCGTGCCGATCATCCACGAATTCCACTTCTTCTGTATCCATCGGCTCATCCATACGCCGTTGCTCTACAAGTGGGTGCATTCGGTCCACCATAACTCGGTCAACCCGTCGCCCTGGTCGTCATTGTCGATGCATCCGGTTGAGCATCTGCTCTATCTCGGGACGGCCTTCTATCACCTGATCCTGCCGTCCAATCCGATCCTCATGCTCTATCAGCTGCACTATGCGGGCTTCGGCGCCATTCCGGGTCACGTGGGCTTCGACAAGGTCGAGGTGGGTGAGGACAAGCTGGTCGATAGCCATGCCTACGCGCATTACCTGCACCACAAGTACTTTGAGGTGAATTACGGCGATGCGCTGATCCCGCTCGATAAATGGTTCGGCACCTGGCACGACGGCTCGCCGGAAGGCGAAGCCCGCATGCAGGAGCGCTACCGCCGTCGCAAGGAAAAGCTCGCCGCCCGCAAGGCTGGCATGGAAGTCAGGGGAGCCGCCGAATGAGCTGGATCACCGCCTGCAAACTCGATGACATCGAACAGGAAGGCGCCATCCGTTTCGATCATGGCCGCCGCACCTACGCCATCTACCGCGGCCCGGATGACAGCGTCTATTGCACCAACGGCCTCTGCACCCACGAGGCAATCCATCTCGCCGACGGGCTGGTCATGGATTTCGAAGTGGAATGTCCCAAACATTCCGGCGCATTCGACTACCGCACCGGCGAAGCCCTCCGGCTTCCTGCCTGCGAGAATCTGAAGACCTATCCCGCCGAGGTCATCGACGGGGAAGTTCGCGTGGCTCTCGCCTGAGCCTGCAATATCAGCAGGCCTGAACGGCCTCCGGAATGCGTCGGGTGGCCCGGCACCCAATGGGAGGAAATCATGAAGTCTTTTTGCGTGGCGGCCATCCTGGCCGCCCTGACGGCAAGTGCTGCCTCGGCCGAAACCATCGGCGTCTCGATGCAGAGCTTCGACAACAATTTTCAGACGTTGCTGCGCGAAGGCTTGAGCGCAAGGGCATCTCAGGTTGGTGGCGTCACACTGCAGATCGAGGATGCACAGACCGATGTCTCCAAGCAGCTCAATCAGGTGAACAATTTCATCGCCGCGGGTGTGGATGCGATCATCGTCACACTGGCCGATACGTCAGCCGCGCCCGGTATCAGCGCGGCAGCCGAAAAGGCCGGCATTCCGCTCGTCTATCTCAATCTGCAGCCTGACAATGTCGACAAGCTTCCCAAGAACCAAGCCTATGTCGGCTCGAAGGAAACTGATTCCGGACGGCTGGGCGCCGAAGCCGCCTGTCAGATCCTGAAGAAGAATGGAAAGGCCGGCGATGCGCAGGCCTATATCCTGATGGGAGACCTTGCGCATCAGGCCTCACGCGACCGCACCTCTTCGGTCAAGGAAACGCTCGCGGCCGGCGATTGCAAGGGCGTGACCATCGCCGACGAGCAATCTGCTGCCTGGACGCGCACGAATGCCATGGACCTGACCACCAACTGGATCACCGCCGGCAGGCCGATCGATGCGGTCTTTGCCAATAATGATGAAATGGCGATCGGTGCGATCCAGGCGCTGAAGGCCGCAGGTGTTCCGATGGAAAGTGTCGTGGTCGTTGGCATCGACGCGACACAGGATGGTCTCGCTGCCATGGCAGCCGGCGATCTTGACGTGACGGTATTCCAGAATGCCAAGGGGCAGTCTGCAGGTGCGATGGATGCGGCGGTCGCTCTTGCCCGTGGCCACAGCGTGGACAAGCAGGTCATCATGGTGCCGTTCGAACTCGTCACGCCGACCAACATGGCAGATTACGCCCACCAGAACTGATCCTCCCTGGCCGGCGTCTCCTCCTCACGAGCGCCGGCCTCTCTTTTTACGGAGAGCTTTATGAGCGGCATTGTCATCATCGGTGCGGGAGAATGCGGAACACGCGCGGCATTCGCTTTGCGGGAAGCGGGATATTCCGGATCGATAACCTTGGCGGGCGCCGAACCGCATCTGCCATACGAGCGGCCGCCTTTGTCGAAGCCGATGGATGGCGCAGTGCAGATGAAGTTGATCTGTGCCGAAGATGTGCTGGCAGCCGCAGGTATCGACTATCTGAAGGGGGCGTCAGTCTCGAAGCTGGACGTCGATGCTGCCACCGCCATCTTGAGCGACGGTCGGGTCCTGACCTATGAAAAGCTGTTGCTGGCCACCGGCGCGCGCCCAAGAAGGCTTGCTTGTCCGGGCGCCGAGCGCGGGCTCGACTTCCGCACCCATGCCGATGCCGAGGCGATTTTCGCCGATGCCCGACCAGGCCGAAGCGTCGCCATTATCGGCGGTGGCCTGATCGGTATGGAGCTCGCATCCGTCCTTCGCGGAAAGGGTGTCGCGGTCAGTGTCATTGAAGCGGCGCCGAAAATTCTGGGACGCGCCGTTCCGCCGCGATTTGCCGAAAAGCTGTATGCCAGGCACATAGCAGAAGGCGTCGGCTTCCACCTTGATCGGGGTGTTATCGCCATCGACGATGATGGCGTCCTTCTGACGGACGGCAGCATGGTTCGAGCGCAGCTCGTCGTCAGCGCTATCGGTGTTACGCCGGAGATCAATTTGGCGCAGGAAGCCGGGCTGGCGACAGGCAATGGCATCCTGGCGGACGCCCATCTTCGCACCAGCGCGCCAAATATCTTCGCGGCAGGCGACTGCGCAGCAGTGAGCCAGGCCGGTGGAGGTCACACCCGGTTTGAAAGCTGGCGGAATGCGAGAGCCCAGGCCGAGGTTGCGGCGCGCAACATGATCGGTGCAAAAGAGGCTTTCGCCGCGATTCCCTGGTTCTGGTCCGATCAATATGACCTCGGCCTCCAGGTGGCTGGCCTGCCGCAGCCGGAGCATCAAAGCGTGGTCCGTTCGCTTGGCAACGACGAGCTTGAATTCTATCTGGAAGGCGGGCGTCTCGTCGCCGCAGCCGGACTTGGTGTCGGCAACGGTCTCGCCAAGGATATCAAGCTTGCCGAGATGCTGATTGCAGCCGGCGTTCATCCCGATCCCGCCGCTCTCGCCGATCCGAACATGAACATCAAGGCGCTCCTGAAGAGCGCAAGGGCGGCATGATGCAGAAGCTGCTGATCTTCCAATCGCTCTGGGCCATGGAGCGCCGGCATACGGACGGATATGAGCGCAGTCTCGATGAGAACATCGCTATGATCGCGGAGGCCGGTTTCGACGGCATCAGCGCCCACTATACGAACCGCGCCGACGTTATCAGGCTGAATGACGCGATCGCCGGCACCGGATTGAAGATCGAAGGCGTCTGTTTTCCCCGCACAGTCGAGGATTTGCGCCTGCCGCTCGCGCTTGCGTCGGAATTTCCCATCAGCCATATCGACCTGCAGCCCGATATCCGCCTGCGCCGCGTTGAGGATTGCCTGCCGATCCTGGATGGCTGGATGCAGCTTGCCGAGGATGCCGGCGTTCCCGTCTTCATCGAAACCCACCGCAACCGGATGACGACGGATCTATTCTTTACGCTCGACCTGCTGGAGAAGAGGCCGGATCTACCGCTGCTCGCCGACCTCTCGCATTTTACGGTCGCACGCGAGTTTGCCGATCCGGTCGATGCCGAAACCCATGCCATGATCCATCGCATTCTCCGCAATGCTCATGCCTTTCATGGCAGGGTCGCATCGTGCGAACAGGTGCAGATCGAAATCTCTTTTCCTCACCATCGGCGCTGGGTCGACTTCTTCCTTCAATGGTGGGACCACGGCATGCGCGATTGGCGCAGTCGCGCCGCCTCGAATGCCGAGCTGGTCTTCACCTGTGAGCTGGGGCCGCAGCCCTATGCGATCACCGGGCGCGACGGGAACGACACCACCGATCGATGGGCAGAGGCACTACTGCTTCGACAGATGCTTCGTGATCTCTGGGCGGGGATTTGATCGCTATGGCGCTTTTAGCCGCAAACCGGCAGGGATGATCTCGTCTCGAAACCATTCCTGCCGGATATTCCCCTGGCAACATCAGCGAGGGGTCCGATCTATTCATCGGACAAAGCGAGGTCACGGCGCAGCCAGGATGGGAAGGTGTCGAAGCCGTTCACCATGCGACGACGTCTCCACCGGGCAATGATGGTTGCGACGAGAATCTCTCTGAAGCTAAATCGCGAGCAAAGCTCGCCCATGGATGCCGCCAGGCTCTCGCCGGCGTGTTGATTGGTCATAATTATCAGCGGTCAGAATTCCAAACCGCCCCTCTTTCAAGCTGAGAGTGCGCAGCGCCATGCGCGCGGACGTTACCGTGCCCAGACGCTGCGAGCGAAATGAGTGCAATCTTTGGATGGTGAAGCTTGAAAGGTCTCGGATATGATCGAGGGTTAGGAGCTTCGAAGGCCTATGCCAAAGAGGCGTTGGACGAAGAAATATCTGTCATTGCACGCCTCCATTGTCGAGTTGCTCCGGCGCGATTATTAGCCGATTACGAAAATACAGGCAAGAGCGCGAATTTCGAACTCTTCGGAGTGGTCGACGGCGTGATCCTGGCGGGCCTATGTCGCGGCTCTGGACGTTGCCCGGTACCTTTCGATGCCGATTCCACTGGCAACCGAACTAGCCTTTCCATCTGCGATTGACCGCGTCGAGAACATCGTCATAATAATTTTGCACACGTGCTCAATTTTGTCATTCGGTCGTTACGTTCGCCCCCTAGAGCGGGATACGCCACGTTTTCGTGGGGCAATCGGAACGGCCATCAACACCAGTGATGACCCGTCAAGAGGCCTCACACTGCTCTTCTAGGGAGACGAAGAAGATGACCATTTTGCCGACATTGAAATCCCTTACCGTTGTTGCCGCAATCCTGGCCTCGACCTCTGCATTTGCGCTTGCCAAGGACGTTCACATCAGCGTCTGGGCCGGCGGTACCGGTCCGAACGACGTGTACCGTCTTGATGACATTGATATCGCTGCCCAGCAGCTTCAGCGCGAAGCTGCTCTGAAGGGCGAAGATCTGAAGATCATTGTTGAAAAGACCCCTTACTCCGGTTGGGACGATTTCAAGCAGGCTCTGACGCTTGCTGCCGAAGCCAAGAAGGCTCCGAACATCGTCGTCAGCGGCCATGAAGACATCGCTCCGTGGTCGCAGGCCGGCCTCATCGTTCCGGTCGAAGACTATGTCGACCTCGATTCCTGGCCGCTCAACGACATCTACGAAAACCTGATGCAGATCGCCTCCTACAACGGCTCGGTCTATGGCATCCCGCAGGACGCCGAATCCCGCCCGATGCTGTTCTGGAAGCCCTACATGAAGGCTATCGGCTACAGCGACGCCGACCTCGATGCGCTGCCGAAGAGCGTCATGGATGGCAAGTACACGATGAAGAACCTCCTCGAAGACGCCAAGAAGATGCAGGACAAGGGCCTCGTGCAGCCCGGCTACGGCTTCTATCCGCGCACCAGCAACGGCCCTGACTACTGGCAGTTCTACACCTCCTTCGGCGGCGTCATGGAAGAAAACGGCAAGCTCGTTTTCGACAAGGCTGCCATGAAGCGCACCTACCAGTTCTTCGCCGACGCGGTTTCGACCGGCGTGACTAAGAAGAACCATATCGGCATGCCGGGCGACCAGTGGTGGAAGGAAGTTGCCACCGGTAAGGCCGGCATCTGGGACGCCGGCACCTGGCACTATGCCCGCCTCGTCAACCAGGAAGGCCTGAAGGACTTCTTCGGCAACATCGCCTTCACGCTGATTCCGGCTGGTGAAGGCGGCAAGGCCAACACGCTGACGCACCCCCTCGTTTATCTGCTGACATCGGGTCACAGCGACGAGGACACGCAGATCGCCGCCCAACTGATCACCATCGCTTCAGAGCCGCGCACCAACGCGCTGCACGCTATCAAGTCGGCGCATCTCGGTGTCTCCAAGTCCGAAGCGGCCGTTGATTTCTACGCCGCCAATCGCTGGGCCCGCGAGGCCACCGAGCGCCTGCTACCCTACGCCAATGCGATGCCGAACAACTCCGACTTCGGCACCTACTGGAACATCATGTGGAAGAACCTTGAAGCATCCTGGACCGGCGCCAAGACTGTCGATGCCGCCGTCAACGATGCCGAGAGCGAGCTGAAGAGCACGCTCGGCGACAAGATCGTCATCCGCTAAGATCGACGCACTCTGCCGGAAGGCGGCCGCAACGCCGCCTTCCGGAGCGTCGTCCATGAGGGGACTTCCATGAAATCGTCCAGAACGCTTGGGCTGGTGATGATCGCACCTGCGGCGATCATGATCATTCTGTTCTTCCTTCTACCGGTCGTTCTGACCGCCGTCTTCTCTATGACGAACATGACGACGGCGACCGGCATTTCCGGCGGGGTCTACCAGGTCGCGCCGAATTCGCTGATCACGCTCAAGTCGACCATGCCCGATATCGCCGATCAGCTGAGCGAGCCGCGCTACACGATCGACGAAGCCGGCCTCAAGGCCGTCGAAGGCCTGAGCCTCTCGTCAGCCATCGTCTCGGAACTGCGCGAAAAGCATATGAACGAGGTCTTCCCGTCGCGCCGTGAAATCGAGCGCATGATCAAGGACCTGAACGAGCGTCCCTCGACGCGCGAGGTCAAGCAGATCTCCGACCAGTTCAACCGCTCGGTCGTCAACGCCCGCTTCGACAGCAAGGATGAGCTTTTCTCCGCCCTCGATACGCTCGGCTTCAAGCTGACGGTTGACCAGAAGGAACAGGTCGCCAAGGCCGCCTATACCGGCTGGGTCTGGACGTCGGACAATTTCTCACGCATGGCCTCCTCGCCGGATATGGCGCGCGTGCTGCTGAATACTGTGCTCTACGTCGCGCTGGTGCTGGTTATCTTCAATGTCGGTTATGCGCTGCTGCTCGCCATCTGGACGCATTATATGCCGGCAGCATCGGCTTCCTTCTTCCGGGGTGTCTGGCTGCTGCCGCGCATCACGCCGGTCGTCATCTATGTCATGCTCTGGAAATGGCTTGCCTGGGACACCGGCTTCATTTCCACGCTGATGGGCAATTTCGGCTATCCGCCGAAGAATTACCTGCTCGACAATGCCTATAACGCCTGGGTCTTCGTTGTCATGATCAATGGCTTCATCGGCGCCTCCATGGGCATGCTGGTCTTCTCGTCTGCGATGAAGGCTATTCCGAAGAGCCAGTTCTATGCGAGCGAGGTCGACGGCGCGTCACGCTGGCAGCAGATTCGCTACATCATCCTGCCACAGATGCGCTGGCCGATCCTCTTCGTCACCTGCTACCAGACGCTCTCGCTGCTTGCCTCCTTCAACGAAATCCTGCTTTCGACGAACGGCGGCCCCGGCAGGGCTACCGAAATCTGGGCGCTCGCTGCCTACCATACGGCGCTCAACAACTACGCCGGCAACCTGGAATACGGTCTCGGTGCTGCCATGGCCCTCGTGCTTGTGGTCATCGGCGTGACATTGTCGCTGATCTATCTGCGCATCTTCAACTACGGCACGCTTGTCTCCAAGCCGCTGATCGAGGACTGACCCATGGCCGAAAAAGCGCAACCTTCCGCGAATTTCAGCAGTTGGCCGGTCATTGCCGCGCTCGCCGTCGTCAGCCTGCCGCTGCTTTTGATGTACGCCTATTTCTTCATCGACACGGTGACGGTGAAAGAGGCCGGCTCGCTCATACCCTCCAGCTTCACCATCCAGCACTGGCGCTTCCTCTGGCAGACGACCGAAGGCAAACCGAACATCTGGATCGTGACGCTTAATACGCTGCTTTTCGCCACCTCCACGACGAGCGTGGTCGTCATCGTCTCGTCGATGGCGGGCTATGTGCTCTCGCGGCTCAATGTACCTGCGCGCGGCTTCTTCCTTGCCGGTGTCATGGTGCTGCACGCCTTCCCGTCGGTCACGCTCATCATCGCCATTTTCATCGTGCTGCAGATGATCGGCCTTTATAATTCCCTGATCGGCGTCATCCTGGTCAAGGCGGCGATCGACCTGCCGCTCGGCATCTGGCTGATGAAGGGCTTTTACGACACCGTGCCCTGGGAAATCGAGATGGCTGGCGTCGTCGATGGCGCTTCGCGTTTCCGTGTCTGGCGCAGCCTCGTTCTGCCGCAGGTCGGCCCGGGCATCATGGCGCTCGGCCTCTTCTCGTTCCTGTCGGGTTGGGGCGAATTCATCCTGCCGCAGGTGCTGGCGCCCGGCAATCAGGTGCAGGTGCTCTCGGTTTATCTCGCCGGCTTCCTCGGCGACGATAACAACTATGATTTCAACATGTTCAAGGCGGTCGGCGTCTTCTACGTCATCCCGGTTCTGATCGCCTACGCACTCTTCCACAAATATCTCATGAACATCTATGGCGGCGGGAGCAAAGGCTGATGCGCATCCTCCTCGACAATTTTTCGAAGAGCTTCGGCTCCACCAAGGTCATCGAGAATATGACGCTCGAAGTCGGCAGCGGCGAGATGCTGGCACTGCTCGGCCCCTCGGGCTGCGGCAAGTCGACGACACTGTTTGCCATCTGCGGCATCCATCGCCCGACCGGCGGCCGCATTCTCTTCGGCGACCGGGACGTCACCGACCTGCCGAGCCAGATGCGCAATGTCGGCGTGGTCTTCCAGTCCTACGCGCTTTACCCGCACATGACGGTCGCGGAAAACATCGGCTTTCCGTTGAAGGTGAAGGGCGTCAACGCCGCGGACACCCGCAAGGAGGTTGAGCGCATTTCCGGCCTGGTGCAGATCGGCAATCTGATGGAGCGCCGGCCAGCCCAGCTTTCCGGCGGCCAGCAGCAGCGCGTGGCCCTTGCCCGTGCGCTGATCCGCAAGCCGGATGTCCTGCTGCTCGACGAGCCGCTTGCCAATCTCGATGCCAAGCTTCGCCTCGAAATGCGTTCGGAAATTCGCCGCATCCAGCGGGAGACGGGCATCACCGCCATCCTCGTCACCCATGATCAGGTGGAAGCGATGAGCATGTGCGACCGTATCGCCATCATGAAGGAAGGCGAGATCGTGCAGATCGCGACGCCGGCCGAGATGTATAGCGACCCGCGCACTGCCTTCGTCGCCGGCTTCCTTGGTAATCCGCCGATCACCTTCCTGCGTGGCGTGATGAAGGACGGCGCTTTTGCCATGCCGGAAAGCGAGATCCGCGTGCCGGTATCGGTCCAGGCCGCTGAGGGTGCCAAGCTGACGCTCGGTGTGCGTCCCGAACATTTCAATCCGGCCGGTGACATCGCCGTTTCCGGCAGGGTCACCTTTGCTGAAACGCAGGGCCGCGAGAACCTTTACGACGTGCAGCTTGCCGGCGGCTCGCTGCTGCGGTCCATTCAGCCGGTCCGCAATGACATCGCCGTCGGCGACGAGGTGAAGTGGGCGATCGACAGCCGAGGCGTGTTCGTCTTCGACAAAGAAGGTCGGAGGCTCTGAGCGATGCGTGACTTCTCGTCTTTCTTTGAACGTTACGGTTGGCCCTCGAACAAGGGATATCTGCCTTTCTGCATCGGCCATCGCGGCGCAAGTGGTCATGAGCGGGAGAATACCCTCGAAGCCTTCCAGCGCGCTGCCGAACTCGGCGCGGAAATGTGGGAGCTCGACACGCAACTCACCAAGGACGGTGTGGTTGTCATTTCCCACGACGATCATCTCGAACGCGTCTTCGGCATCGACCGCCGAATTTCCGAGATGACGGCAGCCGAGCTTGCTGCACTCGAAGGCGTCAACGTTCCGACCTTCGAGGCGGTCGCAGCCCTTGGGCGGCGGACCAATACAGGCCTCTATATCGAGCTCAAGGCGCCGGGCACGGGGCTTCGCTGCTGGAAGCATCTTATTGAGAAGAACCAGCGCTTTGCCTGCCTCGGCTCTTTCGATACCGCGCAAGTGCGCGAGCTTCGCGACGCGGGCTGCGAATACCCGCTCTCGGTACTGGTCCGTGTTGGCCACGATCCGCACGCAGCTGGCGACGAAGCCGGCGCCGATATCCTGCACCTTTGCTGGGAAAGGGCCGGCGAGCGCCCACAGGATCTCGTTACCGAAGAGCTGATGCAGCGATCTTTCGGCGAAAGCCGTGAGATCGTGCTGTGGCACGAGGAACGGCCAGCCATTTTGACCGACATCATGAAGCTTCCGGTACTCGGCATCTGTACGGACCTGCCCGATCTGATGCGCCCGGCCGCTGGGGATGAGAAGCATGGCAGACAAGGATAACAAGGGACCGAGGAAGGTCACGTCCTTCGACGTGGCGCGTGTGGCGGGCGTCTCGCGCGCTGCCGTTTCGCGCGCTTTCACCCCGGATGCCAGCGTTTCGCCGAAGACGCGCGAGAAGGTCTATCAGGCGGCCAAGGATCTCGGCTACCGGGTGAACTATCTGGCTCGCAGCCTCACCAACAAGCGTTCCGATCTCGTCGGCCTTGTCGCCGCCGGCCTCGACAACCCGTTCCGCACGCTGCAGATCGAGCATCTGGCGCGGGTGCTGATCGCCCGCAATTTCCGCCCGATCCTGTTGCCGACCTCGAAGGAGGCAGACACCTCGACCGTCATTGGCCAGCTTCTGCACTATGCCGTCTCCGGCGTCATCGTCACATCGGACGCGCCGCCGACGGAGATCTGCGAACAATGCGCAGCCGAAGGTGTGCCGATCGTGCTGATCAACAAGGGCGACGATATTCCCTTCGTCGACCGCATCATTTCCGATGATCGCATGGCAGGCCATCTCGCTGCCACGCATCTGATCGAAAGCGGCGTCAGGGCGCCGGCGGTCATGGCGGCGCCCGCTATCTCCTATACTGCAAGGCGGCGCAGTGAAGCCTTCATGGTGGCCTGTCGGCAGCTCGGCCTTGAGCCGCGCATGATTGAATTGAAAATCAACGACTATAAGAGCGGCCACGACGCAGCCGCCGATCTTGTTTCGCTCGGTATCGACGGTCTGTTCTGCGCCAACGACTATATGGCCTGCGGCGTGATCGACCGCATCATGAAGGGGCTTGGCCGCGACGATGAGCCGCCGCTGCGCATCATCGGCCATGATGACATTCCGCAGGCCAGCTGGTCGGCCTATGACCTTACGACCATCCGCCAGCCCTGTGATTTCCAGGCCGAACAAACGGTCGATCTGCTGATGGCCCGCATGTCCGAACCGGATATGACCGCCCGCGTCGAATTTACCCCCGTGACGCTGATTAAAAGAAGGACTGCTTGATGAATTCCGCATTCGATGCCTCTGCTCTAACCGCGCGGGCGGAGGTCGCAATCGACGTGGCCCGCAAGGTTGGACGCGAGGCTGCGCGCTTCAGGCGTGAAGGACACCCAGGCACGCTGCATGTCGAAAACAAGGGATTGCAGGATTTCGTTACCGTCGCAGACAGGC
This sequence comes from Rhizobium sp. 01T437, assembly GCF_056398505.1. Lineage (NCBI taxonomy): Bacteria > Pseudomonadati > Pseudomonadota > Alphaproteobacteria > Hyphomicrobiales > Rhizobiaceae > Rhizobium > Rhizobium sp. 01T437. Next base: position 32,904 of record NZ_JBFTPM010000019.1, read on the forward strand.
AGGCAGAGCAGTCGATCCGCGAAGGGCTGCTGGTGCGCTTTCCAGACGACACATTCATGGGCGAGGAAACCGGCGGGCAGTCGGGCGCGGCTGGCACCTGGGTCGTCGATCCGATCGACGGCACGACCAATTATATCAGAGGCTTCCGTCACTGGGGCGTCTCCATCGCCTTCGTCGTTGGTGGCAAGGTGGAGATCGGCGTGGTCTATGATGCGGCCAACGACCAGGTTTTCTCCGCGATCCGCGGCCGCGGCGCTTTCAAGGAGAGCCAGCCGATCCACGCCGCTCCGACGACCGATCCCGCCAATGCCATCGTCGTGCTCGGCCATTCGCGCAAGACGAGCTTTGACGACTATGCGGCGCTCTCCAAGCGGCTCTACGAGCGCGGCATGGATTATCGCCGCATGGGTGCAGCCGCAGTCGATCTCGTGCGCGTGGCGGAAGGTGTTTCAGACCTCTTCTACGAACGGCACCTGAATGCCTGGGATATGCTTGCCGGCGCGCTGATCGCCTCGGAGGCCGGCGCGAAGGTCGCCATTCCACCTGTCGATACGCTGCTGGAGGATGGCGGTCCTGTTATCGCCCATTCGCCTGGACTGGCAGAAGAATTCGCCTTCCTCGTCGAGTTCGAAGGTCTGGCGGGCTGATCAGCCCGCCATGCGCTTCAGCCACGCCCGCTCGGTCGCCAGGGCTTCGTCTGTGGTGATCTGATCCGGCTTCAAAGCGACCAGTGCCGAGAAGTTCGTCCACTCCGTATCGCTGAAGCCGCCGTCGCGATCCTTCAGCGTGAAGGTCCAGGCGTCGACCAGCTTGGCCTCGCTGTGGCAGAGCGCGATTATATCGAGGCCGGCCTTTGCCGCATCGAGCAACATCGGCCAGTAAAGGTAAATTGTTTCTGGCTCCGTCGGGCCGCGCAGATCTGCAAGCAGTTCCTTTTCGACCGCTTTCCAGCCATCGGCTTTGTAGATATCGCCGAGCTTGTTGGTGGGGTCGATGCCGCGGCGCAGATGCGGCAGCTTCTCCTTGACGGCCAGGATCAGCTCCGGACTTCCAGCGCTTACGATGACGGAGGCGGAAATCTGCTGCAGGTGTTCTGCAAGATGGGCGATGCCCTTTTCGCCGATCGCCTCGTAATCGTCTTTCATATCGAACTGCAGCAGCGCGTCCGGATGGGCCGATTGCAGCATGGCTGCCAGATCCTCGCTGTATAGGAGCGGACGATTGCCGTCCTTCATGTGCAGGTCGCGCAGATCCGCAAGGCTCTTTTGGGCAACGAGACCGCGCCCGGTCGTCTCGCCTTCCAGCTCCTTATCATGCAGCACGACGAAACCACCATCGGCGCGCACCCGGAGGTCGAGCTCCATCGAAGCGCCGGCCTTGAAGCCTTCAGCCATCACCTCGGCCGAAAACAGCGGGTCGGCCATACGCCGGCGCAGCCGGTGCCATTTCAGCAGGATCGCATGGTTCTCGAACACTATCTGAAGTCCGCGTGTATCGGTCATTCCATCATCCTCGACCTATTCGTCTCGGCTTCTTCGTGCATCGGAAAGGCTCGATTCTCAAGGGGCGGCGGCAGATTGGGCTTGATCTCGCGGCCGCGGCCTCCTCTTTTACCGAACAAAGCCTTTTTTCGTGAGCCAGTCTTCCGGTGGCATCTGCGTGCGGCACAATTGCGCAAATTAGAATAGTAATTTTGTAGACAATATTTCCTGGCTCAGCGATCCGTGCGAAAATCGTGGCTCGGTTTTCCAGGAGGTGACGTATGTTTGCGGCATTCAAAACTTTCTTTGCGAAGCTTTTCCGAAACCGTGACCAACCGGTGTTCGAAATACCCGCCCGCGCGACGGAAGAGGATTCCGAAAGCCGTCTGCGTAGCCTGCGGGAGGAAGAACTCTTCTTCTGGCAGCCGACGCCGAACTCTTGGTACTGAGCGATCAGCTGTTATAAGTCATCGCGATAGCTTCCGATGCGGCGCCGATATTCGCAGGGAAGCCAGCCTGCCGAAGCGCGGCGCCATAGGCCACGACATTTGCGAGCACGGTCTGGAAGGCTGCCCGTGCCCCTGTGTGGTTGATACGCATGAGGTGCGATGAGCCCGTCCCGACACCGGGCGTCAGTTCGACGCCCAACCCTGCCGCAAAACCAACCACAGAGGTGGGTTCAATTCCTGACGGTAGGGAGACCGTTGTCACGAGGTTCGAGGCCTGTTCGGCCGGCACCCAAAGGCTGGCACCCAGCGCTGCAAGGCCGGCCCGGCTTGCCAAAGCGGCTCTCTCATGGCGGGCGACGATCTGCCCGAGGCCTTCCGCCTCGACCCGGTCGAGGGCAGCTTCCAGTGCAAAGAATTCCAGCGGTGCCGGCGTTCCCGGCAACGCACCGCAGCCGGCATCCACCCAAGCCTTCAGGTCGGCCAGCGACAGTATGGAATCACGCGGCGCACCGTCATGGAGGACCAGTTCCCAGGCATGCTGGCTGACTGACAGAGCCGAAACGCCGGCCGGCCCGCCGAGTGCTTTCTGTGGGCCGACCACGGCGATATCGATGCCCAACGCGTTGACATCGAGCGCGTGGCCGCCGACGGAAGCAACGGCATCGACTATCGTCACAATGCCTCGCGCCTTTGCGAGAGCGATGATCTCGGGCAATGGATTGAGGATACCGCTTGCCGATTCCGCGTGGACGAGCGCCAGTACGTTGACATCGGGATTGGCATCCAGCGCGACGGCGATTGCTCCGGCCTCGATGGGCAGGCCGGGCTGAGCGACGATATCGATGACGTCGGCGCCGCCGCGCCGCAGCCATTGTCCAAACCAGCCGCCGTAGGCGCTGGTGACGATGTTCAGTGCGGAAAAGCCAGGTCTGGCAAGACTGGTCGCAACGGCTTCGAGCGCAACCACCGCCTCGGCCTGTACCAGCAGAAGGTCGTTGTCCGTCTTCAGGATCGTGCCGATGCGGCGGGCGAGGGCGGTGTAACGTTCGGCCGGATAGACCGGCGCACCATAGAACGGGTTCCAGGCGACTTCGGTCATGTGCAGCTCCTTCAAACGGGTTCGGTTACAAGGCGCGGCACGGCCGCGACGAGCCGGCGCGCTGCATCGGATCGCGGTGCATTGACGATATCCGCTGCCGGTCCCTCCTCGACGATGCGGCCGGCATCCATGACCGCGATACGATGCGAAACCGCGCGCACCACCGCGAGGTCATGGGATATGAAGAGATAGGCAAGGCCGCGCTCGCGCTGCAACTCGACCAGCAATTCGAGAATACGGCCGCGAACGGTCACGTCGAGCGCGGAAACGGCTTCATCGAGCACCAGCAGTGACGGTCGCGTTGAGATGGCGCGGGCGATGGCTACGCGCTGGCGTTGTCCGCCCGAGAGTGTGCGAACAGGGCGGGAGGCAAAGGCCGAGGGCAAGCCGACGCGTTCCAGCAGGGTAGCGATTTCGCCCGGCCGCTGTTCCCTGTTCGCAATGGCATGGATCCGCAGCGGGTCGTCGAGAACCGAGGCGACAGAGGCCAGCGGATTGAAGGCTGCGAGCGGGTCCTGAAACACCATTTGCATGCGCGCACGCATGTGCCGCAGCTCGGCACCGCGAAGCGCGAACCAATCTTGTCCTTCGAAGCGGATGAAGCCGGAATCGGGCTCCAGCAGACGCAGAAGGACGTGCGACAACGTCGATTTTCCACTGCCCGACGCTCCAACCAAGCCCAGGGTTTCACCGGCTGCAATCGTCAGTGAAACATGGTCGAGTGCGGCAACATGTCGGCCGGTGGAGGAATAGGCCTTGGATAGAGCCTCAACAGTCAGAAGCCCGCTCATGACGCTGCCTCCGCAATCAAGGGCGGCGTGGACAGATCGCGATGGCTTGCGATGAGGGCCGCGGTATAGCTATCGGCCGGCGACGACAGGACCGATCTGATAGGGCCGGCCTCGACCAGTTCTCCATTCCGGAAGACGGCGATGCGATCGGCGAAACCGGAGGCAAGTGCGATATCATGGGTGATGAAGAGCAGGGTCATATCTTCTTCGCGCACCAGCCCGTCAAGAAGGTTGGCGATCTCGGCCTGAACGACGACGTCGAGCGCGCTGGTCGCCTCATCGGCGATCAGAAAGGTTGGCTTGGCCGCAATCACAGCCGCAATTGCCACACGCTGCCTTTGGCCGCCGGAAAGCTGATGCGGAAAGGCGCGCATGGCGCTCGAGGGCTGTGGTATGCGCACCCGCTCGAGAAGCTCTTCGGCACGGGCATAGGCTCGCCGCCAGTCCAAGCCCAGGTGCTGTCGGGCAGCTTCGGCGACCTGCTCGCCGATAGTCAGCACCGGATTGAGGCTGGTACCGGGGTCCTGAAAGACGAAACCGAAATCGCGGCCGGGAAGCGGCGCATGACCAAGCGCCGGCCATGTTATGTCGCCTTTGATCCTGGCGCTCTTCGGCAGAAGTCCGGCAAGCGCTCGGGCAAATGTGCTTTTGCCGGAGCCGCTTTCGCCGATGAGGGCCAGCCTTTCGCCTCTGAGGACGTCGAGGTCGATGGATTCCAGAGCCGCATCGCGCTCGTAATGGACGGAAAGCCCTCTCACGCTGCAGAAGAAATCACTCATCGCAATCTCTTCTCATTGCCAAGCGCCTTGCTCAGGCCCTCGCTAAAGAGATGAACGCCGAGCACCGTTATTGCCAGCGCCAGACCGGGCAGCACGGAAAGGTAGGCGGCCGAACGCAGCACGCTGCGGCCCTCAGCGATCATTGATCCCCACGTGGCGAGATTGGGATTGCCGAGACCGAGGAAGGAAAGTGCGGCTTCAGTGAGGATCGCGCCTGCGACAATAGTGGCCGACAGCGCCAGAACCGGAGGCAGCGCATTCGGCAGAATTTCCTTGAAGGCGATCTCGGCCGGGTGCATGCCGATCACGTGTGCGGCAGCCACATAATCCCGTTCGCGGATGGACAGCACCTGCGCCCGTGTCAGCCGCGCAGGATCGGCCCAGGTCCCGAGCGCAATGGCGAAGACGATGATCGGCGTCGAGACGCCGATGATGCTGACAAAGGCGAGCGCCAGCAGGAAGCTCGGAACGATCTGGAAAGCATCGACGACGCGCATCAGTGCTTCATCGATGACACCACCGGCAAAACCGGCAGCCATGCCGACAAAAAGCCCAAGCACCATGGCGGACAGGGCAGCGGCGATACCGACGGCGAGCGAGGTGCGCGCACCATAGAGCAACCCTGCGAGCACATCGCGCCCTAGCCGGTCGGTGCCGAGCGGCAGGTTCGGATCGGTGAACGGCGTAAGGAGCGCCCGGCCGGCAATTCGTAGTGGATCTCCTGGCGAGATGATCGGCGCCAATAGGCCGGCGACGAGCAAAGCTGAAAGGATTGCAAGCCCGATCGCACCTTCCGGAGTTTGAGGGAGACGGCGCAGCAGTGTCATGCCCGGCCCCCGGATGCGCCGATGCGCGGATCGAGCGTCGCATAGACCAGATCAACGATGAAATTGACGCAGATGACAAGGACGGCGCTGGTGAGGATAATGCCCATCAGCAATGGCGCATCTCGGCCGTTGACGGCCTCCTGCGCCAGTCTGCCGAAACCCGGAATGGCAAAGACGCTCTCTATGACGACGCTGCCGCCGAGCATGGCCGCGGACTGGAGGCCGAGCATGGTGACGAGCGGCAGCAGCGCATTGCGTGCCACATGGCGAAGTACGATGCGGCTGCGCGACAGGCCTTTGGCCCGGGCAAAGAGCACGAAATCAAGCTTCCAGGCCTCCGCCATGCCAGAGCGCATGACGCGCAGGAACAGCGCGAGATAGATGAAGGCGAGTGCGCCAACCGGCAGGGCCAGATGCTGTGCGATATCGAGCGCACGGGAAAGCCCTGATTTGCCGGAGGCAATCGTCTCGATTCCGGCAATCGGTAGCCAACGCAGCTTGACCGAAAAGAAGATACTGAGCACCAGTCCCAGCCAGAAGCTCGGAATGGCATAGACGATCAGCGAGCCGATCGAGAGGAAGCGGTCACGGAGGCTGCCAGGCCTTGCGCCGGCCAGAATGCCGAGCGCCGAACCGAGCCCGAAGGAAAGTGCCGTTGCACTTCCCATCAGGAGCAGCGTGTTGGGCAGCCGTTCGGCAATCAGATCCCGCACCGGACGGTTAAAGGCCACCGACCAGCCGAGGTCGAGGCGGGCGAGCGACGACAAATAGAGCCAAAGGCGGGCGAAGACCGATTGGTCGAGGCCGTAACTCTCCCGCAGCGACTTGATGAGCGCCGCGTCGCCACCACCGATTGAGCCGAGATAGGCATCGACGGCATCGCCGGAGGCGGATTCCAGCAGGAAGAAGCTGAAGATCACGACGATCAGCAGCACGGGAATGCTGCTGATGATCCTGCGTCTCAGGAGGAGAAGTGCACGTTTCACGCCGGACGAGGCCTCTGCAGCAATTGCGCCTTCGACCCTATCACGATTGCAGCGCGGTATCGCCCCAGTTCGAAACCGCCCAGCGCGGATTGTCGGAAATATTCAGCACAGTGTCTCTGGCGACCGTGATGAAGCCCCATTCGGCGACGTTGATCAACGGCAGCTCGGCCACCACAAGCTGCTGGAACTTGTAATAGAGGTCGGTGCGTGCGGCCGTATCAACGGTCTCGGACGCCTGCTTGATGATCTTATCGAGCTCGGCGCTGACATAACCGCCCTGGTTGGAGAAGGGCACGCCGTCAGGTGTTCCGGACTGCACGAGGATAGTCGTGGAAATTGCCGGATCGCCGCGGAAGACCGGCGGGCCGACGGCGATATCGAAGTCGTGGTCGGTATAGACGGCCTTCTGGTGGGCCGCCGCATCGGCATTGACGATGACGGCATCGATGCCGACGGCAGCAAGCGCCTGGCGCAGATAATCGCCGAACTGGCGTGTCTCGTTGAAATAGGGTGCAGGGCGCAGCTTGAGCTGAAACCGATTGCCGTCAGGGCCTTTGGTATAGCCGCCCTGGTCCAGCAGCTCGTTTGCCGCCTTCACGTCGAAATTGTAGTTGGCGACATCGGCGGTGTAGAATTCTTTCGAATTCTTCGGAACGGGGCCGGTTGCTTCCGTCGCATAGCCGAGGAAGATCGTGTCGACGACGAACTTCTTGTCGATCGCATGGGCAATCGCCTGACGAACTCTCAGATCGGAGAGCTCCTTGCGGCGATGGTTGATCTCGATGACGAGCTGATAGGTTAGCGCCTCATAGCCCTTGGAGATCACCTTGATGCCGTCGACCTTGGAGATACGGTCGAGATCGGCGAGCGGTACGGCCGAGAATGCGGCGAGGTGGATCTCTTCCGCTTCCAGCGCGGCCCCGGCTGATTCCCGGTCGGGCAGCACGCGATAGACGATTTCGTTGAGCTTCGGCTCGCCCTTTTGCCAATAACTCTCGTTGCGCGTCAGCCGGTAATATTCGCCGGGCTTATATTCGGCGAATTTGAAGGGACCGGTGCCGACAAGCGTATTGTTGGCCGGGTTCTTGGCGATGTCCGTGCCCTCGAAAATATGCTTGGGAACGACGCTGGTGACAGCGGGGAGCGCATTGCGGATAAGCTGGAAGGGCGTCGGCTTCGAGAAGCGGAAGATCGCCGTATGGTCGTCGGGCGTGTCGACCGCCTGCAGATTGGCAAAGACCAGGCGGCCGAGATTCTGAAGCGGCTTCCAGACGTTGAGCGCCGAGAAGGCGACGTCCGCCGAGGTAAACGGCTTGCCATCATGCCAAGTGGCGTTTTCGCGTAGCTTGAAGGTGACGGAAAGCCCGTCCGGCGAGCCTTCCCAGGACGTTGCAAGACGCGGTGCCAGACCATCCGAACCTTCATAGGAAGCTTCCGCCAACGGTTCGATCACCTTGCTTGAAATGAAGAAAACGCCGTTCGAGGCGACGATGGCAGGATTGAGGTTCTTCGGCTCGGAGTCGGCCGCGACGATCAGGCGCCCGCCGGCCGGCACATCCTGCGCCAGCGCAATACGCGACAGCGCCGTCGTTCCGAGCAGCAGCGCCGTGCCCTTCAGCAGGCCACGCCGAGAGATATCCGCAATAGTCATGCCCCCTCCTGATCCCTTAAAAATTCAATGATCTATATTCGAGCTGAAACCGTAAGTGTGACAGGAATTAAATTCGAACAGGATGGCCAGGCGAGATATTTTTTGTCACCCAGCCATTATTTTTCAACGGCGGCCGACAGCGAGCCGTGGCGCTTCCGCGCCAAGATTGCGATAGGCCGCTCCCGGATGGGGCGCAACCAGCCTCGGCCCCGCACCACCGAGCTTTTCGCGCAGCGTACCCTGCCGGTATTCGGTCTTGTAGACGCCGCGCTTCTGCAATTCTGGCACCAGCAGGTCGACAGTGTCCTCGAAGCTTTCGGGCGTCACTGCATAGGCAAGGTTGAAGCCGTCGACATCGGTATCCTCGACCCATTCCTGCATCAGATCGGCGACTGTCGACGGTGAGCCGACGAAGACCGGGCCGAAACCGCCGACGCCGACCCAATCCGCCATTTCGCGCACCGTCCATTCCTTGTTCGGATCGATGGTCGTGAAGGTTTCAACGGCCGATTGTACGGCATTCGTATAGCGGTGGCGCAACACCTCGTCCGGGCCGAATTGGCCGAAGTCGATGCCCGTCCAGCCTGATATCAGCGTCAACGCGCCTTCGAAGGAAGCGTACTCGCGATATTCGTTGAATTTGCGCTGCGCCTCGGCATCCGTTTCGCCGAGCACGACGGTCTGCAGGTTGAAGGCGAGGATTTCGCGCGGGTTACGCCCCAGCCGTTCGGCTGCCTGGCGGACATTGGCGACATAGCGCTTCAGAACCGTCTTGGAGGGTGCAGCCACGAAGATGCATTCGGCATGCGCGCCGGCAAAATCCTTACCACGGCTGGAAGCGCCAGCCTGATAGAGAACGGGCGTGCGCTGCGGTGAGGGCTCGCTCAGGTGAATGCCGGGAACGTTAAAATACTTTCCCAAATGGTTGATCGGATGGACCTTTTCCGGATGGGTGAAGATGCCCGTTTCGCGGTCGCGCACGACAGCATCGTCCTCCCAGCTTCCTTCCCAGAGTTTGTAGCAGACCTCGAGATATTCGTCCGCGAGATCATAGCGATCGTCATGGTTGGTCTGTGCCGGCTGGCCGATATTGAGCGCGCCGCTGTTCAGATAGGAGGTGACGATGTTCCAGCCGACACGTCCCTTGGTCAGGTGGTCGAGGGTCGAGATGCGCCGCGCGAATGTATAGGGGTGTTCGAAGGAGAGAGAAGCCGTCAGACCGAAGCCGAGATGCTCGGTCTCATAGGCCATGGTCGGGATGAGCTGCAGCGGATCGTTGACCGGTACCTGCGCCGAATGACGCAATGCGGCATCGACATTGCCGTTCAGGACGTCATAGACGCCGAGCACATCGGCGATGAAGAGACCGTCGAACTTGCCGCGCTCCAGCGTCTTTGCCAGATGCACCCAATAGTCTAGGTCCTTGTAAGTCCAGGACTTGTCGCGCGGATGCCGCCAAAGCCCTGGCGACTGGTGTCCGACGCAATTCATATCGAAGGCGTTGAGCCTGATTTCACGGGTCATGTCATTCTTCCTGCGTCGGTCGGCGGGGTGCGGTTCAGGCGCCGACTGTTTTTCTGTTGATGAAGCTGAAGGCGAGCACGGCAAAGATGAGCGTGCCGGTAGCGACCTGCTGCCAGTAGAAGTTCAGGCCCGTCAGCAGCAGGCCGTTGGCAACGATGCTGAGGAGCAGGACACCGAGGACGGTGCCGAGGATATTGGGCCGGCCGAGTGGCGACAGCGTCGTGCCGATGAAGGTCGCGCCGATGGCGTTCAGCAGGAATGCGTTGCCGGAGGAGGGGACGTAGACCGTCACAGTCGCCGTCAGGATAAGGCCGGCAACGGCGGCAATCAGCCCGGCGAGAATGAAGGTGGCGGCAACAGGGACGCCAAGTCCGATGCCGGAATAGCGCACGACGCTCGGCTGAATGCCGATCGAGACCACCACCCGCCCGAAACGCGTCCAGGCGAACACGGCTGCTGCGCCGGCAATGACGATCGCGGCAATCACCAGCGGAACGGGCACATTGGCGATCGTACCATGACCGACGAAGCGGAAGGCATCCGGCACGCCCGAGGGCGGGAGATAGACCGGATTTCCGCCATTGGTCAGCAATTGCTGGATGCTACGGCCTATAAACAGGGTGCCGAGTGTCGCCAGAAATGGTGCAACGCCGATCACGGACACAAGAACAGCATTGAACGCGCCGACCAGTGCGCCGGCTGCAAGGCCGGCGAGCAACGCGAGCGCCACCGGCTGGCCCGCCAGAACGAGGGAGACGAAGGCGAAGCTAGCGAAATCGACGGCCGTGCCGACCGACAGATCGATGCCGCCCGCGGACACGGCGAAGGTCATGGCGATCGAGACGATGGCGAGCAGCGTGAAATTGTTGACGAGTATGCTCTGCAAGTTGCCAGGCGTGAAGAAGGTTGGCGCCAGGATCGAGAAGACAGAGAAAACCACGATGAGCGCCACGATCAGGCCAAAGCGTGCGAGGCCGGCGAGCGAGCGTCCGGCTGAAGTCGAGGCGGACATGTCAGATCTCCCGCTTGCGCAGCAATGTTGTCGCCGACACGACGATCAGGATGAGAAGCCCCTGCACGCCGCTGACGAGTGTGCTCGGCAGGGTCAGGAGCTGGAAGCCGTTGGTGAGGAAACCGATGAACAGTGCCGATATCAGTGTTCCCGGAACAGTCGGCACCAGCCGACGCGAAAAGACCGAGCCGAGCAACGCGATGACGACGACGGGCAGCAGCGCTTCGCCCGAACCGGTCGTGCTGCCACTGAGATAGGAAACCGAGAGAATGCCGGCAAAACCACCGCAGAGGCCGCTGGCTATGAAGGCCCCGGCAAGCAGCCGCTTGAGCGGCAGGCCAGCGGCGCGCGCCGCATCCGGAAACTCGCCGACGGCGTAAAGCCTCAGACCGATCGGCGTATATTGCACGATGGCGGTGGCAATCGCTGTGAAGCCGATCAGCACATAGGCGAGAATGGGAATGCCGAAACTATCGGAAGCCGAAATCGCGGTGAGAAAATCGGTCGAGGCGGGCACGACGGTATTCTGCGTCAGGACGAGTTCGAGGCCGGCGACGACATTCATCACTGCGAGCGTTGCCAGCAGCGGGACGATGCCCGCGAGCACGACGGCGACAGCGTTAACCGCGCCGATCGCAAGCCCTGTCAGCAAGGCCGCGGCCGCCGCTGTTGCGTCGCCGTAGCCGAGCTGGATCGACGTCGCATAGACCGCTGCACTCAGGCCCATATTGGCTGCCAGCGACAGGTCGATACCGCCGGTGACGACATTCGAGCCCCCGGCGATCAAGACTATGGTCAAGCCGATCGCCAGCACGCCCGAAATGGCGGACTGGCCGAGAACATTGCCGATATTGCCGACCGACAGGAAGTAGGGCGCCGTCAGCGAGAACACGACGAGGATGGCCGCGAAGGCAAGCAGCGAGCCGAAGCGGAGCACCGCGACCGCTGCTGTGCCCTTCGAGTGCGGCACGGGGTCCGAGGAAACGGCGGGAAGAGGCGCGAAGTGAACGTCAGCCGACATGGCGCAATCCTTCCGAAGCGCCGGTCGAGATCGACAGCACTTCATCCGTTGTGGTTTTGGAAGAGTCTAGCTCTCGGATCAGCCGGCCGCGGAAGAAAACCAGGATCCGGTCCGTGATGCCGACGAGTTCCGGCAGGTCGGAAGAGAGGACGATGACGCCGGCGCCACGTGCCGCAAGTTCGGCGATCAGCGCATAGATCTCCACCTTCGAGCCGATATCGACGCCGACGGTCGGTTCATCCAACAGGTAGATTTCCGACTGGCGGCTCAGCCATTTGGCGATCGCCACCTTCTGCTGATTTCCGCCCGAGAGTGTGCGGACCAGTGCATCGCGCCCGGCCGTCTTGATCTGCAGCCGCTTGATCAAGTCCTCGGTATCGGAGCGTTCACGCTTGCGATTGAGGAAACCGAAACGGCTGTAACGAGCAAGACTCGGGAGCGTGACGTTTTCGGTCACGCTGAGATCGAGGCCGACGCCGTGTCCGCGCCGATCCTCGGGAACAAGTGCAAGCCGACGGTCGACGGCCTTTGCCGGGCTGCGCGGCTGTGCTGCTCGACCCTCTATTTCAATCTCGCCGCTTGCGGCCCGTTCCAGACCGAAGAGTGTGCGGATCAGGTCTTTGGCGCCGGAGCCGAGCAGACCGGTGATGCCGAGCACCTCGCCACGCCGCAGGCTGAAACTGACATCGTCAAACCGGTTGGGCGCTGAAAGCCCGCGGATATTCAGGATTGTTTCACCGAGATCGACCTGGCGCTTGGGAAACATCTCGGCAATATCGCGCTCGATCATCAGGCTGGCGATCGCCTTGGCCGAGGTTTCGCCAATCGGGAGTGATGCCACATCCCGGCCATTGCGCAGCACGGTGACGTGATCGCAGAGTTCTTCGATCTCGTTGAGGTAATGCGAGATGTAGATGGTGGTCACGCCTTCGTCGCGCAGTCGGCGGATGAGGCGAAAGAGGATCTCGGCCTCGCGCCGCACCAGGGCTGCGGTCGGCTCATCGAAGACGAGAACTTTCGGCTGATGGAGCAGTGCGCGGGTGATCTGGACGATCTGCCTTTCGGCGGTCGAGAGCTCGCCGATAAGGGCGCTCTTCGGCAGATTGATCCCGAAATAGTTGGCAAGGAGCTCGCTCGCACGCTTCTGCATCGCCCGGCGATCGAGGAAGGGAGTTTTCGCAAGCCGCGTCTCACGGCCGAGGAACAAGGCCTCGCCGACGGTGAATGTCGGCACCAGCAGCCTGTCCTGATGGATGAAATGGATGCCGAGCTCTTCATTGAGATGCGGTGTCAGCCGATCGTAGGCTTTACCCTCGATTTCGATCGTGCCCTCGTCTGCGACATGCAGCCCTGCAAGCAACTTGATCAGCGTCGACTTGCCGGCGCCGTTCTGTCCGACGAGGCCGTGGACGGTGCCGCGGCGTATGGCGAGCGATGTGTCGGCGAGCGCCTGGGCACCGCCGAAGCGCTTGATGATGTGATCGAAGCGAATGATGACATCGTTACTGTCGGTCGCTTGCGTCGGAACGGGTTCAGTCATGATGCCGCTTTCCAGGGACATGCAGACCCTGCGGCGCTAACCGCAAGGTCCGCCTTGATATCAGCCGATGCCGAGCTTCTTGATGATCTCGGAGACGTTTTCCTTGTTGGCGAGCAGCGCCGGAACGTAGGTCTCGCGCGGCAGCGTCTGGCCGGCGAGCAGCTTGGCAACGTTGCGGACTGCGACACGGCCGATTTCGGCGGGCTGCTGGGCAGCATCGGCGCCAGCAGGGGAGTTCTTGTCGGCAACGAGCTGGAGAACCTCTGGGCTGCCATCGACGCCATAGGTGCGGATCTCGTTGCGGCCGGCGGCGGCGATCGCCTGCGTGGCGCCGAGCTGCGGAATATCCCAGGCCGACCAGACGGCCTTGATCGAGCCCTTCTCCGGATATTTATTGAGGATCGCGGTGATCTGCGTGAAGGCGTCCTGAACCGTATTCGGGATGACGTCGCGCAGTTCCGGTTGGATGATCTTCACCTTCGGGAAATACTTGATGACGTTGACGAGCTGGTCGTAGCGGATCGCGCAGGGTGTGACGCCGTAGAAGCCGTTGAAGACGACGATATTGCCTTCTCCGCCGATATCGGAGACGAGCTGCAGGGCGAGATCCTTGCCGATCCCCCAATTGTCCGACGTCGTGTTGTTGATCGAATTGGTCGAGCCTACATCGACGGTCAGAACCGGAATGCCGGCGTCACGGGCCTTCTTCAGCCAGGGATCGATGACGCTGAGCGTGCCGAGGATCTGGACGATCGCATCCGGCTTCTGGGCGACAAGCGTCTGAAGCTGGGCGATCAGCTTGCCGTCGTTACGGCCTGCATCAACGGCGATCGGCTCGCCGCCAAGCCGCTTCACCTCTTCGATCTGGGCATTATAGACCTGCAGATCGAAATAGTGGTCCGTGCCGGTGGCGCTGATGGCGATACGCTTGCCCTTCAGGGAAAGCCCCTCGTCGTCGGCCCTTGCGGCGGGTGCGGTCAGCATGCTGGCGCCTGCAAAGGTCGCGCTGGCGACAGCCGCGAGCTTCAAGATTTCACGGCGTCCGAAGCCGCCTCCAAGTCCTTCATTCATAACGATACCCTCTCAATTCGATAGTCTGTAAAGTATATAGATTTAAGTAGTATAAGAGGTACGTTATTCCAAAAGCACGCGGCCGCAGGAAATTTTCCGAAGCCAAATCCTGCCTTCAGCGATCGCTGTTGCGGCCGAGCCCGTAGGTCAGGGCAAGCGCTCCAACGAGTACAGCGCCCTTGACGAAATCCTGCGTGTAATAGGGTGCGTTCAGCATCGTCAGGCCATTGAGCAGCACGCCGACGAAGACGGCGCCGGCAATGGTGCCAAGGACGTTGGGTCGGCGCAGGTTGAGGACGGCAAAGCCGATGAGGGCGGCAGCGACCGAGTCCATCAGCAGCGAGCCGCCGGAGGAGACATCGCCGCGCCCGACACGGGCGGCGATCACGATGCCACCAAGAGCGGCCAAGGTTCCCGAGATGACATAGGCGAGCGTCTTCAGCCGTGTCGTGGAGGCGCCGGCAAGCCGCGTCGCTACCTCATTGCCGCCGGTCGCAAAGAGCAGCCGACCGATGCGGGTACGCTCGGTCAGCACGAAAAGCACGATGGCGACGACGGCCATCAGCACGACGGAGACAGGCAGGGTGGCAAATAGGCTGTAGCGGCCGATCAACAGGAAAGCTGGATCATAGGCACCCGTCGCCTTGGAGCCGTCGGGCAGGACAAGGCCGGCTGAGATCGACCGCCCGGCCGTAGGGATGAGCTGCAGGCCCGAGAGCAGGAACATCATGGCAAGCGTCGCTAGCAGATCGGGTACGCGCAGTCGCACGATCAGGAGGGCATTGACGAGCCCGACCGCTGCACCGAAGGCAAGGACTAGCGGCACGGTGGCGAAAACATCGAGATGCCAGACGATCATCGCATAGCTCGCGGCCATGACGCTGGAGGCGGCCACCGCACCGATCGAGAGATCAAAGCCGCCGACGGCAAGCGTCACCGTCACACCGGCGCCGAGGATCGCAACGACCGATACAGCCTGCAGGATGCTCATCAGGTTGCCAATGTTGATGAAGGCCGGTTGGGCGATGGTGAAACCGATCACCATCAGCCCGAGCAGGATGAACACCGCACCGGCGCGCAGAAAGCTGCCGAGTGCCAGAGCGCGGCTATCCTCATTATGGCTCTGAGGGACCGCACTGGTCCTTGGCAGGGCCTCTTCGTCGATGGTCGTCATGCGGAAATTTCCTGTGAAGCTGAAGAAGAGGCGATGTCGACGAGATCGGGCAGCAAGCTGTGGTGGTCGATCGTCAGGATGCGATCGGCGACCTCATAGGCTTCTTCGGGATCGGATGTGGCGATCAGCGTTGCGCGGTCGGTGCGTGCCCGGATCGCCTGGATGATGTCATGGCGGGCGCCGACATCGACACCCTGGAACGGTTCGTCGAGCAGCAGCAGCCGGCTCGGCTCCGCTTCCCAGCGGGCGATGACCGTCTTCTGCTGATTGCCGCCCGACAGTGACCAGATCGAAGCGAGCGGACCGGCGGCCTTGATGCCCAGCCGGGAAATGGCCTGCTCTGCCTCACGCCGCTCGCGGCCACCGAAAAGCAGACCGCTCGGATACCATTTGGCAAGATGCGGCAGGCTGATGGTGGCCGCGAGCGAATTGCCGGGCCACGCGGCCGGCATCAGCGAAGAGCGATGGCGATCCTCGGCTGCCATGGCGACGCCGGCGGCAATCGCGTCGCCCGGCGATTTCGGCCGGTAAGGCTTGCCGTCCAGCTGCATCGTGCCGTCAGCCAAGTCTCGAACGCCGAAGATCGCAGATAGCAGACGGCTTTTGCCGGCGCCCAGCACGCCGGTGATGGCAACGACCTCGCCTTCATGCAGGGTCAGGTCGAAGGGCTTGCTTGACGGAAGGAGGCGGATGCCGCGCATTTCGAAAACGGCCGGGCCTGTTGCCGGTCGAGCGTCCGGCCGTGCCGCTTCAAGCCTGCGGCCGATCATCGTTTCAATGGCGCTGGAAAAGTCGATCGGCCGGTTGAAGCTGCCGACTATACGGCCACCGCGCATGACGAGCGCTCGATCGGCGATCGCTACGAGATCGGCGGTCCGGTGGGAGATATAAAGGATGGCAAGGCCTTGCGCCCGCAAGGTGAGCAGGATGTCAAACAGGCGCCGGCTCTCGTCCGCCGAAAGGCTTGCGGTCGGTTCGTCGAGGATCAGCAGCTCGGCCTTGTTGCCAAGCGCCCGGGCGATCGCAACCAGCTGCCGGTCGGCGGCGGTCAGATCGCCGAAATCCCGGTCGAGCGGCAGCGAGAATCCGGCGGCATCGAGCATGGCACGCGCTTCGCGTCGCACGCTTGCGCGGGAGAGAAAGAAGGGTGTGCTGCCCTCTGCGAAGCGATGCAGCAGCAGGGCGTCGGCAACCGTCAACCCCGCCGCTCCGACAAGATCCGTCGATTGATGCACGGTCACGACGCCGGCTTTTGCCGCCTCGGATGGCGTTTTCGGCGAAAAGGGCCGGCCGTTAAGGCTGATTGTTCCGCCATCGGCCGCAAGCACGCCCGAGATTATCTTCACCAGCGTCGATTTGCCGGCGCCATTGGCCCCCATCAGCGCGACGATCTCACCCCGCTCGATAGAGAAATGGGCGCCGGAAAGCGCGCGCGTGGACCCGAAACTGCGGGTGATATTGTCGGCATAAAGGAGTGGCATCGGGCAAATCCGGGTCTGCTTTTAAGCGGCGATATTGGCCTGACAGATGCCCGAACTTCGAGGCAAGCCTTGCCCCGGTCGCATGGCGATGGGAACAAAGAATCTCCTGAACCGGCAAAAATCGGATCATTAAATCTACTAAAAACATAGAGTTTATATCTAATAATTTCATGCGTCGCAGGGAGCTGCCAACCTGTCAGACGACGCTCCCGATTGACCGGAAGGACCGCGACGATGAAATCCCTCGCACGGCTGGCGCTCTCTGCAGCCGCAATTTCTTTTTCTCTCTATCAGACCTCGTTTGCCGCTGGTCTCAACGGTGCACCGGCCCCCTTCGACAAGGGCGGCGTCAAGGTGGCGCTGATCAGCTACATCTCGGCGGGTGACTTCTTCCAGGCCTATCAGGCTGGTGCGGAGGCCCAGGCCAAAGCGCTCGATATCGACCTGCGTGTGTTCCCCGGTCGGCAGGACGCCGCCGAACAGCGTGAGCAGATCCTGCAGGCGATCAATCTTGGCGTGGCCGGCATCGTCGTCGATCACGGCCTGCCGGAATCGCTCGGCGATGTCGTCCAGCAGGCGCTGGACAAGGGCATCAAGGTCGTCGCCTTCGACGTCAATCTCAACAATCCCAAGGTACCGCAGGTGGAACAGAGCGACCATGAACTCGCTCAGCTCGGGCTTGAACAGGTCGTCAAGGACAACGGCAAGAGCTTCAGGGCCGGTTATGTCTATGTCGCCGGTTTCGCGCCGCTCGACCGCCGCAACGAGGTCTGGGAGAAGTTCAAGTCCGAGAATTCCGGCGTCGTTGAAAAGGCCCGCGTCGGTAACGTCAGCGACACGACCGCGATCTCGACGGCTGATCAGGCCAAGGCCGCGCTGACCGCCAATCCCGATATCAGTGTCGTCTTCGCCCCCTATGACGAGTTTGCCCGCGGCGTGAAGCTTGCCGCCAACGATCTCGGCATCGCAAGCAAGCTGAAGATCTATTCGGCCGATGTCTCGACCGCTGACATTCAGGAAATCACCGAAGAGGGCAGCCCTTGGGTTGCGACCGTCGCCACCAATCCGGCTGTCGTTGGTGCGGTCTCCGTCCGCGCCGCGGCTCTGCAAATTGCCGGGCAGGACGTTCCCCATCAAATCACAGTCAAGCCGACGCTGCTCACGCAGGAAAGCCTGCGCGCCGCCGGCGTCAAGACGATCGAGGATCTGGCGCAGAAAATCCCGGCCTTCAGCACAAGCGACGCGGCAACCGCAAGCTGGATCCCGGACAAGCTTTTCTAAGCTGCCTGCCTCGATCTTCCGGCGGGGGTTGTGCGGCCCCCGCCGGCCCATTTTTTAAGAAATCGGAGTTTCGACCCATGAGCCAGTCCAATGTCGTCTTCGCGACCAATCGCAGCACGACGCGAGAGGATCTCTTTGCCCGCGCCGAGGATATCTCGGCGGATCTATCGAGCCGCGCCGCCGAACTCGACCGCGACGGCCGTCCGCCGCTTGCCGAAATCGTCAAGCTGAAAAATGCCGGCCTGCTGAACGCCCTTCATGATCAGAATATCGGCGGCGGCGGCCTTGATTGGGTGGATGGCTTGCGGCTGGTGCGTATCCTTGCGCGTGGCGAAAGTTCCATCGGCCAGCTGCTTGGCTATCACTTCGTCAACAGCCAGTACATTTATTGGGCGCTTGAAGAAGCCCGTGCGCATGCGCTGGGTACCGAAACCGTGGCGAAAAACCTCTATTGGGGTGCTGCCGTCAATCCGCGCGATCCGGGCCTCGTGCTCACCCGTCGCGGTAACGGTTATGTGCTGAACGGGCGTAAGTCCTTCTCCACCGCCGCTCATGTCTCCGATTACATCAATGCCAACGCGACACTCGACGACAAGATCGTCGGCTTCGCGGTGCCGACCAATCGGCCGGGCTATCAGGCCAATGACGACTGGGACAATTTCGGCCAGCGGCTCTCCGACAGCGGCAGCGTAGAGTTTCACGATTTCCCTGTTTACGAGGAGGATTTCGTCGGTGCCCCGGCTGCTCCCGATGCCGCCCCGCCGGTGCTTTCCACCTTCAATACGCCGCTCATCCAGCTCGTCTTCGTCAACTTCTATCTCGGCAGCGCAGAAGGCGCGCTCCAGGCTGCCGTCGACTACGTGCGCACGACGACGCGCCCGTGGATCACCTCGGGCGTCGAGCGCGCTGCAGATGATCCCTATATCCTGGAGCGGGTCGGAGAGTTCACCGCCGCACTGAAAGCCTCTGCTGCCCTGGCCGATACGGCAGCCGCCGCCGTTCAGGCAGGTCTTGCCAAGGGCCATGCTGTCACGGCCCGCGAGCGCGGCGAGGCGGCTGCGGAAGCCTACGCCGCCAAGGTGCATGCAAGCCATGTCTCGCTGGATATCACCTCGCGTGTCTTCGAGCTGACCGGCGCGCGCTCGACGGCGGAGAAATATCGCTTTGATCGTTTCTGGCGCAATGTGCGCACCCACACGCTGCACGATCCGGTCTTCTACAAGGCCAAGGAAGTCGGCGAATTCGTGCTGAACGACAAAATCCCTGAAGTGAGCCTTTACAGCTGAACTCAGGAACATAAGCAAAAAAGAACCCCATTTCCGGTGACGGAAGTGGGGTTTTTAGTTGAGGAGAGGGTTCAGAGCGCGCCGTTCTTCGGTGGGATCACGCCGTTCAGGTGGTAATTGCCGACGACGTGGTACTTCCAGCGTACGGGATCGTGCAGCGTGTGGGTGCGTGCGTTGCGCCAGTGCCGGTCGAGATTGAGGTCGCTCTTGACGGCAGAGGTTCCGGCAAGCTCGAAGAGCGTGTTGGTGGCCTCGATGGCGACCTCGGTCGTCAGCACCTTGGCGGCCGCGACCGCAAGCGAGGCTTCGACGACGGTCTTTTCCGTCGTCTCGATCTGCGCCGCATCGACCTTGCGGCCGGCGCGTTCGAGGAGTGCTGCCGCAGCTTCCAGCCGAATGGCGATCTGCCCGATCTTCGAGATCGTCAGCGGATCCTCGGCGGCGCGCTCCACACCGCTATCCATCCAGGGGCGTGACTTGGTGCGTACGAATTCGAGCATCTCGGCGAAAGCGGCGCGCGCGATGCCGAGATCGATGCCGGCATGGACGATCTGGCCGACCGAGCCGATCGTCGTTGGGCGCTCGAAACCCTTGTGATGCAGGACGACGGAATCGGCATGGACGTAGACATTGTTGAGGATCGTCGTGCCGCTGCCGGTCGTGCGCTGGCCAAAGCCGTCCCAGTCGTCGACGATCTCGACACCCTCGGTGCCCTTTGGCACGAAAGCCATGACAAGCCGGTCTTCCTCATCCAGCGCGAAGACCGTGACCCAATCGGCAAACAGCACGCCGGTCGAGTAATATTTCTGGCCGTTGATGCGGTAGCCGGGACCGTCCCTGACGATGCGGGTATTGTAGTGGCCGACCGTCTTCGTGCCGCGCTCCGAAAGCGCATTGCCGAAACGATCGCCGGCAAGCGCCCGGCCGAAGAAATACCGCTTCTGCTCCTCGCTGCCATCGGTGCGCAGAGCTTCCAGAATGTAGAAATGGTTCTGCGGGATCTGGCCGATCGAGCCATCGGCTTCTGCCAGAATCGCGGTCACTTCGGCCAGCACGGCATTCGAAACATCAAGCCCGCCATATTGCGCGGGAACGGCAATCGCCAGCAGGCCGGATTGCGCCACCGCGTCGAGTTCGGCGAAAGGCAACCGGCGCTCCGCGTCTCGTGCGGCGGCCGTGGAGGCAAATTGAGCGGCAAGCCTGCGGGCCGCCTCAAGTGCCTCCTCGTCGCTGGCAATGCGGGCGGCCACGGGCCGGATCTGGTCTTGCTGCCTAAGCACGGTCGTCATCGATTTCTCCAGTTCTGACCGTGATATGGGTGAAAGAAATCGGAGCGGCAGGTAAGATTATAAATTCTATAGATGTGATAGAAAATGGAAATCGCTTGCTTATCCAGGGCGCAGGCGGACGGCTAACGTTTGTCTCCATCCATCTCACTTGGAATTGACCGTTTGCCGTCGAAATCGCTGCGGGAAAAAGGCGAGCCAATCTCGAATAACGGCTTGCGAACCCCTACGTAACCGCAAGCATACGTCATTCCGGCATCAGCGTTCAGCAGAGGGCAGGCGGCCGCTTCGCCCCGATCCATGAGGAAAAACATGACCCGTTCACGGCAGTTGCGCCTCGGCGCCTTCATGCGCCCCGTCAGCCTGCATACCGGCGCATGGCGCTATCCCGGGTCCTATCCGGATGCCAATTTCAACTTCGCCCACATCAAGTCCTTCGCGCAGAAGCTGGAAGCCGCGAAGTTCGACGCCTTCTTCATGGCCGATCATCTGGCCGTGCTCAACATGCCGGTGGAGGCGCTGAAGCGCAGCCACACCGTCACCTCCTTCGAGCCTTTCACGCTGCTCTCGGCTCTGGCCGCCGTCACCGAGAAGATCGGGCTCGCCGCAACGGCCTCGACGACCTTCGACGAGCCCTATCACGTTGCCCGCCGCTTCGCCTCGTTGGATCACATCAGTAATGGCCGCGCGGCCTGGAATATCGTCACCACATCCAACCCCGATGCCGCGCTCAATTTCGGCCTCGACGAGCACGTGGAACATGGCGAGCGCTACAAGCGGGCACGCGAGTTCTACGATGTCGTCACCGGCCTCTGGGACAGCTTTGCCGACGACGCCTTCATCCGCGATCGCGAAAGCGGCATTTATTTCGATCCCGAAAAAATGCATGTGCTGAACCACAAGGGCGAGGAACTGAGCGTGCGCGGGCCGTTGAATATCGCCCGGCCGGTTCAGGGCTGGCCCGTCATCGTGCAGGCCGGCCAGTCGGATCCCGGCCGCCAGCTTGCGGCCGAAACTGCCGAAGTGGTCTTCTGTTCGCCGCGTGATCTCGATGGCGGCAAGGCGCTCTATGCCGATATCAAGGGACGGATGCAGGCGATTGGCCGCAACCGAGACCATCTGAAGCTTCTGCCTGCTGCCTTCGTCGTCATCGGCGACAGTATGGAGGAGGCGCGTGCCAAACGTCTCGCTCTCGACAGCCTCGTTCACTACGATAGCGCCATCGCCTCGCTGTCGATCGCGCTTGGCCATGATGCCTCGGGTTTCGACCCGGATGCGCCGTTGCCCAAGGATATTCCCGATACCAATGCCAGCAAGACAGGCCGTGCTCAGGTCATCAAACTGGCGCAGGAGGAAAACCTCACCGTCCGCCAGCTCGCACAGCGCTACGGCGGCTATTCCGGCCTTGCCTTCGTCGGCACGCCTGAAAGCATTGCCGACGAAATGGAGCGTTGGCTGGACGAAGAGGGCTCTGACGGCTTCAATGTCGTCTTCCCTTACCTGCCGCAGGGGCTTGATGACGTTACCACGCGCCTGGTGCCTGAACTGCAGCGCCGTGGCTTGTTCCGTAAGGAATACGAAGGCACGACGCTGCGCGACCATCTCGGCCTGCCGCGACCGGAGAACCGCTTCTTTAGCTAGGGGCGGGCAACGATCAGGCGCAGCGAGCCTTCGAAGAAGGGTTGCGTGCGCAGATGCCCATAGCGCGCATCCCACGTGCCATCCCGGAGATCGCGGCCGAGTTCGGCCACGAAACGTTCGCCAATCGATGGATCGACGAAGCTCCAGGCCGAATTTGCCAACCGGGCGCCGGGATCGAGCATAAGCTCCGGCCGACCGTAATAGGCCTCGCCGAAACCGTCGATGCAGGCAAGCGGGATCGGCACGGGCAATATCTCGATTGTGCCGCCCAGATGATCGGCGATGGTCTCCATGGCCGGATAGCGGCTTGCCTCGACGGCGATCATCTCCGGCGCATAGTTGAACAGCCACGAGCGTTCCAGCTCATTGGGATCGCAGCTCAGGACCAGCACCGGGCCGCGCGAAACGCGGCGCATTTCCGCGAGGCCAGCCTTGAGATCCGACCATTGATGCACGGTGAAGGTCGCCATGCTCGCATCGAGGGATTGGTCCGCGAAGGGGAGTTTCTCTGCCGTCGCATCGATCGCCTCCGGCAGATGCGACGGGCGCTGCGCCCGCATGGAGGCAGAAGGTTCGACCGGGGTCACCTTCCGGTCGACCGGCTCGTAGGAGCCGGCGCCGGCGCCGACATTCAGCACGGTTTCGGCATTGCCGAGCGCAGCACGAATGAATTCCGCGATATGCGGGTCGGGCTGGCGATACCTGGTGTAATTCGTGCCGATCACGCCGTAATTGGCATCGCCCGCACTTCCGTCACTGTGTCTGCTGTTCACGATCACTCTCCATAATTGCTTCGAAAGGCAAAGCTTCGCATTTGTCGGAACGCGTTGCGGTCCGGCATCTGTTGTTCCTGAAAAGGCATTCGATAATTCGACGACCGCAAGAAACACCATGGAATGCAGTCTGAAAACCGATATGATCGAACAAATATTGTTCGGAAAACGCACATGGCTCGCCGCATCCCTTCCCTCAATGCGCTCCGCGCTTTCGAGGCCGCCGGTCGTCTCGGTCGCATGACGCTCGCCGCAAGCGAACTGAACGTCACCCATAGCGCCGTCAGCCGCCAGATCCAGCATCTCGAAAATGTGCTCGGCGTTCCCCTCTTTGAAGGCCCGAAGAACCGGCTGCGTCTGACCGAGGCCGGCACGACGCTTCTGTCAGGCCTGAATGCCGCCTTCGACCAGATCGACACGTCCGTCCGCGCGGTGGCCGATACCGAAGATGGTGCGCTCGATGTATCCTGCCCCGGAACCTTCACCATGCGCTGGCTGATCCCAAGGCTCTACCGGTTTCAGGCGGAATATCCCGATATCGATGTGCGCCTAACCGCCTCTTCACGTCCGGTGGATTTTGCCCGCGACAGCTTCGATGTCGCTATCCGCGTTGGAACAGCACCCTGGCCAGCCGGTGCGGATGTCATCCCGCTCTTTCCCGAGCAGACCGGTCCCGTGCTTTCGCCGGTATTGGCGGAAATTGTCGGTGAGCGCTTCACAGGTGCCGCTCGCCTTCATACCCGTAGCCGTCTACGCGCCTGGGGTGACTGGCTTGCTCGCTCGGTCATCGCCGTCGAAGCAGGTGGCCGTGTCGAATACGAGCATTTCTATTTCATGCTGGAGGCGGCCAATGCCGGGCTTGGCGTCTGCGTCGTGCCCTGGCCTTATGTGACGGATGATGTTCGCTTCGGCCGGCTGGTTGCGCCGCATGGATTTCTGGAAAGCGGCCATGAATACGTGGCCTTGCGCCGGGCGAGGCGAAACCGCAAATCCACGCTCTTTTGCGAATGGCTGGAAAAAGAGGCACGCGCATTCGTCCTCTCGCATCCGGCGCCTGCGACACAGAGCCAGACCGCCGCTATTTCCTGACGACGCCGACCCGCGCCAGCACTTCGCCGGGAATGGCGTAACGCTGCACAATATCCTTGTTGTTGCGCAGCCCGCAGATCTCGCGCTGGACGAAGAGCGCCCAAACGGCGTCGGACGCCTCGTTGATCAGCGTTTCGCGCTGCTCGGCACTATGGCGATCGGGATTCCAGGCCTTCAGGGCTGAGAGAGCCGATTCGACTTTGAGACCGTTGCGTCCGAGCGAACTGGCGCGCTCCGACATGAGCTCGTATTCGAGTACATTCACCCCGCCTTCGGCCGAAAAAGACTGCCTGAAGGATTGCGGCGGGCGAACGCTCATCGGACGATCCCTCGCTGGATTATTGCGGCTGCACGCCGGTGACATGGACATAGACCCAGGCCAATGCAAACACGACGATCACCGCGGCGATGATCACGAGCTTGCGGAGCATGGGATTGGGGGCTTTCGGCGGGGGTTTCGGCTTGCGAAACTTGATAACGTTATCGCTCATTGTCTTGCTGTCTGGTTCGTTCTTTCGACAGCAGTAACGCATATCGACGGATTTGGCACCCGTGTCGTGCCCAAATATGCACTTTTCATGTGGGGTTGCCGGCGAGACACCGGCAGCCCCAACGTCGAACCGTTCAGCGCGCTGCCCAATTGGCGCCGCGGCGGAAGATCGTCTTCATCTGCGGCACGTCGAATTCCTTGGCGACATGGCCGAGCGAGGAATAGAAGACGCGACCCTTGCCATATTTCCGCTTCCAGACGACAGGCATCGTCACGCCGTCGATCCAGTAGGCATGTTCGCCGGTGAAGGTCGTCGTCGCCAGCACCTCGTTCGAGGGGTCGACATGCATGTAATATTGCTCGGAATTATAAGGGAAGTCGGTGATCCCCTCCATCAGCGGGTCGTCCGGCCGGGTGATGTTGACGGTGTAGTTGATGATATTGCCAGGATGGGCAACCCATTGGCCGCCGATGATGAACTGGTAGTCGGTCGATTCGCGGAAGCTGTCGCCGGCGCCGCCGTGATAGCCGGCAATCCCGACGCCGCTTTCGATCGCGGCAGCGAGGTTCTTGACCTCTTCCTTCTCGATCTTCGACATGGTGATGACGGGAACGATCAGGCTCAGATCGTGGATCGACGGATCGGCGRAGGCCTCCGTGCTGTGCTCCACATAGACCTTGAAGCCGTCTTCCTCGAGTATGTCCTTGATGATTGCGGCGCATTGTTCCGGTTCGTGGCCTGCCCAGCCGCCCCAGACGATCAGTGCTTCACGCATCGTGTATTCCTCCTGAATGTTACTTGCCGAGCAGTCCGTCGACGAGGGATAGAGAAAGCGGAGCAGGGCGCTCCGTTGTTGTGGTGAGCGTTACCGTGCTGCCGGTGTCGGATGCCTTCTGGAAGGCTTCCATCACCTCGAGCACATGCAGTGCCAGATCGCCGTTTGCGCGATGCGGCCGGTTTGACCGTATGGCATGGGCGAGATCGGCGACGCCAAGCGAGCGGTAGTTGCCGTCGGCATAGGGCAAGGTCACGGGCTGGTCTTCGAACTGACCACCCTTCTTCAGATATTCGACCGGGCCGGCGAAACGGTTCGGATCCGGCACGATCAGCGTGCCCTCGGTGCCGTAGACTTCGAGCGGCACATGCTTGTGGCCGGCCACATCGAAGCTCATGCCGATCTGCACGACGGCGCCATTGGCGAAAGCCATAACGCCGGCAACATGCGTCGGGATATGAACCGGAATACGCTCGCCATTACGCGGCTCGCTGGTGATGATGCGCTCATTGCGCGGCGTGACCGCAAAACCGGCGACCATGGCGACCGGCCCTAGCAGATTGACGAGGTCGGTGATGTAATAGGGACCCATGTCGAGCATCGGGCCGCCGCCGACTTCATAATAGAAGGCCGGATTGGGATGCCAGCGCTCATGGCCCGGGCACATGAAGGTCGCGGTGCCGCCAACCGGAATGCCGATGACACCCTCGTCGATCAGGGCGCGGGCGGTCTGGTGACCGCCGCCGAGGAAGGTGTCAGGGGCAGCGCCAATACGCAGACCCTTGGCTTTGGCGGCATCCGCCAATTTTTTCCCTTCCGCGAAATTAATCCCCAACGGCTTTTCCGAATAGGTATGCTTGCCGGCGTCCAGTGCCTGCAGGCCGACGGCAACATGGGCCTTCGGAATGGTCAGGTTGACGATGATCTCGACCTTCGGATCAACCAGAAGCTCTTCGACAGACCTGGCCTGAAGGTTGAATTCATTGGCTTTTGCATCTGCAAGCTCGCGGTTGAGGTCGGCCAGTCCGCGGATCTCTAGGATCGGGAATGCCGATGTCATCGCTTTCAGATAGGCGCCCGAAATATTGCCGCATCCAATGATGCCGATACCGACTTTTTCCATCATATCCTCCATAAATACTGATTTTGCGCGTCAGAGCGCCGGTCCTGTCGTGCTCCAGGGCGATTCGTAGAGTTCGTAAAGGGCGACGGCGGCCGCGCCCTGAGCCCAGAAATCGTCGGTCGAATCGTCGAAGACAAGTTCGCTGACGCCTTGCAGCGATGGCGGGATAGCCAGCGCATAGGCATCCCGCAGACTGTTGAGGAAGGGTTCACCCAGTGCAAGCGAGGAGCCGACGAGAATAACGCGCGGTGGCGCAAACAGCGTGACGATATTGGCAATCGTCAGCCCCACCGCCTCGCCGGCACGCATGGCCGCGCCGATCAGACGGTCGTCATCGGCCTGGATCAGCGCCTGAACATGGGTCATGCCGCGGCCGAGACGTACCGCTTCGGCAAAGCGGCCATCCGCCTGTTGTTCGCCGAGAATGGCGCTTTCACCGGCCTGGCTGGAAAGACGCACCACGCCCTGCTGACCCATGCCGAGGACGAGATCGCCGAGATTGTGGCTGAGGCCACCGGCGCCGCGGAAAAGCTGGTTGTCGTGCAGCACGCCGAGACCGAGTGTTTGCTCCAGCGAGATCAGCACCATGTCTTCGAGATCGCGGGCCTTGCCGAACCAGTGATGGCCAAGCGTGATGGCATGTGCGTCGCTCTCGATGATGGTCGGCGTCGACAGGCGGGCCGACATTTCCGCAGCAAAATCAATGTTGACTTCGCGGAATATGGGGCTTGAACGGATATGGCCGGTACGGTGCTCGATGACGCCAGGGAGTGCCAGGCAGATGCTGTCGATATCATCGAGCGAGAGGCCGATATCGACGACGCAGCGCCGCACGCCATCCTCGATGAGGTCGGCAATCACGGCAATCGGCTGCCGGTCGATGCGGATCGGCAGGGCGAGCTTGGAGAGCACGTCGCCGCGGAAATTGGTAACCACGAAGATCATGCGGCTGGCGGCAATCTTGGCGCCAACTACGCGGGCGGCATCCGGATTGACCTCCAGCATGACGCGCGGCCTGCCACGCACTGCCTCGTTGCGGATATCACCCTCGTGAATGGGCAAAATGAGCCCGTCGTCRAGAAGCGAAGCGGTAATGGCCGAAACTGTCGTCGTGGACAATTCGGTGCGTTCGCTGATCTGGATGCGAGAGATCGGGCCGTGGCGCCGGATCGTATCCAGCACGTTCAAGCGGTTGATGGCACGCATCAATTCAGGATCGGCAGTCTTCATCGTCTCGTGCGCACCTAAACTGTCATAGGCCTCGCGATTTTTTTCGAGAGGCAAATTAAATTCGCCTTGTTGTAGATCTGATTTTCACAATCGCGCAACAGGAATTTCCATAATTGCATCATTTTTCGCATCTTCTGCCGCTTTTTCAGGCAGGGTATTGACAGAAAGGCAAAGGTTGCGATTATTTAATCCGGATACAGAAATAAAGCGCCTCGGGAGGAGTGCCAAGTGCTGACTACCAAAACTCATCGCATCAACATGCTGTCGGCGATCGCAATCGCTGTTGCCGGTTACTGTGCATCAACGGTAACGGCTGCCGCCGATACGACCATCCGCTGGCTCCACCTGGAGCAGGTTCCGGGCACCCTCGAGGTGTGGAACAAGCTCGCCAAGGACTTCGAAGCGARCCACCCCGGCGTCAAGGTCGAGCTGCAGTTCCTTGAAAACCAGGCCTTCAAGGCCAAGCTTCCGACGCTGCTGCAGTCGAACGAGGCTCCGAGCTTCTTTTACACCTGGGGTGGCGGCGTGCTGAAGGCGCAGGCCGAGACCGGCATGCTGCGGCCGATCGATGCCGCACTTGACGCCGATGGCGGCGCATGGCGCAGCGGCACCAGTGCTGCGACGATCGACGGCATGACCTTCGACGGCAAGGTCTGGGCAGCCCCCTTCAAGACTGGCCTCGTCTCCTTCTTCTACAACAAGGAATTGTTCAAGAAGGCCAATGTCGATGCCAACAAGATCAAGACCTGGGGCGATTTCCTCAGCGCCGTGAAGACGCTGAAGGCCGCAGGCATCGTGCCGATCGCCGGCGGTGGTGGTGATAAGTGGCCGATCCATTTCTATTGGGGTTATCTCGCCATGCGCGAAGCCGGCCATGACGGCTTCGAAAAGGCCAAGGCTGGCGAGGGTGATGGTTTTGCCGGTGAAGCCTTCGTGAAGGCCGGCGAGCATCTCGCCGAACTCGGCAAGCTCGAACCCTTCCAGAACGGCTATCTTGGCGCCACCTGGAACGATGCCCTTGCTGCTTTCGGCGACGGACGCGCGGCCATGCTGCTCGGCTTTGAAAACACCAACGACACCTCGCGAGCGAGCTCGACCAGCGGAAAGGGTCAGCCGGACGACAATATCGGCCGCTTCCCGTTCCCGGTCGTCGAAGGCGCTCCCGGTGTCGCGACCGATTACCTCGGCCGTCTGAACGGTTGGGTCGTCACCAAGAATGCGCCTCCGGAAACCGAAGAGTTCCTGAAGTTCCTTGGCAACCCGGAAAATCAGAAGTTGCTGGCTCAGAAGACGAGCATCATCCCCGTCGCCAAGGGCGCAGCCGATGGCGTTAAGAACGTGCTTCTGAAGGACAGCGCGGTCGCTCTCGATCAGGAAACCTGGCACCAGAACTTCCTCGATCAGGATCTCGGCCCGAATGTCGGCGGTGTCGTCAACGACATGACGATGGACATCGTCTCCGGCTCGACTTCACCGGCCGACGCCGCCCAGCAGATCCAGGACGCCTACTCGCTCGAAGCGAAGTAAAAAATCCGCCGGCGCTCGAACCGAGCGCCGGCTCCTTCTCACTCGCGGCGCAGTCGCGAATTCGCCCGAGGAGTCCCAGAGACCGATGAGTGATACTTTCATGTCAGCAAATGTGGCAGGGACGAGCGCCAAAGTAGCCCCGCGCCGGCACAAGCGTTCGCTGGCCCACAGCAAATGGCCGGTGCTGATCCTTTTTCTGCCGCCGGCATTGATGCTTTTCACGCTGCTCGTCATCGTACCGATGGGCGAAGCCGCATGGTATTCCTTCTATAACTGGAATGGCTACGGCGACCCGACGCAATGGATCGGCTTCCGCAATTACCAGCTCATTTTCCGCAACGGTGCCTTTACTCAGGCGCTCATCAATAACGGCCTGATCGTCCTAATCTCGCTCTGTGTGCAGATCCCGCTGGCGCTATGGCTCGCGACGATGGTCTCCACCAAGATCAAGGGGGCGCTGTTCTTCCGCCTCATCTTCTTCCTGCCCTATGTTCTGGCCGACGTTGCCGCCGGCATGATCTGGCGTTTCGTCTATGACGGCGATTTCGGCCTGGTCGCAGGCATCTCGCATATGATCGGCGTTGAGCCACCCTTCTGGCTCGCCGATCGCAACGTCGCCATGTACGCCATTCTCGGCGTCATCGTCTGGAAGTACTTCGGCTTTCACATGATGCTCTTCATTGCCGGCCTTCAGGCGATCGACAAGAGCGTGCTGGAAGCGGCCGATATCGATGGCGCGACCGGCTGGCAGAAGTTCCGGCACGTAACGCTGCCGCTTCTGGGCTCCACCGTTCGCCTCTCCGTCTTCTTCGGCGTCGTCGGCTCTCTGCAGCTCTTCGACATGATCATGCCGCTGACCGGCGGCGGTCCGTCGAACTCGACGCAGACCATGGTGACCTTCCTTTACAATTTCGGGGTGACCCGCATGCAGGTCGGATTCGGCAGCGCCGTCGGCGTCGTGCTGTTCGTGATCTGCGTCACGCTCGCCTTCAGCTACAAGCGGATATTCATGCGCAATGACTGATATCTCAACCGCACCACCCATCGATGCCACAACGGCAAATAGCGTCGGTCGCAAGGTCCGTACCGGCACGCAGATTTATATGTATGTCTCGCTGCTGATCATCGCCGGCCTTGTCGTCATCCCGCTCATCAGCACCGCGCTTGGCGGCTTCAAGACGCTTTCCGACCTTCGGGGCAATCCCTTCGGTCTGCCGACGGAATGGCAGTGGAGCAACTATATCGACATCATCGTCAGCCATCGCTACTGGCTGCAGATGGGCAATTCATTGCTGATCGCGCTGCTCACCGTCTTCCTGACGCTGACGCTCGGCGCCATGGCGGCCTTCTGTTTTGCCCATATCCGCTTCTTCGGCTCGACCTATCTGGTGAACTATTTCCTGATCGGGCTGATGTTTCCGGCTGCGACCGCGATCCTGCCGCTCTACATCCGCATCCGCGATCTCGGCCTTCTCAACACCTATTGGGGCGTGGTGCTGCCGCAGGTGGCCTTCGGGCTCGGCATGAGTATCATGCTGTTCCGCAATTATTTCCGGAACTTGCCGTCCGAGCTCTTCGACGCGGCTTTCGTCGATGGCTGCGGCTATATGCGCTTCTTTTGGCATATCTCGCTGCCGCTCTCGCGCCCGATAGTCGCGACCGTCGGCATCATTTCCTTCGTAGGTAGCTGGAACAGCTATATCGTGCCGCTGATCATGCTCAATTCGGAGAGTCTCTATCCCTGGCCGCTCGGCATCATGGTCTACAGAGGGGAGTTTGCCACTGACTGGCACCTCATCCTCGCCTTCATCACGCTGACCATCCTGCCGACCATCATCGTCTTTTTCCTCGCCCAGAAGCACATCATCGCCGGCCTGACCGCTGGTGCGGTGAAGTCCTGAGCCCGCATCGGAGACACGCACATGGCGTCTGTCGAACTCAAGAATATTCGCAAGGCCTATGGATCGCTCGATGTGATCCATAATATCTCGCTGTCGATCGAGGATGGGCAGTTCGTTGCCCTCGTCGGCCCGTCCGGCTGCGGCAAGTCCACGCTCCTGCGCATGATCGCTGGTCTCGAGGAAATCAGCGGCGGTGAGGTCATCATCGACAACGCCGTCGTCAACGAACTGACCCCCCGCGAGCGCAACATTGCCATGGTCTTCCAGTCCTATGCACTCTATCCGCATATGACTGTCGCCGAGAACATGGGTTTCAATCTGAAACTATCAGGTCTTCCCAAGCCGCAGATCGAGCAGCGTGTGGCTGAGGCCGCCCGCATGCTGGATCTGACGAAGCTCATGGAGCGTAAGCCCGCGCAGCTTTCGGGCGGCCAGCGCCAGCGCGTCGCCATGGGTCGCGCCATCGTGCGCAACCCGGCCGTCTTCCTGTTCGACGAGCCGCTATCGAACCTCGATGCCAAGCTGCGTGTGCAGATGCGCTCGGAAATCAAGACGTTGCATCAGAAGGTCAAGACGACGTCCATCTACGTCACGCATGACCAGATCGAGGCCATGACGCTCGCCGACCGCATCGTTGTCCTGAACCAGGGCAATATCGAGCAGGAGGGCACGCCGCTCGAACTTTACAAGAAGCCGGCCAATCTCTTCGTCGCAGCCTTTATCGGCTCTCCGGCGATGAACCTCATCGAAGGTATTGTCGAAGGCGAGGGTGGCGCGCCTGCAGCCCGTCTTTCAGATGGAACCGCAATCCGCATTGCGCCGGACCGCAAGGTCCGTCCCGGCCAGGCGGTGACAGTCGGCCTGCGTCCCGAGCATCTGACGCCGGGCGGCAGGGATGGAAATGCGCTTGCCGGACAGACCCTTCTTGTCGAGCCGACCGGCGCTCAGACTCATGTCGTCTTCGATCTCGCTGGTCAGCCGGTCACGGCCGTGGTGGATGGGGACTATGCCGCCCGCTACGGCGCCCGTTTCGAGGCCAATATCGCCAGCGATCAGGTCCATATTTTCGACCGCGGCACGGGGCTGGCGCTTTAAATCTGAGAGATCGCTGACGATTCGGACGTGTGCCGGCTCGTCGACATCAAATGAAATCCGCCGCCAATCGTATGACTGGCGGCGGATTTGTTTTGTCAGTGTTTATTCGGCGGGCTGCGCCACTGGAACAAGCACGTCGCTGTCTTCGCGCAAATCGCCGGCCATTGCGGCGGCAAAGCGGGTCTGGTCGAGTTCGTTTTCCCAACGGGCGACGACGATAGTCGCGACGGCATTGCCGACAAGGTTCGTCAATGCCCGGCATTCCGACATGAAGCGGTCGATGCCGAGGATGAGCGCCATGCCGGCGATCGGAACGGAGGGGACGACTGAGAGTGTGGCGGCAAGCGTGATGAAGCCGGCGCCGGTAATGCCGGCGGCACCCTTGGAGCTCAACATCGCCACCAGAAGCAGCAGGATCTGGTCGCCGAAGCTCAGATGCGTATCCGTCGCCTGAGCGATGAAGAGTGCAGCCAGCGTCATATAGATGTTGGTGCCGTCGAGATTGAACGAATAGCCGGTCGGAATGACGAGGCCGACGACCGAGCGCTTGCAGCCGGCGCGTTCCATCTTGTTCATCAGGCCAGGCAGGGCGGCTTCCGAGGACGAAGTCCCGAGCACCAGCAGCAGTTCTTCCTTGATATAGCGGAGCAGCGCCAGGATGGAAAAGCCGTTGTAGCGGGCGACTGCGCCGAGCACGATCAGCACGAAGAGCAGCGACGTCAGATAGAAGGTGCCGATCAGGAAGGTGAGGTTGGCGATCGCGCCGATACCATATTTGCCGATGGTGAAGGCCATGGCGCCGAAGGCGCCGATCGGGGCGAATTTCATCAGGATTGCGACGAGGCGGAAGACCGGAGCGGTCAGAACCTGGAAGAAATCCAGCACGGGCTTGCCACGCTCGCCGACGGAGCCGAGGGCAATGCCGAAGACGACCGAGAAGAACAGCACCTGCAGGATGTCGCCTTTGGCAAAGGCGCCGACGATCGTGTCCGGGATGATGTTCATCAGGAAGCCGACGATCGTCGCATCATGGGCCTGGGCGGCATAATTGGTGACCGCCTTCGTATCGAGCGTCGCCGGATCGATATGCATGCCGGCGCCTGGCTGCAGCACGTTGGAAACGACAAGGCCAACGACAAGCGCCAGCGTCGAGAAGACGAGGAAGTAGCCGAGCGCCTTGCCGACCACGCGGCCGAACTTCTTGAGATCGGCCATGCCGGCTATGCCGGTCGTGACAGTCAGGAAGATGACGGGCGCGATCACCATGCGCACGAGCTTGATGAAAGCGTCCCCGAGCGGCTGCAGCGAAGCGCCGAGAGCAGGGTAGAAGTGGCCGAGCAGAATGCCGGCGGCGATGGCGGCGAGAACCTGCACGTAGAGGTGCCGGTAAAAGGGAGTTTTGCCGCGCTCTGTAGCGGCGTTCATTGCGATATCCATGGTGTCCTCCACTATGCCGGACGCCAATAGGGCGACGGCCAAGTCATGATGGTCAAACAGCCTCCCGACTGGTGACGACTTATTTTGCAACGCGCGTGCCAGTTTCCTTCGATTGCCTAATTCA
This sequence comes from Rhizobium sp. 01T437, assembly GCF_056398505.1. Taxonomy (NCBI): domain Bacteria; kingdom Pseudomonadati; phylum Pseudomonadota; class Alphaproteobacteria; order Hyphomicrobiales; family Rhizobiaceae; genus Rhizobium; species Rhizobium sp. 01T437. Next base: position 66,849 of record NZ_JBFTPM010000019.1, read on the forward strand.
TTGATATTATTGAATGCGACGGGCTGAAGCAGAAGCGATAGTGCGATTTTTCGCACAAAGTGATTTGCTGGCCGTGCGAAAAGATGCACAATGCGGTCATGCTCCAGAAGACAGCAAATGAACGTTTACTGACGCCTGAACAGCTTGGCCGGCGCTCCCGGTCCGTCTGGCTGATCTTTGCGGCGCTCGCTGCGATCCTCATCGGAACGGCCCTTTACGGCGCTGGCATCTATGGCCGTCTGCAGGCAATTGCAGCGCTGGAGGATCAGGGGCAGACTGACGCCAATCTCAAGGTGGCGTTGCTGCGTGCCGTTCTCGAAGGGCCACGGGCTCTGCCGCTGCTCCTTGCCGATGACCAGCAGGTGCGAGACGCTTTGGCCTCGGGGCAGGGAGAAGCCGTCATGGGGCTTGACCGCAAGCTCCAGAGCCTTGTCGCCGGCACCCGCGCCTCTGTTCTCTATGTAACCGGCAAGAACGGCATCGCGATCGCTTCCAGCAACTGGCAGGAGCCCCTGAGTTTTGTCGGCAACGACTATTCCTTCCGCGATTATTTCCGCCGTGCGATGGAAACGGGCACGGCAGAGCATTTCGCGCTTGGCAATGTCAGCAACCGGCCGGGCCTCTATATTTCCCGGTGGGTCGGGGATGCTGCGGCTCCGCTTGGCGTCGTTGTCGTCAAGATGGAGTTCGATCAGCTGGAATCCGATTGGCGCGATGCGGTCCGGCCGGCCTATGTCATCGACGAGCACGGCGTTGTGCTCATCACCAGCCTGCCGTCCTGGCGTTTTATGACGGCGAAGCCTCTGCCGCAGGAAAGCCTTGCGGCGATCAGGAGCAGCTTGCAATTCGGCGAGGCGCCATTGCTGCCCTTGCCGATCGAGGAACGGCAGGCGCTGAGGCCTGGAGCCGCAATCGTCCATGCCATCATGCCGGGCGCCGGGGAAGGCGAGTTCCTGCGATTGCGCACGGAGGTGCCATCGACAGCCTGGCAACTCGAATATCTCGTGCCGACCGAAGCGCCGATCGCGTCTTCGGTGCGCGAATGGCGGCTGCTGACATTGGCGGCCCTCATTCCGGTGTTGGCGATCATGACCTTCCTGCTGCGCCGCCGCCAGATCGTCGTCATGCGTATCGCGACCGAGCGCGCCGCCCGCGAGGAGCTGGAGCGCCGGGTGCTGGAGCGCACGCAGGACCTGAGCCGCGCCCGTGACCGTCTGCAGGAGGAGATATCGGACCACCGCGCGACCGATGCGCGGCTGCAGGTGGTGCAGCAGGAGCTGGTGCAGGCGAACCGCCTGGCGATCTTGGGGCAGGTTGCCGCAGGCGTGGCGCATGAGATCAACCAGCCGGTCGCGACCATCCGCGCCTATGCCGACAATGCCCGAACCTTCCTCAAACGCCAGCAGCCGGGATCGGCCGACGATAATCTCGATGCGATCGCCAACCTGACGGAGCGCATCGGCACCATCACCGAGGAGTTGAAGGCCTTTGCCCGCAAAGGCCGCACTGCGGCGGAACCGATCGAACTGCGCGCCGTCATCGAAGGCGCGGTCGTATTGCTGCGCAGCCGTTTTGCCGGCCGATTGGATGCACTCGATATCAGGTTACCTGCGGCCGATCTGAAGGTGAGCGGCAACCGCATCCGGCTGGAGCAGGTGCTGATCAACCTCTTCCAGAACGCGCTGGAAGCGCTGGAGGGCAGGGAGGGCGCGAAGGTTGAGGTCTTCTGCGAGGAGACGGACAGGGAGGTGGCGGTGACTGTGGCAGATAACGGCCCCGGCATATCGGAGAACATCCTTGGCTCGCTCTTTTCGCCTTTCAACACCTCGAAAGAAAAAGGGCTGGGCCTCGGACTCGTCATTTCAAAGGATATCGTTGCCGATTATGGCGGCCGTATCGAGGTCGAAAGCAACGAGAGCGGCACCCGCTTTACCGTTTATCTGCAGAAGGCACAGGCATGAGTGAAGCAATCCCGGTCTTGCTTGTCGATGACGACAAGGATCTCCTGAAGGCGACGAAACAGACGCTGGAGCTTGCCGGCTTTTCTGTTTCAACCTTTTCCGCAGCTACGGAAGCGCTGAAGGATCTGAACGCGGAGTTCTCGGGTGTCGTCGTTTCCGATATTCGCATGCCGCATGTCGACGGATTGCAGCTCTTCGATCGGATCCGCCGGCTCGATGAAGGCCTGCCCGTGATCCTGATCACAGGGCACGGTGACATCCCGATGGCCGTCAAGGCGATCCAGGACGGGGCCTATGACTTTATCACCAAGCCTTTCGCGGCCGACAGGTTGGTGCAAAGCGTGCATCGTGCCGCCGAAAAGCGCCGGCTCGTGCTCGACAACCGGTCGCTGCGCGAGGCGGCCGAGCAGGCACAAGGCGACCTGCCGCTGATCGGCCAGACGCCGGCCATGGAGCGCCTGCGGCGAACGCTCCGGCAGATCGCCGACACGGATGTCGATGTGCTGGTGACCGGCGAGACCGGCAGCGGCAAGGAAGTGGTGGCAAGCCTGCTGCATCGCTGGAGCCGTCGCTCGAAGGGAAACTTTGTGGCGCTGAATTGCGGCGCCCTGCCGGAAACCGTGATCGAGAGCGAACTCTTTGGCCATGAGGCCGGCGCCTTCACCGGCGCGCAGAAGAAGCGCATCGGCCGCATCGAACATTCGAGCGGTGGGACACTCTTCCTCGATGAAATCGAAAGCATGCCGCCTTCCGCGCAGGTGCAGATGCTGCGCGTCTTGGAAATGCGGGAAGTCATGCCGCTCGGTACCAACGAGGTGCGGCCCGTCGACCTGCGTGTCGTGGCCGCTGCCAAGATCGATCTCGGCGATCCGCGTGAGCGCGGCGATTTCCGCGAGGACCTTTATTATCGCCTCAATGTCGTCACGATCAGCATCCCGCCACTGCGCGACCGGCGCGACGATATCCCGCTTCTCTTCGCCCACTTTACCGAACGAGCCGCCAATCGCTTCAAACGTCCGGTTCCCGTGGCTTCGCCCGAACTGCGCCGGCACCTGAAAAGTCATGACTGGCCGGGCAATGTGCGCGAGCTCTCGCATTTCGCTGAGCGCTTCGTGCTCGGTCTTGACGCGGCACCGGTGGAACCGGGGCAAAACGGGGTGGAGAACAAAGATAGTCTCCTGCCTCTGCCGGCGAGGATCGACCGCTATGAGGCCGATATCATCCGCGAAACGCTGATCCAGAACGATGGCGATGTGCGCCGTACGATCGAAACTCTCGGCATTCCGCGCAAGACCTTCTATGACAAGCTGCAGCGTCATGGCATCGAGCGAGCCGCGTTCAGCTCTTCAAAGGCGGAGAGCTGACACGTCGGTTACCGGCAGTGCCGAAACGGATCCGGATATAACACCTTGGTTGAGAGTCCGGGGCCGTGACAAGTCGTCAAGCCGCTCTAGTTCCATCGATGCCTCACCCGGTGAATCATGGAACGAACGCTTGATTTATGATGTTGTTGTCGTCGGCTCCGGCTTTTCTGCGATCGCAGTCGTCTGCAATCTTGTCCGGAAACTTCCGCAGACGGCGTCCATCGCCGTCATCGGCGATGATCCGGGCTTCGGCAGAGGCACGGCCTATCGCACTGAAATGCATCTCCACCGGCTGAATGTCCCAGCGGCGCGCATGAGCCTCTTCACGGACAGGCCGGCCGATTTCGTGGAATGGCTGAGCCGCAAGAACCGTCCGTCGCGGGATGCCGATTTCGCGTCACGGAGCGATTATGGGCTCTATGTCAGGGATACGCTCGCAGATCTGCTGCGGCCTCGCGACGACCGATGCCGCGTCGATTTCATGAAGACCAAGGCCACCGGCTGCGTCGAGCGCTATCCGGGCGCCCTCGGCTTTCTGCTGGAGCATGGCGGCGAAATCGCCGGCCGCCACGTCGTCCTCTGTCTTGGGTTGGGAAATGCGAAATTGCCGGTCGATACCGGAGATCCCGGGAGCGCCATGCGTTCGCATGTGATCGAAAATCCCTGGCGCCTTTCCTGGCTGACACATGTCGGCCCGCAGGATCGGGTCTGTATCCTGGGCTCGGGCCTTACCATGATCGATCAGGTTCTTGGGCTTCGGTCGCATGGGCACCGCGGCCGCATCGATGTTCTCTCCCGTCGCGGGCTCGCGCCGCACGGACATGCCCGCGATCCGAAATCACCTGCCGCCATCGACATCGATGCAAAGGGGGCGACACTCAGCCAGATCCTGCACGGTATCAGGCGACAGGTGAGATCGGGGACCGACTGGCGAAGCGTCATGGATGGGCTGCGGCCCAGGACCCAGGCGATCTGGCAGAACCTCGCTCCGGCGGAGCGGTCGCGTTTCCTGCGGCATGCCCTGCCATGGTGGAACGTCCATCGCCATCGCGTGGCGCCCGACATCTACGACCGGTTCGAGCAATTGCAGCAGCAGGGTGTCGTCAATTTCCACGCCGGCTATCTCAAAACACTCAAGGATGCCGGTGACGGGATCGGCATCGAATACCGCAAAAGAGGACGCCGTGAGACGATTGCTCTCACAGTCGATTGGATCGTCAATTGCACGGGGATGGAACGGGCGGGGCTGGCGCATTCACCGCTTCTGCAGGAAATGCGCCGGCGGGGCTTTGTCGTTGCAGATTCGCTTGGGCTCGGAATCTCGGTAAACCGGGATTCGCGCGTGCTGAATTCAGAAGGCGCGGCGCAATCGAACCTTTATGCGGTCGGCGCGCTGACAGCCGGTCAATTCTGGGAGATTACCGCCGTTCCCGATATCAGGGCTCAGGCAGAACAGGTCGCTGCGCAAATAGCAATGTGAGAAGGACCCCGAGCCTTGACCGCATGGGTTGCGCTGCTGGCCTGTTTCGATCTGGCCTTGCTTTTCTCACGGACGGTTCTTGAAGGCAAATTTCACATTCGGACGGCGAGAAATCCTCGCTCCATCGAATCAGGCAGCCCTTTAAGGGGCACCAACACATATTCGCGCCATGGCGTGAAGGTGCGCGGCGTTCTCTTTCATACCGCGCGCGAATAATACTCCCGGTGCTGCCGCAAATCTATAGAGGCGGTCAACTTTCGAGGATCAAATCGGCAGGTTACGCGCAATTTTTTGTGTAGCGATGCTGGAATGCCAGCCATGTCTTATTTCCGTCTAGGAGGACCTTGATCTTTCGAAACATTGGCGCACCATCTTACTTAGCGAAGGCGAAAATCGCTGAGGCAGACCTTTATAGGAGGGCCTATGCTGAACAACTCCCTATTTGATGCGTTCACCCGTAACTACGAGTCTCGCCGCGAGACGGATATGTCTATCGCGGACTATCTGTCCTTATGCAAGAAGGATCCGATGGCTTATGCCAACGCCACCGAGCGGCTGCTGGCGGCAATCGGCGAACCTGAGATCATTGATACAGCCAAGGATTCGCGGCTCGGGCGGGTCTTCATGAACAGGACGATCCGAACCTATCCGGCCTTTGCGGGATTTTTCGGTATGGAAGAGACGATCGAGCGGATCGTGTCCTTCTTCCGGCATGCAGCCCAAGGCCTGGAAGAGCGTAAGCAGATCCTCTACCTGCTCGGTCCCGTCGGCGGTGGCAAGTCTTCGCTTGCGGAGCGCCTGAAGCAGCTCATGGAGGTCAATCCCATCTATGTGCTGAAGGCAGGCGACGACTTGAGCCCGGTCTTCGAAAGCCCCCTCAATCTCTTCGATCCTCTGGCCATGGGGCCGTTGCTGCTCGAAGAATACGGTATCCCTACCCGTCGCCTCAGCGGCCTGATGAGCCCATGGTGCCTGAAGCGCCTCGACGAGTTCGACGGCGACATCTCTCGCTTCCGCGTCGTGAAAATCCAGCCGTCCAGGCTTCGCCAGATCGCGATCGCCAAGACCGAACCGGGTGACGAGAACAACCAGGACGTCTCATCGCTGGTCGGCAAGGTCGATATCCGTAAGCTCGAGCACTATTCGCAGAACGATCCAGACGCCTACAGCTATTCCGGCGGTCTCAATCGCGCCAATCAGGGCATTCTGGAATTCGTCGAGATGTTCAAGGCGCCGATCAAGATGCTGCACCCGTTGCTGACGGCGACGCAGGAAAGCAACTACATGGGCACCGAGAATATCGGTGCGATCCCGTTCTCGGGTATCATCCTTGCCCATTCGAACGAAGCGGAATGGCAGACTTTCAAGGCCAACAAGAACAATGAAGCCTTTATCGACCGCATCTGCGTCATCAAGGTTCCCTATTGCCTCCGGGTCATGGAGGAGCAGAAAATCTACGAGAAGTTGATCGAAGGCTCGGAGCTTGCAGATGCGGCCTGCGCGCCAGCGACGCTGGAGATGCTGGCCCGCTTCTCCGTCCTGTCACGGCTTCGCAAGCACGAGAATTCCAATCTCTTTTCAAAGATGCGCGCCTATGACGGCGAAAGCCTGAAGGAAACCGATCCGCGCGCCAGAAGCGTACAGGAATATCACGATGCCGCAGGCGTCGATGAGGGCATGGACGGAATATCGACACGTTTCGCCTTTAAAGTCCTTGCGTCGACCTTCAACCACGACACAACGGATATCGGCGCCGACCCCGTTCATCTGATGTATGTTCTGGAACAGGCTATCCGCCGCGAGCAGTTTTCCGAGGAGACGGAAAAGCGCTATATGGAGTTCATCAAGGCAGAACTGGCGCCGCGTTATGCGGAATTCATCGGCAACGAGATCCAGAAGGCCTATCTGGAATCCTACTCCGATTACGGTCAGAATCTGTTCGACCGTTACGTCGATTACGCGGATGCCTGGATCGAGGACGTCGATTTCAAGGACCCCGATACAGGACAGTTGCTCGACCGCGAACTTCTGAACCAGGAGCTGACGAAGATCGAAAAACCCGCGGGCATCGCCAATCCCAAGGATTTCCGCAACGAGATCGTCAAGTTCTGCCTCAGATCGCGCGCCCACAATGGCGGTAAGAACCCATCCTGGACCAGTTATGAAAAAATCCGGGAAGTGATCGAAAAGCGGATGTTTTCGCAGGTCGAGGATTTGCTGCCGGTCATCTCCTTCGGATCGAAGAAGGATAGCGAGACTGAAAAGAAACACAGTGAGTTCGTCTCGCGCATGGTCGCGCGGGAATATACCGAACGGCAGGTTCGCCGGCTGGTGGAATGGTACATGCGCGTCAAACAGGCGAGTTAGGTAGGCTGTCCGGCGAGTACCCATTAGGAGCAAACATGCACATCATTGACCGGCGGCTTAATCCGCGCGGTAAAAGTTTAGAAAATAGACAACGGTTTCTACGGCGTGCCAAGGACGCCGTAGCACAAGCGGTTAAACGATCTTTGCAAAACCGCTCCATCCGCGATGTGCTTGATGGCGGCGAAGTTACTCTTCCGATCGGCGGCATGGCCGAACCGGGCCTTCACCGGGGCGGAGGGGGAATTCAGGATCGCATTCTTCCCGGCAATCAGAAATTCGTCGAGGGTGATTTCATCAAGCGTCCGCCGGCATCGGGCGGCGGCCGTTCGTCCGAGGCGGGAGAGGGCGACGGCGAAGATGGCTTCCGCTTCGTCCTGACCCGGGAGGAGTTCCTCAACATCTTCCTCGAAGATCTGGAATTGCCTGATCTCGCCAAGCGGCGACTGAGCGAGACCGAGGAGGTGACACCGCAAAGGGCCGGTTTTTCTGTCTCCGGCTCCCCCTCCAACATCGCCGTCGGGCGCACGACACGCCTTGCCATGATGCGGCGCCTGGCGCTTCATCGCCCGAAGGTAGAGGAAATAGAGGCGCTCCAGAAGCAGATCGACGAATGCGACAATGCCGAAGAGCGCCTTGTTCTTGAAGACAGGCTGAGGACCCTGACGCTCAAAAGCAAGCGCATCCCCTATATCGACCCGCTCGACGTCCGCTATCGGCGCTTTGAAAACACACCGAAGCCCGTGGTCAAGGCGGTGATGTTCTGCCTCATGGACGTGTCCGGTTCCATGAGCGAGCATATGAAGGATCTCGCCAAGCGCTTCTACCTGCTCCTCTATCTCTTCCTGTCGCAGCGTTATGAGAAGGTGGAGATCGTCTTCATCCGCCATACTGAAAAGGCGGAGGAAGTCGATGAGGAGACTTTCTTCTATAGCCCGGCGACAGGCGGCACGCTGGTTTCCAGTGCGCTGGCGGTCATGCGCTCGATCGTTGCCGCGCGGTTCGATCCGACGGAATGGAACATCTATGCGGCGCAGGCCTCCGATGGCGACAATTCCTATTCCGACGGCGCTCTGACCGGCCAGCTGCTGCAGCAGGAAATCCTGCCGGTCTGCCAGTACTTCGCCTATATCGAAGTCGGTGAGGAAGACGGGGATTCCTCGATGTCGAGGTCACCGCTCTGGACGCTCTATCAGGAGATCCGCTCCGCAGCACTGCCTCTTGCCATACGCAAGGTCTGCCGCAAGAACGAGATATTCCCTGTTTTCCATGACCTGTTTCAGAAGAAGGCTGCCAAGGCAGGGGCTACGCCATGAAGACCAGCACGCGGCATAAGGAAAAGCTTCTCTTTGAAGGGGCTGACTGGGATTTTCCGACCCTGCAGCGCATTCATGATGCCTGTGAACACATCGCGCTTGGGGAACTGGGCCTCGATGTCTATCCGAACCAGATCGAGGTCATTACATCGGAGCAGATGCTCGATGCCTATTCCTCGACGGGCATGCCGCTCTTCTATCGCCACTGGTCCTTCGGGAAGCATTTTGCCCATCACGAAGCCTTTTACCGTCGCGGCATGCGCGACCTCGCCTATGAGATCGTCATCAACAGTTCGCCCTGTATCTCCTATCTCATGGAGGAGAATACGGCGACCATGCAGACGCTGGTCATTGCGCATGCTGCCTTCGGCCATAACCACTTCTTCAAGAACAACTATCTGTTCAAGCTCTGGACCGACGCCGAAGGCATTCTTGATTATCTCGACTTCGCCAAGAGCTACATTTCTCGTTGCGAAGAACGATATGGCGAAGTGGCCGTCGAACGCACGCTCGATGCCGCACATGCGCTGATGTCGCACGGTGTGCACCGCTATGCCGGCAAGACGACGGTTGACCTGCGGCAGGAAGAAAAGCGGCTGCAGGAGCGCCGTGCGCACGAGGAGAAGATCTTCAACGATCTCTGGCGCACCGTGCCTGTCGGCCTCAAGCGCAACAAGTCCGATCGCGATCTCGAGCGCCGGCGTGCCGCCCTCGGCTTGCCGCAGGACAATATACTTTACTTCCTCGAAAAATCCGCACCCCGGCTGCATTCCTGGCAGCGCGAGATCTTGCGCATCGTGCGCCACGTCGCCCAGTATTTCCATCCCCAGCGCCAGACCAAGGTGATGAACGAGGGGACCGCCACCTACGTCCACTACAACATCATGCAGCGCCTGCACGAGCGCGGGCAGCTCAGCGACGGCAACTATTTCGAGTTTCTGAAATCGCACACCAATGTCGTGTTCCAGCCGATGTACGATGATCGGCGTTTCTCCGGTTTCAACCCCTATGCGTTGGGCTTTGCGATGATGCAGGATATCGAGCGCATCGTGACGGAGCCTACCGGCGAAGACCGCGACTGGTTTCCTGACATTGCCGGACGGGGCGATCCGATGGCGGTCCTGCGTGATATCTGGGCCAACTACCGCGACGAGAGTTTTGTCAGCCAGTTCCTGAGCCCAAGCCTCATGCGCCGGTGGCGCATGTTCCAGCTCCACGACGATCCGGAGGTTCAGGAGGGTATCCTGGTTTCCGCGATCCATGACGAGCGCGGGTATCGGCGTATCCGCCGGCAACTCTCCCGCGGCTACGATATCGGCCATACCGACCCGGCTATTGAGATCGTCGACGTCGATCTCGCAGGTGACCGTAGATTGCTGTTGCAGCACCGAGCCACCAATGACGAGTTCCTGGAAGAGGAGGATCTGAAGCTCGTCCTGCAGCACCTTGCCGATCTCTGGAGCTATGACGTTCTGCTGGAAGAACTCGACAGCAAGGAGAGTGTCGTCCGAAAGCACGTCGCCCATCCGCGGATATTTTCGCGACAGAGCGAATTCGCCTGAGTGGCGGGATTCTGCCTGCATTTAAGAGACACGATTCTTCAAACGTGATTGGACAGGCAGCGTAGTTGGGATCAACCTTTCCGAGGGGGCGTGCAGTCTATTTTTCCAAATAGGAGGCCGTCATGGAACAATACGCAGTCGATCAGCTTAAGGCTATAGCCAGGGTCAGCCGTACCACGCCACAACTGTCTCGCGCCGAGCGGTTGGACCGGTGGGCTGAGCTTCTGGAAGTCGATCCTGCGCGTTCGCTCGTTACCCTTCGGGAAACCGAATATCTACCCCGCGACCAGCGGACACTGATGAGGATCACCGGGTCACCCATATCCGTAGCCTATGACGATCCGGTTCTGCGTGCCGCCGGTCTCGAAGGCGATACTTATGGGGACGCCCAGAGCTTCTTCGATCTTAACGATCGGCAACTGCACGGGCTCGTCTGCTCCTGCCATTTCGGAGCACGGGTCGATGCGGGTGTCATCGCCCGCCATCTGAGAGCGACCTCCATACCGGGCATGAAGGGCATTCTGGCGCGCATGCGGCTGATGTTTACGCGATAGGCCGACTGCCTATCCGAAACCAATGATTAGACACCTGGCGGCAGCGGAACCGGGGTGGTGAAATGTGGCACTTCGTAGCCGCGCTTCACCTGCGGCCGGGCGGCAAGCTGCAGATACCAGCGGCGGACATTCGGGAAGTCGCTGAGGTCGATCTTGTGGCGCACGAAACGCGAAACCCAGGGCCAGACGGCCATGTCGGCGATTGAATAGTCGCCGACAAGGTGCTCTCCGCCTTCAAGTCTTGCGTCAAGTGTTTCATAGAGCCTTATTGTATCCTTGCGGAAAAGCTCTTCGGCGAAGGGCGCGCGACCTTCATTGTAAGTCAGGAAATAATGGGCATGGCCGAGCGTCGGCCCGAAGCCGCCCATCTGCCACATCAGCCATTCGATCGTGTGATGGCGGGCAGCACCTTCCCGCGGCAGGAACCGTCCCGTCTTTTCGGCGAGATAGAGAAGAATGGCCCCGGATTCGGCGAGGGTAATACCGGTTTCGTGATCRACGATGGCTGGGATTTTGCTGCCCGGATTGATCGCGACATAGTCGGCGGAAAACTGATCGCCTTTGGTGATATCGATCGTGTGGGCCTTATAGGGCAGCCCGAATTCCTCGAGCGCGATCGATATCTTCAGGCCGTTCGGCGTGATCCAGGTATAGAAGTCGATCATAGGTCAGTCGAACATCACTTCATCGACCGGCAGTTTTGCCATTCCGAAGCGGCCGGTAACGTCGTCGAGGCCGGAGAACATGTCCCGCAGCGCGTGGACGATGGTCTTAATCCTCGGATCGACGACACGATAGACGATCGCCTTGCCGTCGCGGTGCCCTTCGATGACGTTTGCCTCACGCAATTCCGCAAGTTGTTGTGAAAGCGTCGGCTGGCGGATGCCGAGTTCGTCTTCCAGCGCGGACACCGATGCTTTCGTTTCGATCAGATAGCAGACGATTGCCAGCCGGTTCGCATTGGCGACCAGCTTCAGAAGCTCACTCGCCTCGCCGACACTGCGGCAGACCCTCGATGATACGGGCTTGGTCATGGCCACCTCTTTTGTTCTACAAAAAAGTAAAGTGAGCGCTCGGAGATTTCAATGCTCGATGCCTCCGGGAGTGCGGTTGCGATAAAAGATTTTATTATTGGTAGATTTAATAGGTTTTTGATCTGGTATCCCGTTGGTCCTCGGGACGGCTTTCCTCGCTTTCAATTTATAAAAAAGTAAATTGATCGCAATGACCATCCTGACCGGAATGAAGATGAGAATCGGCGTTCATCCCAACAATCTCCACTTGCGGCTCGCCAGCGTATGGCCGGGTGCCTTTGCCGGGCTCGATCCGATCTTCGTTCCCTATGCTGAAGGCCGTGACACGGCCTCGCTGCTGGAAGGCGGCGCGATCCATGTCGGCGGAACCGGCTCGACGCCGCCGATCGAGGCGGATGCGCGTGGCCTTCATGTCGAATATGTCGCTGCATCGGCGCCGCGGCCAGCCAATGGCGCGATCTTCGTGCGCGCCGACAGTGATATCGGCTCGGTAGCTGATCTTGCCGGCCGAAAAATCTCGCTGATCGACGGTTCGTTTCACACCTATCTGCTCGCTCGCAGCCTGGAGGGTGAGGATCTCGCGCTTGGTGACGTCGAGCGCATCGAAAGCGGCACGCGGGATTCCCTGACGGAACTGCTGGAGGGCAGGGTCGATGCCTGGGTTGCCATGTCGCCGCGGCTGGAGAAGGCGATCGGCCGGACGGATCTTCGTCTCATCGTCCGCTGTGGCGCCACCATCCCCAACCGGTCGCTATTCTGGAGCCTTGCGCGCATCGGACTTTCCCCAAGCGAAATCGCCGGCATTGCCTCGGAGCTTGTCCGTGTCGGCAGCGAGATCGCCGCCGATCCTGTAAGGGCAGCTCATCTTCTGGCGGAAAACGACCATAGCGGTACCGACGCCGAGGCTTGGGAGAGGGTAGTGCGCTCACGCGATTTCTCGGTGGTGCCGATCGATGCAGCAGTGCTGGCCGAGCAGGAGGAAGAAGCCGACACGCTCTTCCGCCACGGCCATTTTGATCGCGCGGTCGCCATTGGCGGACCGCTGGAAGCAACGAAGTGAGGAGCCGGGAATGAACGTCTTCTGGTATATGTGTGCTCCTGACGGCCCCTATCCGTGGCAGCCGGAAGGCTCGCGTCAGGTCGATTACGGTTATTACAAGCAGCTCGCCCAGGCCTATGACCATCTTGGTTATACAGGCGCACTCTTTGCGACCGGCGCTCACGATGTCTGGGTGCTGGCAAGTGCACTGCTTTCCTATACCGAGCGGCTGCGGTTCCTCGTCGCCATCCATCCGGGCCTCGTCGCACCGACGCTGCTGGCCAAAATGGCCGCGACCTTTCAGGAATTTGCTCGCGACCGCCTGCTGATCAACGTCGTCTCAGGCGATGCCAAAATGCTCGGCGCCTATGGCATGATGCTGCCGCATGACGAACGTTACGACATGGCGGATGAATATCTACAGCTCTGGCATCGGCTCTTCGCCGGCAAGAGCGTCACCTATCAAGGCAAGTATTTCTCCACTGACGGCGCCAAGCTCGCCCTTCCGGTCGGCGAAAGTATAACCCCGCCGCCGCTCTGGTTCGGCGGTTCCTCCGACAAGGCGCTCGATGTCGCGGCAAAGCACGTCGATACCTACCTTTCCTGGGGTGAAACGCCGGAGCAGATCAAAGGCAAGGTCGACGCAGTAAAGGCGCGTGCCGCCCAATACGAACGTGAGCTCGAATATGGCATCCGCCTTTATGTGATCGTGCGTGAAACGGACGAGAAGGCGTGGGAAGCCGCAGCCGACCTTTACGGCCGCATGGACGATGCGGCGATTGCCGCCAACCAGCGTTTCGTTGCCCGCAGTGATTCCGTCGGCCAGCAGCGAATGACGGCGCTGCATGGCGGCTTGAAGCCGGCCAACCTGCGCGATCTCGAAGTCGCTCCCAATCTTTGGGCCGGCATCGGCCTGGTACGGCCCGGTCCCGGGACGGCAATCGTCGGCTCGCCCGATACGGTGCTGCGCACGCTGGAGGCCTATCAGAAGGCCGGCGTCGAAACCTTCATTCTTTCCGGCATGCCGCTGCTTGAGGAAGCCTATCGTTTCGGCGAAAAGGTTCTGCCGCGTCTCGATGTCAGCAGGGAAGTGTCGAAGGCGCGCAACTATACTTGGTCGACGCTCTTCGATCGCGACCTTTCCACCGTCAAGAGCGCCTGATCCTCCGGCGAGAAAGCAAGTTCCGTGGCAGCAAGCGAATTCGATCCAGCCGAACAAGAGACGACAGGGGACGGGCTCGCCGCCCGCATCCTCAAGGCGATCGAAGGCATCCTTGGCGTTGCCGCCGCGTCAGTGCTTGCCGTGCTGCTCGTCATGGTGCTGGTGACGGTCTGCATGCGCTATTTCTTCGCCGCCGGCTTCATCGGCGCTGAAGATCTCGGCATCTGGCTGCACGTACTACTGATCGCGCTCGGCGCGCCGCTCAGTCTCAACAGTGCGCTTGCCATGCGTCTCGACGTCTTCGTCAAGATGATGCCGGAGCGCCTCTACCCGGCAACGCAGGTGGCGGCGGATGTGTTCACTGTGCTTTCCGGTCTCATCCTGAGTTTCGGCGGCAGCGAGATCATGACCATGCTTGGCGGCATCTCTCCGACGCTCGGCGTGCCGGAATGGATCCGCTTCGGCTTTCTCGGTGCCGGCGGCGCTCTCATCCTCGTCGTTCTTCTGCTGCAGCGCATAACCGAAGGAAAGCTCTGGCCGGGCCTGCTCTCCTTCGCAGTCGGCGCGGCACTCTATGCCGGCATTCCCTTCGTCTCCATCGAGCTCGACTGGCCGCCCAGCATCTTCCTTGGCCTGATTGCCGCCATTGGCCTCGTGCTTGCAGCGCCCTTGCCGCATGCCTTCCTGGCCGCCGCCTATGTGGTGATCGCTTTCGGCAGCAGCTTGCCGGAACCGGCGATCGTTTCATCGACCGTAACCGGCATCTCGAAATTCCTGCTGCTGGCCATCCCCTTCTTCCTGCTTGCCGGCGGTCTGCTGACGGCATCGGGTGTTGCAAACCAGCTCGTGCGCTTCGCTGCCGCCATGGTCGGCCATCGCCGCGCCGGTCTTGCCCAGACGACGCTGCTGACGAGCGTGCTCTTTTCGGGTGCCTCCGGCTCCTCGGTTGCCAATGCAGCTTTCGGCGCATCCACCTTCCAGCCGGAACTTGTTCGTCACGGCTACCCGCCGGCAAAAGCCGCGGCGATCATCGCGGCGACCTCGGTGCTCGACAATGTCATCCCGCCCTCGATCGCCTTCCTGATCCTCGCGACTGCTACCAATCTTTCGGTTGGCTCGCTGCTGGTAGGAGGCTTCTTCGCCGGCGGGCTGATGGCGATCTGCCTTGCCGTCGCCATTCATCTGACGGTCCGCGATCAGGCGCCTCTGCCACGGGCCACATCGGCGCAGCGCTGGCAATCGGCTGTCCAGGCAATTCCGGCTTTCGGTCTCGGCGTCATCGTCGTCGTCGGCATCCGCATCGGCATCGTCACGACGACGGAGGCCGCCGCCCTGGCCGCCTTCTACACCTTCCTGCTGGGCGTCGGTGCACGGCTTGGCGTGTATTCGCTTTACGCTGCCTTCCGCCAGGCCGCCGTCGAAGCCGCGGCGATCGGCCTGTTGATTGGCACGGCTGGTCCCTTCGCCTTCCTCCTGGCTGTCGATGATGTCTCGGGCCTGATCTCTCATCTGACGACGGTGCTCGGCGGCAGCGCGCTAGCCGTAATCCTTCTGTCCAACGTCATCCTGCTGGTTGTTGGCCTTGTTCTCGACATCGGCGCGGCGATCCTGCTCTTCGGGCCGATCCTGCTGCCGGCCGCCGTCGCCGCAGGCATCGATCCGATCCATTTCGGCGTCATCATCGTCGTCAACCTGATGATCCACGGCCTGACGCCGCCGCTCGGCATGCTGATCTTCGTCGTCAGCGGCGTGACCCGCATTCCAGCCTCCGCCCTGTTCAAGGCGGTCGTTCCCTATCTGCTTGCACTTCTCGTTTCCCTCGCAATCCTTTGCGCCTGGGCGATCATCTTCTAACCGACAGGACCTTATTCATGGACAACTTCAACCGACGCAATTTCCTGAAGACCGCCGCAATTGCCGGCACTGCCCTTGCCGCCCCGGCTTTCGTTCGCACGGCGGCTGCCCGCACGACGACGATCACGATCGCCTCGCTGCTCGGCGACGATAAGCCGGAGACGAAGATCTGGGTAAAGATCAGCGAGCTGGTCGAAGCCAAGCTGCCGGGCCAGTTCAAGTTCAACATCGTCAAGAGCGGTGCGCTCGGCGGCGAAAAGGAAGTGGCGGAAGGTGTTCGCCTCGGCTCCATCCATGCCAGCCTTTCGACGGTTTCCTCGCTGTCTGGCTGGGCGCCTGAGCTGCAGATCCTTGACCTTCCCTTTCTGTTCCGCGATGCCGACCATGTCCGCCGTACCGTCAGCGGCGATGTCGGCGCCGATCTGAAGACTAAGCTGCAGGCGCAGAATTTCGTCGTCGGCGATTTCATCAATTACGGCGCCCGTCATCTGCTCACCAAGGAGCCGGTGACGCGTCCGGAACAGCTGAAGGGCAAGCGCATCCGCGTCATCCAGAGCCCGCTGCACACCAAGCTCTGGAGCGCCTTCGGCACGACGCCGATCGGCATCCCGATCACCGAGACCTATAATGCACTGGCAACCGGTGTTGCCGACGCGATGGACCTCACCAAATCGGCCTATGCCGGCTTCAAGCTCTATGAAGTCGTGCCTTACATGACCGAGACCGGCCATATCTGGGCGTCGGGCATCATCTATTATTCCTCGACCTTCTGGGGCGGTCTGAACGACGAGCAGAAGGCTGTTTTCCAGCAGGCCTCCACGGAAGGTGCAGCTTATTTCAACCAGCTGATTGTCGATGACGAGGTCGCATCGGTCGAAATCTCGCTGAAGAATGGCGGCAAGCTGCTGAAGCCCGAAGCCTTCGACGAATGGCAGAAGGGCGCTCAGGGCGTGTGGGACGATTTCGCCCCTGTCGTTGGTGGCCTCGACCGCATCAAGGCCGTCCAATCGGCCTGAGACAGCTGTGAACGTGAGGCTGGCCTGTCAGCCAGCCTCACTCAGTCGCTGGGCTGACGAAGCAGGTATTTTTGAATTTACGCTGCTTCCTCTTCCAGTATTCTCACTGGCCGGTCCCACTGAATCAGAACCACGCAGCCGGTATCGCTCCAGACCGAATGTTCGGTGCCGGGAGCATTGACGATATAGCTGCCGCGACCGTAATCGCCCGCTTCGTCCGATTGCACACCGTCGAGGACGAGGATGGTTTCCAGCCCCTCATGGCGATGACGGGGCACGCGGGCGCCGGCCTCGTATTTCAGCAGCGCCACGCCGGGCTGATCGTCTTCGAAGGGGCGGATCCAATGGATCGTTACCTCGTCGCGAAAGGCGCCGAATTCCAGCTCCTTCCAGCCGCCAGACGTCAAGAGTTCTCGGGTGGTTTCAGGCATGGGCGATGCTCTCCAGGATATCGTCGACATGGGCAGTCCAGCCGACGATCGCGCCCTGGGCACGGATCATGGCAATGGCAGCCGCTTTGAATTCGGGGAAATAGCTTTCCGTCGCCTCCTCGGCGAGCAGGCATTCATAGCCGCGATCATTCGCCTCGCGCATTGTCGTCTGAACACAGACTTCCGTTGTCACACCGGCGAAGACGAGTTGTTTTATGCCCTTCTCCTGCAGCACGTCGCCAAGCTCGGTGGCATAGAAGGCGCCCTTGCCGGGCTTTTCGATCACCACTTCGCCCTTGAGCGGCGCAAGTTCCGGAAGGATTGCCGTGCCGGGCTCGCCTGCGATCAGGATACGTCCCATCGGTCCTTTATCGCCGATGCGAAGCGCTGGATTACCGCGGTCACGTTTTGCCGGCGGCAAGTCCGAGAGATCGGGCCGGTGGCATTCCATCGTATGGATGACCGGCAGACCGGCATTGCGGAAGCCCTGAATGAGACGTTTGACATCCGGCACGATCCTGGTGATGCGGCTGACATCATTGCCGAGGCTGGCGCCGAAACCGCCGGGCTCAGCAAAGTCGCGCTGCATGTCGATGACGATAAGCGCGAGCTGGTCGTGCTTCGCCGGGAACGCGAAGGGTTCTGCCTTGATCGCTGCCATCAGTGATGCCCCGCCATATGTGCGCCGATGACGCCGATATCGGCAGACCGCGCCGGTGTCTCGTAGACCAGCTTGCCTTCGGAAATCACCATGATGCGGTCGGACATTTCGAGTAGTTCATCGAGATCTTCCGACAGCAACAGCACGGCTGCGCCGGAATTGCGGGCTTTCATGATGCGGGCACGGATCTCGGCGACGGCCGAGAAATCGAGGCCGAAACAGGGGTTGGAGACGATCAGCAGATCGACCTCGCCGGTCAGTTCGCGGGCGAGCACGGCACGCTGCACATTGCCGCCCGAAAGCGCTGCGATCGGCGACGAGGAGGAGGCCGTCTTCACCTTGAAATCGGAAATCAGGTCGCTGGCGCGTCTCTTCATCTTGCCCTTGTTCAGCCAGATCGCATCCTTGCCATCAGCCTTCAGATCGAAAGTGCGGAAGGCGAGATTTTCGCTGACCGTCATGCGCGGTGCGCAGGCATTCTGCAGCGGCTCCTCGGGGATGAAGCGGACATTGTTTTTGCGGGTCTCCGGACGTGTCGCGCCATAGGTCTCGCCCTTGACGCTGACGCGGCCGGTATCGGTCGGCCGCTGGCCGGCGAGGATTTCCGTCAGCTCCTTCTGGCCGTTGCCCGATATGCCGGCAATGCCGACGATCTCGCCGGAGCGGACCGTGAGATTGTCGATCTCGATTGTCTTGAGGCCTGAACGATCCGGCGCCTTGACCTGCTCGACCGTCAGCACCGACCTCGCATTGTCGGAGATCGGAACGCGGGTGTCGAGTTCGGCCAGCTTGACGTCGCCGATCATCATCGCCGCCATGTCGGCGGTGGAGAGTTCGCCCACCCTGCCGGTACCGACCAGCTTGCCGCGCCGCAGGATGGAGACGGCATCGGCGAATTTCGTGACCTCGTGGAATTTGTGGGAGATCATCAGCACGGTCAGTTCGCCACGTTGCGTCATGGCGCGCACGAGGCCGAGCATCTCATCGGCTTCGGCAGGCGTCAGTACCGAGGTCGGCTCGTCAAGCACCAGGAAGGAGCGGCCGAGATAGAGCTGCTTGACGATCTCCAGCTTCTGTTTTTCGCCGGCGGCAAGCTCGCTCACCGGCCGGTCGAGCGGGATCTTGAAGGGCATACGCTCCATGAAGGCAGCAAGATCCTTACGCTCCTTCGCCCAGTTGATGATGGCGGGCACTTCGGCGCGGCTGATGACGAGGTTTTCGGCACCCGTCAGCGAAGGGACCAGCGTGAAATGCTGGTAGACCATGCCGAGCCCGTAGGTCGCGGCGTCCTTCGGCGACGCGATCGCCACTTCGCGGCCATCGACGGAAAGCGCGCCCGATGTGGCGTGGTAGAAGCCCATGATGCATTTGACGAGCGTCGACTTGCCGGCGCCGTTTTCACCGAGCAGCGCATGGAAGCTGCCCGATGGCACCTTTATCGAGACATGGTCGAGCGCGGTGAAACTGCCGAAGCGCATCGTCATGTCGATCGTGTCGATGCCGACGGCCTTGCCGGCTTGCGGGAGGGGAGTGTCGCGGACCGTACTCATGGCAGCTGGCTCACAAGGGTTTCAGAATTGGAGACGGAGCCGAAGACGCCGCCCTGCATCTTGACCATCTTGATGGCGGCGAGGTGGTTGCCGTAGTCGGTCGCGCCGCAGCAGTCTTCCAGAAGCAGGCATTCATAGCCGCGGTCATTTGCCTCGCGCATGGTGGTGGAGACGCAGACGTCGGTGGTGATGCCGGTCAGGATGATATTCTCGATGCGCTTCTGGTTGAGGATCAGCTCCAGATCGGTCGCGCAGAAGGAACCCTTGCCGGGCTTGTCGATGATCGCCTCGCCTTCGATCGGATAGAGTTCTGGAATGATGTCCCAGCCGGGTTCGCCACGGGTCAGAATGCGCCCGCACGGGCCCGGATCGCCGATACCAGCGCCGATGCGCTGTGAGCGCCAGCGCTTGTTGGCCGGCAGGTCGGCAAGATCAGGGCGATGGCCTTCGCGGGTGTGGATGATGTGGTAGCCTTTGGCGCGCATGGCGGCGAGCACCTTCTTGATCGGCTCGATCGGCGCCTGAACCAGCGACAGGTCGTAGCCCATGTGGTCGACATAGCCGCCCTTACCGCAGAAATCCGTCTGCATGTCGATGATGATGAGCGCGGTATTATCCGGCCGCAGGGCGCCATTATAGGGCCAGGCATAGGGATCGGCGTCGATATAATATCCTTTGGTTTCGACCATGGCGTCCATCGTCTTCTTCTCCTATTCACCCGCGAGTTTGAATGTTTCGCCGTAGCGGCGCGCCGGCTTGTCGAAGCCGCAGGATGTGCCATCCGTGACCTTCACCTGATCTTCCCAGGGAAGGCGGTATTTGCCGGCGATGAGGTCGTGCATGTAGGTATAGGGCGCATCATCAGCGCCGCCGGCCACAGCCACATAGCCGCGATGACCGAACTGGTAGATGTTGTTTTCTACGCCCCAGCCGAGGCGGGCCTCGCGCACGAGATCGGGACGCACCTCGGCGGTGATGATCTCGTTGACGCGGCCGGACGTACCGTGGGCGATGATCGAGCCGTCGAAATTGCAGATCATGCCTTCGCCCATCGAATCGAAGGTGCCGTCCGAGCCGCACATGCAGACGCTGGCCGTGACCATGAGATTGCAGAAGGCGTTCGACTGGTTGGTGAATTTCCAGCTTTCGCGGATTGGCGCCGTGTAGCCGGCCGTGCGGATCATGATTTCCGCGCCCTTATAGGCGCATTCGCGGGCCATCTCCGGGAACATGCCGTCATGGCAAATGATGAGCGCGAGCTTCGCGCCCATCGGCCCGTCGATGACGGGAATGCCGAAGTTGCCGGGCTCCCAGGGTTCGACGGGCACCCAGGGGTGCATCTTGCGATAATAGAGCTTCAGCTCGCCCCTGTCGTCGATGACGATGCCGGAATTATAGGGCATGCCATCAGGGTTCAGCTCCATGATCGAGAAGCAGCCCCAGATCGCATTCTCCCTGCAGGCCTTCTTGAAGGCTGTGACCTCCGGCCCGTCGAGCGTGCACATGATCTCCGGATTGATATCCATCGACAGGCCGTGAAGGGCATATTCCGGAAAGACGACCAGATCCATGCCCGGCTGGTTACGCCGCGCCTTGCCGACGAGATCGACGATCAGCCGCGTCTGGTGCGTAAGGTCTTCCCTTGTGACGGTGACGGGAAGCTGCAGCTGCACAAGGCCGATGCCGACGCCATGTTCCGACTTGTTCAATCCGCCGAGACCGTTCATGGCTTGGCTCCTTTCATGCTTACTTCGTCAGGGAAAGCGCGCCGGGTGCACCGGCGAGCGAACGTGTCGGCGAGGACGTCGCGATCATGATGACCAGCGTCAGCACGTAAGGAGCGGCGTAGAAGAGATAGTATCCCTGCGTGACGCCGACGGATTGCAGCGCCGGCCCTAGTGCGCCGGCACCCCCGAAGAGCAGGGCGGCGAGGAAGCAGCCGATCGGGTTCCAGCGGGCGAAGATGACGAGTGCCACGGCCATCAGCCCCTGGCCGGAAGAAATGCCCTCGTTCCAGGAGCCCGGATAATAGAGTGAGAGATAGGCGCCGCCGATTGCTGCCAGCGAACCGCCGACAGCTGTTGCCAGCAGGCGTACACGATCCGGATTGATGCCCATGGCGCGCGCTGCATCGGTGCTGTCCCCGACGACGCGCAGGATCAGGCCGACGCGGGTGTTCTTGAAGGCCCACCAGAGTATGAAGGCGAGTGTCGCGCCAAGCAAAAAGAGCACATTGATGTTTAGCGCCGCCTGGATCTGCGGCAGGCTGGACCAGAAACCCAGCGGAATGGCCGGTAGATGCGGCGCTGCCGGCTGGATGAAGGGCTTGCCGAGAAAGAAGGCGAGCCCGAGCCCGAACTGCATCATGGCGATGCCGATCGCGATATCGTTGACCTTCGGCCATTTGCAGATCCAGCCATGCACGAGGCCGAAAACCGCACCCGTCGCCATGGCTGCGAGCACGCCCAGCCAGGGCGAATTGGTCATGACGGCGACGGCATAGGCCGTCATCGCACCGAAGACGAGCGTACCTTCAAGGCCGAGATTGATGCGGCCGGAGCGCTCGGTGATCGTCTCGCCGAGGCTGACGAAGATGAAGGGCGTGGAAACGCGGATTGCGCCTGCGAGGATGCCGAGAGGCACGCCCCAGATGCCGATGCCTGTCTCTTCCATCAGAGGCTCCTTTTCCAGAGGTCGGGATTGAAGATCTTGAAGCGGCCGTAAAAGGTCTCGCAGAAGAGGATGACGATGAAGAGCGTGCCCTGCAGCACCAGAACGGTGGCATCGGGCAGGCCCATGCGGCGCTGGATGAGGCCGCCGGAAGCATCGATGCCGCCGAGCAGGACCGCCACCGGAATGATCGCCAGCGGATTGTGACGAGCGAGGAAGGCGACGAGGATGCCGGTGTAGCCGTAACCTGCGGCAAGCGATGCATTGGCGCTGCCCTGGACGGCGGCGACTTCGACCATGCCGGCGAGGCCCGCAAAGCTGCCGGCAATCGCGGTGAAGCCGACGATCAGGCGGCCTACCGGAAGCCCCTGGATCTGGGCGGCGCGCACATTGCCGCCGGCGATGCGGGCGGCAAAGCCGAAGCTCGTCACCTCGATCAGGATCCAGGAGAGGATACAGGCGACGATACCGATGACGAGGCCCCAATGCACGTCCATGCCCGGGATGTTGCCAAGCATATATTCTGGCGGCAGCGGCGTGGTCGAAGGTTTGTTGAGGCTGGCGGGATCACGTAGCGGACCCTCAACGAACTGGTTCATCAGGGCGATGGCGATATAGGAAAGCAGCAGAGACGAGATCGTCTCGTTGACGCCGCGATAGTGACGCAGGAAACCGGCTAGGCCGATCCAGATGCCGCCGACCACCATGGCGGCAATGCCCATGAGAATGAGGGTCAGGAACACAGGTGCAGTGCCGGCAAGCGGTATTGCCATGGCCGCGGCGGCAACGCCGCCCAGCACGACCGCTCCTTCCCCGCCGATGATGACGAGGCCGAGGCGGGCGGGCAGGGCGACGCAGAGTGCCGTCAGGAGAAGGGGTGCGGCACGGCTTAAGCTGTTTTGCACCGAAAACCAGCTGCCGAAGCCGCCGGTATACATAAGCTGAAAGAGCATCGCCGGCGATTTGCCAATCGCCAGGATGAATAGGGAGAAGAGCGCAAGACCGATCAGGATGGCCGCAAGGCCGATGACGACAGGTTCGGCGCGTCGCGCGATCCATTCGAGGACGGGGCGCAGGGACACCGGCTTTTCGGAAGCGACTGAGATTGCGGGATCATTGGCCTGGGCAGTCATGGCGCTTCTCCCTTTTCGGTTTACGCCGTGGACCCGACGACACCCTCAACCAGATAGTTCATGCTCTCGAGCTCGATCGCGTCTTCGGCGTAGCTCTTGTCGGCTGTGACGACGGCGTTACCCTTGTTGTCCTTCAGCGGCCCCTTGAAGACCGAGAAGCCGCCCTTCATCATCTCGGCATGGGTCGCTTCGAAAGCCTTGCTGCCTGCCTCGGGGACGCCTGGGCCGAGAGCGCTCATCTTGACGAAACCGTCCTTCAGACCCCCACGAACGAAATTGCCGAGCTTTTCACCAGCCTGGGCCTTCTTGACGAAATCGCCGTAGACATTGCCCCAGGCCCATTCGGCGCCGGTGAGGTACTTCTCGGGAGCAAGCGGGCTCTGGTTGGCGTGATAACCGCAGACGAAGGCGCCGCGGCCAGCGGCCGTCTCGACGACGACCTTCGGGCTGTCAACGTGGCAGGTGATGACGTCAGCGCCCTGATCGACCAGCGCGTTGGTTGCTTCCGCTTCCTTGACGGCGAGCGACCATTCACCGGTGAAGATTACCTGGCAGGTGATGGTCGGATCGACAGTGCGGGCGCCGAGCAGGAAGGCGTTGATGTTCTGCAGAACCTGCGGGATCGGCTTGGCGGCGACGAAGCCGAGCTTCTTGCTTTTCGTCGCGTGGCCGGCGGCAATGCCATTCAGATACTGGCCCTGGAAAATATAGCCGAAATAGGAGCCGGTATTGGCCGGGTTCTTGCCTTCCTGCCAGAGGCCGCCGCAGTGGCGGAACTGGATATCCGGATATTTGGCGGCCATGGCCAGCATATGCGGGTCGAAATATCCAAAGGAGGTCGGGAAGAGCAGGGTGGCGCCATCGAGGTTGATCATCGATTCCATCGTCTTCTGGACATCGACCGTCTCCGGCACATTCTCTTCCTCGACGACGGTAATGCCCGGCAGTGCCTTGACGACGGCAGCGCCCTCGGCGTGCGACTGGTTGTAGCCATAGTCATCCTTCGGGCCGACATAGATGAAGCCGACGGTCAGCGCAGTCTGCGCAAGAGCGCGCGAGAAGAGGAAGCCGGGAGTTGCGCCGACCACGGCGGTGGCAGCAGAAGCCTGGAGGAAATGGCGGCGGTTCATGGAAAGGAGTTTGGTCATCGAATGCTCCCTTGCGGCGTTTTGCCGGTTCAATCGGTTACGGAAAAGTGTATGCAATGGCCGTGCCAGATTTTATTCCATTGAATACATTGGTAATATTCAGGGGTCTGCAAAACACTGTAGAAAAGTGTATGCAATTTTTAGCCATGCAAGATCAAAAACTATGCAGAGTCTATAAAATCAGCTAATTTCGGCGTCAGATGCTTCTGTGTACTATGTCGCGGCGTATGGGCCGTTGCTTTTCGTTATTAAAACAATGATTTGCTGCTATATTTGACTTTGCGGCGTCAACAATGCATGTGTATGCATTAGTCAATGGGCAGAATCATTCCTTGAAGCAGGTCAGGCGCAGAGAGATCATCAGGGCAGGAACGACTGTCGAGCAGATGGTTCGGGCTATTGCCGATATGATCGTGACCGGGCAGATGCTGCCGGGCGACAAGCTTGACGAGATCTCGTTGGCGGCCCGTTTCGAAGTGTCGCGCACGCCGGTGCGCGAGGCGCTTCGCGAACTCGGCGCAATGGGGCTCGTTGATCGCGAGCCGAACCGCAGCGCTCTCGTCACCAACGTAACCGAGACCTATCTGCATTCGATGTTCGAGGCGATGGCGGAGCTCGAAGGTGTCTGCGCGCGTTTAGCCGCCGAGCGGATGACGGTTGACGAGCGGCGCATGCTGGAAATCGAACATCGCGCTTCCGCTCG
This sequence comes from Rhizobium sp. 01T437, assembly GCF_056398505.1. NCBI lineage: Bacteria > Pseudomonadati > Pseudomonadota > Alphaproteobacteria > Hyphomicrobiales > Rhizobiaceae > Rhizobium > Rhizobium sp. 01T437. The sequence continues at coordinate 91,851 of NZ_JBFTPM010000019.1, forward strand.
CCTCGTGCATCAGGGTGCGGAAGAGGACTATGCTGTTCACAATACCGAGTTCCACACGCGGCTCTATCGCGGTGCGCATAACGAGCATATCTATGAGCTGGTAACCCAGAGCCGGGCCCGGCTTGCGCCTTTCCGCCGGGCGCAGTTCCGGCTGCCGGGTCGGCTTGCGAAATCCTATGACGAGCACGACATGATCGTGACTGCGATCATGCGGGCAGATGGTGCAGCCGCTGCAAAGGCCGCCTATTCGCATGTGGAAATCGTCAGCGATGCCAGCGTCGTTTTTGCCTCGGCGAGAGAGAAATAGTTGCCACGGCCAGCACAGACTGCGCAAGGCTGCAATCATGAGCGTAACGCTTGGAACTGCAGACGTAATCGAACGCGGAGCGGTTGCTGCCGAATTGACAACATCCAGACCACACCATAAGCCGGGTTGTGACCGGCAATTGAAGAGGCAGCGATAGTGTCGATCTGGATTGGGCGAATTCTGTCAGCGACAGTTGTTGTTCTGCTTCTTGCTGATGCGGCCACCAACCTTTTTGCACCTGATTTCATAGGGGCGGAAATGGAAGCAACCGGTTTCCCTGTCAATCTTGCCCCGGCGCTCGGCATTATCATTGCGATCTGCGCGATCCTTTATGCTGTTCCGAAAACAGCCTTCCTTGGTGCGATACTGGTAACCGGTTTTCTCGGTGGCGCTATCTGCACGCACTTCCGCCTGGGTGAGTTTTTTACGCCTCCCCAGATCATCTGCCTGCTTCTCGGCATTGCCGCCTGGAGTGGCCTGTATCTGCGCGACCCAAGACTGCGCCAGTTGATACCGCTGAATATGGTTTAAGCGCGTAGCGATCTCATCCCGGAGTATGAAAGCGGGCAGGCAATCGCCGCCGTCCTTGTACAAGAACAGGCGCGCGATCGCGATCTGCGACCAGAACCACCGTTGCGTTTATCGGCTGCATTTTTTCTCGAAGGAAAATCGGCGGCTGGGTTCTTCAGACTCTCAGCCGCCGACAGAGACCCCGTCCGTCGGACAATCCAGTCCCCTCAAGGGAAAAAGCTCGCCCTCGGATGAGGGCGAGCCAGAACCATCTACAGGAGTGGATTTCTGTATCGATGGGTGAGGCCGACCCGGCAGGGAACCGGACCGACCTCTTTCTTCTGAATTGGAGGTCACCAAACCAGAAGCCTGTGATGAAAAACCCCGAGATACGATCCCGGGGTCTTCAATGTTCAGATTAGAACGAACGCTGCAGGCGGAAGTAACCCGTCGTGGTGTCGTCGCCATCTTCCGGATCCAGCCACTGGACGGAAGCCTTGGCGTAGAAGTTGTCGACGATCTGGTAGTCGATCGTTACGCCAGCCTTCCAGGCATCGCCGGTACCGCTGAAGTCGTCCGGAACGGTGCCGAACGCGTTGGCACTGCCGATGTAGTTGCCATAGTACTGAACACCAGGAGTGATCTTCAGCTTGTCAGTTGCCTTGATGGCGTATTCGGCAGCAACTGCCCATTCAGCCGTCGAGTAGTAGGAGTTCGGGCCGCTGGAGTAGACAGCAGCGAGGCCGAATGTGCCCGGGCCGACTTCAACCGTACCCATAGCGCGGATTGCGCCGTCTTCGTTGTCGAAGTCCCAGCCGCCGGTGACCTGGTAGCTGAAGGCGCCAGCCGTGCCGCCGATGCCGAAGGCAACGCCGACATTGTTCGGACCATCGTTCGCAACGAGGTCGCCCGTGACGGGATCCACGTCACCCTGGTAGACGCCGTCTTCCAGTTCGTCGACGCTGAGGCCAGCGTAGAAGGTACCGGTTTCGTACTGATAACGGATGGAGTTATGCAGCGTTACGACAGAACCGATATCGTCCGTCTCGCCGGAGAGACCATCGTCCCACCAGGAGTAGAAGAGACCAGCGCGGAAGCCCGCGATGTCGAGGTAAGCGGAGTCGAGCTTCGTCGAGTTGACCGTTGCGTTGTCAGCATTGGCCTGGAGAACGATCACGCCGGTGAGCGGACCGTATTCGGTGTCGCTCTTGGCCGTGAACTGAACCTGACCACGGGTTACAGCATCCCAGCTCGAGTCGTTGGTGGCGGGGGTGCCGCCGGCGTTCGGGCCGACGTTAACCTGGAAACGGATGTAACCTTCGATCTTCAGGCAGGTTTCCGTGCCAGGGATGTAGAAGTAGCCGGTGCCGTAGGCGTCGCAGACGCGAACGTATTCAACCGGTTCCGGCTCGGCAGCAACGATTGCGTCTGCTGCGAATGCCGGTGCAGCGATGAGGGCAGCTGCAGAACCAAGCAACATCATACGAATGTTCATGGAAAGCCAATCTCCTAAGTTCGAGTGCGTTCCACGAAAGAACGTCCCCTCTGATAAAACCCGATTAATTCGGTAAGACCTAAAATAACCGAAAGGGGAGAGGGCTCAACAACGAATGCTCTCATTTTGTAGAGAATTCTAACTAAACCTTGATGTGTGTGACAGATGTACAACAGTCCTTACGCGGGTATTAACAAGAGGTAAAATAGAATGACGAAATATTGCTATATTAGGACGACTTAGCCGGATTGGCCACGCGCAAAGGGGCGCGGGGAGTTGTCGGTGAATGCTGAATTTATCTAAAATCCAGCAGCCGCGAGCCTGTATTTGCCCATCTGAACGGGCTGTCGAAAGAAAATGTGGCTGGCGAGTGGGATTTAGCTGGCAGGCGCGGCCGCCGTTCGATCATGCCGCAAGTCGATTTTAAGCGGTGATTCGTGGCGGCCGAGGGCAAGCCTCGCGGAAGCGTACACGGCTCCAAAGGAGGCGCTTCTGCTCCTGATCTAGGAATCTCAGACCTGTGCGCGCCGCGCTTCCGGATCGGGGATCGGAACGGCAGCCATCAGGGCCTTGGTGTAATCCTCTGCCGGGTGTTCGAAGATCTGGCGGCGGGTGCCGGTTTCGACAATCTTGCCGCCGCGCATGACGGCGACCTTATGGGACATGCGTTCGACAACCGCCATGTCATGCGAGATGAAAAGGTAGGAGAGCCCCATGCTTTCCTGCAGTTCCAGCATCAGGTCGAGCACGCGAGCGCGCACGGATACGTCGAGCGCCGCAACGCTCTCATCGGCAACGATCAGCTTCGGCTCGAGCGTCAGTGCACGCGCAATGCAGATGCGCTGGCGCTGGCCGCCGGAAAATTCGTGCGGATAGCGCGTGGCGGCATCCGCCGTCAGGCCGACACGGCGCAGAAGTTCCGCAACCCTGTCCTGCCGCTCGGCCTTGTTGGCGATGCCATGGATGACCAGCGGCTCGGCAATCGCGGAGCCGACTGCCATGCGCGGGTCGAGCGAGGCATAGGGGTCCTGGAAGATCATCTGCGCCGTGCGGCGTATGGGCTGCATCTCGCGATGGCTGAGCCCGGCAATGGTGCGGCCATCGATGATCACATCGCCGGTAAAGGGGATAAGGCCGAGCACCGCCTTGCCGGTTGTCGATTTTCCCGATCCGCTTTCGCCGACGAGGCCAAGCGTTTCGCCCGGCAGGATATCGAAGGAAACGTCGCTGACGGCCGCAGCAGGCGCCTTGCCCTTGAAGAGAAAGCTCGCTGCCCCGCCATAGGTGACGTTGAGGCCGCGTACATTTAGGACCGGGGTGCGGTCGGGATGCAGGGTCTCGACTCTGCGTGATGTGATGCGCGGCGGAGCGTCGGTGCCGGCAAAAGCGCCAAGGCGCGGCACGGCCGAGAGCAATTGCTGCGTATAAGTCTGGCGTGGCGCGCGGAAAATGCCGACTGCCGGACCTTCTTCGACGATGCCGCCGTTCTGCATGATAATGACGCGATCCGCCATTTCGGCGACGACGCCCATGTCATGGGTGATAAGAATAATGGATGTGCCGAATTCCGACTTTAGTTCGCGCATCAGTTTGAGGATCTGCGCCTGCACCGTCACGTCGAGCGCCGTGGTCGGCTCATCCGCAATCAGCACCTTGGGACGACAGGATAGCGCCATGGCGATCATCACGCGCTGGCGCATACCGCCCGAAAGCTCATGCGGATATTGCTTCAAACGTTTTGCCGGATCGATGATCTGCACGGCATCGAGCATCTGCAGCGCGATCGCCTCGGCATTCTCGCTGCCCTGATGCTCGCGGATCGCCTCGGTCAACTGAGCGCCGATCGACATGACTGGATTGAGCGAGGTCATCGGCTCCTGGAAGACCATGGCGATATCGCCGCCGCGCACGCTGCGCATGGCCCGGTCGGAGAGTTTCAGCAGATCGCGATCGCCGAGCAAGATGTTCCCGGAGGCCACCTGGAGCGAAGCCTTCGGCAGCAATCCCATGATCGACAATGACGTCACCGATTTGCCCGAACCGGATTCTCCGGCGAGGCAAAGCGTTTCGCCGCTCGAGAGGTCAAAGCTGATATCTTTCAGAACCGGTTTACGGCCCTCCGGCGTTCGCGCATCGACATTGAGATTGCGGACGCTGAGGATGGGCGCGGCGGGCATTGCTTCAATCACGCGAATACGATCCTCGGGAAGTAGAAGGAAACGACCCAGTTCGGCATATCGACGATTTCGCTGATGCGTAGATCGCCGCAGACCGAGCAGAGCAGATAGGCGTCGACGGCGCTCATGCCATGCTCCGCAGTCAGAAGATCGATCATGCGCATGACGCTTTCGCGCGCGCCCGTCATCAGGTCGGGGCCAATGCCGGTGGTGACTTCATAGCCGGCGCCGTCGAGATGGCGGGTGACAGGCTCGGTCGTCGTGAAACGCGGCGTCTGGAGGCGCGCATCCTTGACGAGCTCGATCGTCGCCTCGACATTCATCTGGCTCTCGATCGCCGTACCGCAGACTTCGCCATCCCCCTGGGCGGCATGCGTGTCGCCGATGGAGAAGAGCGCGCCTTCGACCTCGATCGGCAGATAGAGAGTGACACCGGCGGTCAGGTCGCGAATATCCATATTGCCGCCGACGCGGCGCGGCGGCACGACGGAATGCGTGCCGGGTTCTGCCGGGGCAACGCCGATTGTGCCTGCAAAGGGTTTGAGCGGCACGCGACCGCCGGGGCCGTAGAGGGCCGGCGTCATGCTGTTGGCGTCGTAGGACCAGACATGCAGGGCCGGTTCCTTGAACTGGTCGGCGAGCAGGCCGAAGCCTGGAATATTGGCTGTCCAGCCGGTGCCCGAGGGAATGAACTTGCGCAGCGTCACCTTCAGCGCGTCGCCGGGCTGTGCGCCCTCCACGTAGATCGGGCCGGAAACCGGGTTGATCTTGCCGAAATCGAGATTGTTCAGCGTATCCAGCGTCGCGTCGCTGCCGAGCTGGCCGCCGGAGGAATCCAGGCATTCGAAATGGATGGTCTCGCCGGGCTTGGCGACGACAGCCGGTGCGAAATCCTTGTTCCAGCCGAAATTATGCTGGGCGCGGTGAATGGTGTGGGTGCAGGCAATGCACATAAGGTGTCTCCCTCGATTTTATGAGGCCTTCCCGGTCGGACCGGGAAGGCGTTATTTCCTAGGGCTTACTGCTTCACGTAGATCGCGTCGTAGTTGATGACGCGGGTGGGGTCGATGTAGATATTGTCGGCACCGCCCATGCGCAGCGACTTGGCAACGACGCGGCGTTCGTTGATGACGGGAACCCACGGGGCATCGGCCATGATGTCGGTGAAGACCTTGCCCCAGGCGGCGGTGCGCTCGGCAGACTTTGCCGGATCGGACATGGAGTCGGCGGCAACCGCGCGCTTGTCGAGATCGGCATTGCAATACCAGGACCAGTTCCAGCCGCCCTGAACAGCGCCGGCGCAGCCGAGGATCGGGCCATAGAAGTTGGACGGATCCGGGAAGTCGGCGATCCAGGCCATGCCGCCCGACCAGATCATCGGCGCTTCGCCTTCCGTGCCGCCGGCCGCAATAACGTTAGCCTGTGCGAGAGCACGAACTTCCGCCTTGACACCGATGGCTGCGAGATCCTGCTGGATCGCTTGGGCGATGCGCGGCTGTGGATCGGTATTGGTGGAGTAGAGCACCGTTTCGAAGCCGCCTGGGAAGCCCGCTTCGACAAGCAGCGCCTTGGCCTTGGCAACGTCATACGCATAGCCGGTGAAGGATTTGTCGTAACCCGGCATCAGCGGCGGCAGCGGCTGATTGGCAAGCGTTGCGCGGCCGTTCAGGATGCGCACGATGCGATCCTTGTTGACGGCCATGTTAATGGCCTGGCGAACCTTGACGTTGTCGAAGGGCTTCACCTTGGTGTTGAGCGTGATGTAGCCGGTATGCAGTTGCTCGCCATCGACGATCATCTGTGCACCGTCGGCAGAGTTCTTGATCTCAAGGAATTTTGCCGGCGGGATGCCGTCGCCGGCAATATCGACTTCACCCTTCTGCAGGCGCAGCAGTGCCACCAGCGGCTCCTGGCCGACCTCGACCTTGAAGCTGTCAAGATAAGGCACGCCCTTGACGAAATAATCCTTGTTGCGCTCGAAAACGAGCTGCTGGCCGATCGTCCAGTCCTTCAGGATGAAGGTGCCGGAACCGACGGGCTTCTTGCCGAAATCGCCGGCGGCGGCCTCGACGGCTTCCTTCGGCACGACCGAAGCGAAGTTGATAGCGAGTACGTGCAGGAAGGTCGCGTCGGGACGCGACAGATGGAAGATGACAGTGCTCTCGTCGGGCGTCTCGATACCAGAAAGCGTCTCGGTCTTGCCGCCGGTCTCGTCCTCGAAGCCCTGGATAGCGCCGAAGAAGCCGGCGCCCGGACCCTGTGTCTTCGGGTTGACGGCGCGTTCGATCGAATATTTCACGTCGGAAGCGACGACTTCACGGCCATTCGAAAATTTCACGCCCTTGTGCAGCTTGAATGTATAGGTGAGTCCGTCAGGCGACACCGTGAAGCTTTCAGCGAGCGACGGCACCGGGTTAGGCGTGCCGGGCGCATAGTCCATGAGGCGCGAATAGAGGCTCTTGATCATCGACCAGTTGACCCAATCGTAACCGATGGCCGGGTCGAGCGTGGTGATGTCGTCCTTATAGGTAACGACGATATCGCCGCCCTGCTTTGGCGTTTCCTGCGCCTTGGCGGCGAGGGGGGCAAGCGCCACCATCGTCGCCATGGTTGTATGTCGAAGCCAGCGTTTGAACATTCGGGTTCCCCTTCTTTGGTTGCTGTCAACGTGTACGGATGCGTGGATCGATGAGCGGCGCCACCAGATCGGCGAGCAGATTGCCGATGACGATGGCAAGCGCTGAGGTCAGCGTGACGCCCATGATGATGGGTATGTCGACCTGCTGGATGGCCTGCCAGGCGAGCTGGCCGATGCCCGGCCAGCCATAGACGGCCTCGACCACGACCACGCCGCCCATAAACTGGCCGATATCGATGCCGATCATGGCGATGATTGGCAGAATGGCGTTCGGCAGCGCGTGGCGGAAGATGATGCGGCGCGACGACAGGCCCTTGGCCCGCGCCGTGCGCACGTAGTCCTGATTGAGCACATCGATCATGGCTGATCGGACCATGCGTGCATACCAGCCGGCGCCAAGGACGCCGAGGGTGGAGGCTGGCAGCACAACATGGGCGAACGTGCCGTAGCCGCTCATGGGTAGCCATCCGAGCGTTACGGCAAATACATAAAGAAGCAGCAGGGCGACGACGAATTGCGGTGCCGAAACGCCGACGAAGGAAGCCGTCATGACTAGCCGGTCGACGAAACCGCCGCGGCGCACGGCGGCGATCGTGCCGAGCGTCAGCCCGAGAGCAACTTCCACCAGGATGCCGGCCAGCATCAGGACGAGCGTTGCCGGCAGACGGGCGGCGATCAGCGTCCAGACCTCGGTCTTCTGGGCATAGGAACGGCCGAGATTGCCGTGCAGCAGATTGGAGAGATAGGTGCTGAACTGGGCGAGCAGCGGTTGGTCGAGGCCGAGTTCGTGGCGGATATTGGCAACCGTCTGCGCCGTGGCGCTGCGGCCGGCGATCATGCGCGCCGGGTCGGCAGGCAGCGCGTAGAGCAGCACGAAGGTAATGGCGGCAACACCGAGAAGAATGAGGGCGGCCTGAACGAGCCGGCGAAGGATGAGGAAGATCATCAACCTCTCCCACGCTGGGTCGGATCAAGGATGTCGCGCAGCGCATCTCCGACAAGATTGAAGGACAGTGCCGTCAGCAAGATGATTGCGCCAGGGAAGAAGACGAGCCACGGAGCGGCCTGGAAGTAACTCTGGCTTTCGAAAATGATATTGCCCCAGGAAGGCTGCGGCGGCTGCACGCCGATGCCGAGGAAGGAGAGCGTTGCTTCGAGCAACACGGTGGTGGCGATGCCGAGTGTGCCCCACACGATCGCCGTCGGCACGAGATGCGGCAGGATATGCAGGAAAAGCACGCGCATATGGCCGGCACCGAGCGAGCGCTCGGCCATGATGAAATCACGCTCCACCAACCCGCGCGTCTCGGTATAGACGATGCGGGCGACCTGCACCCAGTTGACGAGCGCGATCACCATGGCGACGATCCAGAGGCTCGGTCGCAGCAAGGCAGCAAGCACGATTGCCAGCAGCAACGCCGGGAAAGCCATCATCAGATCGGTGAAGCGCATCAGTATATTGCCGACGATGCCGCGCAGGTAGCCGGCGAGGATACCGATGAGGAGGCCGATCGCGACCGCGATACCATTGGCGACGAGGCCGATGACGAGCGAGGTGCGTGCGCCGAAGAGCATGCGCGAAAAGAGATCGCGACCGAGCGTATCGGTGCCGAGCAGATAGGGGCCGCCGGGCGGCAAAGGCGCACCTTCCAGCGACAATCCGTCGAACATCTGCTCATCGGGATTGAAGGGCGCGATCCAGGGTGCGGCCACGGCAAGGCCGATTACAACAAGCACGACAACAAGGCCGAAGAGAGCGGTCGGCTGCCGCAAAATGGCTTTCAATACACGCATTCAACCCGCCTCCGGCAGGGGTTCTATGCCGCCGATAATGAAGGCGGCGATTTGTTCCATCGGCAGGCGGCGGCGCATGGCGCAGTTGCGCAGGATCGAATAGGCGCGCTCCTCATCGACCCCATGCGCCTTCATCAGCTTCTCGACGGCGGCATGGACGAGCGGGCGCAGGCGCACGCGCTCTTCGAGATATTGCAGGCGCTCGGTGACACCCTTGCGCTCCTGATGAATGGAGACGGCCATGACGAGGGCCGGATAGACGGCGGAGGCGGCAATCGGCTTGGCGATAACAGCGCCGGCACTCTGGCCGAGCGCCCAGGCGATACGGCCCGGCGCTTCCGAGCCGAGCAGTGCGACGACCGGGCATGTCGGAGCGGCACCACTCCAGGGCAGGAGATCGTCAAAGCCCTGGTCGGCATCGACGATGACGAGATCGGGTACGCCTGCGGCCGAAAGAGGCGCCCATTGCAGCGTTGCCGAAAGGCCGAGAAGACGCAACTGACGGATCAGCTTTTCCGTATTGCCGTCCTCGCGGTGCAGGACGACAGCATGCCAGCCAGTGAAATTGGGTGTTTCCTTCATGACACCACCCGCAATTTGGGCGAAGCCGGTTTGTTGCGGCCCGTCAGATAGGGATCGGCGGCAAGCGGCGGGCGCGAGGCGATCACATCGAAGCCGTTCTGAGGATTGATGCGGCCGAGATGGAAGGGCAGGGCGGCGTGATTCGTCTCGCGGTCGATGTTGAGCGCACCGAAGGGCGTCGCCCAGCTCTTGCCGTACAATTCCTGGCGCACCGCGGAAGGCTCGTCTCCGCCGGCCGCCACGATCGCATCGACGCAGAGACGCACGGCCGTATAGGCGCTCGCAAAGACGCTGGAGATACGGCGCTCGGCGCCAAAATGGGCGACGATCCGCTGCTTGAATTCGGCGTTTTCCGATGTCGCGACGCTGTCGAAATAGGATGCCGCACAAAGCTGGCCGGTGGCGGCGCCCGGGGCGATATCGTCGAGCTCGCATTCCATCAGGTCGCAGCTGACAACAGGGCAATTCTCGGGCCGGAAGGCCGCGTCGCGATCGGCAAGCTGGCGGATCGCCTCGTGAAAGGCATAACTCGACGGGCCGATAAGATTGTTGAGGATGAAGCTCGGGCGACGCTGCTCGATATCCGCGACGATGCGCTCGACTGCGGTTTCCTCGAGCGGCAGGTAACGCTCACCCAAAACCTCGCCGCCGGCATTGGTGGTGAGTTCGCGGGCGAGCCGGTTCATCTCCCAGCCCCAGACGTAGTTGGCGCCGACGAGATAGGGCCGGTTGCCGTAGCGGGGGATCAGATATTCGAAGAGCGGCAGCAGATGCTGGTTCGGGCAGCCGCCGACATAGATGACGTTTTCGTTCGCCTCGAACCCTTCGTAGGGGCACATATACCAGAGCAGCCCGTCATGTTTTTCAATGAGCGGGATGACTTCCTTGCGGGCGGCCGAGGTAATGGTGCCGACGATATGACGGCAGCCGGCGCGCAGCAGATGGCGCGCGCCTTCAAGATAGGCGGCAAGATCGGCCTGCGGATCGAAGAAGATGGGCTCAACGGGCCGGTCACTCGCCGCAGCAAATTCGGCGATCGCGAATTTCGCGCCGTCGCGCGCGTCGCGCCCCATCGAGCCGTAAGGGCCGGTGGTGGAGTAAAGAATGCCAATTTTTAACGCGTCGTTCATCTGCAAGCCAAAAAACCAAAAACCCCATGAGGGCGTCCCATCCGCGACGGGGCCATCATGGGGCGAAACTGCCCAGCGACTATCGAAGTCATGTAAGAATGCGGAGGCGCTCTCTGCCTAATCCGCAGGCTTGAATAAAATACAGGCAGTCCGGTTTTGTCAAGCGCGCGGCAGGCGAAATCCGGGACGATGCGGTAAGATCACAACTGAGGCGGAAGGCCTGAAGATGTAGCTCTCGCGCCGTGCCGGGTACCGTTTGGGAGTGTTGGCAAAAATATCAACTCGGGCGATAGTATCGATGAGGTGTTTTTATTGGGGCGGCATTGAATGAAAGCGCAAATAAAGGTCAATGCCGAAGATATTCATAGGAAGCTCAACCGGCTGGAACCGGGTGGCGAACTCTACCTGAAAAAGGGCCGTTATCCCGATCCAATAACGATAACAGGTAAACGAGGCTCTGAGGATTGCCCTATATACATCACCGGTCCGGGAGCAATCCTCGGCTCTGATATGGACTTCGACGCCTATCGGGAAACTGCGAACAAACTGGCCGCGGCTCACCAGAAAGGCGGTTCGTTTCCCGGCATCTATTTCATGGCTGACAATGCGGCTTTGACATTGCGGGATTGCCAATGGGTTATCATCGACGAACTGGTTTTCAGGAACTGTTGGCCGACAGCAATATACCTCGACAACTGCCAACACATTTTCATACGCCGCGTCGATTTCAGGGGAGGGTGCATTGCGATCGGTGCGGCCGGTCCCTACACGCGTCATCTGCTCATCGAAAAATGCAGCTGGGTGCAGGATACGAAAAGCCACGGTGAAGACGACGTCCTGTCGATCCGGGACGATGGCTATGTTCGTGCCGACTTATCCCTAGGAGATTGCAGGCTTTGGAGCGATATCCCCTGGAAGCAGGTGCACGGATCGGGCGACGAAGATGGTCCCGTTGACCCCGTTGGCGATGCACGCGCCTATGACGGCGACTTCTTCCGCGCCTGGACCATTGCCGGATATGTCATCATCCGCGACAACGTCATCACAGACGCATTCAATGGCGTCCATTTCTTCAATCAGGCATCGGAGTCCACCAAGGAAGCCTTCGCTCGGAACGTTCTCATCGAAGATAACTGGTTCGTGCGGATAAAGGATAACGCCGTCGAACCGGAGAATTTCGCATGGAACTGGACGATCCGCCGGAACCAATTCGTCGATTGCTACATGCCGTTTTCCTTCGAAATGCAGCGCTCCGGCTACTTCTATGTCTACGGCAATCTTGGCTGGAACGTTCACATTCCCGGACCCGAAGACGACAAGCATACCAAGGGCGTGCTTTTCAAGTTTCCCGAGACGCATATTGCGGATGGACCGCATTACGTCTTCAACAATACCTGGCTCCTTCGCGCGCCGATTGCCAAGAAGAAGAGATTTGCGAAGCTGGAGCATCGCAACAACCTTATTGGCTATGCGACTGACGCCGATAAGTTCAAGTGGGAGGCTTGTTCTCCCTTCGGATCAGGCTGGAGCTTCGACTCCTATCCCTTGACCGAACTGGATGACCTCATCCGCTTTGAGGGGGGGTGCTTCACACGTTCCTGGGGATCTCTTGGCATCGTCTTTGACGGCGATGTGATCTCGCACCGGGATTTTCCCGATCGATTGCGGCAGGCGCATTATGATATCGGCAAAAATGCCAGGTACGCGGACGTCCAATTCCAGGATCAGACCATCGGTCTGCCTTCCGGATTGAAGATAACCAAGGCTCCGGCGGCAATAGCCTTCTCCATCGAGTTGCCGGATAAATCGCGCCTTCTGTTGGCGCCATCCAACTATTGTGTTGGCGCCTGGCAAGAAACCGGCCGGATCGATGCCTTTGATCCGTTATTCGCAGTCATATGGCCTACACCAGCATGATATTTTGAGGGAGATCAGTCTTAGGAAGGGAAGAGCAAGGACAGCGGCAATACGAACGCTTGCGATCAAGCGTCTGCGGCCGTCAAAAGTTCAACGCGCACTGGCTGAATATCGTGCGGGCAAATGATGCACTCGATCAAGCCGCTATCGTCTGATCGCCAATGTAGGCCGTTAAAAGCTGAGTTCGCATAGAGGCCCGACCTCTATGCGAAGAGATCGTCTTTGCTCGCCATGAAAGTCTGTCCAGCGGCAAGGGCGACGCTGAACCGGCCGTCCGCAAAACGGACGGCCGTGCGAATATCCCGTGCTGCCGAAATCGCAATCTTCACCGGCCTGCTATTCTCCCAGTCGAGGTCGAGAAGCATGCCGCCGCGCACCCGCAAACCGCGCAATGAGCCGCGCGGCCACGCTTTGGGCAGGGCCGGTAGCAGGTGAATTTCGCCTGGGCGAGACTGCACCAGCATTTCCAGAATGCCGGCGGCCCCACCGAAATTGCCGTCGATCTGGAAGGGAGGATGGGCGTCGAACAGATTGGTATAGGTCCGCTCAGGACTGATCAGCAGTTTGACCACATCGAGCGCGTGATCGCCGTCACGAAGCCGTGCCCAGAGATTGATGCGCCAGCCGATGCCCCAGCCCGTCGCGCCGTCACCGCGGATTTCCAGCGAGCGACGGGCAGCGGCCGCAAGTGCAGGCGTGTTGTCCATGTCGATCTGCCAGCTCGGATAGAGGCCGTAGAGATGCGAGACATGCCGGTGGTGCATTTCCGGCGCTTGCAAGTCCCAGTCTTCAAGCCATTCCTGGAGCTGGCCCGCCGATCCGATCCTGTCGGGCGGAAGGCGCGGCAGGACGCGATCGATCTCCGAGACGAACTCATCCTCGCCGCCGATGGAAGTGGCGACGGGACGAAGCAGATTGAGGAAATCCCGGATAATCTGGCTGTCCATGGCAGGCCCGGCGCAGATCGAGGCGCCGTGCGGGTGGACATTCTCGGGTGAAAGCGARGGGTTTGTCACGAGATAGTTTGTGCCCGGAAGCGACACCAGCACATCGAAGACAAACTCTGCCGCAGCCTTGGCAACCGGGAAAAGCCGCCTGCGCAGACCATCGGCGTCGTCGAGGTAATCGCTGAGATCAAGCAACTGTGTCATGAGCCAGGCGCCACCGGTCGGCCAGAGGCCCCATTTGGCGCCGTCGATCGGCCCGGTCGCGCGCCAGAGATCGGTATTGTGGTGCATGACCCAGCCGCGGGCGCGATAGTGTATCTGTGCCGTCTCGCGTCCGGCTTCAGCAAGTTCCTCCGCCATCTCGACGAGCGGCTCGATGCATTGGGGCAGATTGGCCGGCGTCGGCAGCCAGTAATTCATCTGCAGATTGATGTTGGCTGTATATTTGCTGCCCCAGGGCGGATCGACCTCCTCGTTCCAGATGCCCTGCAGGTTTGCAGGCTGCGTGCCCGGGCGGGACGAGGCGATCATCAGGTAGCGGCCGAATTGCACATAGAGTGCCCCAAGCCCGGGATCCTCTCCGTCGGCAAAGCCCGCAATCCGGCGATCGGTCGGCTGCGAGGCTGCCTGCGTCGTGCCGAGATCGATCGCGAAAGTGCGGAACAGCCTTTGATGCTCGGTGATATGGTCACGGCGCATGGCCTCGATGCTGCGGCCGCCGGCTTTCGAAAGACGCCCGGTGATAGTGCCATCCGGATCGCCGGAAACATCGTCAAAACGACGGAAACTCGTGGCGGCATCGAGCAGAATCACAAGCTCGTCGGCACTGTCTACGGAGATGATGCCGTCGGAGGAGATCGAACTCCCTCCTGTATTGATCACCTGAATGCCGAAGGCAAAGCGAAGGGCGGCGGCAATGCCCCATTCCGCCTTGCCGGTGCCGGAGAAGGTCAGTCCTGCAGCGTCCGGGTCGACGAGTTGCCCCTGTTGCGGGCTGTCGAGCGATATCCGGCATCTGATGGCTCCGGGCCGATCCGCTGAAAGGCGCAGGACAAGCACGCCATCAACCGCCGAAACAAAAGCCTCGCGAAAGAAGGTGATGCCGTCGGCAACATAGGAGGTCGTGGCGATCGCCGTGTCGAGATCGAGCGTGCGACGGTAGCTGCCGACAGTTTGCGAATGGAGGAAATCGATATGGAGATCGCCGATCGGCTGATAGGACATCTGCTTGATCGGCCGCGCCATCAGATGTTCTTCGGCCACTGCTTCCGCTTCCGCATAGTGCCCGGCGAAGATCAGTTCCCGTATTTTCTCCAAGTGGCCATGGGCATCGGGATTGGCCGGCCGGTAAGGCCCGCCGGCCCAGAAGGTGGACTCGTTGATCTGCAGCCTCTCGGAAACGGGGTCGCCGAAGACCATGGCGCCGAGCCGACCATTGCCGAGCGGCAGCGCATCCGTCCAGAGCCGGGCAGGGGCATCGTACCAGAGAAGATCGTCCGCCATCGTCATTCCGCCGGGATGTTGTTTGCCGGCCTGATATCGCGGATCCGCAGGCCGTCGACACTGAAGAGCAGCGCCTTTCTCGCGGAAAAGCCGGCGGCGACCGTTTCGCCCGGGCGCAGGGTCCTTTCCGAGCGGTCCTCGATGATCACGGATTGGCCCGAAGCGAGAGTTCCGTAGATGAACCGGGTTCCGCCGAGGTTCTCCACCACGTCGACCTTGACGTCGATCGCGCCACCGCCTTCGTCCTGTCCGGTGAAATGTTCCGGGCGGATGCCGACCTTGACCGGCATTTCCTTGCCCGGGCCGACGATGCCGGCTCTAAAAACCGCGCCGCAATCGAGCTTGATCACCCCATCCGCGCCGAGCTTGCCATCGAGGAAATTCATCCGTGGCGAGCCGATGAAGCCGGCGACGAAGAAATTGTCGGGATCGGCATAGAGCGTGTCCGGCGTGCCGGCCTGCTCGATCTTGCCGGCGCGCATGACGACGATCTTATCGGCAAGTGTCATCGCTTCCGTCTGGTCATGCGTGACATAGATCATCGTCGCGCCGATGCGCCGGTGCAGCTTCGCGATCTCGACGCGCATGGAGACGCGGAGTTCCGCATCGAGGTTCGACAAGGGCTCGTCGAACAGGAAGACGGCAGGGTTGCGCACGATCGCCCGGCCGATCGCGACGCGCTGACGCTGGCCTCCGGAGAGCTGTGCGGGTTTGCGCTTGAGCAGCGACTCGATCTGCAAGGTTGCAGCGGCGGCGGCAACGCTCCTGTCGATATCGGCCTTGCCCATGCCGGCCATGCGCAGCGAGAAGCCGATATTCTGCTCCACCGTCATATGCGGATAAAGCGCGTAGTTCTGGAAGACCATGGCGACGCCGCGTTCGATCGGATCGGCCTCGTTCATGCGCCGCCCGTCGATCGCGAGGTCGCCGGCGGTGATCTTCTCAAGGCCGGCGATCATACGCAGCAGCGTCGATTTTCCACAGCCGGAGGGACCGACGAAGACCGTGAATGAACCGTCATCGACGCTCAGATTGAGGCCCTCTATTGCTTGAAAGCTGCCATAGGATTTGTCGATATCGTGCAATTCTACGCTGGCCAAAGCTTCCTCCCTTTTACCGCTTGGCGGGCAGAGCGCGTCAGGTGATCCGTCGCGTCGAGCCTCGCAGGATGATGTCGCATTCAAGGACGACGCTGCGCGTCGCTCCGCCTGACGGTTCCGTCAGGCGTTCCACGAGAATGTCTGTGATGGTTTCTGCAATGCTTGCCACTGGTTGGGCGACGGCCGTAATGCCGGCTTCGTAGAGCCGGAAGATTGCCACGTCGTCGAAGCTGGCGAGCGAAATATCCTCGGGCACATGCCGGCCGTTCTCCTTCAACCAACTCAGCCCTCCGACTGCCATGCCGTAATTGGCGGAAAAGATCGCGGTGGGTGGATTTTCGAGCGACATCAATCGCTTGGTCGCCTCATAACCGCCATCCATGCGCCAGTTTCCACGCGCCGCGAGCGTCGGATCGATTGTGATGCCCCGGTCGCGCAGCGCCTGCTCATAGCCCGCCAGCCGCTCGATACCTGAAGAATTGCGCGGGTCGCCTGTCAAAATGCCGATGCGGCTGTGACCGAGATCGATAAGGTGGCTGACGATGCGATAGCTTGCGCGGTGGTTCTCCACCATGACCCGGTCCGCCGCCAGCCCGCGGACGTCGTTGTTGTAGAAGATGATCGGAATGTCGTGATGAATCAGGTCGTCGACGCGGTCGTAAACCTCCGCTGTGCCGTCCATGACCAGCGCATCGACACGCTGCGCGGCGAAGAAATCCAAGGCTTCTGCGACCACCCGCGGATCGCCGCCATGGCAATAAGTCAGAAGTGCGCGTCCGGTTGGGCGCACCGAATGGGCGAGATGCTCCAGCATGCGGGCATGGAATTCGTCGAAGGTCGGCACCAGGAAGCCGATCATATGGGTGAGGTCGGTGCGGATCGAGGCGGCGGCGGCATTGCGCCGATAGCCGAGATCCTGGATCGCCTGCTCGATTTGCTCGCGGTTGGACCGGCGGATCGTCTGGCCGTTGAGATAGCGGGACACGGTGCCGACTGCGACGTTTGCCACCCTGGCAACGTCGATGATCGTGGCTCCGCGCCTTCTTGCGGCCGTCTGGTCCGTCTGTCGCATTTCGAGTGGGCTCCTGCACTCATTCATGGGAAATGGCGCCTGGTCAGGCGCCTTTCCGTCGTATAGCCCAGCGCCCCGCCGCCCACCAGTATTGCGGGCGGCAAGAGCAAAGTCCGACGGTTCCCTTACCTCAACCTGCATCAGGCGCCTTCGAACACTACTGCGCTGTGGATGTGCAGGCGTGGCACGGTAATGTTGATGGCGCCGTCGTCGCCGGCATTCCAGGCGAGATCCTCGCCGGTCATAGCATCGAAGACGCGTTTCGGTTTTGCCGGCAGACGCACTGTGGCATTGACAGGGCCGATCGCCGGAATGTCCTCGATCATTTCCATCACACGCGTCGAGCCGTCATCGCCGCGCACGTCTTTGCCGCGGATCTGCGGCGGACCGTAGAGGAGATGCAGGATATGGCGATCGTGCTCGATCTGACGCGTCAACGTCGCCCGCCCGGAGGAGGGCAGGTCGGTGACCATCGCCGGATTGGGAACGAGCCGGTCGATAAGACCGCGAACGACATATTTGTAGAGCGGCTGACCCATCGCACGGTAGAGCCGGAAGATCGGGTAGGCTATATAGGCCGCCCCCTTATGCTCGGTCACAGCAGCGCCGACCATCTCGGCATTTGTGTCGTCGGGCGCATGCTGGTGCGAGCAGAAATGTTTGTACGAGCGATTGAAGTAGGATGGGAAAATACCCGCCAGGACAGTCGCACCGGCTGAGCGGACGGTTTCAGCGTCATCGTAGAAAACAAAAGCCGTTTCCGGCATGGAGGCGTCGAGATCTTTGCCAGCCCTTACATAGCTCGGCTTGAAAGCGACGGGTGCCACGCCTCTTTCGATGCCGAGGTCGATCGCGAATTTACCGCTCTCATCGAGCCCCGAATGCCAGGAGGCGATGATCTTGCCACCGCCGGCCAGATAGGACTTCAGCCGTGCAGCGAGCGTCGCATCGACGGGGATTTCGTCCGGCAGAACCAGCAGGCGGTATTGTTCGAAGCGGCCGGATATATCGAGGACATCGAAGGGGCGCTTCAGCTCCTGCAGCATCTGCGCCGCACCATCATCGCTTGGATGGTTGCGTGACCCCTTGGGGTTCATATGTTCGGCCGAGAGGATGGCGATCTCGGAGATCTGCTTTGCGCCTTCCAGGAAGGGTTCGAGCTTTTCGACGCGATGATAGGCCGGTGCGATCGACGCATAGGTGTCGGGGTTTATTGCTCCGTTCGGATGAAGCTGGTCGCCGACCAGGCATTTGGAGCCGAGCGCGATCATCTGGGCGCATTCATATTCCAGCGCGTCCGGATGCTTGAAGCCGCCGAATTCGCCCCAGGATGTGTGGAACTTGCCGGTATGAGCGAGGAAATCCATGCCGAGCGTGGCCGCATAACGGGCGCTCGATGGGAAATGGTCGTAGCCCCAGCCGCCGGTCGGCAGGCTTTCGAGCTCGAGATGCGAATAGGTCGAAAAGCGTTCCGGCCCCTGCTTATGAATATGGCCGCAATTGTAGAACACGCGCAGGCCCGGAAACTCTGAGAACAATGCCTCGCTGGTCTCGCGACGGAACTGCTCGTTGACCGCCTCGTCATTCTTCAGGCGGTCGGCCGGATCTTCCGGGTCAAGGCCCTCGCATTGCATGCGCTCGATGCAGGCCGGGCAGACGCAATCCGGTGTCAGGATGATATCGAAGAAGAGCCCCTGTGTCGGATAGTTCTGGGCAACTTCGCGCGCCTGTTCAAGGATGTAGTGCCGCAGGCCCGCATGATTGAGGCAGAGCGTGTGCCATGCTGGGCTCAGTTGCTTGCCGGCTGAAGGGTCTGCTGGCCTGTCGTGATGATAGCGGTTCGAGGCGCTCATGGCCCGCCATTCGGGATGTTCGCGCGCCGTCAGCTCGTCCCACTGCACGGAGATGTAGATCGGGCTTTCGATATCGGCGGCAGACAGCGCCTTCACCATGTCGCCGAGCAGATCCGGGCGGGCAAGCTGCGGATGCGGCTTGCCGACCTTGGTCGGATAGTAGGACCAGCCATGATGGCACTTGGCGAAGATGGTGATGGAATCGACATGTGCTGCCTTCAGCGTCGAGACGAAGGCATCCGGATCGAAATCGGCGCCGATGCCGGGAATATGCTCTGACGTATGGAAATCGAGATGGATCTGGCGGTAGCGCAGCGGCTTGTTTGTGGTCTTGGGCATGGTCCTATTCCTTTGCGCCGGTGCGGGTTTGCGAGCCGGCGGCGAACTGACGTTGGAAAATGAGGAAGACGAGCAGGGGAACGAGGGTGGTGATGATGGCCGCCACCGATCTCAGGTCCCAGTTGATCTCGTAGCTGCCGGAAATGCGGGCAAGCAGTACGGGAAGAGGCACATCGCTGCGCAGGAAGAGCATGGGCAGCAGCAGGGCATTCCATGTCCAAAGGAACTGCAGGATGCCGACGGCAAAGATCGGCGAAAGGCTATTCGGCAACACCACGTGGCGGAAGGTCGCCAGCGGCCCGCAGCCGTCGATCTTGGCAGCCTCTACCAGTTCGCGCGGGAAATCCTCGAAGAAGTTTTTAACGAGGAAGATCGACCAGGCGAAGGAGAGCCCGACATAGGGGATCAGCACCGACAGGATGTTGTCGATCAGCCCCATGTCGCGCCAGAGCGTGAAGAGCGGAATGATGACGACCTGCTGTGGCAACACGAATGCATTGATGATGATGATCAGCAGCACCCGGCGGAACGGGAATGTCAGGAAGTGGAAGGCATAGGCTGCCGCCGGTGTCAGCAGCATGGTGAGTGCCGTCGCAATGCCAGCTGTCTTCATCGTGACCCACATGGAGTCTGCGAGCGGATATTTGTCCCAGACGCGGCGCCAGGCATCGAGCGTGAGA
This sequence comes from Rhizobium sp. 01T437, assembly GCF_056398505.1. Taxonomy (NCBI): domain Bacteria; kingdom Pseudomonadati; phylum Pseudomonadota; class Alphaproteobacteria; order Hyphomicrobiales; family Rhizobiaceae; genus Rhizobium; species Rhizobium sp. 01T437. The sequence continues at coordinate 111,895 of NZ_JBFTPM010000019.1, forward strand.
TCGAAATGATCGAAGCGCCACCAGCCGAGCGAGACACCCTCGGGCGGGCGGAACGAGGTGACGACAATGCCCATGATCGGGATCACCCAGATGAAGGCGACGATGCCGACGACGACGATAATCCAACGAGGAGCCTTGCCGATCATTTCGCACCTGCCGTTCGTTGGATGATGGCGGGGATGGAGATGATAAGGACCGCCAGCAGCAGGATGACGGTCGCGGCCGCCCCATAGCCCAGTTTGAACTGGGTCATGGATTCCCGGTACATGAAGTAACCGACTGTTTCCGCCGAGCGCACGGGGCCGCCGCCGGTCAGGATATAGATGATGTCGAAGGCGCGCAGTGCCGTGAGCAGGTTGATGAAGACGGCGACGCGCACGCCCGGCATCGACAGCGGCATCATGATATGCCGCATGGTCGAGACCGGCTTGGCGCCATCCATATAGGCGGCTTCGAGCACAGATTTCGGGATCGCCTGGATGGCCGCAAAGATCAGCATGAGGGGCAGACCGACGCCGCTCCAGGAAGCCGCGACGATCAGAGCCCAGAGGGCCGTGTTGGCATCCCCCAACCAGGCATGTGCAAAGCCCGGAAAGCCCAGGAGTTGGATCAGCGAATTGAGCAGGCCGCCGGCATCCGCCCTGTAAATGCCGATCCACATATAGCCGGAAACCGCTTCCGAAATGCCGAAAGCCGCGAAGATCATCACTCGGAAGGGCAGGGTCTGCTGCGGCGCAAAAGCGCACAGCATTGCCAGAATCCAGCCGATCGCCACTGAGATGACAGTCGTGCCGATGGTGAAGATTAAGGTCGTCAGCAGCGTGTTGCGAAATGCCGCATCGGCAAACAGCCGCGCGTAATTTCCGAAGCCGATGAAAACAGGCTTTCTCAGCCCCTGGATATCCCAGAAGCTCAGCCGGATCGTCTCCACCAGCGGGTAGATCACGGCAATCGCAAACAACACGAGAACCGGCGCAATCAGGATCAGTGCGGCGGGCGTGTCCCTGAGCAGACGCCGACGGCCTTTGATGCCAGCCGCCAGCGGAGAACCCTGCATCACGCCCGCCGCTTCCCGCACCGGGGAAGCGGAGGTGCTAGCCATCAGTAGGAACCCTGGGCCTTGGTTTCGATAGCCGCAAGAACCGTGTCGATATTGGCGCCAGACGGATCCTGCAGGAATTTCTGCAACTGCACGCGATACTCGTCGACGAGATCGCCGGGCAGCAGGTCGCCGAGCACAAATTGCAGCTTCGAGCTCGCAACGGCCTGCGTCGCCACTTTCTGTACCTCGCCATAGAGCGAAGCATCGACGTTGCTGCTTGGCGAAGCATAACCGGCCTTGGCGAGAATGTTGGCGGCCTCGGCACTCGTCCAGAAATCGAGGAAGGCGTCAGCGGCCTTCGGATTGGGGCCATTCGTCGTCACCAGCAGCTCCTTGGCGTCGACGCTCGATGTATCGTCATGGCCCATGCCGAGAGACGGGAACTGGAAGAGACCGTAATCCTTGCCTTCGACCAGCTTGTAGTCGTTCTTGGCGCGATTGTTCATCCACATGCCGATCAGCAGATAGTTCTTGGCGTTGGCCTGGAAGACCTGGTCGGCCTCACCGTCCCAGTCATTGGCAAGCATGATGTTCGGCGCGCCGCAACAGCCGCCCGTTAGCATCTCGGCGTATTTTGTCAGCGCCGTCTTCACAGCGGGATCGGTCCACGGAATTTCATGGGCGGCAAGCTTCGTCGCCGTCTCGACGCCTGCGGTCCTGAGCAATAGCGTTTCGAACCATTCGGCATGCGCCCAGTATTTGCCGGGGATCGCGACCGGGGCCGCATAGCCGGCCTTGGTGAGTTTCGCGAAAGAGGCGACAAACTCGTCCCAGGTCTTCGGCGGTTCGGCAATGCCGGCCTTGGCGAGATGCTCCTTCTTGTACCAGATGCCGGAGCGGTCACCGAAGGTGTAGGTCAGACCGTAGGTCTTGTCGCCGATAGATCCGAGATCCTTCCACGACTGGCTGATGAGCTTGTCCCAACCGAAGGATTTCCACGGGTCGTCGATCGGCCGGAGCATGCCGGCGTCGGCGAGTTCCTTGCGGAAGGCCGGCCATGTGTTGAAGAGCACGTCGACGACCTCGCCGCCCATCAGCGCGGTGCGGATGCCGCCGCGCATGTCACCTTGGCCGGTGATGGCGACTTCGCGGATCGTGACATTGGGATATTTCGCCAGAAAGGCCTTCTGGATCGAATGCATCATGTCGAGTTCTGAACCACCGAGCCAGTTCAGAACGACGAGTTCGCCGCTGATTGGATCCTGAGCCCGTGCTGCGCCTGATATGGCCAGCAAGGCGGTGCTGCCTGCTCCTGCGAGCAGCGTGCGGCGGCGGATTTCAGGCATAAATTTATTGCTGTCGGTCATGTCAAGTCCTCCCAAACGTTGACTGCTGCCATCCGGCATTCAATTTAATTGAAACGTTATCATCTATTTTGCCTCGAACAAGTGTTTTTATCGATAAATAAACGACGTGCGCTTAAGCCATTATAATAAAATCATAAATTCAAGCATGTATGATGATTTAAAACCGGCTTTCTAAAGCGAGGTGTTCGCAAAAAGGGGCTAAGAATCCAGGTCGTCTCCGCAGGATTGCGGTGGCCTTGCTCGACCTAGCGTCGGCGTGGCGCACGATCTCGTGAACAATCATTTTTCGGTCGATGCGTTCATCTTTCCTGCGTTGACGCTTACGCATGGTAGCGTTACCATAGGCATCGACGGCGCCAAGAGATGCTGAATAATCGCAATGGAGGAGACGCATGGGAGAGCGTGTGGAGGAGAAAAGTCTTCACGGGCGCGTTCAATCGATCGACCGCGCCATGATGCTGCTCGAAGCGATGGGAATGGACGAGGACGGCAACCGTCTGGTCGATCTAGCCACCCGTACGGGTCTGGCGCCCTCGACGGTCCATCGCATTCTGACGACGCTGGAGCAGTGGCAATTCATCCAGTACAATCCGAATGATCGCATGTGGCATATCGGCCGGCAGGCGTTTGCCATCGGTTCCGTGTTCACCCGTCAGAGCAACCTTGTTGCGACCGCGCTCCCCTATCTCAGGCGCTTACGCGATCAGACGCGCGAAACTGCCAATCTCGGCTTCGTTCAGGACGGCGAGGTGGTCTGTGTCGATCGAGTTGAGAGCCGCGATATCACCCGCAGCGTCACCCGGGTCGGCAGTAGGGTGCCGATGACGGCCTCAGCCATGGGCAAGGCGATCCTGGCAACCTATTCGCAGGAAGATCTGGAGACGATCCTGTCACGGGAGGGAAGCCGGCGCTTCACGGCCAATACGCTCACCAGGCAATCGGCACTTCGCGCCGATCTCGAAAGAATCCGGACGGATGGTTATGCTATCGATGATGAGGAGCTGGTTTCCGGCCTGCGTTGTGTGGCCTCTGCTGTCTATGACCATCACGGCGAGGCGATCTGCGCTATATCACTGTCGAGCATCGCATCGCGGATAACGCCGCAGCGGATTCCGGTGCTCGGGCGCCTGCTCGCTGAGACTTCGGCGCAGTTGACGGCGGCCCTCAGCGGGGAGATGCCGCCTGTCAACGCCATTGCGAGCTGACACGAAACACTCTGCTCGAATGGACCGCCGGCTCTTTCGAACCGGCGGTTTTCTTTTATCCGATCAGGACCAGTCGACGACGATCACCTCGTGGTCGAGGATTGCGCCGGCATCGATGGCGATTTCACTGCCCTCGTCGGTGATCTTCACTGTCTTTCCCGCAACTCTGAGGCTCGCGTCGGAAGCGGTCTTGCCGGCCGGCTTGCGCAGACGCAACGTCACCGGACCGATCGGTACGAGTTCGTTCTGGCGGCCGGGCACTCGGGAGATCAGAACGCGGTTGTTGAGATGAACGATCTGCCGTTTATCCTGCCGATAAAGCGCAGCGGTGATAAGGCCGTGCGTGCCTTCCAGCCTGAGCAGCGAGTGATCGGCAAGCATCCAGCGCGCGGCATTGGTAATCAGGCGCGCGTGCTCGAACTGGTCGTCACGGGCATAACAACGGTCGAGATCGGCGACGAACCAGACGAATTTGCCCTTGCCGTTCTCGCGGGCAGTGATGGCAGGCACATCCGAATAGGGCTGCCGCATCCAGGAGGTTTCCGGCGGATAGATCGGAAAATCCGGAATGAAGGTCGCCAGCACCCTGACGTCATCATCGACGCTAACGACCGGCAGGTAGCCGCCGAAGGGTAGGGTGTCGGTCTCATCCAGACCGGCCAGCACCGGATGGCGGCTTCCGTCAGCTTTCGGCGCCGTCTTGTCCGAGGGGCCGTGCACACCCCTGCGTAGCTCCGGCAAGAGGCGCAGATAGGTGTGGCGCGCGCTGGTTTCGATGTCGGGATTAGCGGCCTCGAAGTCGCCATGCGCTCCGTTCCTGCGATGGACACCGAAGAGCTTGCCAAGAGCGAAGTCCATCCGGCGGTCGCCATGCTCGCTGTAGAGGCTCGCTTCTGACGAAGCGATCACCGAACCGCCCTGAGCCGCGAAAGCCTCGATGGCGGAGACCTGCTCGTCTGACATGGCGGCGAGGTTCGGAAGGATGAGTACGCTGAAGCGTCCCGCCGCCTTCTCGATATCGTCGGCATTGACGGGCAGATAGGTGATGCCGGCGCGATCGAGCGCCCGCACCGTGCCCCGATAGGGGTTCATCGTGCGGTCGTTTGCCTTGTCGCGACCGTGATAGTCGTGGTTGTTCTGTGACCAGACGACGCCGACATCGGCCTGAGGCTGCCGGTTGATCAGAATATCCTGGTTCGCCTCATGCCATTTGAAGATCGGCTCTGCCGTCTTGTACTGACGGCGGTCCTCATGCAGTGAGCCGATATGGTGCCACCAAGGCTGGATGCCGCCGGCAAAGCCGGAGGAGGACCAGAGGCGCACTTCGGCGGGCGGCATGCTGGCGAGGCGAAAAGCCGGCGAGCCAAGCTGGTATTGCGGCGTGCTCTCAGGAATGAGCTTGTCCCAGCCGCCCACCTCATGCAGCCGTTTGCCGGTTTCGGTATTGTCCTCGAAGCCGTCGATCAGGTTGCGGCGCTGGTGGTCGAGCATGACGATCGGGCTGCGGGCAAGGATTTCCTTGAGATCGATGAAGCGGTTGCCGTTGTTCAGGATGTCGCCGCTGATCATGCCCATCCAGCAGCAGTCCTTGCCGCCGACTCCGGTCGTGACCTTGTTGTTGAATTCCCAGAGATCGGTGCGGCGCTTATAGTTCCACTGGATCCAGCGGCGATAGTTCTCGTCGGCCCAGTCATGGCGGCGGGGCAGGTCTACGCCCGACCATGCGAAGAACTGCTCGGTGCAGTGCCGACAATAGCAGATGTTCTTGCGCGGGATGCCGGCCCAACTGTTGTCGGCAAAACCGTCTGGCATGGTACGCTCGATGATCTCGCGCATGATGTCAGGCAGATATTCGCTGTAATAGGGCGAGTTGATGCAGGTCACATACTTGTCCGCCTGCCGGTAGGGTTTGCCGTCGATATCGAGGCAGATCCAGTCCGGATGAGCGCGGTAGAAATCCTCTGCGACACGGTTTGAATCCATGCGCGCGATGACCTTCAATCCTTCTTCACGCGCAGCCTTGACGATCTCGCCATAGAGGTCGCGGTCGCCGAGCGTTACCGCCTTGTGATGCAGCGGGAACTTCGTCGGATAGTAGCTGACAATGCCACCGGCATTGATGATGACGCCTTGGACACGGGTCCTACGCCAGTGCTCCCGCCACCACGTGTCGTCGTAACGCGCTGGGTCGATCTCAACCAGATTGGTCTGTCCCCATCGCAACGCTGTGCGGTACCAAGGCTCAGATCCCATGACTATTTCCACCCTCGTTCAGTTGGTTTGCATCGCCAAACTAAATGAAAGCGTCGCTTAGTCTCCGACTTTTCCCGGAAATTCCACGATGCGGAAAATCTCAGCAAAGCGTTCGATGGTTATCCGGAAATGTGTTCAGACAATTGCAACGAACATAGCGCCGGCAGTCCGCGCGAGAGCGTTCGCCGTCGAGCGACGGGTTCGGAAACCCAGCTCAGCTCCGTCTTGCGCGACCGCGTCAATTTCCGGCTGGACGAAATCGTCCGCCTCATGCCCGATCTGGAAAGGGCTCACCTTTTTGACAGTATAAGTGCAGTGCGTATAGGCTAACACCCATAAAGGCCAGCGTGTGTTGCCGTCTCCGTAAAGACGCCAGACATTTCATTCGACCGGGAGGCGTATTATTCCGCTATCAGGATCGGGGCGGACTGATTGGTTTTGCGCCTGCGTTGACTGCGATGTTGCTTTTTGGAATTGACATATTCGCTTTGAGCAATGCCTGAGAAACCTTCCAAGGGAGGGGCAGCGCTGTTCCGAAATGCCGCGAGGGGAGAAAAGATTGCGAAGCCGACGGACCGATGGTCGTCCCACGATTGCCGATGTTGCGCGTCTCGCCGGGGTCGGGGCGATTACAGTGTCGCGGGCGCTGCGTGATCCGAGCCAGGTTTCCGCCACCCTGCGCGCGAATATCGACAAGGCGGTGAGGGAACTGAACTATGTTCCCAATCTCAGCGCCCGGGCGCTCGCCTCCGTCAGGGCCGATGTCATCGGTGTCCTCGTTCCTTCGCTGACCCAGAATATTTTCTCCGACGTTCTGCGCGGCGTCTATGACGGTGTCGAAGGCACCGAGCTGCAGATCCAGATGGGCAATACCCGCTACCAGCCGGAAGAGGAGGAGCGACTGATCGCACAGATGCTGCGCCAGAAGCCGGCGGGCATGATCGTCTCTGGTACCGAACAGAGCGATCGCGCGCGCGAAATGCTGGAGGATGCTCGTTGCCCGGTCATCCAGATCATGGACCTGACGGACAAACCGATCGATACGATCATCGGCTTTTCGCATTATGAGGCCGGCCGGGCGATAACCCGTCACCTGATCGAGGCCGGCTACCGGCATATCGGTTTTCTGAGCGGCTGGCTGAATGGCCGTTCCTTCGGCCGTTATTCCGGTCTGAAGGACACGCTGACGGAAGCCGGCATCTATAATCCGAGCTATATTTCGCCGATCGACAGGAGCGACCATATTCCCGAAGGTGTGGGCTGGGAAACGCCGCGCTTTGCAACCCCCTCGACCGGCCGCAAGCTGATGGCCGATCTTCTGGACGCCAATCCGGATATGGACGCTGTCTTCTGCAACAATGACGTCATGGCGCTTGGTGCGCTGTTCGAATGCATGGAGCGCGGCATCCGCGTGCCCGAGGATTTCGGCATCGCCGGCTTCAACGATTTCGACATTATGGAAGCGGCCTATCCTTCGATCACTAGTGTGCGCAGCCCTCGCTGGGAATCCGGTTACAATGCAGTTATGGCGCTGCGTCGCCGCTTGAGCGGAGACGACAGCGGAGACCGGATTGTCGACTTGGGCTTCAAAATCAAGAAACGCGTCAGCACCGACCGCAGCGGGGAACTGCGGCGCCGGCTGATTAGCGACTGACGCCAAGACTGCCGATTTTTTGCCTGCGGCATATGTCGCAATTTGAATAAGAGCTTTTCCAAAACGCCCATAAATCCGCCGTCGAACAAACTTGACGCCTGTATCTGGTAGCGCTACCGTCCCATTGCGTTGCTCGTCGACCCAGAAGACGCTTCATAATAAAAACACCGGGAATTAAGCGTCAGCCGGGATGCAGCGCCTCGATAAGGGAGGATCTGAGCATGGCGATTACCCGACGTAGATTCATGGAAAATTCTGCGGCTGCTGTAGTTGGCGCCGGTATTGCAGCAAGCTTCGGGCCGGCTGCTTTTGCGCAAGCCACCGATACATTGAAAATTGCTTTTGCTGCCCGCGGCCTCAGGACCATCGACCCTGCGAAGTCGATCCAGGGTGTCGACAACTGGGCGATTATCCACGTCTATGACAAGCTCGTTGACCTGCCGCTCTGGAAATTCCCGGCAACGATAGACGAGCTCGTACCGCGCCTTGCGACAAGCTGGACCTCGACGCCTGATTCGAAGTCCTGGACGTTGAAGCTCCGCCAGGGTGTCAAATTCCACAAGGGCTATGGTGAGATGACGTCTGCAGACGTCAAGTTCACCTTCGACCGCATTCGCGATGCCGTCCGCGTCGGCGGCGTGCGTCCGAAATTCACCAATATCAGCGAAGTCGTGGCCGACGATCCCTACACGGTCACCTTCAAGCTGGCGCAGCCGGATCCGCTCTTCCTGCTCGGCGTTCTCAGCGACTACGACGCATCCGTCATGAGCAAGAAGGCGGTCGAAGAGAAGGGCGAGGAGCCGATCGGCCGCGATCCGATCGGAACCGGCCCCTATGTGCTGGAAACCGTCTATCCGGATCCATCGCAGGGCGTCATGCTGGTTGCCAATACAGAACACTGGGACGTCCAGCCGGCGACACCCAAGCTGCAATGCCTCTATATCGCCGATACGACGGCGCGTACGCTGGCGCTGCTGTCAGGCGACGTGCATCTGATCGAGGGCGTTCGCGCCCCCGGCTGGGCAGCTTCGATGTCGCAACGCGATCCGAACCTGATCTTCGACGTCGTCAGCCCCGGCAGCTTCTTCACCATGCAGGTCAACGTGACGAAGAAGCCGTTCGACGATGTGCGTGTGCGTCAGGCACTCTTCTATGCGATCGACCGCGACGAGATCACCACAGCGATCGCGCCGATCAGCAAGCGCACTTACGGGCTCAATCCACCCTCCTATCCCGGTGGTTTCACGGCGGAAAACATCCCGGCCGATGTTGCCTACAAGTATGATCCTGAAAAAGCCAAGTCGCTGCTTGCCGAAGCCGGGTTCCCTGATGGCTTCAGCTTCAAGAACGATACGTCGCAGCGCGAGGACTTTTCGGCCATCATGCTGATGATCCAGGCGCAACTGCGCAAGGTCGGCATCAATATGGACCTGAACATCAAGGACCACACGGCCTTCCATGCCGACCAGAACATCGGCACCAACACGCTGTCTCAGCAGTCGTCTGCGCTGCCGCCGGTGCCGACGCAGGTGGTCGTCACCTACCTGTCGAAGGGTGCCGAAGTCCGCTCGGATGGCAATGGCGGGGCGAATATGAGCCATTACGGCGTCGCCATTCCCGGCATCGACGACCTCCTGGGCAAGGCGCTTGCCGAGCCGGATCTCAACAAGCGCTTGGAGATCGTCAAGGAAATCGAGATCAAGGCCCTCAAGGATGCGGTCATTCTGCCCGTTTCCAACAACGGTTTCATGATCGTCCGTTCTGAAAAGGTCGATCTCGGCTACGACGTGGTTTCCGGCTATGTGAATTGGCCGCTGACCAGGGCCAAGATCAAGGCCTGACTTCCTTAGAACGGCGGGCAGAAAACGGAATCGCGTCCGCCGCTCTAAGTTTTTGTTAAAGCATCGGATTGTCCGAAAACCACTTCATATTTTCGGTCCGATGCTCCAGTCGCGAACACGTTCCGACATCATGATCGTTCCCTGCGTCGGGCCGGGAGCGTTGCGCCCTGCGCGCTGATATTGGTCTTATTCCTGCGAGGTCAGACATGGCGCAAGCCGACACCGTATCCATCAGCCTGCCATCCACACCGCTTTCCGACGGTGTCACATGGGCAATCGACGAATTGCGCAGCCGCCTGAAGCGGCGGGGTGCGAAATCCTCCGATAAGGCGTCAGGGGAGGGTATCTCGATCGCGGTGGCCGAGGTTGGATCGCCACAGGCGCCGGCAGCGATGGCGCGGAGCGAGGAGGCGTTTGCTCTCACTCGCGACGGCAACACGATTACCGCGTGGGCGCATGACGAAAGGGGTATGGTCTATGCTTTGACCGAACTCGCCGATCGCGTGCGCTATAGCGATGGCGAAGACCTGTTCGCAGGTAAGTTTCCTCTTGCCGAAAAACCGTCAGCCCGCATCCGCAGCATGGCGCGGCTGTTCTGCAGCGAGGAAGAAGACAAGGTCTGGTTCTACGACAAGCAGCAATGGCGCGATTATCTGACCATGCTCGCATCGAACCGGTTCAACCGTTTCGCCCTGACGCTTGGCATGGGCTACAACTATCCCTACCACAATCCGTGGATCACAGACGTTTATTTCTATTTCCCTTATCCGTTCCTGCTGAAGCTGCCGGGTTACGACGTCGAAGTCGCCGAGCTGTCCGATGAGGAGCGCGAAACCAATCTGGACATGCTGAAATTCATCGGTCGTGAGGCGGCCAAACGCGGATTGGAATTCCAGCTGGCGCTCTGGACGCAGCGCTATGATTTCGACGACGTGCCGCGTGCCAACTACACGGTCACGGGTGTGACGGACGACAATCTCGGCCCCTATTGCCGCGATGCGATCACCGAATTGCTGCGGGAAGTCCCCGAGATTACCGGCCTGACATTCCGCGTCCATGTCGAAGGCGGCATTGCCGAAGGCGAATACGGTTTCTGGAAGGAGGCGTTTGCGGGTGTCACTGCAGCGGGCCGCCCGGTAGAAATCGACATGCATGGCAAGGGTCTCGATCATACTATGCTGCAGATCGCCCGCGAATCCGGCATGCCCTTTGCCGCTTCACCCAAATATCTCGCCGAACATATGGGGCCGCCCTATCACCAGTCCGCTATCCGCAACAAGGAATACCCGCCGGAAGTAGCACGCAGCGAGCGCGAGCAGCTCAGCGAAGGCTCCCGCAAGTTCCTGCGCTACAGCTATGGTGACCTCCTGACAAAGGACAAGGACTATAAGGTCATCTACCGCATCTGGGCGGGAACGCAGCGCGTGCTGCTCTGGGGCGATCCGGAATTTGCCGCCGGTTATGGCCGCAGCTCCATGTTTGCAGGCTCCGACGGCGTTGAATGGTGCGAGCCGCAGAGCTTCAAGGGCCGCATGGGTACCGGCATTCCCGGTGGTCGCTTCAACTACCAGCAGCACGGCCTGCCGACGCGCTACGACTGGCAGAAATATGAGTATCAATACCGCGTCTGGGGGCGACTGCTTTTTTATCCGGAAGCACCGCGCGAAAGCTGGATGCGCTATCTCGAACATGAATGCGGCGATGCCGCCGCCGACTGCGAGAAGGGGCTCTCCTGGGCAAGTCGCGTGCTGCCGCTGATCACCCTGGCACATGGCCCTTCAGCGTCCAACAATCACTACTGGCCGGAAGTCTATACCAACCTTGCACTCGTCGAAGGCTCGGGCCGTCGCGCCTATGGCTTCGACATGGAAGGGCCGGTCCGTTTCGGAAATGCGCCGACCTTCGATTCATCACTCTTTGCCAATGCGCGCGAATATGCGGAGCTTCTTCTCGCCGGAAAGCCCTCGCATCGCTACACGCCGCTTGACGTGGCCGACTGGCTGGAGGAGATGGCGGAGGGCTGCGAAGCAGCTCTGACAAGGTCGAAGGCGACCGAAAGCTTCGGCTCGGCGGCCGTCCAGCGTATCATGATCGATGTGCAGATCTCTGCCGCCATCGCGCGCTTCTTTGCCGAACGGTTTCGGGCCGCTTGCTGGGCGGAGCTTTTCGTCGCCACTAGGGTCACGACGCTGATCGAGCCCGTTATTGATCACGCGAAGCGCTCCGTCATGGCTTGGCAGGCGGCGGCCGACGTCTCGCGCGACGTCTATCACGACGACCTGACCTATGGCCCGCAATCCTGGTTGCGCGGCTCGTGGCAATCGCGTCTGCCGGAGATGACGGCCGAGGTTCTCGATCTGGAGTCGTTGCGCGGCGCCGGCAAGTTTGAATCGGTGCAGGCGGACGAGCAGGTGCTTGCGGCCGTCAAGGCGCTCAAGGCCCGCCAGCCGGTCATATCCAGCACTGCGGGTATCGCAGCACCTGCAACATTCAAAGCTGGCGAGGCTCTGACGGTGCGTGTCGATGAAACCATGGACGAGGAACCGGTGCTGCACTATCGTCATGTCAATCAGGCCGAGCGTTGGAATTCGGCGAAGATGACACGGAATGGCGATGGCTTCGCCGCGACCATTCCCGGCGACTACACAGACTCCAAGTTTCACCTGCAGTTTTTTGTCAGCTCGAGGAGGGGCGGGCGAAACGTGCTGTCACCGGGCCTTGAGGACAACCTGTCCAACGAGCCTTATTACACGGCGTTGCAGGACTGAACCGTGCATACCATCATGGGTGTCCGCCGACGGGAACGCCGGCCGCGCCGAAGTAGGAGACCGCTCCGGCGGTGACAGGGAGGAGACGGATCTGTGACCCGGTATCTCTTGCTCAGGTTGGCGGACGCTATTCCGACCATCCTGCTGGTTTTGACGCTTGTCTTCATTGCCATGCGCATTCTGCCGGGCGATCCAGCAATTGCGGCGCTTGGCGACAATGCCACGGCCGAACAGCTCCAGCTCTTTCGCGAGCGGATGGGGCTGAATGCTCCCCTCTGGCAGCAATATATCAACTTCGTCATCGGCACGCTCAGCCTTGATTTCGGCCGTTCCGCCATGACCGACCAGCCGGTGCTCGGACTGATCATCTATAATCTTCCCTACACGATCGAGCTGACGATCGTTGCGATGATCATAGGCGTTGTCGTCGGGGTGCCCTTCGGCGTTTGGGCCGCGACCCACCGCAATGGCCTGCCGGATTCGGCCATGCGCGGCTTTTCGCTGTTCGGCTATGCCATTCCGGATTTTTATCTCGGCGCGCTGCTGCTCATTACCTTCGCGCTCAATCTCGGCTGGTTCCCAATCAATGGCGGCGGCACCGGTTTCATCGACCGCATGCACCATGTCTTCCTACCGGCGCTTACATTGGCACTGGTCAAGGCGGCCTTCATCGGACGCCTCACCCGCACCTCGCTTTTGGAGGTGATGGGGCGCGATTATGTGCGCACGGCCCGCGCCAAGGGCGCGGGCGAAATGCGCGTCATCTATCGTCACGGGTTGCGCAATGCACTTCTGCCGCTGACGACCGGGCTTGGCCTTAGCATGCTGGCCACCCTCTCCGGTTCAGTGGCAATCGAGCTCGTCTTCAACCGCCCCGGCATCGGCAAGCTCCTGATCAGCGCCATCTCCGAGCGTGACTATGGCGTCATCCAGGGTGGCGTCGTAGTCTTTGCGATGTTCGTGGTGCTGATCAATCTGGCGATGGACCTCGTCTACATCGTCGTCGATCCAAGAATCCGGGTGAAGTGATGGCCGCAACCGAACAGACCCCCCAGGTCATTGCTGACGATCACCGGCTGGCGGATGCGTTCCGCCACATCCTCTATGGGCGAATATCCACCAGTTTTGCGCTGCTGGTCGTCGCGATCTTCATCTTCGTCGCCGCCTTTGCGCCATGGCTTGCACCCTATGATCCGCTCGCCCAGAGCATTCTGACGATCAACCAGAACCCGTCAGCCGCCCATTGGCTCGGCACCGATCAGTTTGGCCGCGATGTGTTGTCGCGCATGATCTATGGCTCGCGCAACTCGCTGATCTTTGGCTTCATCTCGCCGGTTCTGGCGGCGATTTTCGGCACGCTGCTCGGCGTCACCGCCGGCTATTTCGGCGGCATCACCGACCGCCTCATCTCGCGCGTCATCGACCTGCTGCTCGCCTTTCCGGAATTGCTGCTGGCGATCATCATCGCCGCCGTGCTCGGCGGCGGCTTCTGGAATATCATCGCCGTCATCACGGTCGCCTTCATCCCCGGCTTTGCCCGTGTGGCCCGCGCCTCGACGCTGGCGGTCAAGCAGGAGCCCTATGTTGAAGCGGCGGTCGCGGTCGGCGTGCGCACGCCGACGATTATTTTACGCCACATCATTCCGAACATTGCAGCCCCC
>NZ_JBFTPM010000020.1:0-118108 GCF_056398505.1 Rhizobium sp. 01T437
CGTGTGGCCCGCGCCTCGACGCTGGCGGTCAAGCAGGAGCCCTATGTTGAAGCGGCGGTCGCGGTCGGCGTGCGCACGCCGACGATTATTTTACGCCACATCATTCCGAACATTGCAGCCCCCATCGTCGTGTTGATGACGCTCTGGGTTGCCTCCGCCATCCGCCTCGAAGCTTCGCTCAGCTTCCTTGGCATCGGTACGCAACCGCCCAATCCAAGCTGGGGCAATATCATCCGTGACGGTCTCAACAACCTCTTCGGTTCACCTTGGCCGATCATCGGCGCCGGTATTGCGATTACGTTCGTGGTTCTCTCCTTCAACCTGATCGGCGACGCCGTGCGCGACGTGCTCGATCCGGAGACGGCGCAATGAAGCAGCGCTTGCTGAGCGTCGAGCATCTGCGCGTGGAATTCGGAACACCGGTGAACCCGATCGTTGTCGTTGACGATGTGAGCTTCGAAATCGAAGCTGGCGGTGCCGTCGGCATCGTCGGCGAATCCGGTTCGGGCAAGTCGGTCACGTCGCTCGCGATCATGCGGCTGGTGCCGGAACTCTGTCGGATTTCCGGCGGCAAGATCAGTTTCGAGGGCAATGATTTGCTGAAACTGCCGGCAAGCGCCATGCCCGAGATCCGCGGCCGCGACATCGCGATGATCTTTCAGGAGCCGATGAGCTCGCTGAACCCGGTCATGACCATCGGCGACCAGATCGGCGAGGCCATCAAGCTGCATGAGAAGATGAACCGCGGAGAGCGCCGCGCCCGCATCATAGAACTCCTGAAGCTTGTCGGTATTCCCAATCCGGAAGGTCGTCTCGATGCCTATCCGCATCAGTTTTCGGGCGGCATGCGCCAGCGGGTGATGATCGCGATGGCGGTTGCCTGCAATCCGAAACTTTTGATCGCCGACGAGCCGACGACGGCGCTCGACGTCACCATCCAGGCACAGGTGCTCGACCTGATGGCGAAAATCAGAAAGACGCTGAACACGGCCGTGCTGCTGATCTCGCACGATCTCGGCGTCATCGCCGAGGTCTGCGACCGGGTGATCGTCATGTATGCCGGCCACGTGGTCGAGGATGCGGATGTCCGCTCGATCTTCAGTAACCCGAGCCATCCCTATACGCAGGGTCTGCTCAAATCGATTCCGCGCCTCGATGACGATCAGAAGCGGCTCTACCAGATCCCCGGTTCGGTTCCGACCGCGGGCTCGGTCAAGCAGGGCTGTGCCTTCTACGCCCGCTGCGCCAACCGGACCGACAGATGCGCCGCGGAAATGCCGCCCATGTTTGCGTTTGGTCCGAAGCACAAGGCGGCCTGCTGGGTTACCGCCGAAAGCAAGGCACCCCTCCCATCGATCAAGGAGCATATGCGATGAACGCAATCCTGCGTGCCGAAGGGTTGAGCAAGGTGTTTTCCGATGGCGGCATGCTGTCCTTCAAGCAGGAGAGCAGCGGCGTGCGCGCCGTCGATGATCTGAACTTCGAGATCCTGCGCGGCGAAACGCTGGCGCTGGTGGGTGAATCCGGCTGCGGCAAGTCCACACTCGGACGCCTGCTGTTGCGGCTGATCGAGCCGACTGATGGTCGTGTTTTCTTCGAGGGCACCGAGCTGACGGCGCTGTCGCACGAGAAGATGCGCAGCATGCGGCGCAATGTACAGATGATCTTTCAGGATCCCTATGGATCGCTGAGCCCGCGCCGCTCCATCGCCGAAATCATAGGCGAGCCGCTGGATGCCTTCGGCCTCGTCCGCTCAAAGCGCGAACGGCGCGAGAGGGTCGCCGATCTCCTGACGCAGGTCGGCCTGCCGACGAGCGCCATGGACCGTTATCCCCGGCAGTTTTCCGGCGGCCAGCGGCAGCGCATCGGTATTGCCCGGGCGATCTCCCTCAATCCCGGCTTCATCGTTGCCGATGAGCCGGTCTCCGCACTCGACGTTTCCGTGCAGGCACAGATCATCAACCTGATGCAGGACCTTCAGGAGAAGAAGGGCTTTTCCTTCCTCTTCATCGCCCATGACCTCGCCGTCGTCCGCCATATCGCTGACCGTGTGGCAGTGATGTATCTCGGCAGGATCGTGGAGGTAGGCGAAAAGCGGAAGGTCTATTCGGCCCCGCAGCACCCCTATACGCAGGCGTTGCTGTCGGCCGCTCCCGAGCCCGATCCAGATCGCAAAAGCCGCCGCATTGTACTCGAAGGCGACGTACCGAGCCCGTCACGCATTCCGTCGGGCTGCAGCTTTCACACCCGTTGTCCGATTGCACAAGATATCTGCAAGCTGGAGCGGCCTGCGTTGAGAGAGGTGGCGAGTGGCCAGATGGCCGCCTGCCACTTCGCCGCTCCCAATCCGATCCGGCCTCGGGTACGCGAAGTTGCCGCTTAACCCTTTCGCTTTGGCCCGTTTAGGCGGCGCCAGGGTGCATGATCCGTCTTAATCGTGATCGAGGCAGAGGACGGCAGAAGGGGCAGGCGCTTGCGGCGGCCGAAGCGGCGTTTGAAGCCGAGGATGTTTTCGATAAAACTGCGGGCATAGAGACCGGGGCCGCTGGAATAGATGCGCCAGCCGCCGTCGACGTCGATCTCGCCCTTCTTGACCTGATCCCAGTCGCTCATCGCCTGATAGCGGTCAGGGAAGGCGGCATCGCTGCTGCTGAAATAGGTGTTGCGCTGGCGCAGTGACGCGTGTGGCAAGGCGTCGGTCACGGCGATCGGATTGACGAGACCGATCGTCTTCCAGAGTGCCTTTGCATCCTCAGCAATTGCCAGGGTCTCGCAGTAGCGCAGATGCGCATGCACATACATGAGGCCAATCTCGCGGCCGAAGAAGGAGGAGGATTCCGCACGCCGGAACAACGTCTCCGGACCGCCGGCATAGGTCGCAGGCTTCTCCATCAGGCGCACGCCGTCGGGGAATAGCAGGTGCTTCTCGATCAGTTTCATGTGCTGTTGCCGCTGTTCTGGCGTGAAAAGCTTGCCGAGCATCGCCTGCGTCATCGAAATCAACGAATAGTGCAGCCCGGTACGCCGGTCATCGGGATGCAGCAGCAGCTCGACGCCGTCATGGGTGGGATCGAAGATGCCGTAACCGGCGACCACGCCATCGCGGATCAGGTGTTTGTTGAAGTCGCGCCGCATGGCGGTGGCGATCTTGCGCAGTTCCGTGGCGTCAGCGGCCTGGCCGATACGGCGCAGGATGGCGGAATAGCGCACGATCTGTTCGTAGAGCAGGGAAACGGTCCAACTGCTCACCATCCAGTCGCGCAGATGCGGATCGGCCGGCTGCAGGGAATCGTTCCAGTCGCCTTCGCCGTAGCGGATCAGGTGCGTGCCGGGAATGAACCGCTCGCGCACGGTGGCGAGAAGCTTGTCGACATGGATGGTGATCGTATCGGCAGGTGCCCTGCCCATGGTCTTGTCGTCGCGCCACACCACCTTTTCATCGAGGATGGTGAGATCGCCAGTTGCCTCGATATAGTCGCAGAGCGCCTTCAGCGGCCAGACGACGATATCGCCGTGGCTGTCGCCGGAGCGGATGTTGGAATAGGGCTCCAGCATGAACCATTGCGGCCAGTCGCCCTTTTCCAGGTACTGCTCGCTGAAGACTGTCTTTACCACTTCTTTGGCTTCGCGGTCATGCTCGTAGGCGAGCAGGAATTCCACCGGCCCCTGGCAGGCATCGCGCGTGCCCCAGGCAGCGCCCGTATATTGCTCCAGCCCGTGCGGGACGCTGAGATGCACGATTGCATCATGTGCGAGCCAGGGCAGGATCGCGGCATGTGCCACCGCATCGGTTTTCGGCTTGTCGAACGTCACGCCACGAATGGCGTGCTGCCAGAAACGCGAAGCCGGAGCCAGCATCGTCTCCTGCGCGACACCGCCTGCATAGCGCTCGGCCAGACGCTCGGCCTCTGCCATGTCTGTCATCGAGCCGACGACGGCGAAGGCGAGCGATTGTGTCTCCTTGGAGCGCAACGCGATGTAGGCGCCGTTGCGGGCCACGCCGTCATCATAAAGAAGCTCGTCGCCGCCGACAGCCTCGACGGCGTCAGGCGTGGAGCTTACCAGCCAGTAGCTGGCATCGGGAAAACGTTCGCCCCAGAGCCAGTGCGGGTCCGGGCGGAAGCGGATGCGCTTGGCTTCAGCATCGAATTCGGCATAGCCGCTTGTGTCATATTCCCGTTCGCCGAGAACGAGGTGGCCGAAGACGAGGAAGCGGCAGGGCTTGCCCTCGACGGAGACGGCCCACTGCATCGCGGGGTCTTCGCCCGACGCCGTCGCCGTGACAGTAATGGTGCGGTCGCCAAGGCGATAGATCCAGCGGCAGTCGCTGAGGCCCATGTCGAAGGCTGAAGGCACGCCGAGAAGCTGCCAACCCTGACCGGCATCGGCAAGAATGCGCAATCCGCTGGTGCGCGTCAGATTGTAGGGATCGCGGGAGACCGAAAACAGTTTGTGGAAGGACGTATTGCCGATCGTCAACTGCGCGGCAAATATGCCCTGCATCCAGCAGGTCGATGCCAATGTGACATCGTCGAGCAGCATATTCTGGCCGCTGCGCACGATTGCTCCATGGCGCCGCGCGATCTGCAGTTCCTTCTCCCGCAGAACCACGTGGCGATTGAGGGCGCCCTCGGGCACGAAGAAGGACAGCAGCTTCCCGTCTACGCGTTCTTCGAGCATACGATCGGGATAGAGGCGGGTAAGCGCCTTGTTGTCGAGCGTTTCGACCGTCAGCAGCCCGGCACCCTGCAGGATGCTGCGCGGCGGCACCTGCTCTGCCGGATCAGCAGCCGTCTTTTCGACGGCTTTCAAATGATCGAGGCGGAACAGATCGCTATTGTCGGATGCCGCCTGATGATCGTTGAGGAACAGGCCGAAGAAACTCGCGGTCACGCCTTCGGTAGAAACGGAGAGCGGTTTCGACTGAAGGGCCGGACAGGCCATTTCATGCTGCCGGCGTTGGCTCGGCAGGTCGCTGCCGAAGGGACCGACGAGAAGATCGTCCTTGCCGGCGGCCGATTTGACCAATTGGATCGCATCGGTAGCGTAAGCGGCAACACCTTCCAGGCAACCCTGCGCGAGCCATGGATTGCGCCCGCCGCCCTGCTTGAGGTTCTGCCGGTTCATCACGACAGGCCCGAAGACGGAATGCTCGGCGATATGATGGTCGACATATTGCGAGGCATAGGCTTCGCTGTTCATCAGGAAACCGCGGTCGCCGAGACCGATATCCTGAACCAGCACGAGATCGGCCGGCAGTTTTTCCGTACCGGAATGCTTCAGCGTGACATGCCAGAACCATGTGGTCTCGGAGGGCGCAAGCACGAGGCTCACATGATAGTGGATGTCTCCGACTTCGCCACTCCAGGAGAAGCCTGCCTCACTATGGCCAAAGCGACCCTGCGCCCGAGGTCCGACGATCTCGGCAACGGCAGGCTTCTTGCCACCGATCCGCAGATAGAGCCGTCCAACGCCGCCGGAGAGCGGCGATCCCTGGATCTGATTGATCTGCACCGATCCGAGGCTATCGACATAATCGATGGAAAACAGCGTGCCGTTCGGCAGCGCCGATATGGAGAGGCCGGAGCCGTTGGCGATCGTCAGAAGGCCGAGGTCGTCGCGGCGGGGCATCTGCAATTTGCGATTCAGTCTCGAGGGCATGTGAGATCTCGTGTCGCCTAAAAGGGAATCGGACAATGCCGCAAAATGTTTGACCAAAACACTACCTAATGTCACGGATTAGATCGTGGCGCGCAGGATTGTTTGTCGCAGCTGGGGGCACCCAACTGCCGACTTTTCCTCATTAGAGGAGAAAAAGACCCTTCATGGCCAGCCTAGTAGCGGGATTTCTCCGGCGGTTCGGCGTTATTGAGCTCGGGCGATGAGAGGCCGGACGTGTTCCGCCTCAAGACCGCAAGCAGCAAAAACCTCTCCGACGCCAATCAGCACGGGCCGGTCGAGGCCGATTCCGACCATGGCCGAAGAAAGATCATTGAGACTGCCGCCCCAGCGTCGCTCATCGGCATTGGCAACAGAACTGACGATCACGACGGGCGTTTTTGCATCGAGGCCAGCCTCGATCAGCTTGTTCTGGATCGCTCCAGCGGTGCGTCCGCCCATGTAGAAGATCGTCGTTTTTCTTGGATCTGCGATCGCCTGCCAGTCGATCGTGTCAGGCAGGCTGCCATGACGCGAATGGCCGGTGACGAATTGGACGCTCTGCGCATGATCGCGATGCGTCAACGACACGCCGAGCCGCGACGCCATCGCGCTGGCCGCTGTGATGCCCGGGATGACCTCGACCGGGATATTATGCTGCTTCAGATAGGCAATCTCCTCGCCGGCGCGGCCGAAGATCATCGGGTCGCCGGATTTCAATCGGGCGACGTTCTTGCCGGCCCTGGCGAAGGTCAGCATCATCTCGTTGATATCTTCCTGGCGGCAGCTCGTGCGGCCGCCGCGTTTACCGACGAGCAGGCGCTTCGCCTCGCGTCGCGCTAGTTCCAGAACCTCGTCCGACACAAGATCATCGAACAGGATGACATCGGCGGCCTGCAACGCCCGCACAGCCTTCAGCGTCAGATATTCTGCATCGCCCGGACCGGCGCCGACAAGCGTCACCCGCCCGACGGGGCGGGCCTGAGCTGGCCTTTTCATATCGGCAAGCAGATCGCGAGCGCTTGCTTCTGTCGGTTCAGCTCCGAAAGCGCGATCGACAAAGCGCTCCCAGAAGGCGCGGCGCTCTGCGCCGGGCTTTAGACGAAGAGCAATTTCTTCGCGCAGTGACTGGGCAAGGGCTGCCCAGGATCTCAGCGATGTCGGCAGCAGCGTCTCTATGCGGCGGCGAATGGCTTGGGCGAGAATGGGAGCGGCGCCATCCGTCGAGATCGACACCACGACGGGCGAGCGGTTGACGATGGAACCGAACTGGAACTGGCAGAAAGCAGGTTTGTCGATGATGTTGACAGGAACCCCGGCTCGCTGCGACGCTTCGAAAAATGTTCGAGCCTCGGCCTCATCCTCACAGTCCGCTATGGCGAGCGCCGCATCCGCAAAAATATCTTCGCGCCATGCCGTCGGATGGTAGATAAACGCACCATCCGGATGCGACGAACCGCGCTCAATAAGGGCGGCACAGGCTTCGCCGAGGTGCTCGGCATGAATCTCGACCTTCGCACCGCAGGCGGCCAGCAGTTCCGCCTTCCAGGCACAGGCATCCGAGCCGCCGGCGACGATCACCCGTTGTCCGGCAAGCGACCAGAAGACCGGCAGCTTGGCAAGCGGGGCCATGCGGGCGGGCGCCCGGTCGGCAACATCATTCGGCAGCGTCTGCAACACAGGCATTGATGATCCCCCTGATTTCGGCGCGGCAAGAACCGCAATTGGTGCCGGCCTTAAGTTCGTTGCCGATCGCTTCGACGCTGCGGCAGCCGGAGCGGACGGCGACGACGATCTGGTTGACGCCGACGCTGAAGCAGGAACATACCGTCGCACCCGGATCCGGCCTGTCGGCCCCAGGCCGGCCGGCGATGATGGCAAAGCGGCGACGCAGATCGCTGTGATCGGCGGTCAGCTGCGACACCGCCCAGTTGCGCGCAACGGCAACCGGCTCTCTTGCAAGGAAGAGCGCGGCAAGCAGCCTCTCTCCGTCGAAGAAGGCGATCCGCCGGTCGCCGGACTGCTGGTCGGCATAACCCAAGGGCTCGATATGGTCGGCAATGCTGAAGCTTTTTCGGCACCAGGCCGTCCAGTCTTCGATACCGTCATGGAACGCAAGCTCCAGCCGCCATCCGCCATCGGCCTTGGCGAGTGCCCAATAGTCCGCGTCCGCCACATCAGGCTTTGCCATGCTGACGGCGAAGCCATAAGTGGCAGCACGATAGCGGCTGACGGCAACCGCGACATTCTTCGAGGCGGGCTGACCCGAAACGGGGTCCGTTGTGGGTTTGACGACGGCGCCGATCCGCGCCTCAGCCGAATTCTGGTCGCTCCAGTGCATCGGCACGAAAACGCTGCCGCGCGCCTGCCGGTCGGTCACCAGCGCGCGGATGATCGCCTTGCCGTAGCTGCTTTCGATCTGCACAAGGGCGGCATCGGCCAAGCCGAGTTCCATCGCGTCGCGCGGATGGATTTCCGCAAAGGGTTCGGCGATATGGGATGATAGCCGCGCGCTCTTTCCCGTTCGTGTCATGGTGTGCCACTGGTCGCGGATGCGGCCCGTATTCAGCGTGAAGGGATAGGTTGAATCTGTTCTGTCGGTTGCCGGCGCTTCGACGGCAACGAAACGCGCCTTGCGATCGGGATGGAAGAAACCGCCCTCGGCGAAGAACCGCGTTTCCTTTTTCTCTTTTCCAAAAGGCTGCGGCCACTGGAATGGTTTCAGCGCGTCATAGGCTCGCGCTTCGGTCTTGGCATAGGCGCCGATGTCGAAGTCGCGGCTGCCGTCATTCTCGAAGGCGGAGAGTGCCGCGTGCTCGGCGAAAATATCGGCCGGAGACGTGTAGTCGAATGCGGCAAAGCCCATCCGGCGGCCGACTTCTGCCATCTGCCACCAGTCGGCGCGCGCCTCTCCCGGAGAAACGAGAAAGGGGCGTTGCCTCGATATGCGGCGTTCCGAATTGGTGACCGTTCCGTCCTTCTCGCCCCAGCCGAGGGAGGGCAGCAGCACATGCGCGTGCCGCGTCGTATCGGTCTCGCACAACATGTCGGACACGACCACGAAGGGGCAGGCGGCAATCGCCGCCTCGACGCGGCGGGCATCGGGCATGGAAACGACCGGATTGGTCGCCATGATCCAGAGCGCCTTGACGCGACCCTCTTCGACGGCGCGGAACAGATCGACGGCCTTCAGGCCGGGCTTGCAGGCAATGTCAGGCGCATTCCAGAAGCGTTGCACCCGATCGCGATCCTCGGCATTTTCGATCGCCATATGGGCGGCCAGCATGTTTGCGAGCCCGCCGACCTCGCGGCCGCCCATGGCGTTCGGCTGTCCCGTCAGCGAAAACGGTCCCATGCCAGGTCGGCCGATGCGACCGGTCGCCAGATGGCAGTTGATGATGGCATTGACCTTGTCGGTGCCGGAAGCGGACTGGTTGACACCCTGGCTGTAGCAGGTGACGACCTTATCGGTCGTCTCGAACAGGCGGAAGAATTCCCTCACCTGCATGGCTGGCAGGCCGGTACGCTCAAGCAGGTCGTCTACCGTTAGTGCGGCGGCAGCGGCGAAGGCCGCTCCAAAACCTTCCGTGTGGGCACCGATATAGTTCTGGTCGATGACGGGGCTTGCCGCGAGATGGGCGAGCAGTCCCATGAAGAGTGCCACATCGCCATCCGGGCGAATGGCCAGATGCAGATCGGCAATATCACAGGTCATTGTCCGGCGCGGATCGATGACGACGATTTTCAGGCCCGGCCGGGCCGCCTTGGCGGCAGCGAGCCGCTGGTAGATGACTGGATGGCACCAGGCGAGGTTCGAGCCCGTCAACACGACGAGGTCGGCAGACTCCAGATCCTCATAGAGGCCGGGCACCGTATCCGAGCCGAAAGCGCGACGATGGCCGGCGACCGAGGAAGACATGCAGAGGCGGGAATTGGTGTCGATATTGGCGGAGCCGATGAAGCCTTTCATCAGCTTGTTGGCGACATAATAATCCTCGGTCAGAAGCTGACCCGAGACATAAAAGGCGACGGCATCAGGGCCATGTTGGGCAATGGTCTCGGAAAATCTGTTGGCGACGAGATCGAGAGCTTCATCCCAGCCTGCTTGTCTGCCATCGATTTCGGGATGGAGCAGCCGACCGTCGAGATCGATGGTTTCGGCAAGCGCCGAACCTTTGGAGCAGAGCCGCCCGAAATTGGCCGGGTGCTCCGGGTCGCCCTTCACGGTCACTGTGCCGGCCTCGTCCACCCGGGCGATCACGCCGCAGCCGACACCGCAATAGGGGCAGGTGGTCCTGACCTCCGCTCCCATCATTCGGCCGCCATAACGAGGCTTTCGAGCGCGATATAGAGCCTGCCGCCCTCGTTCCTGAGTGGGATGGTACGCACCGCGCCGTCATCGGCGCCGAGTGCCTTGCCGGTCTCCAGCGAAATCACCCAGTTGTGTAGTGGGCAGGTGACGGCATTTCCATGCACGATGCCCTCCGAAAGCGGCCCGCCCTTGTGCGGGCAGCGGTTTTCGATCGCATAGACCTCGTCCTCGCCCGTGCGGAATACGGCGATATTCATATGCGGGGTCTTCACGCAGCGGGAGCCACGCAAAGGAATATCGGAGATCTCGCCGATCGGGTGCCAGTTCATGGTTGATCTCCTCACTCTGCCGCCTGATTGAAGCCGATCGTCGCCATCGGCCGGAATTCGTGCTTGTCCTTGCCGGAGACGCGCTCCGACCAGGGGTCGACCTGGGCGAATTTCTGGGAAAAGACAAAGCGCTCGTAGTAGGCTTGGCGCTTGTCGTGATCCTCCATAATCTGCCGGCGGATCTCATCGAGGCCGATGCGCTTGGCCCATTTGTAGATGCGCTCAAGATAGCGGCCCTGCTCGCGATACATCTGGGTCAGCGCCACGATATGTTCGAGCGCTTCGTCCTCGGTCTTCACCAGGCCGAGCACCTCC
The DNA here is from genome assembly GCF_056398505.1 of Rhizobium sp. 01T437. NCBI lineage: Bacteria > Pseudomonadati > Pseudomonadota > Alphaproteobacteria > Hyphomicrobiales > Rhizobiaceae > Rhizobium > Rhizobium sp. 01T437. The sequence continues at coordinate 10,615 of NZ_JBFTPM010000020.1, forward strand.
GTGCCCTTGATGTCGAGACCCGCAGCGCCGGCGAAATGGATCTCGAAGCCGGAATCCACGCAGATCACGCCGATATCCTTGCAGGTGGCCTCCGCACAGTTTCGCGGACATCCGGACACTGCCATCTTCAATTTGGCCGGTGTCCAGGAGCCCCACATGAACTTTTCGATGCGGATGCCGAGGCCGGTGGAATCCTGCGTGCCGAAGCGGCACCAGTCGGAGCCGACGCAGGTCTTCACCGTGCGCAGGCCCTTGGCATAGGCCTGGCCGGAAATGAAGCCGGCCTTGCCGAGATCGGCCCACACGGCCGGCAGGTCTTCCTTTTCGATGCCGAGCAGGTCGATGCGCTGGCCGCCGGTCACTTTGACCATCGGGATCGCGAACTTGTCGACCACATCGGCGATGGCGCGCAGCTCGCCGGAATTGGTCACTCCGCCCCACATGCGTGGCACGACGGAATAGGTGCCGTCCTTCTGGATATTGGCATGGACGCGTTCGTTGATGAAGCGCGACTGATAGTCGTCGGCATATTCATCCGGCCAGTCACAGACGAGATAGTAGTTGAGTGCCGGGCGACATTTGGCGCAGCCGCCGGATGTCTTCCATTCCAGCTCCTGCATGATGGCGGGTATGGTCTTCAGCTTCTTCGCCTTGATCAGGCGGCGCACATCATCATGGCCGAGTTCCGTGCAAGTGCACATAGGCTGCACGGCTTTCGGATTATAGGCATCACCCAGCGTCAAGGACATGAGCTGCTCGACAAGGCCGGTGCAGGAGCCACAGGAGGCCGAAGCCTTGGTATGGGCGCGCACATCGTCGAGCGATGTCAGCCCCTTAGCCGTGATCGTTGAAGTGATTTTGCCCTTGCAGACGCCGTTGCAGCCGCAGATTTCCGCATCATCCGGCAAGGCTGCAACGGCCGCCATAGGGTCCAGCGGGGACCCTCCCTGATAGGCCTGGCCGAAGATCAGAGTGTCGCGCATCTCAGAGATGTCGACCGCCTTTTTCTTGAGGTCGTTGAACCAGGCGCCATCGGAGGTTTCGCCATAAAGCACCGTGCCGATAATGCGGTTGTCCTTTAGCACCAAGCGCTTGTAGACGCCCGCTGTTGCGTCGCGCAGCACGATTTCGTGCCGGTCATCGCCGTCGGCGAAATCACCCAGAGAATAGAGCTCGATGCCGGTGACCTTGAGCTTGGTCGGCGTATCGGAATGCACGAAGCCCGGCTTTATATCGCCCGCAAGATGGGAGGCTGCCACGCGGGCCATCTCGTAGAGCGGCGCGACAAGACCATAGACCATGCCGCCGACTTCGGCGCATTCGCCGAGCGAGTAGATGTCGCCATCGGAAGTCTGCATGCCGGCATCGACGACGATGCCACGATTGACGGCAAGCCCGGCTTCCTTGGCAAGATTGACGTTCGGACGAATGCCGACCGCCATGACGACGAGCGTGGCCGGAATGATCGTGCCGTTGTCGAGCTCGACGCCTTCCACCTTGCCGTTGCCGATGATCTGCTTGGTATTGGCCTTGCAGATGACCTTGATGCCGCGTTCCTCGACGGCCTTCTGTAAGAGGTAGCCGGCGGTGGGGTCGAGCTGGCGCTCCATCAGCGTCGGCATGACGTGCAATACGGTAACATCCATACCGCGCTGGGCGAGGCCGGCGGCCGCTTCGAGCCCGAGCAGGCCGCCGCCGATGACGATCGCCTTTTGCCGCGACTGGGCGGCGAGCAGCATGGCCTGCACGTCATCGAGGTCGCGATAGGTGATGACGCCGGGCAGATCCTTGCCGGGAACGGGAATGATGAAGGGCACAGAGCCCGTGGCGATGACGAGCTTGTCATAGCTCTCGGTCACACCATGATCCGACGTGACCGTCTTCCTGTCGCGGTCGATCGAGACGATCTTGTGGCCCTTGTAGAGGGTGATGCCGTGGTCGATGTACCAGCCATCGCCATGGATGACGATCTGCTCGTAGGTCTTTTCGCCCGAGAGGACCGGCGAGAGCATGATGCGATCGTAATTGACGCGCGGCTCGGCATTGAAGATCGTGACTTGATAGCGGCCCGGCGCCTGTTCGAAGAGGTGTTCCAGCATGCGCCCAGGCGCCATGCCGTTACCGATGATGACGAGTTTTTCGGTCATGGTTTACTCCGCGGCTTCGACGAAGCGGTGACGTTCGTAGAGGAACTTCAACACGGCTTCGCGGCATTTGAGGTAGGTTCGGTCGGAGGCGAGTTCGATACGGTTGCGCGGCCGGGCGATCGGCACGTTGAGCACTTCGCCGATGCGGGCGGCGGGGCCGTTGGTCATCATCACGATGCGGTCGGAAAGCAGTACGGCCTCGTCGACATCATGGGTGATCATGACCATCGTATTGCCGAGCCGGGCGTGGATTTCCATCACTGCGTCCTGCAGATGCGCACGGGTCAATGCGTCGAGAGCGCCGAAGGGCTCGTCGAGCAGAAGGATCTTCGGCTCCATCGAGAGTGCCCGGGCAATGCCGACGCGCTGCTTCATGCCGCCCGATATTTCGGAGGGGCGCCTGTCTTTCGCATGAGCCATCTGCACGAGGTCGAGATTGGCCATGACCCAGTCGTGGCGCTCGGCCTTGCTCTTCTTATTGCTGAAGACCTTCGAGACGGCGAGATTGACGTTTTCATAGACAGTCAGCCAGGGCAGCAGCGAATGGTTCTGGAAGACGACGGCGCGTTCGGGGCCGGGTTCATTGACCTCGCGGTTTTCGAGCAGCACGGCTCCCTTTGACACAGGCGTCAGGCCGGCGATCAGGTTGAGCAGCGTGGACTTGCCGCAGCCGGAATGGCCGATGATCGACACGAATTCGCCCTTGTCGATGACGAGGTTGATGTCCTTCAGCACCTCGGTGCGGGCGCCCGCCCGGTCGAAATGTTTGTCGATATGGTCGAGTTTCAGATAGGCGTTCATGGTCGATCCCCTCAATTGGCCTAGGCGCCGCGCGTGACGAGTTTGCCGATGGCGGACACGAGCTTGTCGAGGGCGAAGCCAACGACGCCGATATAGGCAAGCGCCACGATGATGTCGGGCAGGCGGGACGAGTTCCACGCATCCCAGATGAAGAAGCCGATGCCGACGCCGCCGGTCAGCATCTCGGCGGCGACGATCGCCAGCCATGACAGGCCGATGCCGATGCGCAGACCGGTGAAGATGTAGGGGGCTGCCGAGGGCAGCATGATCTTGAAGAAGAACTCGAACTGGTTGAGCCGCAGCACTTCGGCGACATTGCGGTAATCCTGCGGGATATTGCGCACGCCGACGGCAGTGTTGATGATGACCGGCCAGATCGAGGTGATGAAGATCACGAAGATCGCCGAAGGATTGCTGTCCTGGAAGGCCGCGAGCGACAGCGGCAGCCAGGCAAGCGGCGGCACAGTGCGCAGCACCTGGAAGATCGGATCGAGGCCGCGCATCGCCCAGATCGACTGGCCGATAACCGCACCGATGACGATGCCGGCTACGGCTGCAAGACCGAAGCCATAGGCAACCCGCTGCAGCGAAACCAGTACGCGCCAGCCGAGACCGATATCCTGAGATCCGTAGTTGAAGAAAGGATAGGCGATCAGATCATAGCTTTCCTGCCAGACCTGGTGCGGCGATGGCAGCGAGGCGTTCGGCGAGGAACAGAGGATCTGCCAGAGGCCGAGAATGATCGCAAGAACGATCAGCGGTGGCACGATATTGCGGGCGGCAGCGACCGAAAGGAGCTGCAGATCGATCTTGCGCGCCGGCTTCTTTGCGAGATGGACGACATTGGCCGTCTTCGGCGCAACAGTCGCCTTGATGTTTTCATTCTTTGCAAGCGCTGACATGCGTTCGCTCCTTCATGGAATAAAAAGCCGGCGCGCCTCACGCGCCGGAGGCGGGGATTACGAAGCGGCCTTGATTGAGAGGCTGTCGAGATAGGCAGAGGGGTTCTCCGGATCGAAGACTTTGCCGTCGAAGAAGGTTTCCTTGCCGCGCGACGTCGAGGCCGGAATGTCGGCCGCCGCAACGCCGAGGTCCTTTGCGGCCTCGCGCCAGATGTCCTCGCGGTTCACCTTGTCGACCAGCGCCTTGATATCCGTATTCGGCGCGAGTTTGCCCCAGCGGATATTCTCCGCCATGAACCAGGTATCGTGGCTCTTGAAGGGGTAGGAGACGCCGCCGGCCCAGAACTTCATGTAGAGATCAGTGCCATGCGCGACGCGGCCATTGCCGTAGTTGATGTCGCCCTTGAGGCGGCCGAGCACATCCTTCGGCGGCACGTTGAACCATTGCCGCTTGCCGAGGATGGTCGCCATCTCCTCCTTGTTGTCCATGCTGTCGCACCATTGCTGGGCTTCCATGATGGCCATCAGCAGGGCCTTGGCGGCATTCGGATTTTTCTCCACCCAGTCGGCGCGCATGCCGAGGGCCTTTTCCGGATGGCCTTTCCAGAGCTCACCGGTTGTCGCCGCGGTGAAGCCGATACCCTGGTTGACGAGCTGCTCGTTCCAGGGTTCGCCGACACAGAAGACGTCCATATTGCCGACCTTCATGTTCGCCACCATCTGCGGGGGCGGCACGACGATGGTAGAGACGTCTTTGTCCGGATCGATGCCGCCGGCGGCGAGCCAGTAGCGGATCCACAGGTCATGCGTACCGCCGGGGAAGGTCATGGCGGCTTTCACTTCCTTGCCTTCGGCCTTCTTCTTTTCGAAAGCGGCCTTCAGCTTGGAGGAGTCGAGCTGGACGCCGGTATCGGCATATTCCTTGGCGACCGAGATGCCCTGGCTGTCGTAGTTCAGCCGTGCCAGCAGTGCCATCGGCACCGGCTGGTTGTTCTGGGTCACCTTGCCGGTGTGCATGAGATAGGGGAGCGGCGAGAGGATATGCGCGCCATCGATGCCGTTGGCCGCACCGCCGAGCACCAGATTGTCACGCGTTGCACCCCAGGAGGCCTGCTTCGCCACGTCGACTTCAGGAAGGCCGTGCTTTTCGAACAGACCCTTTTCCTTGGCGACGATGAGAGGCGCTGCATCCGTCAGGGCGATGAAACCAAGCTTGACGCCGGTCACCTCAGGTGTGGCCGCAGCAGCGAAAGCGCCTGAAGGAAATGCCGTCCGAACGGCGCTCACGAGGGCTGCGGCGGCGGTGGTCTTCAGCATGCTGCGACGGCTGATCGCGGTCGTGAAAATCTTGGTCATGCGCGGGCTCCTCTGGGTGGCTGCCGGATTTTTCGGAATAAAAAAACGCCGCTCGGAGATTGCGTCCTCGGGAAGGGAGAAGTCCCGGACAGCAAAAACCTTGCGACGTCGATGTCTGTTGTAAGCGCTTATTACGCGCTCATCCTGCACCTGGTCGCCGTTGACCGGTGCGATTTTAGTCTTGCAAGCGGCGTGCCAATTTGTGGTAGTTTCTGCAAACTATTGAAATAAAAAGAAATTTCTTTGAGTTGTGCCTGCTGCCGCTTTTCGAAGCACGAAATTACTCTGCAAAACTTTTGTGCGATTGCTCAGTTGCGGGTCGAAAATGCTGCAAGCGATTTATGCAATGCAGCAACCTTTTCAGGTTTCATCAGGATGCGGAATGAAGGGCAGGGCGCTCTTCACCGCAAAACCCGCAATATAGTCAGGCAGTTTCGATGGATCGAAAACATGGCCGTCCATAAAGCGGTCGGTTTCGTCGGCGCCTTCGATGCGCACGTCGGCATCGATAGGTGCGCTGCCCTCGCCCAGGGCTGTGCGATAAAGGTCCGGGCGATAGGCGGAAGCGGCTGCGCGTGCGGGGTTGAGCCCGAGTTCGGCCTGGCCCCAGCGGATCATCTGGCTGTAGATCCAGAGCGCCTGGCTCGTGCGCGGATAATTGGCAAAGCCCGAATGGAACATGAAGTAATTGTCGATGATGCGCCGGTTCCCCTTTGCATCGAGGCTGAACTCGCCGGCCAACACATGACGGATGATGTGGACCGGTGCTGCTATGTAGCGGGCATCCGCCAGGGCCTCGGCAAGCGCATCGTGGTTTTCCGGCCGGTCGCACCAGCGCGCCGCCGCGTCGAGAGCGACGATCAGCCGGGAGACCGTTTCCGGATGGCTGTCCGCCCATTCCGGGCGCATGCCGATCACCTTTTCCGGTGCAGATGGCCAGATATCCTGTTTGGCAGCGACGATACGCCCGACACCGCGCTCTGACGCCACCATGTTCCAGGGCGCGCCGACGCAAAAGCCGTCGATCGCGCCGGCGGCCAATGCATCCGAGGTCAGCGGCGGCGGCACGACGACGAGTTTGACGTCCTTGTCCGGATTGATACCGCCGGCGGCGAGCCAGTAGCGGAATTCGTAATTATGCGAGGAAAAGGGATAGGTGACGCCGAAGGTTGGCAGCGGCTCGCCGCTTGCCTTCATTTCAGCCAAGACCTTTGAGAGCGCCTTGGCGTTTTCCAGTGCGCTGGCAGTTTCGGAAAGTCCGGTCGCATTCCGCATCCTGTCGAACAGGCGGGTCGATAGCGTGATCGCATTGCCGCCGCGCCCGAGAGAGAAGGGCGTAATCGTCGGCGATGGATTGGAGCCGAGGCCGAGCATGGAGGCAACGGGCATCGGCGAGAGCATGTGGGCGATATCGAACTGCCGGAAAGCGAGGCGGTCGCGAACGTTCGCCCAAGAGACGTCCTTGACGAGATCGAGCGTCAGGCCTTCCCGCTCAGCAAAGCCGAATTCCGCTGCGGCGATGAGCACGGAAGCATCGACGAGCGGAATGAAGCCAGCCCTCAACATTCTGGAGCCTTCGCCGTTGGCGCGGGCGGGCGCGGGAAGGCCGGCATCGGGATCGCGGCTTTTCGTCATCATGTTCACTCCGGCTTCCTCCGGACAGTCGCAACCAGACCGGCCATCACATTAAAAGTCCTGCCGCGGTCACGACGCTCTGGGCGATGTCGGACATTTTCTTCTTCTCGTTCATTGCCGTCTGACGAAGCAATGCAAACGCCTCCTCCTCCGACAGGCCGCGCATCTTCATCAATATGCCTTTGGCGCGTTCGACGACCTTGCGTTCCTCCAAGGCCGACTTGGCATCGGCAAGTTCGCGCTGCAGCCGGCTAAAGGCATTGAAGCGGCTGACCGCCATGTCAAGAATGGGTTTGACGCGCTCCTTCTTCAACCCGTCGACGATGTACGCCGACACACCGGCATCCACCGCGGCCTCGATGGAGGCCGTGTCCGAGCGGTCGACGAACATGGCAATCGGCCTGCCGACGGTACGGGTCAACTGGAACAGATGCTCCATCATGTCGCGATTGGGGTTCTCGATATCGATGATGATGACGTCCGGCCGCAGCGTATCGATGATACGCGCCACGCCTTGGACTTCATGGATGACCGTCACGCGCGCATGCCCTGCCTCTCGCAGCCCCTCTTCGATGATGGAGGCGCGAATGGTGTTTTCATCGATCACAAGGATGGTCAGATCGAGCCGGCTCATGCATCATTTATGACGCAATGCAGCAAGGCGGACAAGCTAAAAAGGCAATTTATTAGGCATTCAGTGAAAATGATTAAATAATGGGCTATTTGCTTGGTATATGTGCAGTTCTTTTCTGCGTTGGGAGTTTCGAAAAAGATTGCGACATCCATGCCTTTGTCGGCGGCTGCGCTACCTATGCCTCAGTATAATGCACCGCCCGGACACTCGCTGTTATCGTCGGGCTATCTTGAAGACGGAGAGCGAAGATGAGCGACAAGCGTCCGGAAGGCGTTGAGGCATATGGTCACCCCGCAGGCGGATGGGATGCGCTGAAAGCGGTGGCGAAAACGCTGAAGCATCAGCAGATCGTTGCGCAGGGAAGTACGACCCTGCTCAAGGCAAACCAGCCCGAAGGCTTCGACTGTCCCGGCTGCGCCTGGCCCGATCCGAAGCACACCTCTTCCTTCGAATTCTGCGAAAATGGCGCAAAGGCCATCACCTGGGAATCGACCGCCCGACGCGTCGCGCCGGAATTCTTTGCCGAACACACGGTCTCTGAGCTTTGGGAATGGATCGATCACAAGCTCGAAGACCAGGGCCGGCTGACGCATCCGCTGAAATACAATAGCGCCACGGATAAATATGAAGCGATCGAATGGGGTGATGCCTTCGGCCTGATTGGTGCGGAACTCAACAAGCTCGCAAGTCCTGACGAAGCTGAGTTCTACACGTCCGGGCGCGCGTCCAACGAGGCGGCTTTCCTTTATCAGCTATTCGTGCGGGCCTATGGCACGAACAATTTCCCCGATTGCTCGAACATGTGCCATGAGGCGACGAGCGTCGGCCTGCCGCTGTCGCTCGGTGTTGGCAAGGGTACGGTGACGCTTGAGGATTTCGATCATGCCGATGCCATTTTCAGCTTTGGCCACAATCCCGGAACCAATCATCCCCGTATGATGACGACCTTGCATGAGGCGTCCCGTCGCGGTGTTCCCATCATTGTCTTCAACCCGCTGAAGGAGCGGGCACTCGAGCGTTTCGCCGCGCCGCAAAACCCGGTGGAAATGGTGACGTTGTCCTCAACACGCATTGCATCGGCCTATCATCAGCTTCGTACCGGCGGCGACCTTGCTGCCCTCAAGGGGCTGATGAAGCTGATCTTCGAGCGCGACGAGGCCGATCTCGCAGCCGGCGGTGAGGGCGTTCTCGACCGGGCCTTCATTACCGAACACACTGTCGGCATCGATGCCCTCAAGGAGGATCTCGCCAATGCCCACTGGGCCGATATCCTCAGCGTGTCCGGCCTTACCATGGAGGCGCTGAACAGCGCCGTCGACGTCTATCTCAATGCCCGCAATGTTATCCTCTGCTACGGCATGGGGATCACGCAACATGCCAATGGAACGGCGAATGTTCAACAGCTTGCCAATTTCCTGATGCTGCGCGGCAATATCGGCCGCCAGGGCGCGGGGCTCTGCCCGCTGCGTGGCCACTCCAATGTGCAGGGGGACAGGACTGTCGGCATCACCGAAATCCCGAACAAGGCGCTGCTCGACGGTATGGAACGCGCCTTTGGTTTTCGGCCTTCTGCAGAGAAGGGCCATGATGCGGTCGAGTCCATTGAGGCAATTGCGGCCGGCAAGTCCAAGGCGCTGATCTGCCTCGGCGGCAATCTGGCTGTCGCCATGTCCGATCCGGACGTCACCTTTGAGGCGATGCGCAAGCTCGATCTTGCCGTCCATATCGCCACCAAGCTCAACCGCTCGCATCTCCTGACGGCAAAGACCTCGATCGTCCTACCGTGCCTCGGGCGGACCGACCTCGACACCCAGGCATCAGGCCCGCAGTCCGTGACGGTGGAAGATTCCATGTCGATGGTGCATGCCTCGCGCGGCTTCCTCAAGCCGCCGAGCGAGTTTCTGAAATCCGAACCCGCCATAATCGCCGGCATTGCGATGGCCACACTCGGTACAAAATACGGCATCGACTGGAACGGGCTGATCGCCAATTACGATCGAATCCGCGAAAAGATCGAAGTGGTCTTTCCGGATTTTCACGAGTTCAACAGTCGCGTCCGGCTCCGCGGCGGTTTCCGGCTCGATGTTCCGGCCTCCTATCGCGTCTGGAAGACGGCGAGCGGAAAGGCGAATTTCCTTGTCGCCCCCGGTCTCGACGAAGATCCCCGCCTGAAGGACCCGACGATACTGGTGCTGACGACGCTGCGCAGCCACGACCAATACAACACGACCATCTATGGCCTCGACGATCGCTATCGCGGTATCTTCGGCCGCCGTGACGTCATCTTCATGAGCAGTCAGGATCTTGCCGAACGGGGCCTGCGTGACGGAGACCGGATCGATATCCGTTCAGCCACCGGAAACGGCGGCGGGAAAACCGTCATCGGTTTCACGGCTGTCGAGTATAATATCCCCATCGGTTCGGTGGCCGGCTACTATCCGGAAATGAATGCGGTGATTGCGCTCGATCACTATGACCGCAAGTCGGGCACGCCGAGCTACAAGGGTGTTCCGGTCACGATCGCCAAGAGCGAGGCCCAGGCTGCTGCTTGATGGTCACGCCCGTACTTTCGCGAGCGATGACCTCGAAGCCAAGATCGATCTGGCTCGGCGGCTGGCGGCTCGTCGAATTGAGGGCCGCCAGTACCTTTTCGGCGGCAAGCTTGCCCGTCTCGAAACGCCTCGTCACGATCGATGAGAGGGATGGTGACGCACAGGCAGAAAATTCCAGATCGTGAAAACCGATGATGGCGATATCATCAGGCACGCGGATGCCGCGCTTGCGGCACTCCTGCATGGCGCCGAGCGCCACGTTGTCGTCGGTGCAGAAGATCGCTTCCGGGCGGTCGCCACGTTCATGCATAAGGGCCAGGAGATCGGAGCCGAGCGCAACCGAGCTGTGCCGAGGCCGCTGGGTGACGATCTCAAGGTTCTCCAAGCCCGCTTCCTGCATCGCCAGGCGATAGCCGTCGAAGCGGGACTGGGAACGATGGTCGAGATTGCCCGCCAGAAAGGCAATACGCTTGAAGCCACGGTCGATGAGATGCTGCGTTGCTGCCTGCCCGGCGCGATCTTGAAGCATGCCAATATTGAGGTCGATCGGATCGGGCGATAACTCGAATGTCTCGACAACGGGCAAATGCGCCCGCCTCAGAAGCTGATGGGCAAGCGGTGTATGATGAATGCCGGCGATGATGATCGCTTCGACCCGTTGGCCGAGCAGTACCTTGATGGCATTTTCCTCTTCCTGTTCGGAATACCGGCTATTGACGACGATGACCTGAAAGCCCGCCCCGACAAGCACGTCGTGCAGAGCGAAGAGATATTCCGCAAAGATCACGTTATAGAGGGTTGGCACGATGACGCCGATTGCATGCGTGCGCGACGAGGCAAGCCGGCTGGCCGCAATATTCGGCACATAGCCAAGCTCCTGGACGGCGGCATTGACACGCAGTCGCAGCGCCTCCGAGACCGCATCGGGCTTGCGAAGTACGCGTGAAACTGTGATCGGGCTGACGCCGGCCAGAGATGCCACGTCATCCAAAGTTATTCTTCGCATTGTCATCTCGCTTTATACAGAAAACTTACGCCGATCTGTAATTTATCTCGCAATTGCGAAATATTTCCTCTCGATGATTACAGTTGACAGCGCTAGCAAATCCGATTTGACAGCGCTGTCAACTATGTTAGGCTCAAATTGCACCGGAAAAGGATGGGATGGAGCCTTCCGGGATCAGCATGCCAATAAGATTTTGTGGAGGGGCGGCCTGGTCCGCCTTGAGGAGGAGACATTCAATGCTTAAGGTGAAGAAAGCGAAGATGGCCCGTGTCGCCGCGTTTTCCGCGTCGGCGTTTGTTCTGCTCTGCAGCACGGCCATGGCGGAGCCAAAGGTCGTATCCGGCCCCGCCGCCGACCCCACTTGCATGGTGCCATGGTCGGCCGAAACCCAGTTCTTGCAATATCCGAAGAAGGAAGGTCCTTACCGCATCGCGCTTGCCAACGGCTATATCGCCAATACCTGGCGCATCCAGATGGTGCAGACGGCAAAGGCCTATGCCGCCCAGCCGGATGTCGCCGCCAAGCTCAAGGAATTCAAGGTCGTCTCGACCGGTGAGGACGTCCCGGCCCAGATTTCGGCAATCAACAACTTCATCGATGCCGGCTATGATGCCGTTGTCGTCAACGCCCAGAACCCGACAGCCTTCGGTCCGGTCATCAAGCGCGCCAAGGAAGCCGGCGTCGTTCTTGTCGCTTTCGACAATATCCTCGACACCAAGGATGCGATCAACGTCAACGTCGACCAGAAGGGCCTTGGCGTCATCTGGGCCGACTGGCTGGTGAAGCACCTGCCACAGGGCGGCAAGATCCTCGAAGTGCGCGGCGTTGCCGGCACCTCCGTTGATACGGATCGCCATAGCGGCATTCATGAAACGCTGGACGCTTCCGGCAAGAAGTTCACCGTCACTGAAGTTGTCGGCAAGTGGGATGATGGCGTGGCGCAGAAGGCAACGGCCGATGCGATCGCCACCAATGGCCCGTTCGATGGCATCACCGCGCAGGGCGGTGACACTGGCGTCGTGCAGGCGATGATCGATGCGAAGCATCCCTTCGTGCCCTTCGGCGGTGAGACAGAAAATGGCTTCCGTAAATTCTGCGCCGCCCATGCGGGGGATGGCCTGAAATGCTCGTCGGCAGGCACCGGTCCGGCACAGGTTGCTGTTGCCATCAAGACGGCCATCGCGGCTCTTGAAGGCGAGGTCGTTCCTCAGGCCGTCAAGCTACCGACGGCCCTCGTTTCCGATCCCAATTTCAAGGAAGGTGAGGATTATTACCCCACCCAGTCCGACAACTTCTTCGTCGGCAACTCCTTCCCGACCTGCGGCATCAACTTCTCCGCACAGGAAATCATGGGGCAGACCAAGGAAAACCAGTAAGCACCACCATCCGGACCTGGCTACGGGCGCGCGCGCCCGTAGCCTCGATCTCGACACGACCGAATGGAGGCTGGATGCATGACCCTTTCCGAACCGCTTCTGCGCCTGGAAGGCATATCGAAGCGCTATGGCGGCGCGATTGCGCTGAGGGAAGCTAATATCGCCGTTCGACCAGGGGCGATCCACGCCGTGCTCGGCGAAAACGGGGCCGGGAAATCGACCCTTATCAAGATCATGGCCGGTGTGGTGACGCCGGATGAAGGGCGCATGCTGCTGGACGGCAATGAGGTCTCCTTTGCCTCGCCGGCCGCCGCCATTGCTGCCGGTATCGTTTGTGTCTTCCAGGAACTGTCGCTCATTCCCGATCTTTCGGTGGCCGACAACATCGTCATCAGCAATCCGCCGCTGCGTTTCGGCATGATCGACCGCAAGAGGCAGCGCCAGATTGCCGAGGAGGCGCTTGCCCGTGCCGGCGCTGCCGATATCCATCCATCATCCCTGGTGAAGGATTTGCCGCTTTCTCGCCGTCAGATGGTAGAGATCGCCAAGGCGCTTGCCCGCAAACCGCGTCTGATGATCCTCGACGAGGCGACCTCGGCGCTGACCCAGTCGGATGTCGAGAAGGTCTTTGCTGTGCTGAAGCAGCTCAGGGCCGAGGGCATGGCGCTGATCTATATTTCGCATCGTATGCATGAGATTACCGAGCTCGCCGATGACTGCACGGTCTTCAGAAACGGCCGCAGTATCGAATCCTATCCCGCCGGCACCAAGACCGACCAGCAGGTAGTGGAGCTGATGATCGGACGCGAATATACCAACGTCTTTCCGCCCAAGCCGCTGCAATCGAAGGTGGACGCGCCGGTTTTGTCCTGCCGCGACCTCTCCTGGGGAGATCGGCTCTCCGGGATCAATTTCGACGTGCGCCCTGGCGAGATTATCGGTTTCGGCGGCCTGGACGGGCAGGGGCAGCGCGAATTGCTGCTGGCGCTGTTCGGCGTGCTGCGCGACCTCAAGGGCGAGGTGGCAGTCGATGGCAGACCAGTCAGGTTGAAGAGCCCGGGTGCGGCGAAATCGGGCGAGATCTCCATGGCGCTGATCCCGGAGGACCGCAAGACCGAGGGGTTGATGCTGCCAATGACGGTGCGCGAAAACCTGTCGATCGCAGCCCTTGATCGTGTTTCGCGCAACGGCGTGATCGATCGCGCAGCCGAACTTCGGGAGATCGACGAACTTCTGAAGCTGCTGGCGATCAAAGCGGCGACGATCGACATGCCCGTCGCCTCGCTGTCCGGCGGCAACCAGCAGAAAGTCGTGATCGCCAAATGGCTGATGAACCGGCCGCGCATCATTCTGCTCAACGATCCGACACGCGGCATCGATGTCGGCACCAAGCAGGAAATCTATGCCCTGCTGCGTAAGCTTGCCGATGCTGGTGCGGCCATCATCTTCTATTCGACCGACTACGATGAGTTGGTCGGTTGCTGCGACCGCGTGCTCGTCATGTATGATGGCAGCATCATCCGCATTCTCGAGGGAGACGAGATCAACGAGCGCGAGCTGGTGAGCGCCGCCCTCAACATCGGCGCCGCCGAGGCGCAGCAAGGGATGGCCCAATGAGCAGGCAGGCGACTGGTGAATGGCGCTACCGGTACGTTCAACAGAAGGGCACGCTCTTTGCGGCGCTCCTCTTCATCCTGATGTTCATCATCTATGTCTCGAACCATCCCGCCGGCTTCACGCCCAATGTGGTGCAGACGGCCGCCAACAAGGCGACATTGCTCGCCTTCGTGGCCATGGCGCAGTGTTTCGTGGTCATAACGGCGGGCATCGACCTTTCGATCGGCATGATCCTGATCCTGTGTAACTGTCTAGCCTCGTGGCTTGTCGTCGGCACGCCGCTGCAGACGGGGTTGGGTGTCCTGGCCGTACTTTTGACCGGTCTCGCCTGCGGCCTTCTCAATGGTCTCGTCATCATTTTCGGTCGGCTTCAGCCGATCGTCACCACGATCGCGACCAGTGCGGTCTTTTACGGACTGGCGCTGCTGTTGCGACCCACACCTGGCGGCTCGGTCAATGAAGATCTCGCCGATACTTTTACCTCGAAACTTTTCGGCGTCATTCCGGCAAGCCTTGTCATACTTGCGCTTGTCGTCCTGGTGATCTGGGTGCCCTTCAGCCGTTCGGTGCTCGGCCGCACCGCCTATGCGGTCGGCTCAGCAGAAAACGCCGCCTATATGTCCGCCATGCCGGTGAAGCGGGCAAAGCTTGCTGCCTATGCATTGGCTGGTCTGCTGTCAGCGATTGGCGGGCTTTATCTGACCTTCTTTTCTTATACGGGTGAGGCGGCCTTTGCGAGCGGCAACGCCTATACGCTCTATTCGATTGCAGCGGTGGTGCTCGGCGGTGTTTCGCTTGCGGGTGGTAAGGGAAGCGCTGTCGGCGCCGTTTTCGGTGCGCTGGCCTTCCGCACCATCGGCGACCTGTTGTTCGTTTTCGATCTCGATCCGCTCTGGCAGCCGCTCTTCCAGGGCGTAGTGCTGATGCTGGCAGTCAGCATCGGCTGCATCGGCCTGTCGCGTGTTCGCAATCGTCTGGAGTGGTTCCAATGAGCGAGGATGCTTCCACCATGCGGCAAATTCCTGTGCCCGCCCGGCTGCGCGGCGTCGATCCGGCTGTGGCGATCGCCTTCGGCTGCATCATCCTGCTGCTTCTCGGCGGCTCGCTCTATTCCTCCAATTTCCTGTCGCCGGATTATCTGCTGCAGCAATTGAAGGTGGCCTCCTTCCTTGGCGTCATCGCAACCGGCATGATGGCGGTCATCCTGCTTGGACAGATCGACCTGTCTGTGCCCTGGGTAGTGACGACAGGGGCGATGATGGCCTGCGCCGCCACTGCTTACGGAACGACGGGTGCGGTCCTCGCAATCCCCTTCGGTATTCTCTGCGGTGCCGCGATCGGCCTCGTCAACGGCATCGCAGTCGCCTATCTGCGCATTCCTTCGATGATCATCACGCTTGCGACCAATGCCGTCGCGCAAGGGTTGATGGTCGTCTACACAGGCGGTTTTTCGCCACAGGATTCGGCCTCTGCCGCCATGCGCTTTCTGGCAACCGGCTATGCCATACCCGGGCTTCCAAATGGCGTTCTGGTGTGGTTGGCCGTCGGCCTGCTCGCCGTCTTCCTGCTGACGCGCACCACCTTCGGCCGGGCGCTCTATGCGATCGGTAATCGTGAGCGCGCCGCGTACATGTCCGGCATCAATACCCGTAGGATCACCTTGCTGGCCTTCATCATGTCAGGCGGGCTCAGCGCGCTCGGCGGCGTGCTTCTCGCCGGCTACGCCTCGAAGGCATCTCAATCTATGGGTGACGCCTATCTCTTGCCCTCGATCGCTGCCGTGGTGCTTGGCGGCACACATGTGCTCGGCGGCAAGGGTTCCTATCTCGGAACCGTTGCCGGCGTCATCCTGATCACCCTTCTCCAGTCGATCCTCTCGGTCATGCAGATCGAGGAGGCCGGCCGCCAGCTCATCTATGGTGCGGTCATCATCGGCATGCTGCTGCTTTACGGGCGGCAGAAGGTCTCGTGACGAAACTCAGTGTTTTGCCTGGTTCGGCCGTCGATTGCCCTGAGGTTTTCGACCGATAGACCATTCGGGCCGAAGCTGGGGGCGAGATAGGTATCGACGATCGCTTTGGCGAGTTCGGGGCCGGCCACGCATGCATCCACGGTGATGATGACTTGGCGGCGCCCTCGGCAGAATAGGTATCGTCAGTCAGCGCCGCCGGATGCTTTTTGGCAGAAATCGACACGCCGGTGACCGTTCCTCAGAAGAGCGGGGCGCGATCATGCTCGCCGTCGATAATCTCTTTGCGCCACGTCGGCACGATGTTCCACACGCCCTCATTTCCCGCCGCGCTGTCGCTCTTCGCCCTGAAATTGCTGGCTTTTTCGGCGCCGTTCCTGGCTCTCGGATACCCTGACATTTACGTGATTGCGCATCACTTGACATTTGTCGAATAGCAATCGAATATTGTCAGCATCGACATTCGGGCGGAGGTTTCCGGATGTCGAATGGCCTGCACGGAACGTGCTCGCCAGACGCATGCGTGGAGGAGACGGACGTGGAATTTCTGCTGGAAGTGGAGGGGCTCAAGAAGTCCTTTGGCGGCGTCGCAGCCCTGCGCGACGGCCGCTTCCAACTTCGCGCCGGCTCGGTTCACGCGCTGTGTGGCGGCAACGGCGCGGGCAAGTCGACCTTCCTGAAAATTCTGATGGGCATTCACAAGCGCGATGCTGGCTCGATCCGCCAGCGGGGCCGGGAGGTGGATTTCTCCAGTCCGGCTGATGCACTCGCATCCGGTATTGCCATCATCGAGCAGGAACTGAGCCCGGTTCCGCACATGACGGTCGCCGAGAATATCTATCTCGGCCGTGAGCCGTCAGCCCGTTTCGGTGGCATCGATTTCCGCACCATGAACCGCGCGGCGCAAAAGCTGCTCGATGGACTGGAATTCGATATCCGCGCAAACCAGTACATGATGAACCTCTCGGTCGCGCAAATGCAGCTTGTGGAGATCGCCAAGGCGCTGAGCCACGATGCCGAAGTCATCTTCATGGACGAGCCGACATCGGCGATCGGCGAGCGTGAGGCCCAGCAGCTCTTTGCGGCGATCCGCCGCCTGCAGGCGCAGGGGCGCGGTATCGTCTACGTCTCGCACCGCCTATCGGAAATCTTCCAGATCGCTGATTCCTACACGGTTTTCCGCGACGGTTCCTTCGTCGATGCCGGCGCCTTGTCGGAGATCGACCGGCCGAGCCTGATCCGCATGATCGTCGGGCGGGAACTGTCGGAAGAATACGTCAAGACCAATACGCCGACACCTCAGATCGGTCTGGAGGTCAGTGCGCTCTCCTGCCCGAACAAGATCAAGGACATTTCCTTTGCTGCCCATAAGGGCGAGATCTTCGGCATATACGGGCTTATGGGCTCCGGCCGCACGGAAATCTTCAACTGCCTCTTTGGCCTCGATAAGCCATCGACCGGGCGCATTGCAGTGGACGGTGCGCCGATCTCGGTCGCGAAGCCCTCGGACGCGATGGCCCATGGTCTGGCATTGGTGACGGAAGACCGTAAGCAGACGGGCCTCAACCTCTCCGATTCCGTTCGCGCCAATATCTGCATGGCGAGCCTGCCGGAGCTGAGCCCCGCCTTTGCCATGGACCATGCGAAGGAAGTGGATGCCAGCAGGCGGATGCGCGAGCAGTTTCAGATCAAGGCAGCGCGCGACACCATGCCGGTATCAGGCCTTTCCGGCGGTAACCAGCAGAAGGTCGTTCTCGGCAAATGGTTCCTGCGCAATCCCAAGGTTCTGCTGCTGGATGAACCGACACGCGGCGTCGATGTCGGCGCCAAGCGCGAAATCTATCGCATCATCTGCGACTTCGCTGAAAACGGCGGCACGGTGGTGATGATCTCATCGGAAATAGACGAAGTTCTCGGCATGTCCGACCGCATCATGGTGATGCGCGGCGGCAAGAGCGCCGGAATATACAGCCGGGAGGAGACGAATGCCCAATCACTCGTCCACTTATCAACCTGACCAGAGTCAGAGCGTTCGTCCGGCAGCAGAGGAGCAGGCAGTGTCAGTGAGTGAGAACAAGAGTGTGGGCGGCTGGTTCAAGACCGAGCAGCGGCGTTTGATCGTGCAGGAATACGGCATCTTCCTCGCCTTCCTGCTTCTGGTCGTTATCCTGTCGTTCTCGAATGAGTTCTTCCTGACCGGCGGCAATATTTCCAACGTGCTGCTGCAGACGTCCATCAACGGCGTGCTGGCGATCGGCATGACCTTCGTGATCCTGACGCGCGGCATCGACCTGTCGGTCGGCTCCGTCGTAGCACTCGCCGGCATCGTCAGCGCCAGTTTTGCCACCACTTCGGAAACGGCCGGCGTCATCGGTTCGCCCTATCCGGTCGCTATCGGCCTCTTGGTCGGTGTCCTGGTCGGTGTTGTCTGCGGCTCGATCTCCGGCGCGATCGTCTCGCGCTTCTCGGTTCCTGCCTTCGTCGCCACACTCGGCATGCTCTCGGCTGCCCGTGGCATGACGTTGATCTACGGTGGCGGTCGCCCGGTTCCGGCGCTGACACCCGCCTTTCGCTGGATCGGCACCGGTGATGTATTCGGTCTTCCTGCTCCGGTCATCGTGCTTGCGGTCGTCTTCGTGGCTTCCTGGTGGGTGCTCAACCGTACGCGGTTCGGCCGCTACATCTATGCCGTCGGCGGCAACCCGCATGCAGCCAAGACTTCGGGCATCAACACCGACCGAATCCGTTTCACCGTCTATGTCATCTCCGGCGGCCTGGCAGGGCTTGCAGGCATCCTGCTCAGCGCACGCACCGGTTCGGGCCTGCCGCAGGCTGGCGTCGCGTATGAACTGGATGCGATCGCGGCAGTCGTCATCGGTGGCACGAGCCTTTCCGGCGGCGTCGGCCGGGTGACGGGAACACTGATCGGCGCGCTCATCATCGGCGTGATGAACAATGGTCTCGATCTGATGGGTATCCAGTCCTACTACCAGCAGGTCTTGAAGGGCGCCCTCATCGTCGGCGCCGTCATGCTCGACCAGAAACGAAATTTCGGAGCCTGAGCTCAACAAAAGAAATTCGGGGCAGGCGCTTCGGTCGCCCCGTCCGACAGGCAAGCCATGCTGGCAGCCTAAACCCAAGGTGGAGGAAAATGAAATGAAAAAGCTTCTGATTGCGCTTGCTTCGGCAACGGCGCTACTGGCTACGTCGGCCGCAGCCCAGGAGAAGATCAAGATTGGCGCAGCACCCTACGGCCTGAATGCAGAATTCATGCAGATCTGGACTGCGGCCCTGCAGGACCACCCCGCCGTCAAGAGCGGCGAGGTCGAACTGACGGTTTTCGATGGCCGCTATGACGCGCTGGTTCAGCAGGACCAGTTCAAGACGATGATTACGCAGAAGTACAACGCCATCATCTTCGCTCCGATCGATGTCGATGCAGGGGCATCTGCCGTTCAGTCCGCCGTCGATGCCGGCATTCCGGTCATCGGCTCCAACACCCGCGTCAATTCCGATCAACTGACCTCCTATGTCGGTTCCGATGACACGGTTTCCGGTTATCTCGAAGCCAAGAGCGTGCTGGACAAGATCGGCTGCAAGGGCAATGTCGTGATCATCGAGGGCCCGGTCGGCCAGTCGGCGCAGATCCAACGCTTGCAGGGTAACAAGAAGGCGTTGGCCGAGTGCCCCAACGTCAAGGTTCTCGAAGACCAGACTGCAAACTGGTCGCGCGCAGAAGCCCAGACGCTGATGGAGAACTGGCTGACATCGCACCCGAACCAGATCAACGGCATTATCGGCCAGAATGATGAAATGGCGCTCGGCGCCATCGAGGCGATCAAGGCTGCCGGCCTCGACGTCAAGAGCTTCGCCATCGCCGGTATCGACGGCGTCACCGATGCGCTGCGGGCCGCCAAGGCCGGTGAGATGACCTCGATCCTTCAGGATGCCCGCGCCCAGGCGCAGGGCGCTCTGGATCTTGCGATCTTCAATGCCAAGAAGGGCGACTATAAGCCGGAATCCGATATCTGGACTACCTACAAGGATATGCCGTGGAACGACGGCAAGGATAAGACCTATAATGTCCCGTGGACCCCGGTGACGGCTGAAAACGTCGATAAACTGCTTTCCACTCGCAAGTGATCCTCCCTGGGGCGGGATGAAGATCCCGCCCCATATCCCGACAGGTTGAGAAGAAAGCCATGACTGATTCAAAACAGGTTGATTTGAACTTTTCCTTGAGCGGCAAGGTCGCTCTGATCACGGGTGGGGCCTCCGGCATCGGCAGCGCCATCGCATCCGCCATGGCCGCCAAAGGCGCGATCGTCGGCGTGGTGGACATCAATGAATCGGTCGCGAAGGGCAAGGCCGAGGAACTCGGCAACGGCGCGAAATCATTCGTCTGCGACGTGTCGGACCCGCAATCGGTCGAAAAGGTGGTTTCCGACGTGGTGGCCGCATTCGGTCACATCGATATTGCCGTCAACAGCGCCGGTGTCGTCATGCTCGCGCCAGCAGAGGAACTCAGCCTCGATGCGTGGGACAAGACCATCGCGATCAATCTCAAAGGCACCTTCCTGGTGTCCCAGGCCGCCGGCCGCGCCATGATCAAGGCGGGTAGGGGTGGCAAGATCATCAACATGGCCTCACAGGCCGGCACGGTCGCCATCGATCAGCATGTTGCCTATTGTGCCTCGAAGTTCGGCGTTATCGGTCTTTCCAAGACGCTGGCTGCCGAATGGGGAAAGCACGGCATCAACGTCAACACGATCTCTCCGACTGTCGTCCTGACCGATCTCGGCAGGAAGGCATGGGACGGCCCGCGCGGTGAGGCGCTGAAACAGCGCATTCCATCCGGCCGTTTTGCATTTCCAGAGGAGATTGCGGCGGCGGCGGTGTTCCTGGCTTCCAACGGTGCCGATATGATCAATGGCGCGGACCTTCTGGTCGACGGCGGCTACACCATTATCTGACGCGCGGTAGATAGGAGTTATAATGCAGAGATTTATCAACAATCCGGACGAGGTCGTCGAGGATACCGTCAAGGGCTTCGTCAAGGCCCATGCCGACATCGTCAGGCTATCGGCACAAAATCCCCGTGTCATTGCTGCTCGTCACACACCGGTCGCCGGCAAGGTGGGCGTCATCACTGGTGGCGGTTCGGGTCATGAGCCGGCCTTCATCGGTTATACCGGCCGCAACATGCTGGATGCCGTGGCCGTCGGCGAACTTTTCTCTTCGCCAACCGCAAAGAGCTTCCTCGATGCCGCGCGCGAAGCCAATGGCGGCAAGGGCGTCGTCTGCCTCTATGGCAACTATGCCGGCGACAACATGAACGTGAAGATGGCAATCAAGCTGGCGGCCAAGGAAGGCATCGAGATCGCCACCGTCGTCGCCAATGACGATGTATGTTCAGCAGGCCCCGAGGAGCGCGAAAAGCGCCGCGGCGTCGCCGGCGAGATCTTCATGTGGAAGTGCGGCGCGGCGAAGGCTGCCGAGGGCGCGAGCCTCGAAGAGGTTCGTGCGACCGCTCAGAAGGCGATCGACAATTGCCGTTCGATCGGCGTCGGCCTCGGCCCCTGCACGCTGCCCTCCGTCGGCCATCCAAATTTCACCATCGAACCGGGTACGATGGAGGTCGGCATCGGCCATCATGGCGAACCCGGTGTGCGCGTCGAGCCGCTGAAATCCGCCAAGGAAGTTGCCGAGGAGATGGCGAAGATCGTTCTCGACGATCACCAGCTTGCTGCTGGAGCCGAAGTCGCAGTTATCGTGTCAGGGCTTGGCGCAACGCCGCTCAACGAACTCTATATTCTCCACGATACGATTGAATCCGAGATCACTGGACGCGGACTGAAGATCTACAAGGTCTATATCGGCAACTATTTCACATCGCTGGAAATGGTCGGCGCAACACTGACCGTCATGGCACTGGACGACGAGCTGAAGCGGCTGCTGAATGTTGATGTTCAGTGCCCTGCGATGCTCTGAGGGGAGGCAGACGAATGCAGCAATTTCGGAATGCCAAATCGGGCGATATCGTTCTCTCGCTTGCCGATCGGATCATCGAAAACCGCGCCTATCTGAGCGAAATTGACGGCAAGATCGGCGACGGTGACCATGGCGTCAACATGGCCAAGGGTTTCGGCATGGCGGCCGAACGCGTCAAAGGGGCAGATATGTCCTTGGCGGAAGCGCTCGACACGCTCGGCACCGTGCTGATGACGGAGATCGGCGGCTCCATGGGACCGCTCTATGGCGTCATGTTCACGCAGTTTGCCGAAACGATCGAGAAGTCTGATGCGATCGACGCCGCGACGTTCAGCACCATGCTCCACAATGGCCTCGATGGCATTCAGGCGATCGGCGCGGCCAAGGTGGGCGACAAGACACTGCTTGACACACTCGTGCCGGCGATCAGTGCATTCGATACGGCGATCGGCAGCGGAAAGTCCTTTGGCGAGGCGCTTCAGGCTCTCGTCGCAGCTGCCGAGGCCGGACGGGACAGTACACGCGATCTCGTCGCCAAGATCGGTCGTGCTAGCCGTCTCGGCGAACGTTCGCTCGGCGTCCTCGACGCGGGCGCGACATCCTGCGCGTTGATCCTGAAGTCGCTGGCTGATGGCGTGGGAACGAGGCTCCAGCCCGCCTGACAAATCGGGCTTTGGTGAGAGCCCGTGATCCTCCCTTGCATCACCTTCCCGGCCGCTTCGGCGGCCGGGAACAATCGGCCGGAGGTACGTTGAAAACTGCAGCTTTTGCGCTCATCTTCGCCGTCGATTGCAGACGAGGGGAAACCAGGCAGGATGACAGCTAAGACATCATCGGCACGAAAGAACACTACGGCTGATATCGCGGCTGAACCAATCCCGCTGCGCTACGGCGACGATCCCTATGTGTGGGCATGCTGGCTCTACTACGAAGATGGCATGACACAAGGCGACATCGCCGAGACCATGGGCATTTCACGCGCAACGGTGAACAGCTACCTCGCCGATGCGCGCGCCCGCGGCATCGTCAATATTTCCATCGAACCCTCGCGCCTGAGCTCGCTCACCATCGCCCAGGAACTGAAGCGGCATTTCGGTCTGCATGACTGTCTTGTTGTGCCGAGCGACGACAATGCCCGACCGCTGATCGAACGGCTTGGCGCAGCCGGCGCGCAGGCATTGCAGAAACTGTTGAAATCCGGGGATACAATGGCGGTCGTCTGGGGCCGCACCATCATGGCGGTTGGCGGGCAGGCCGCCATTTCGGGACTGCAGGATATGACCATCGTGCAGGCGACAGGTGGGACGAGCGCAACCTTCGCCTACACGCCGGAACTTTGTGCTGCGGCCTTTGCCGACGCGGTCGACGGCCGGCTCATCAACATTTCGGCGCCTGCCATCGTTTCCAGCGCCGAATTGCGTAACATGCTGATGCGCGAACCTTTGATCGATCAGCAGTTTGAGGCGCTTTCGCGGGCAAACAGGGTGATTTTCGGCATCGCCTCCATGCGGCCGAATTCCACTATCCACACCAGCGGCTTTTTTGAGTCGGTATCGCTGCAGGACTATCTGGCGAAGGACGCGACCGGTGTCGTTGCCGGACGCTTCATCGACGGCCACGGACGGCCCGTCGCCGGTCCGCTGGACGACCGGACCGTCGGCATTTCGCTCGACCTCCTGAAGAAGATCAACATGCGCATTGCTGTCGCCGGTGGCTTTGACAAGGTACCGGCAATCCTCGCCGCGCTTCGCGGCGGTTATGTCAATGTCCTGATCACCGATGCAGCCACCGGCCGCGGCATCCTGAATGCCGATGGGGTCACCGAGATCACTCAAAAGCTCTCCCAGCGTCCGCGCGTGGAAAGCGATATGTCGGCGCCACTGAACGGCGCTCGCACCCACATCAAGAAGTTCCTGAACAATCCTGATGATGTCGTTGAGGAAATGCTCGAGGGTGTCGTCAAAGCGCATGCGGATTACCTCCGCCCGGTCGACGGCTCCAACCGCGCGCTCGTTGCCCGCGCAGGCCCGCGGGCCGGCAAGGTCGGGCTGGTCGTCGGCGGCGGCACTGGCCATGAGCCGGCTTTCCTTGGTTATGTCGGCAAAGGGCTCGCTGACGCTGTCGCGGTCGGGAATATCTTTTCCTCGCCGCCTCCGGGGCCGATCCTGCAATGCGCCAAGGCAGCGTCGGGCGGGGAGGGCGTGCTCTTCGTCTACGGCAATTACGCCGGCGACGTTATGAATTTCGAGATGGCTGCCGAAATGGCGGCAGAGGACAATATCGAAGTCCGCACCGTGGTGACGACGGACGATATCTCCTCATCGCCCTTGGAGGATCGGGATGGACGCCGCGGTGTTGCCGGCAATTTCTTCATCTTCAAGATTGCCGGTGCGGCCTGCGATCGTGGCCTGTCGCTGAACGCTTGCGAGGCAGCAACGCGAAAAGCCAATGACCGTACGTTCACGATGGGTGTTGCGCTGGAGCCCTGTTCGTTGCCGCAGACGCGTCGCCACAATTTCGAGATCGGTCCCGACGATATGGAAATCGGCATGGGCATCCACGGCGAACCGGGCGTGATGCGCGAAAAGATGATGAGCGCCGATGYTGTGGTCGATGTCGTCATGGATCGCATATTTTCGGAGATGAAACCGGTGGCGGGGGACCGCGTCGCCGTTCTCGTCAACTCGTTCGGCGGCACGCCGCTGATGGAGCTCTATATTCTCTACAGACGGGTGGAACAGCGCCTGAGCGCGAAGGGGATCAAGATCGAAGCGAACTGGGTGGGGCATTATTGCACATCGCTCGATATGGTCGGCGCATCCATATCGATCCTGCATCTCGACCAGGAATTGACGGATCTGCTGCATCACCCCTGCGATACGGCGTTTCTGAGGGTCGTAAACTGAAAAGCATAAAAGCATCCCAGGGGGCTGGGCTGCATGAATTGGGAGGATACGCATGTCGGCAAACGCGGCCCGCCGCCTCAGCAGGATGTTTCACCGGATATCCGTGGCGATTTCGGCTGAGAAGGATCATCTCTCCGATCTGGATGGCGCGATCGGCGATGCCGACCACGGCATTACCATGTCGCTCGGCTTCCAGGCGGTGAATGGCGAACTGGCGAAACACGATCTCGATAAAATATTGCCATCAGAGGTCTTTTCGCTTGCCGCATCCGCCTTTCTCGATGCTGTTGGCGCATCGACCGGCCCGCTCTATGCCACGGCCTTTCGCAAGGCAGCGCAGGCTTTGAAGCGGGACGAGACGCTTTCGATCGCCGCTCAAGCTGCAATTGTCGAGGCCATGACATCGGGTATCCGGGACCGCGGCAAGGGGCAGCGCGGTGACAAGACGATGCTGGATGCCTGGATCCCGGCAACAGAAGCGGCTGCTGCTGCCCGCGACAGACAGGCGACAGTCTCGGACATGTGGAACGGCATTCTTGAAGCCGCCGACGCCGGCGCACGCTCGACCCGTTCGATGGTTGCCACGCGCGGCCGTGCCGCCCGCCTCGGCGAACGATCCCTTGGCCACATCGATCCGGGCGCGGCATCGGCCGTCGTCATCATCAAGGCGATGAAGGAAACGTTCACGGAAAATGAGCCGGCGGAGTGATCCACCGGCTCCGGTCACCGCTTTTGATCCGATTATTTGCCGGCTGCCTCGGCAGCCTTCGCGATCACATCGGCGACCTTCTCCGGCTGAGACGCGAAGACGGCGTGGCTTGCCTTGATCTCCGCCACCGTGCTGCCGGCCCGCTTTGCCATGTCGCGTTCGAGGTCGGGATTGATCGAACGGTCTTCGGTGGCGACGATCGTCCAGCTCTTCTTAGCCTTCCAGGCGGGATCCCCGACCTTGGCCGAGAAGGCCTCCTTGGAGGCGAAGACTTGCGACTTCGCTAGGAACGCGGCCTCGTCCTTCGGCAGGTCGGCGGCGAAGTCGTTCGCGAAGGCAGCCGGATCGAGATAGAGGTATTTTCCGTCCTTCGTCTCACGAATATTCATGCCGCCAGCCGGCTTGGAACTCGCCAGGCTGATGAGGCTTTCACCCTTGTCCGGCTGGAAGGCTGCGACATAGACCAGGCCCGCGACATTGGAGCTGTTGCCGGCTTCGGTGATCACCATGCCGCCATAGCTGTGCCCGACGAGCAGGGTCGGGCCGTCCTGCAGGTCCAGCACCCGGTTGGTGGCGGCGACATCATCGGCAAGCGAGGTGATCGGCTCCTGGACGATGGTGACGTTGAAGCCGCGGCGCTCGAGGATTTCGGTTGCCTGGCGCCAGCCGGAGCCATCGGCGAGTGCGCCGTGGACGATGACGATGTTTTTCACCTCGGCCGCCTGGGCAGCAAAAGCGATGACGCTGGTGGCGAAGGCAAAGGCGAGGGTGGAAAAATACTTACGTTTCATGGTGATTGCTCCTGTTGTTCAAGTTAAACGAGAGAAGGAATGTTCAGCCGAATGTGAAGGCGTAGGCCTGGACGCCGGGATCGAGGAAATGGATCTCGAAGTTGCGTGCTTCCACAGCGCCGGACTGCCGCACGAGCTGGTAGAGTTTGGTCGAGGTCACCGTGCCGTTTCCATCGGCATCGATATCGCTGCCATGGTCTGCACCCGGCGTCTTGCCGTCGACCGTCACCTGGAAGCGGATCGGTTTGCCGTCAGCACTTGGGCCAAGAACGAGATGTAGGTCGCGGGCGCTGAAGCGATAGGTGATGCCGCCGCCTGCCTGATCCAGCGTCGCCTCTTCGGCACCGACAGTCCATTTGCCCGCAAGACCCCACTGGTTGAGACCCGGCTGCTTGACCGAATAGTCCCTGGTGGCATCGGCGCGCATGCTCTCATTGGACGCAAAGCCGGTGGCCTGCTTATAGCCGATATAGGTCTCGCCAGAGCCGATGTCCTTCAGGTCCGGGCTAACCTCGGCGCCCTTCGCATCCGGCACGACTGGTGCGCTTGTTGCCATCTCGCTGCCGGCTTCGCGCAACAGGTCCTGGATCGCCTGCTCGGTCTGTCGGTAGTTGCCTTCGCCGAAGTGATGTTCGCGTATCTGGCCCTTGGCATCGATCAGATAATGGGCCGGCCAGTAGCTGTTATCGAAGGCGCGCCAGATCTTGTAGTCGTTGTCGATAGCGACCGGATAGCCGATGTTGAAGTCGCCAATGGCCTTTTTGACATTGTCGATCTTCTTTTCGAAGGCAAATTCCGGGGCATGCACGCCGATCACAACCAGGCCCTGGTCTTTGTATTTTTCAGCCCAGGCGCGGACATAGGGGATGGTGCGGATGCAGTTGATGCAGGAATAGGTCCAGAAATCGACGAGCACGACCTTGCCACGAAGCTGTTCCGTCGTCAGCGGCGGCGAGTTCAGCCACTCGACCGCCCCGTCCAGTGACGGCGCACGGCCTTCGACCGGCAGATCGCTGTGGAAAGGTTTCTTCGCATCGGCAAGACCGATCGTCTTGTCGTTGCTCGCGACTTCGGACGATCCTCCATCGGTTGGCTTCACATTCACCCTGTCGAGAACGGCCTGCTCGAAGGATGCGGTGCTGGCATAGGAAAGCTGCGAAAGCAGGCCAGTGTCGAGACCGAGTGCAATAACGACGACACCTGCAAGCACGGCAGCGCCGAGGCCCTGACGAATGCGCTCGCTGACGCCGAGCGACTTCTTCATGCCGGCAAAGATCTTGCCGCCGACGGAGAGGGCGATTGCGAGTGAGGTGGCCGCGCCCGCCGCATAGGCCAGCAGCAGGAATGTCGTCTGCAGGTTGGCGCCCTGAAGTGCCGCACCCGTCAGCACGAGACCGAGGATCGGCCCGGCGCAGGGCGCCCAGAGCAGCCCGGTTGCAACGCCGAGAACGAGCGCGCTCGCCACAGTCGGCGCAGCACCGGTCTTGCCGGAAGCGTTCAGCAGGCGGTTACCGAAATCGACGATCGGCTGGGTGATGAAGCTTGCGACACGCGGCGAAAGAAGACCGACGCCGAAGACGGCAAGCAAGGTCAGCGCGGCAAGGCGGCCATATTCATTGGCGTTGATCGCCCAGCTGCCGCCAACGGCGGCGAGTGTGGCTACCAACGCGAACGTGGCGGCCATGCCGATCAGCATGGGCAGCGTGCTGCGCACGAATGGCTGTCCGGCTCGGGCGAAGACGAAGGGCAGGATGGGAAGGATGCAGGGGCTGAATATGGTCAGCGCCCCTCCGAGATAGGCAATGAGAAGAAGCGTCATCATCGTTTCCTTTGAAACCGGGTGATCGGGCTCTGGACGGCGATGCAGCCCGACCAGCAACGCGGCTATCTGGTCGGGGCGATGTATCTCGGATGTGTCTGATTTCCCGGCAATATGTACCGAAGTGTAGGAAGCGCTCCGATGAGGGCTACGCTATCTTCCATGCATCAGCGCTTCGCCCGGCCGGGATCCCGCAAGAAGAGGGATGGTCGGTGAATGAGGAGGATCAAATGACAGCCAGAGCTGAGACGATAAAGCTCAAGCGGGTCTATGCGGCCAAGGTGGATGCGGATGGCGCCCGACTGCTGGTCGATCGCATCTGGCCGCGCGGTCTCAGTAAGGAGCGTGCTGCACTGACTGCCTGGCTAAAGGATGTCGCGCCAAGCACCGAGTTGCGCCACTGGTTCAATCATGAGCCTGATCGCTGGGAGGAATTCCGCCGGCGCTACACTGCAGAGCTTGAGCACAAAGAGGAAGAGCTGAAGCCGGTGACCGATTTCATAAAGAAAGGCACCGTCACGCTGCTTTATGCCACCAGCGATGCCGAGCACAACAATGCCGTGGTGCTTCGTGATTTCCTCATCCAACGGAATTTCGATTGAGAAGGCAGCCAATTGTATCAGAACGTATCTGGAAGGCCGGATGCTACATCCGCATGCAATTGAAGCGGATACCCGAAACATCGGGGATACATGCGAGCTGTTTTCTCCTTGCCATCAACTTGAAACGGAGAGAGCCAATGTCCAGCGAAATCAATCTTCAGCGTCGTCGTTTTTTCGGTGTTGCGGCCATGACCATGGCGGCGGTCGAATTCGGCCTGACCAGCGCCGCCGGCGCCCAGTCACAGGTTACCGCGCCCGCCGTCACGGCAGGCTCGCACACGTCCTTTGCACCGCTGAAGCAGATCAAGGCCGGCGTACTTAATGTCGGTTACGCTGAAGCCGGTCCTGCAAATGGTCCGGTTGTGATCCTTCTTCATGGCTGGCCCTACGACATCTACAGCTTCGTCGATGTAGCGCCTGCGCTCGCTGATGCCGGCTACCGGGTACTGATCCCCTATCTGCGCGGCTATGGCTCAACCGAATTCCTCTCCGCAAAGACACCGCGCAACGGTCAGCAGGCTGCCATCGCCACTGATATCATCGCCTTCATGGATGCGCTTGACATCGAGCGCGCCGTGATCGGCGGTTATGACTGGGGTGGCCGCACCGCGGACATCCTGGCCGCTGTCTGGCCGGAACGCTGCAAGGGCTTGGTCTCGGTCAGTGGCTATCTGATCGGCAGTCAGGAGGCGAACAAGAAGCCGCTTCCGCCGCAGGCCGAGCTGTCCTGGTGGTATCAATTCTACTTTGCCACCGAACGCGGCCGCGAGGGATATGAGGCCAACCGGCATGATTTCGCAAAGCTGATTTGGAAGCTTGCTTCGCCGCAGTGGAAATTTGATGACGCAACTTTCGACCGCTCTGCCAAAGCCTTCGAAAACCCCGACCATGTCGCGATCACCATCCACAATTACCGCTGGCGGCTTGGCCTTGCCAACGGCGAAAAGAAATATGACGCGTTGGAAAAGAAGCTCGCTGCCTTCCCTGTCATCACCGTACCGACCATCACCATGGAAGGCGACGCCAATGGCGCGCCGCATCCGGAGCCATCGGCCTACGCCAAAAAGTTCACCGGCAGGTATGAGCATCGCAACATCACTGGCGGCATCGGCCATAACCTGCCGCAAGAAGCACCGCAGGCCTTTGCTCAGGCCATTCTGGATGTCGATCGCTTCTAGAGCCTGCCTCGGCTGCCGCGAACGGAATTCCCTGTTTCGCGGCAGCCAATTCAGAGTCAAAACAGTAAGCAGCGAATCTGCATCTGAGATAACAATTCTGCTGCGCGCCAACTGATAGAGGATCCGAAAGTCCTGACATGGAGCACGTCGACCATATCCTGATCGTCGATGACGATCGTGAAATCCGCGAACTGGTTTCAAGCTATCTGAAGAAGAACGGGCTTCGGACGTCAGTCGCCGCCGATGGCCGCCAGATGCGCAGCTTTCTCGAAGGCAATACGGTCGATCTCGTCGTGCTCGATGTCATGATGCCGGGTGATGACGGGCTCGTGCTCTGCCGTGAGCTGCGTGCCGGCAAACATAAGGCAACGCCGATCCTGATGCTGACGGCTCGTAGCGACGAGATGGATCGCATCATCGGGCTGGAGATGGGCGCCGACGACTATCTGCCGAAACCCTTTGCTGCGCGCGAATTGCTGGCACGCATCAAGGCCGTCTTGCGGCGCACCCGCGCGCTGCCGCCGAACCTGCAGATTTCGGAGGCGGGACAGTGGCTTCGCTTCGGTGACTGGCGCCTGGATACGGTCGGCCGTCATCTTCTCGACAGGCAGGGAACCGAGATTGCGCTGAGCGGCGCCGAATATCGGCTGCTGCGGGTCTTCATCGACCATCCGCAGCGGGTGCTCAACCGCGACCAACTACTGAACCTCACGCAGGGCCGCGATGCGGAACTCTTCGACCGCTCCATCGACCTGCTCGTCAGCCGCGTTCGCCAGCGACTGGGGGATGATGCCCGCGAGCCGACCTATATCAAGACGGTGCGTAGCGAAGGTTACGTCTTCTCCGTTCCGGTGGAGATTGAAGAGGCCAGGTCATGAGCGTGGGAGCTGCTCTTCGCTCCGGGTTTTGGCCGAGCACGCTGAGGGCTCGGCTCTTCTTCATTCTGCTGGCGGGCCTGGCGATTGCCTATGGCCTGTCCTTCACAGTCCTCTTCGTCGAGCGTTCCATGTCGGCCAAGGCCGTCATGCTAGGCACTTTGGAAAGTGATGTCGCGACCTCGATCGCCGTTCTCGACCGCCTGCCGGCGGATCAGCGCAGCGACCTGCTCGATCGTCTCAGCCGCGGCAATTATCGTTTCGAACTTGGGCCGGGTCTGCCCGGTGTGCCTGACAATTCCAGCAAAGGCAGGGAAATCGGCGGCAGGATCGAAGAGGCGATCGGCGGCACCTATCCGATCCGCATGGAATCCATTCCAGGCGACGTCAGCCGGTTGCAGGCGCATCTGACGCTGAGTGACGGAAGTCCGCTGACGATCGACATCACACCGCGGCCTCCGATGCCGATTGCGGCATGGTTGCCCTATGTGCTTGCTGTCCAGATGGTGCTGCTGGTGCTTTGCACCTGGTTTGCCGTGCGCCAGGCAATCCGGCCGCTCGGGGCTCTTGCGGCTGCAGCCGATGCACTCGATCCCAACAAGAAAGGTCCGCCGCTCAGCGAGCGTGGCCCGAGCGAAGTTGCGCATGCGGCGCGCGCCTTTAATGCCATGCGCGAGAGGATCGCGCACTATCTCGAAGAGCGAGTGCAGATTCTGGCTGCGATCTCGCACGACCTGCAGACGCCGATCACCCGCATGCGGCTGCGCGCCGATATGACCGATGATTCC
The DNA here is from genome assembly GCF_056398505.1 of Rhizobium sp. 01T437. Classification (NCBI taxonomy): domain Bacteria; kingdom Pseudomonadati; phylum Pseudomonadota; class Alphaproteobacteria; order Hyphomicrobiales; family Rhizobiaceae; genus Rhizobium; species Rhizobium sp. 01T437. Next base: position 42,269 of record NZ_JBFTPM010000020.1, read on the forward strand.
CCCGAGAAGGACAAGCTGGTGCGCGATCTCGGTGAGATCGAACGTCTCGTGCAAGATGGGATCGCTTATGCCCGCAGCGCCCATGGCAATGGCGAGAAGTTTTCTCGCATCGACCTCTCGTCCTTCATCGACAGCATCGCCTATGACTATCAGGACATGGACAAGGCCGTCAGCGTCGTCGGCCTCGTACAGGGCATTGCATCGACGAAACCGCATGCGCTTCGCCGCATTCTCACGAACTTCGTCGACAATGCGCTGAAATTCGCAGGTGCAGCGGAAATCAGCGTTGAGCGGAAAGGCGAGGAGGCGATCGCCATCACCGTGATGGACCGCGGCCCTGGCATTCCGGACGCCATGCTCGAAGCCGCCATGCAACCCTTCTTCCGGCTGGAACAGTCGCGTAACCGCGAGACTGGCGGCACAGGCCTTGGCCTTGCTATTGCCCAGCAATTGGCAGCCGCGATCGGCGGCTCGGTACGGCTCTATAACCGCGAGGGCGGTGGTCTCGCGGCCGAAGTGACGATCCGCGCCAACTGAATCTCTCGCTGCATTTGTATGCGAAAATGTCCAGATAGACCGGCGCTACGCTTTGATACAGTTCGGCCGATTTTGGAAACATACGGGATACGTCAGCCCGTCAAAACCACTCCGTCACCAGATGTCGCAGGTCGCGACACGAAACCAAGGAGTGCTCTCATGACGACGATTGAAAAGGTTCTCTACACCGGCAAGACCCACACCACCGGCGGTCGCGACGGCGCCGCCCGCAGCAGCGATGCGCAGCTCGATGTGAAGCTTTCGCCTCCGGGCAGCGCCCATGCAGGCACCAATCCTGAACAGCTCTTTGCAGCCGGCTGGTCGGCCTGCTTCATCGGGGCGATGGGCCTTGCTGCTGGCAAGCGTAAACTGAGGCTTCCCGCCGATACCGCTGTTGACGCTGAAGTTGATCTCGGCATGACCGGCGATGCCTATTTCCTGCAGGCCCGGCTGAACATCAGCCTGCCGGGTCTGGAGCCTGAAGTCGCCCGCACGCTGATCGAGGAAGCCCACCAGACCTGCCCTTATTCGAAGGCGACGCGAGGCAACATCAATGTCGAGCTCAATCTCGTCTAAACATCCCGGCGCAATTTGGGTGCAGCTGGCTGCGCCCACGGAGGCTTCGATGAAAAGGATCATTATCTTCATTCTGGGAGCCGCGATTTTTGCAGCCCCCTGTATCTATGACGTGTTCTCTGATGAGCCGTCGCCACTGCTTGGTCTGCTTGCTGCGGCCTCGGGGGCACCCGGGTCCCTGTAAGGTGATTGCAATCTGTCATCGCTGGGAGCGATGAGTAGGGCACCCGCCGTTTGGGGGGTGCCTTTATTTTTTTGTCTTTCTACCTGTCTGGCTCCGATTGCGTCGCAAAACGATCTCAGTCTTGACAATAATACGGTCGTACGTATTGTGATGCGTATGGCAAAACATTCACATCGAAACTCAATTCTCGAAGCCGGCCGAAAGGTCATGTTCCGCAAGGGTTACATTGGCGCGGGCGTCCGCGACATCGTCGCCGAAGCGGGCGTGCCGCAGGGTTCGTTCACCAACCACTTCCGTTCCAAAGAGGAATTCACGAAGGAGGTGCTGGATCTCTACTTTAGGGATCTTCAGTGCGCCATCGAGACGGCGCTGGGGGATGCGGGGCTGAGGCCACGCCAGCGCATCGAGAAATATCTCGATATCATCACCGGCCGTCTGGCTGCCGATGGTTTCAGCCGCGGCTGCCTCATCGGCGATCTCAGCCTGGAGGCCGCCCCGCAGAGCGAGATGCTGCGCGCGCGGCTCGCGGAAATTTTTGGCGAATGGAGCGCGCCATTTACGGCTTGCATTGCCGAAGGACAGGCCTCCGGGGAGATCGATGATGCGATCAGCCCGGAAGATCTGGCCGAATTCCTCCTTGCTTCATGGGAAGGCGCGATCCTGCGCATGAAAGTATCGCGGGATGCCCAGCCCCTGGAGCGGTTCAAGAAGATCGTTTTTGCCACCGTGTTCAAGGATCACAGCCATGAGACATGATATCAGTCTGCCGCGCGTGCCGGTGCTCGATTCCGAAATGGCATATCGCGAGGCCGGCAGAACGGACGGCCCTGTCGCCCTCCTTCTGCATGGCAATCCCACTTCGTCCTATATCTGGCGCAACATCATTCCGCATGTCGCAGATGCCGCCCATTGTATCGCTCCGGACCTGATCGGCTTCGGCCAATCCGGCAAGCCGGACATCGCATACCGCTTCGAAGACCATGTGCGCTACCTCGACGCCTTCATAGCGAAGATGGGCATCAAGTCGGCCTATCTCGTCGCCCAGGATTGGGGGAGCGGGCTGGCGCTCCATCTCGCCGCCCGTCGTCCTGATTTCGTCCGAGGCTTGGCCTTCATGGAGTTCATCAGACCGATCCCGACCTGGGACGAATTTCTGCAGAACAGCGCCGAGCGTGAGATTTTTCGCAAATTCCGCACGCCGGGAGAGGGTGAGGCCCTCATCCTCCAGGACAATATCTTCGTTGAAGGCGTACTGCCGGGGGCGACGCTCCGTCAATTCAGCGAGGAGGAGATGGCCGTCTATCGAGCGCCGTTCCCGACACCGGCCTCGCGCCTGCCGACCTGGCGATTTCCAAATGAGCTGCCGATCGCCGGCGAACCGGCAGATGTCTATGCGACCATGGAAAAGGCGCATGAGGCTCTGGCGGTATCGAACTATCCGAAGCTTCTCTTCGCTGGCGATCCCGGCGCCCTCATTCCGACCGCCTTTGCCGAGGATTTTGCAAAACGTCTGCGCAATTGCCGGCTGATCAAGCTGGGCAAAGGCCTGCACTACCTGCAGGAAGATCATCCTGAAATCATCGGCGAGACGGTTGCCGAGTTCATCGCCGAGATCGAGGCGCAGAGCCTGGTCGCATAGGCAGCGGAGCGATTGCCGCCACTGGAGAACGAAGGCGAGCCTCGACTTCGTTCTCTTCTCTATCCGGCTACCGCAGATGTTAATGTATTCTTTTTGCGGGGCGAACGGTGCGTTGTTCGATCCGCCCTGCGATGGAGAARATCAGCACATCGACATCGGCATCGATCGTCGACCCATCCAATAGCCGGACGACGTCGTCTATCCCCGACACCGGATGGCCGGCGATTGCGAGCAGATAATCACCCTCGCGAAGGCCGGCCCTGGCGGCAGGACCATCGTCTTCGACGCGGCGCAGGCGGACTGTTGTCCGTTGGGGAACGCCGGCCTCAAGCGCAATACGCCGATGCAGATCGACCGTATCGGCTGCAATGCCGATATATCCGCGGCGGACCTCGCCGAAGCGCAGGATTTCGGACACGACATGTTTGGCGGTATTCGACGCGACCGCAAAGGCAATGCTCTGCGCGCCCTGGATGACAGCGGTGTTGACGCCGATGACTTCACCAGACGAAGAGACCAGCGGACCGCCTGAATTGCCGGGGTTAAGCGCCGCGTCGGTCTGTATGATATCTTCCATCAGGCGACCGCTCGCAGCGCGCATCGAGCGTCCGAGAGCGGAAACGACGCCGGCTGTGACAGTCCATTCGAAGCCAAGCGGATTGCCGATGGCAACAGCGATATGCCCGCGCTTCAGCTTCTTCGAGTCGGCAAGCTGCGCCCAGGCGCCGGACCAGTCGTTGGCCCGGATCAGGGCAAGGTCGGTGTCTTCATCCCGGCCGAGCACCCGGCCTTCTATGACTGCACCATCGGGTGTCTTGATGGTGACGGCCTTTGCATCGCCGACGACGTGATTGTTGGTGACGATGAGACCGTCGGGCGAGATGGCGAAGCCGGAACCATGTCCGGCCCGTCCGCCGATGCGCTCGATGCGGCTGACTGCCGGGCCGACCATATCGACGGTATTCGACACCGTTTCGGAATAGGCATCCAGCAGCCCGGCGTCTGACGACGGTTGAATGTCACGATCAATGAATCCCATGAAATCTCCTCCGACGCGTGAGGCGTCGACGTTGAGGACCGGCAGCGACTGCTGATGGCAAAGGGCTGTCGTTCGACAGGTGAACAATGGAGATATCAGGTGAGACTTGCAGGGCTGTCTTTCAAGAGCCGTGATTTCCGGAGGCGGCGAGGTACGAAGCCGCCACCTTGCAGGCAGCCAGCGCTGCGGCGCCGGCGTCAAGACCTCCGATGATGGCATCGATGTAACCACCAGCGAAATAATCCCCCGCTCCGGTCGTATCGCGCACCGGGGCTGCTGGCGGTAACTCGACGATGATCGAATCCTGCCGGCTGACGATCTCGATGGGTTGCGTACCGCTCGTCAGCACGAGGGTTTCAAGTCGTGGCGCGGCGATTTCAGCAGCTGCCTGCCAGGCGGTTTGCGCCGCTCCTTTCACGTCCGAGCGCGAAGCGATCAGAACATTGGCCGGCCGGCGTTCAGCCGAGAGCGGATATTGCGAAACCACCTGGTCGAAATCATCCAATTGCCGCAGAGCGTCCGGGCTCATCGCCCGTGCGTTGAGGTAGACGAGCGAAGCATCGATCGGCGGCAGGGCTCCGATACCAGGCCTGCGGCGGCCGGCAGGTGCGATGATGGTGCGTTCGCCGCTGGGGTCGACAAGGATGTCGACGGCTGCTGTCTTTCCGGGCACGAGGCCAACGAAATCGGTGTTGAAGCCACGCTTGCCGAGATCCTTCAGACAGGTGCGCCCTTGATCATCGTCGTAAAGGCTGGTGACGAGTATCACCTCATGGCCGCGATCGAGCAGGACCAGGCCGGTATTGAAGCCGCCGCCGCCATAGCGCTCCTCAATCGATTGGCAGGCGAGCCTCCCGCCCGGCACCAGCGGTCGGTCGAGCCACCAGATTCGGTCGACATTGGCATTGCCGACCACCATTATCCTTGCCATTCCATCTCCCTTGCCGCGCTCTTCCGCCGCTTAGCGTGCGCTGTCATTCTTGCCGATGATCTTACCGCGCAGCCAGGCGGAGGAAAGATCGATAGCATAAACGACGGCGACGATCAGGAAGATGATCGTCCAGGCTTCCGGCCAGCGATAGGCGGCAATGCGGTCCGCCAGCAGAAACCCGATTCCGCCGGCGCCGACAATGCCGAGAATGGTGCCTGAGCGGGTGTTGGATTCGAAATTGTAGAGCATGATCGACAGGATCACCGGCATGGCCTGCGGCATGATGGCAAGGCGGATCGTCTGCAGCGGTCCGCCGCCCGACGCGAGAACACCATCGACGGGTTTGCGCGAGGTATTTTCGATCGCTTCCGAAAAAAGCTTGGCGAAGGTGCCGATTTCCGAAACGGCGATGGCAAAGACGCCTGGAAGCGGACCAAGGCCGAAGGCGCGGATGAAGATCAGTGCGAGCACGATCTGTTCCACTGCGCGCAGCGCATCGAAACCTCGGCGGGTCGACAGCCGCACCCAGCCGAGCGGCATGATGTTCTTGGCACCGAGAAAGGCGAGCGGAAAGGCGACCACCGCACCAAGCAGCGTTCCCAGGAACGCCATCGAAATCGTCTGGCCGAGGCCGACGAGCACATCGTTCCATTCCTGCCAGGTCGTCCAGATATAAGGCGGGAACATGAAGGAGAAGATCATGCCGAGCCGCGACAGGCCGTTCAGGATGCGCGCCGGCGAAAAGTCGAAGAGATAGAGGCCGGCAATGAGTGGCAGGATCAGGACTATCGCACCGGTATAACGTATCAGCCGTACGCGCGGCGGGATCGAAAATGCGCCCGGCACGCGTTGCCGCAGTCCGGAAAGGGAGGAGGTGTCGGCCATGTCTCAGATACTCCGGCTTTCGATGCCGATGATGCGGTGGCGCAGCTTCTCACTCAGGAAATCGATGATCACGACAGTGACGAGAATGATGACGAATAGCGCCGATAGATCGGTATATTCCTGAAGCGACATGGCGGTGCGGATCTCCTGTCCAAGGCCGCCGGCGCCGACATAGCCGATGATTGAGGACGAGCGTACATTGATCTCGAAACGCAGCAGCGTGTAGCTGATGATGTTCGGGATGACCTGCGGCACGACGCCATAACGCATCTGCTGAAACCAGTTGCCGCCCGAAGCTTTGACGCCTTCCAGCGGCCGCATGTCGATATTCTCGTTGACCTCGGAATAGAGTTTGCCGAGCGAACCCGTCGCATGCGTCGAGATCGCCAGCACGCCGGCAAGTGGGCCGACGCCGAAGCAGAAGACGTAGATCAGCGCCCAGACGATATCGGGAACCGTGCGGATAACCTCGAGATAACGGCGGGAGGCGATCAGCAGAAAGCTGTTGGGGCTGAGGTTGCGGGCAGCGGGGAAGCTCAGGATAGAGGCGCCGACGACACCAAAAAACGTTGCGACATAGGCGATCAGGATCGTTTCGCCGAGCAGCTCCAGCCAGACCGGCCAGCGCCAGAACCATTCGGCGAGATCGGAACCGAGCGTATCGAGGCGCAAATGCGGCAGTGTCTTGTAGAGATATTCGCCGAGCCGGGGCAGGGAAGCCCATAATTTCCAGGTCGTGATACGCTCGCCCGAGGGCAGATTGACCTCGGTCATGTCGAAGAAGCCGCCCGTCCAGGCCGTCAGCAAAACCGCGGCAGCAAAGAGCGTGACCGAAACGAGTTGCACGGTCTTGGCGCGGCTGCGGATACTGCGATATTCCGCCTCGAACTGGCGGATGGTGATGGAAGCTGATGCTGTCGTCATGTCTGATCCCGGTCGTGAGAGCGCCGGAGGGCGCGGCGCTCCCGTTGCTTGGCGTGGATGAGGGATATCAGCCGTTACGGCGCTGCTTCTTCAGCCAGTCGCGCATGTCGACGATCCACTGGTAGCGCTGATGATCGACGTCGACATAGCCCTTCGAGGTGGAGTTGTCGCCACCGCTCATTTCCTTGAAGGCGTCAGGCGCCTTCTCCGGCGTTGCCTTTACCGCTGCCTTGACCTCAGCGATCATGTCGGCGGGCAGGTTTGTGCGGGTGGTGAAGGGGCCGTTGGTGATCTCAGGCGACTGCCAGATACGGCAGACCTCGCCCTTCGGGATCATGCCCTTCGACTCCATGCGCTGCGGAATGCCGCTGATGTCGTTGTTGACATAGGTCGCGGCAGCATCGAACTGCTTGTTGGCGACGGCCATGACGCCGGTTTCGTGAGCGCCGGAGAAGGGAATGGCCGAGAAAAAGGTCTTCGGATCGTAGCCCTGCTTGACGAGGTTATAGTAGGGCACGGCGTAGCCAGAGGTGGAATCCGGATCGGCAAAGGCTAGAACCTTGCCCTTCAGATCTTCGACCGACTTGTAGCCGGAGTCGCAGCGAACGGTGATGACAGAATAGTAGCCGGTCGAGCCGTCCTGTTCCTGGCCCGCGAGCAGTGGTTCCACGCCGCCATTGGTTTCGGTATAGGCGGCCGCATAGGCCGAGGAGCCAAGGAAGGCGAATTCGATCTGGTCTGAGGCGAGCGCCTGGATGACGCCGTCATAATTGCCGGCGGTGAAGATCTCGACCTTCACGCCGAGTTCCTTTTCCAGATATTGCTGGAAGCCGACGCGGCGTGCGACGCGGTCCTTCTCGTTCTCGCCCGAGAGAACGCCGAGGCGGATCGTCTTGTACTGGTCTTTCCAACCGTCGGCATGGGCCTGGCTGGACAGGGCAAGCGTGGCCGTCACGGCCGCAAGCATGAGGACGTTTTTCATTCCAACTCTCCTGTTGCAAAAAGAAGCCCGCGGCCTAGCAGAACCGCGGGCGAAACTCATACCGCCTGGTAGACCTTCTCTTTTGCGGTTCGACCGGCGTTGAATGAGGTGGATGTCACGGCCTCGTCGATCTCTGCATCGAAATCCTCCATGCCGAAGATTTCGCGGACCCGTTCCTGGGTCAGATCTGCCGGCGCTCCGTCAAAGCGCACTCGCCCGGCCCGCATGGCGATGATGCGTTCGCAATAGTTGCGGGCAGTATCGAGCGTATGCAGATTGACGAGTACGGTAATGCCATCCTCGCGATTGATCTTGCGCAGCGCGTCCATCACCCGCGTTGCATTGGCCGGGTCGAGCGACGCGATCGGCTCGTCGGCAAGCATGATCTTCGGGTTTTGAACCAGCGCCTTTGCGATGGCGACACGTTGCTGCTGGCCGCCCGACAACGTGCCGGCCCGTTGCAGCGCCTGCGGCACGAGGTCGAGCCGATCGAGCGCGCGGATCGCCATTTCCTTTTCTTCATCCGTAAAGCGGCGCAGCATGGATGAGAGGAAGCCGTGCTGAGCGACGCGACCGATCAGAACGTTCGTCAGCACATCCATGCGCTCGACCAGATTGAACTGCTGGAATACCATGGCGCAGGAGGCGCGCCACAGACGCAACTCGCGGCCGCGCAGCTTGGTGATATCCTTGCCCTCGAACATGATCGTGCCGGATGTCGGGTCAAGCAGACGGTTGATCAGCCGGAGCAATGTCGATTTGCYGGCGCCGCTGCGTCCGATAATGCCGACCATCTGCCCGGCGTGGATCGACAGATTTACGTCGTCGACTGCCTGTGTTTGACCAAATTTCTTCTTGAGGGAATGAAGTTCAAGCACCGGAAGACCTCCGCTTGCCAGAAGCGCCTGAGACGAAACTGAATTGTACTTAAATACCAGTCTATGAAATGAAATGTAGCATTTCAGTATGACGTTTTTATTAAGTAATTGTTCAATATTTGCCGGTAGTTGCGCTATTTTTATCAAGTAATACATCCGGAAATTCCGGATGTATTTTGTTCAATGGCAGCTCTTGGTGCTTTTCCGCTAGAGGCTTCTTATGCAGCCTTTTGGAATCGCAGGACAATTCCGTCCGAATAGACCTGCCTGCCCCGGCAGAAAGTGGCCCGCACCCGCGGAAGGCGGCCATGCTCGGCAATGACGAGATCGGCACTCAATCCAACCTCGATCGCGCCGCGATCTGTCAGCCCGAGCGCCTTGGCGGGATTGGCGCTGACCAGCGCCACAGAAGCCGGCAGTCCGCCCGATCCGGCTTCCGCAAGCGCGACGGCAGCCGGCAGCATGGCGGAGGGATGGTAATCGCTCGCCAGGATGTCGAGAACGCCGCGTTCATAGGCTTCGCGGGCAGAAAGGTTGCCCGAATAGGACAGTCCGCGAAGCGCATTCGGTGCGCCCATGGCAGTTGCCAGCCCGAACTTGCGGGCCTCCTGTGCAGCCGCCATCGTCACCGGAAACTCGCTGATACGCGCGCCCAGTCCCTCAACGATCGCCACCTTTTCGATGCTGTCGTCATCATGAGAGGCGATGATGACGCCGTGGTCGCGGGCAGTCGCGGCGATGCCCTGCAGATTGTCGACCGCGTCATTGTTCTGGGCGCGGTTTTCCATGCGCTGCTGGACACGCTGGGCGGCCTGTTCGAGACTGATCTTATTATTGCGCGCGATCGTCTCGATATGCCGTTCGACATCGCGGTACTGGCCCTGGCCTGGTGTGTGATCCATCAGCGAGACGAGATCGAGGGCGCCGGCCCGCAGCAGGTCTTCGATGACGACGCGGGCATGGGTGAAGGTGATTTCGAAGCGTGCGTGAACCCGGTGATCGATCAGGAGATCGTTCTTCCGGAGTTCGACCAGCGTCTGGATGATCGAGCGCGAGTGTTCTTCCGAGCGGATGTGACCGTAGCTGCTATTGGCATGGAAGGAGAGCGCCGCATAGGCGGTGGTGATGCCATTGCAGGCGAGCTTCTTATCGAGTTCGAAAATGCCGAGTTCCAGGGGAAATCGCACATTCGGTCGCGGCTCGATCTCGCGTTCGATCATGTCGCCATGCATGTCGATGAAGCCCGGGAGCAGAAGCCTGCCGTCGCCGGAAATATCGGCCGCGGCCACCGGCTCTTCCCTGATGTCGGCGATGATGCCGTCTTCGATCCTGACAGCGCCGCGCGGTATGACCCTATCGCGCAGCACGATTTCGAAATCACTCAACCACATTCTCTGCTCCATCCTGGATCTGTCGGGTTTGAAGGCTGATTTCGCGGTCGATGAGATCCGCGACATCGTCGGGGTGGTGAAAGACGCCGATCATTGCGACGCCTGCAGCCTTCAGCTCGGCGAGGCGGGCAACGAGTGCGCGGCGTGCATTCTTGTCAAGCGAGGCGGTCGGCTCGTCGAGGAAGAGAAGCCGCTGCGGCAGGATGAGGGCGCGCGCTAGATTGACCTTCTGCTGCTCGCCGCCGGAGAAGGTGGAGGGATAGGCCGCCCAGAGCCCCGGCTTGACGCCGAAGGCGGAAAGCCAGTGGCGGGCCTCTTCGATCGCTTCGCTGTAAGGCCGGCCAGCAAGGCGCAGCGGCTCGGCGACCAATTCTTCGGCCGCCACGCGCGGACGGGCCTGCAGGAACTGCGTCACGAAGCCGATCTCCCGCTTGCGCAGGAGGGCGATATCGACGTCGGCCGCGACTGTCAGATCGATGATGCCTTCGCGCGTGTGGTAGTAGGCATGGCCTGATCGCGGCAGGTAGGAGCGGTAGAGCGTGCGCAGCAATGTCGATTTGCCGGCGCCGTTTTCGCCCGTCAATAGGATGAACTCACCTTCGCGCAGCTCGAAATCGACATTGTCGAAAGCGTGCAGCGTGCGTTTCAGATGATGCATCTCGAAATGCTTGCCCAGGCCCTGGACGGAGAGGATCGTCTGCACCGAAGCGGCGGGATGTGTGTGCATGTTCACCGGGTCAGTCTCCTGTCAAAGCTTCGCATGCACGAGCTGCTGGGTATATTCATGCTGCGGATCCTGGAAGATCTGGTCGGCGAGGCCCTCTTCGACGGCTTCGCCGTTGCGCATGACCATGACACGGTCCGCCATCGTGCGGATGACACCGAGATCGTGTGAGACGATGACGATGGTGATATGGCGTTCGCGCTGCAGCCGTTTCAGCGTGTCGAGCACCAGCGCCTGGACGCTGACATCGAGCCCCGTCGTCGGCTCGTCGAGCAGTAGAAGCGCCGGCTCGAGCGCGATCGCCTTGGCAAGCTGCACACGCTGCTGCATGCCGCCCGAGAGTTCCACCGGGCGGGCATCCATGCGCGCCACCGGAAATTCCGAGGCGTCGAGAGCACCCTTGGCGCGGGCGCGGAGCACGGCGAAATTCCGTTCGCCGGCAATCAGCAGCCGCTCGGCAACATTGCCGCTGCTCGTATGGTTCATCCGAAGGCCGAGATGCGGGTTCTGGTAGACGATGCCGATATGACGCGCCTGCAGCATGCGCCGCTCGAAACGATCGAGCGTGAAGAGGTTGAGATCCTCGCGGCCGGGCAGCGCCAGCCTGTATTCGCCGTCATCGGCTCTGTCTTCGAGGTTCATCATCCTGAGGAGCGTCGATTTGCCGGAGCCGGATTCGCCGACGATGCCGAGCACTTCGCCGGGATAGACGGTGACATCGACGCCGCGCAGCGCCTGAACCTCGCCGAAGCTCTTGCGGATGCCGTTCATTGTCAGGATCGGCGAGGACAGCATCAGCCGCGGCGGCTGGCGCCCGGATGCCGAGAGATTTGAGGCAGAAAGATTGGAGGCGGAAAGGGGGGCGGCGCTCATTGCTCGATCCTGCCTTGCTTGTAATAGGTTTCGCCGATGGCAACGGTCTCGCCGTCCTGCTTGCGGATATGCTTGACGCCATATTGGCTGTCGGACACCTCGAAGCTTGAGGAGCCATCTTCTTGCGGCAGCTCGTTCATGAAGTAGCCTGTTATGCCGCTGCGGTGACAAATCTTGTCAGCATGATCCTCGACCCGGTAGGGCACGTCGTCGAATACAAGCGGTTCGACGCGCGTGTAGGGCGGTACGGCATGGATGCGCTTTTCGCGGCCGGCCGAGAGAATGGTGAGGTTCGCCGCCTGGTTTATCTTCGGCACATCCCAGCGCGGGATCGGCGAAGGGGTCATCACATGGCGACCATTGACCATGCTCGGATAGCTGGAACCCTGCATGATCCGGCCGGAGCGCACCAGCTGCTCGTAGAGGGTCAACCAGAGCTGGCCGTAGTCGGCATCACCATGCATGATGCGCGCTTCTGACATGTCCGGCTGGACAGGCCGCAGTGGTTCGGGATTGGGAACCTGCAGCACGAGGATCTGGTCCTCGCGCAGCTTCTCTTCTGGGATGCGGTGGCGCGACTGGATGATGTCGGCCTCCAGCGTATCCAATGTCTCCCGGGCCGAGCTGACCCGGCGCAGGAACTTGCGGATGCTGCTGGCATTGACGGAATCGTCGGCACCCTGATCGATGACCTTGACGACGGATGTCGGCTTCAGGAGCGTCAGCGTCACCTGCAGGCCGCCGGTTCCCCAGCCGCGGGCAATCGGCACCTCGCGGCTGGCATAGGGCACTTGATAACCGGGAATGGCGATGGCTTTGAGGATGCGGCGGCGCATCTCGCGCTTGGCGGATTCGTCCAGGAAGCCATAGCTGAAGGCCGCCCAGGGTTTGGTCAGTTGATGGAGCTTCACGGCATTGCCTTTTCGAGTTCGGCCTGCTTGACCGCGCCGTCCTGGGGCGCGCCGGTTTCGTTGGCTGCCTTGTCGGCTTTGACGCGCCTGATAGCATCGAGGCTCGACTGGAAGGTCACGTAATGCGGCAGCTTGAAGTGGATGCAGAAGCCTGAGCTTTCGACAGGTTCCGTATGGTAGAGGACGAACTCCTCGTTCGATGCCGGATGGGGATTGGGCTGATTGGAGGCGAGGTCGAGCGAGGCAGCGGCAATGACCTTCACCTCGTTCCAGCCGAAGGTAGCGGAAAAGCCGAGCTCGAGGCCCTTGCTCTTGGAGATGACCTCTGTCTGGCTGACGCGCACGCGTCCGGCGCTGAAGAGCGTGCCGCGCGGATGGCGGATGCGCACTTCGGCTTCGCCGAGCCGCAATTCGTTGACGGTCGGATGCACGCTGCCATAGCCGCGCATGGTCGAGTAGCCGAGCGTCAGCGTCCCGCCGGTATCGGCACGCGCGAGGCTCTGCAGCTTGTGGGCACGGCTTGCCGGGAAGAGCAACGGTTCGCGCGTCACATCGGGGATCTCGTCGAGCGGTACGTCTTCCGCTGATGTCTCCTCGATCAGGCCCTGCGCCTTCTGCCAGTCGGTGAGCGACGGCTGGGTGGCGGGTGCGGGTGTCTTTGCCGCTTCCACCGGCTCAGGAACGAAGGTTGCTCCGTTCAGAACATCGACATTCAGCAGCCGGTGCGAGTAATCGAGTGTCGGGCCGAGGATCTGGCCGCCTGGGATATCCTTGAAGGCGGCCGAGATACGCCGCACTGTAAAGAGATCCTGCTGGCGAACCGGTTCGGCGATCGTCAGGCGCGGCTGGGTGGTGCGATAGGCGCGCAGCAGCAGCACTGCCTCGTAGAGGTCGCCGCCCGACTGAGCGAGTGCAAGTGCGGCAAGCTCCGGTGCGTAAAGCGAGGCTTCGCCCATGACGCGGTCGACCAGGTAAGGCAGGCTCTCGCCGATCGCGTCGACACGGGCCTTGTCGATCTGTCCGAGTTCTTCGCGATAGAAGCGCTCGGACTGTTCAATGGCGTGTTCGCCGCCACGTGTTGCAACATAGGCCATCAGAGCACCTCTATCTTTGTGGAGCGGGGAATGCCGATCAGGCTTGCGCCATCGGCGAGATAGATGTCCCAGCCGAGGGGATAGTGGATGGCTTCGGCGCGCAACGCCCAGAAATCCGGATGCACACCGCCGATGGCGATATCGATGAAACCGTTGACGCCGGGGCCGGTCAGGCGAAGCCTCGTTCCCGAGCCGATGACGGCCGGCGCGAAAATCGTTGCGGAGGCATCTGGATAGAGCAGATTGCCGCTGAGCATTGCCGAAAGCGCGGCGACTTCGGCGCGGTTGCCGATCGAGGCGAAGACATATTCAGCCTGATGCAGGGCGACTGCGTTGGCGCCGGTCCTTACGATGTCGGCCTTCAGTCGCTCGTCGGTGCAGAAGAAGCTGCATTCGCGGTCGAGCAGGCTTTCGGCCAGTGCAAGAAGGCCCGGAAAGGGCAGGGGCTGGACGCGGCCGGGACGGGCAAGTGCCCACATCAGCGCATCGAAGGTGGCGTTCGTGCGCATGTCCTCATCAGTCGGAAGGAGCAAGGTCTGTGTCATCAGAAGGTCTCCATGCGCACGCGCGTCGCTTCGACCTTGCGCAGCCTGATGTCGTCGTCCTGCATCTGGCGGCGCTGTTCGCTGGTCAGAAAGGTCTCGATGCCGGCCTTGCCGATCTCGCCTGCGAAGCTCGCATCCATGACGGCGATCGCTATGGCATGTTCGAGATCGCGCCCGACTATGGCGCCGTAACCTTCCACTCCATGATCCGACAGGCGGATATGGGCTTCGGCCATCAGCACTTCGCCGAGGTGGAAGGCGGTGTTCTGCACGGTATCGGTATAGGGCAGCATCGCAAGGCCGGTGCGGTTCACGAGAACCTCAACCGCTCCCACGTCATCGAGCAGTTCCTCTGCAATCGCCTTGATCCCTTCCGCATCCGCCCTGGCAAGTATGTCGAGCATGCTTGCATGGCTGAAGCTGGCAGGGGGCGCGCCGGCTTCCATAGTGTCATTCATCGTCCTGCCCTTTCGCCGTGGTCGCAGCGCGATCCTCCGGCTCGTTATCAATGCTGAATTGCACGCGTTCTCCGGCCCAAACGGTCTCGGAATAGGCGATTGGCCGGCCTTCCATGTCGACGTCGGTCTTCTGGACGACGAGCACCGGCTGCTGCGGCGACTGGGCGAGAAGCTGCGCTTCATCGCCGATCGCTCGACGGGTGAGGATCATGGTGCTCTGCCTGACATAATCAGGGATGCCGAAGGCAGCGTAGATGCTGGTGACCGATTCACCCGCGCGGCGGCGCAGATGCATGTTCGGGAAACGCTCGACCGGATGGTAGGAATGACTGAGGCTGATCGGCACATCGTCGGCAAAGCCACGGCGGGCGATCATGTAGACCTTTGCGCCTTCCGGGAGCTTCAGTGCTGCGGCGATCCCCGGCGGCGCAACGATCTCCGACTCAGAGACCGGCTGGCCGGAGGGAACGCGCCCTTGTTCCAGCAGGTTTTTGCGGAAGCGCGTTCGCCGGGCGATATTGTAGGTGATGACGGAGTGCTCTTCCACGAAGGTACCGCGCCCCTGCTCGACCCGCACCTTTCCGGCAGCGGCAAGCTCGGCGATAGCCCGCCGTACGCTGTGGCGGCCGACCTGGAACTGCTCCATGATCTCGGTTTCCGTCGGCAGGCGGCTTCCCGGTTGGAGCGCGCCTGACGCGATATCCCTGTTTATCTGCTTCTCGACGATCTGCCACTGGCCCGACCGCGATCTTGCTTCGATCGAATGTTGTTCGTTATTCATTCGGATGAATCCAAAATTCATTCGGATGACTTAAATATAGTGGCTGTCGGTGACGTTTTTGTGTAAGGCAGCGCAAAATTCGCGACAGCCACAACCGTGATGGCCCGCCGGCGTTCTGTGCCGGCAGGTTGGATGATTTAACTGGTTGCTGATGGCTGAGGCTGGCTGAGCCTTAGTTCTCAGGAGTCGTCTGGCTCGGCACAGCGCTCGTTCGAGTTGCCCGCTTGAAGCCGCCGCTACCATCCATGCCCGGCGTAACGATTTCGGGGTAGAGATAAAGGAAGTCGTGGAAATGGACGACGGTCGAGGGGCCGTCGATCAGGGTGACGGCATATTCGGCCGGACCGACACGGTCGCGGTGACGGGAGTCGCCGAGGTTCAGGGCTGCCTGATGGTTGAGGCCATAGCTCATCGACATCGGAATGCCATGCCATGAGCCGGCGATCGGCCGGTGGACGTGGCCGAAATACATGTGCCGGACTGCTGGATGTGTCTTGAGCACCGCAAGCAGCGCCTCTTCATCGACCATGCGAATATTGTCGACCCCGTTCATGCCGATGCGGAATGGCGGATGGTGGAAGAAGAGATAGACCGGCCTGTCTTTTGCTTCGGCAAGCCGGGCTTCGAGCCACGCAAGACGCGCCGCATCCATATGTCCGCTGTGTTTTCCATGTTCGACCGTATCGAGCATGATCAGCCGGCAGCTGTCATAGTCGATGACCGACTGAACGAAGCCGTTGTCGTCGACGGGCTGTTCCGAAAATACAGACCGGAACATGTCGCGGTTGTCGTGATTGCCGATCATCAGGCGGTAGGGAATGGTCGTTTCCTGCTCGAGAATGTCGCGCAGCAGGGCATAGGCCTCGACCTCGCCGTGATGGGCGAGATCACCCGTGAAGATCAGCCAGTCGGCATTGGGCTGATGAGCGCTGATATCGCGCAGCGCCATGCGCAGCCGCACTTCCGGGTCCGTATCGAAGAGGGAGCTGCCCGGTGGCATGAGATGGACGTCGGTCAGCTGGATGAATTTCGGCATGTCGGTCTCCCAGGAGGTTTAGGCGGCGGCGCTTGCCGGCCGTGTTTCGATGAGGCGGCCGTCGCGGCCGAAGAAATGAAGATGTTCGGACGGCAGGCTCACCGTCAGCGCCTGGCCGACGGCCTGCTTGTCATTGGCAGGCAGCAGAGCCGACAATGCGGTCTGGCCGATGCGCAGATGGACTTGCCGGCCATTGCCCAGTTCTTCGACGAATTCGACCGGAAGGTTCGGCCCCATGCCGACCTGCATGTGCTCGGGCCTGATACCGGCAACGATATCGGTGCCTGGCGCCACCGGCAGCGCATGGTCGAGCGGGACTGTGATGTCGCCGCCAAGCACGATGCCACGGCTGTCGGCATCCACAACGGCGGGAATGAGGTTCATCGGCGGCGAGCCGAGGAAGCTTGCAACGAAGGCGCTTGCGGGCCGCTCATAGATGTCGGCGGGCCTGCCCATCTGCTCGATCCGCCCCTTGTTCATGACGATCAGGATGTCCGCGAGCGTCATCGCCTCAATCTGGTCATGGGTGACGAACAGGCTTGTGACACCTTGCCTGCGGTGCAGCCGCTTGATCTCAAGCCGCATCTGGGTACGCAGCTTGGCGTCGAGGTTCGACAGCGGCTCGTCGAACAGGAAGACCTTCGGTTCGCGGATAATGGCGCGGCCCATGGCGACGCGCTGGCGCTGGCCGCCGGAGAGCTGGCCAGGCTTGCGCTTCAAGTAGTCTTCAAGCTGCAGGACCTGGGCGACTTCGATCACGCGCCGGTCGATCTCGGCGCGCTTCACGCCTGCCACGGTTAGCGAATAACCAAGGTTCTGGGCGACCGACATATGCGGATAGAGCGCGTAGTTCTGGAAGACCATGGCGACATCGCGCTCGCGCGGCTGCAAATCCTCGACCTGCCTTCCGGCAATCGAGATGCGTCCGCCCGAGACCCTTTCGAGACCGGCGAGCATTCTGAGCAAAGTGGATTTGCCGCAGCCCGATGGACCGAGGATGACGGCGAAGGCGCCGAGTTCGATCGACAGGCTCAGATCGTGGAGTACTGCAGTCGTTCCGAACGACTTGGTGACGTTGGTGAATTCTATTTCGGACATTTGAAATCGATCCCTGTGCCCGCTGGGCCTATTTTTCCGAGTTGACCAGACCTTTGACGAACCATCGCTGGGCGAAGATCACCACCGCCACCGGCGGCAGCATCACCAGCAGCGCGCCGGCCAAAATGACGTTCCAGTCGTTGGCGCCATCGGCGCCGGGCTGCATGAAGGTGAGCCCGATAGTCAGCGTGCGGTATGCAGGTCCTGACGTAACGAGAAGCGGCCAGAGATACTGGTTCCAGCCGAAGACGAACATGATCACGGCAAGGGCTGCGATATTTGTGCGCGACAGCGGCAGCAGGATATCCCAGAGGAAGCGGAGTGCACCCGACCCGTCCATCTTGGCCGCCTCCGTCAGTTCATCCGGAATGGTCAGGAAGAACTGACGAAACAGGAATGTACCGGTCGCGGTCGCAATCAGCGGCAAGGTCAGTCCGGCATAGGTGTTGATGAGGCTGAGATTGAGATTGATCCGGATGCCGGAGACCATCTGGACGAGCCAGATGATACCGGTCCATTCCATGATCTTCTGGAACGGCAGGAGCACGTTCGAGGCAACCTCGTAGGTCGGCACGATGCGCACTTCGAGCGGCAGCATGAGGGTGATGAAGATCATCCAGAAGGCCACGCCCCTGAAGCGGAAACGGAAATAGACGAGGCTGAAGGCGGTGATCATCGCGATGACGATCTTGCCCACCATGATCGTCATCGCCGAGATCAGCGAGTTCAGATAAAGGGTTGAAAATCCACCTCTTTCCCAGGCTGCGGCCATGTTGACCAGCAAATGGTCTCCCGGCAGCAGCGGCTTCGGGATCTCTGCCATGCGCTCCAGAGGAAGCGTTGCGGTGATAAACGACACGTAGATCGGAAAGCACATGAGTGCCGCTCCGCCAATCATGATCGTATGTGTGACGATGTTGAGAATGGGGGTCTTTTCGATCATTCGCTTGCCTCTCCCTTGTCGGAGCCGGCGTAGTGAACCTTGCGCTCGACGAAGCGGAACTGAAGAAGGGTGACGGAAATGACCAGCAGCATCAGGATCAGCGACTGGGCCGAGGACGAGGAAAGGTCGAGCCCGATGAAGCCGTCCTTGTAGATCTTGTAGACCATGGTCTGGGTGGCATTTCCCGGCCCGCCCTGGGTCATGACGTTGATGATGCCGAAGCCCTCGGTGAAGGAGGTCGCGACATTCAGCACCAGAAGCAGGAAGAAGGTCGGCGAGATCAGCGGGAAGACGAGATCGAAGAAGCGGCGCACCGGTCCGGCGCCATCCATGGCGGCGGCCTCGACAAGGTTATTGGGAATGGCCTGCAGGCCGGCCAGGAAGAAGACGAAATTGAAGGTGATCGAGGTCCAGCTCGAGGCGATGACCACCATGATCAGCGCATCGGTGCCGCTGAGCGACGGGTTCCAGAGACCCGGATACCATTGGTTCAGGATGCCGATGAAACCGATCTGCGGCTGGAAAATATACTGCCAGGCAACCGCCGCGACGGGGGCGGCAACCGCATAGGGCCACATGATCGCGGTCTTGTAGAAGATCGTGCCGCGCAGGCCCCGGTCGGCAAAGATCGCAAAGATCAGCCCAAGCCCCAGCGAGATGGTTGTCGTCGACGCCGACATGATCAGCGTGTTGCGGATGGCAGTGTGGTAGACAGGGCTGGTGACGATCTCGGTAATGTTGCGCAGGCCCACCCACACGGCATCGCCGCCAAAGGGTGGTTCGAGGGTGAAGGACCAGAAGAGGGCCTGGCCGGTCGGCCAGTAGAAGAACACGAAGATGATCAGCAATTGCGGTCCTATCAACAGATAGGGCAGCCACCGGTCTTCGAAGATGACGCGTTTGATCATGCGGAATGCTCTGATGATGGGACATCGAGGTGCCGGCCCGGGTCGCGAGACGATCCGGGCCGGCGTGATCGGGAACCGGCAGCTCTGTCCATCAGGGCAGCTGGGCGCCCGGATAGGTGTCTGCAAAGCGCTTGAGCAGCTGGTTGCCGCGATCGGTCGCGGTGTCGAGCGCCTGCTGCATCGTCACCTGGTTGTTGAGAGCCTTCTGGATCTCTTCGGTAATGATGTTGCGGATTTCGACATAGTTGCCGAGGCGAACGCCCTTGGAGAGCAGCGTCGGAGTTGCGCGGGTCAGGCTCTTGACGGCGAGATCGCGATTGATCTTGCCCTTCTGCTGGTAATAGCCGGACGCGACGAGATCGTTGTAGGCAGACTTGGTGACCGGGATATAGCCGGTGCCGTCGGACCAGAGCTTCTGCTGGTCCGGCTGGGCGATGAACTGGTAGAAGGCTGCGACGGCCTTGTACTCTTCCGGCGAGAAGCCCTTCATCGTCCAGAGTGCTGCGCCGCCGACGAGGCTGTTGATCGGCGTGACGTCCTTGTTGTGCGGCAGCTGGGCGACGGTCCAGTGGGTGCCCTTCGGGGCGGCCAGCTCATCGGTTGCGGTAAAGCCGGCGATCGAATCGAAGAAGATCGCGCACTGGCCGTTGACGAACATGTCGCGGCGGGTGTCGACGTTCGGATCGTATTTGGCGAGACCCTGGTCGAACCAGCGCTTCTGGCGTTCCATATGCTTGACGAACAGCGTCTTGTTGATTTCGAGCTGGGCGTCGAGGCCGTCATAACCGTTATTCTCGGTGGCAACCGGAATATTGTGGATCGCCGAGAACTGCTCCATGTCGGACCAGAGGTCGATCGTCCAGGCGACCGGGCACTTCGAGCCGGCCTTGTCGCGCAGCGCGACGAGCAGGTTGTCGAGGTCTTCCCAGGTCTCGGGGAAGTTGTCGTAGCCGGCGGCCTTCAGCTGATCGATATTGTAATAGACCATGGCGGTCGAGGAGTTGAACGGGAAGGCCCAGAGCTTGCCGTCGCGGCCGGCATAGTAATTGCCGATGACGGGGAAATAGTCGTCCCAGTTGACCTTGATGCCGGTCTCTTCGACCAGCTGATAGGCCGGAACGACGGCACCCGACAGCATCATCGTGCCTGTGCCACGATCGACGACCTGTAGGATATGCGGCTGGTTGCCAGCACGAACGGCGGCCATCGCCTTCTGGAAGATCTCGTCGTAGCTGCCCTCGCGGGTGCAGTTGATGTGGTATTGGTCCTGGCTCTGGTTGAAGCGGTCGCACTGGGCGAGAACTTCCTTCTGCAGACGGCCCGACAGGCCGAACCACATGTTGATTTCGGTCTTGGCGCTGGCAGGCACGGCACCGGAAAGCACCGCAAGAGTGGTGGCCGCGATAAGAGCAGTCTTGAACATCCCTATCTCCAAAATTCGTTTCATGCGGGAGCTGAAAAAGCAGTGGCCCCGCGACAACGGGCGATTTCCTATCGTGGAAACGTTTCATCTGCATGACGACCATGTGTAGGATTGGTGACGTTTCAGTATCTGCCCCGCATCGCCTGCCCAACGAAAAGCGCGAACGCCGACCATCCTTCCTCTCTGGCGATAGGGAGGAAAGAGACGGAGGGGATCAGGAGAAGATGGAGAGGGGAATTAGAGGCCGGCGGATTCCGCCAGCGCCAAAAGGCCTTGCCCGACCAGTTCCGCTGTGATTTCGACGGCATTCACCCCAACCGCACCGATGGAATAGGAGGCGCCGACCGCAGCCCAGCGCGCCGCGAGTTCCGCATCGCGGCTATTGAGGTAGACGGCCAGGAATACGCCGACGAAAATATCGCCGGCACCCGTCACGTCGACGGGCTCTACCGCAAGCGCCGGCACGATGACGGGCGCAAGGCCTGGCTGGATAAGCGCGGAACCGACGGCGCCCATAGTCAGCATGAGGCTCGCGCCGCCGCCATCGACACGCCGCGCCAAGGCACGAACGAGCTCGGCGTCCTCGGCATGTTCGCCGATGAGCTGTCGCGCTGCCGGACGGCTCATGAAGATGAAATCGCAGGCACGTCTGAGCGCGTCGAAGGCCGCTGGCGTCTGCCAATGTGCGGGTAGCCCGGTCGTATCGATCGTCACGAGTTCGGGCCGCATCGCACCGGTCAGGCTCAGTTCATCAAGCAATCCCACCCTGAAGCCTTCCAGATGCAGGCAGTGGCGCCCGCCCCTGGCAACGGCTTCGGTCATGTAATCGCGAATACGCGGCACAGGCAGCGATAGCGGCTCGTTGAGGATGGTGCGCCGGCCTCCCTTTTCCACAATAATGACACTGCGCGACAAGCGCCCGTCGGTAACACGCTCGACTGTCTCGACATTGAGGCCGCATTCCAGCAATTGCGCCAGCGCCCAATCGCTTTCAGGGTCGTCGCCGAGCGAGGAAATCAGGCTGACCGCGACCGGAAAATCACCGCCCAGGCGGCTCGCGGCGATCGCCACATTGGTGGCCGGGCCGCCGACCGAGCGGTGAATGAGCCGGGCGGAAACACGGCTGCCTGCCGGCGGCATCTCGTCTGTGAGGATGGAATGATCGATGCTGACGTAGCCGATCGTCGTCAGCCGTGGCGCATCGGGAGGAAGCGTAATGCCACGGCGGGCCTGCTCGGTCTGTCCGACTAGGGAGCGCGCGACGGAGCTTGGCCTGTACCCCAGTCTTTGGATCGCATCGAAGACCGCGAGACGGTTCTGCTCTGTCACGGCCGGATTGCCATTGACGACACGGCTCACCGTGCCGACGGAAACCCGCGCAAGCCGGGCGACGTCCTTGATGGTGGCGCGGGCTTTCATGGCCTGGAGAACCCTTCGCGGGTTTCGTGGCGCAGTTCAGCAGACGCGATTTCAATGGGGGAGGTGGAAATCGTGGTCAGGTAGGACTGAAGGTTCATGCAATCATCACACAAGCGTGTCGGAAATTTCATATTCGCGGATTAGCCCTCGCATGACTGCACAATGAAACGTTTTCTTGGTGTAGCGCAACTCAAATTTTATGCGAGGCTCCATGCTGATCACTACCTATAATATTCAGTACACCCGTGGACGGGATGATCGCTACGATCTGGAACGTATCGTCGATACCGTCAAGGACAGCGATATCATCGCCCTGCAGGAGGTAGAGAATTACTGGGACCGTTCGGGCAATATCAGCCAGTCGGACGAAATTGCGCGCCTTCTGCCGGATCATTTCCATGTCTGGGGTCCGACGGTCGATGTGCTCAAGGTCTCTGACGCCAACGGCAAGCGCCCCACTGACTACAAGCGCCGCCAGTTCGGGAACATGATCCTTTCACGCTATCCGATCCTATCGACGCGCAATCATATGTATCCGAAATTTACGGCACCCGGCCCGCACACCATCCAACGCGGTGCGATCGAGGCGCTGATTGAAACATCGGCCGGCCCTGTCCGCTTCTATTCGACCCATCTCGATCATCTGGCTAGTCGCTACAGGATGGATCAGTTGCAGGAGCTGGTTGGTGTCTCCAACCGCGCCTTCTATGACGGCCCGGCAATCGGCGGCCGCGAGATCGTCGCCTCCTGGCGCGAAGAGCCGGCTCTGCCTGATATGCCGCGTGAAGCAATCCTGCTCGGCGATTTCAATTTCGAACCAAGTTCGCCGGAATATGAATGGATGTGCGGTCCCGTCAACCGCTGGCACGGCAGGCTGCCGGACGCCGCCGGGTTCGTCGACGCCTTCGTTGCTGCCGGTGGCGCTGAAGATCAGGGTCACACGCTTTATCGTGATTTCGAGGCCAAGAGCGGCATCCGCATCGACTATTGCTTCGTGCCGACATGGTTCTCGAGCCGGATCCGCAAGGTCTGGGTGGACGAACAGGCCGACGGATCGGATCATCAGCCGCTGCGCATCGACATCGATCTATAGTCTCCACGGGGCCGATATCAACGGCACATAAATGCCTGACGCCGCCGTTGGGGAAAGCGGCGTCAGGTCATCTTGTTGGCTCATTTGCGAAACGAAATTTAGACCGCGTAGGGATTTTCTGCGGGCGTCGAGAACCAGTGCGGGCCGCCTTCGGTCATGTAGATATGGTCTTCGAGGCGAACGCCGAATGCGCCGGGGAAGACGACCATCGGCTCGTTCGAGAAGCACATGCCCGGTACCAGCGGTGTTTTATTGCCGCGGACGATATAGGGCGCCTCGTGGATTTCGAGGCCGAGGCCATGGCCGGCGCGATGCGGCAGGCCAGGCAGGCGGTAGTCCGGGCCGAGCCCATGCCGCGCAAACACGTTGCGGGCTGCGGCATCGAGGCTTTCGCAGGGCGTGCCGAGTTTTGCCGCATCGAAAACGGCCTGCTGGCCCTCACGCTCGATTGCCCATGCGCGTAAGAATTCGCGATTGCCCTCGTCAAGCATATAGGTGCGTGTCAGATCGGAATGATAACCATCGATCCGGCAGCCCGTATCGACGAGGATGACGTCACCTGCCTGCAGGATCTGTTCGCCATCCGCCCCGTGCGGCAGTGCTGTCGCCTCACCAAAGGAGACGATGCAGAAGGTCGAGCCGCCATCGGCGCCGGCAGCGCGATGCTGCTGGTCGATGAAGCGTGTAACGTCCGAGGCGGCTATGCCGGGCGCGAGCGTGTCGCGGACCTTGCGATGAATATCGAGCGTGATACCCATCGCATACCGGACGAGGGCGATTTCCGCCGGCGATTTGATGGCGCGTAGCGCGCGGATGACAGGCCCTGCATCGACAAGGCGGGTCGCCCCCATCTCTCCGGTAAAGGCGTGATAGAAGGCAAGCGGCAATGCATCGTCGAGCGCGAGCGTGCCGGACGAGCCGACGAGCCGCGATACCAATGCGGCAGGGCTTTCCTCTTCTTCCCAGATGGCAATCTCGCCGGGCAGATGCGGCAGCGTCTCGACGCGGCTGCGCTCAAAACCGGGGACGATGTAAGTGAGCTTATCGTCAGTCACAACCGCGCCGAGCAGCCGCTCGCTCAGATGCCAGACGAGGCCGGTAAAATAGCGTAAACTCTCGGTTGGGCCGAGCAGCGTGGCGGCGATGCCGTGCGCCTGCATGCGCTCGCGCAAGCGCGACAGGCGGCTGCGCCGTTCTTCATCAGTGATGGCTGCGACGGGATGGGACCAGACCGGGAGAGACACGCTATATATCCGTTATCTTTGTCAAAATTGAATGCTTGATTCCAGCATAGGGCAATTGTAGGCAGTGTGTCGACAAACATTCCACAGGATTTGATCATGCTTGTCAGCGAATATACGATCCCCGGCGTTCATGTCTGCGACCATCTCGTCGACGTGCCGCTCGACTGGAAAAAGCCTGATGGCTCTTCGATCAAAGTCTTCGCGCGCGAGGTCTGCGATCCCGCACGCAAGCAGGAAAAGCTGCCTGTCCTTCTCTTCCTGCAGGGTGGCCCCGGCGGCAAGTCGCCACGGCCGGTTGGCGGCGGTCCGTCCTGGCTTGGCGAGGCACTCAAGAATTACCGCGTCGTGCTGCTCGATCAGCGCGGCACGGGCAGAAGCACGCGCATCGAGAGCGCCACCATGACTGCCTTTACAGACGGGAAGGCCGGAGCCGATTATCTCAGCCATTTCCGGGCAGACAGCATCATTGCCGATTGCGAGCATCTCCGGAAGACCGTGTTCGGTGGCGTGCGCTGGGAGACGCTTGGTCAGAGCTATGGCGGCTTCCTGACGCTGACTTATCTGTCGCAGGCGCCGGAGGGGCTGGCTGCCTGCTATGTCACGGGCGGGCTGGCCGGGCTCTCGGCAACTGCAGATGACGTCTATCGTCGCACCTATCCGCGCGTCGCTGCCAAGAACCGGGAATACTACAAGCGCTATCCCGCCGATCGCGACCGCATCGCCCGGATCGCCGAGCGCATTGTCGCCGGCGATGTGCGCCTGCCTGATGGGGACCGCTTGACAGTGCGCAGGCTGCAGACCATCGGCATCGATTTCGGTATGGCGCCGGGTTACGAAAACGTGCACTGGCTGGTGGACGAGGCCTTTTCCGATCCGGAGGAAACGCAATTCTCCGATGCTTTCCTCGCCTCCGTCATGTCGCTGACTTCCTATGACGGAAACCCGATGTTCGCCGTGCTGCAGGAAAGCATCTACGGGCAGGGCAACGGTGCGACCGGCTGGGCGGCGGAGCGTATCCGGTTGGAATTCGCCGAATTCGGCGAAGAGAGCCGGCCGCTCTATCTGACCGGCGAGATGATGTATCCGTGGATGTTCGAGGAAATCCGCTCGTTGCGGCCCTTCCGCGATGCGGTGGAGGCGTTGGCGCGTCACGACGGCTTCGAACCGCTCTACGATCCAGTCCAGCTGGCATCAAGCGAGATCCCGGTTGCCGCAGCGGTCTATTTCGATGACATGTATGTGGATGCCGAGTTGTCACTCGCGACTGCCCGTGATGTCGGCAATATCAAGACCTGGGTGACGAACGAATTCGAACACGACGGTGTGCGCCAGTCAGCCGCTGTCTTCACGCATCTGCGGCAGATGGTGCGCGATCGCGGCGGCCCCCTCGGTTAATACGAGGGGTTTCCACCTTTGCTATGTCCGCGCGTACGCCGACGTCAGGCCGAAAGCGACTTGCCGCCGACGGGATCGAAGAGATGCATGCGATTCATGTTAAAGGAGAGCGGCATTTTCGTGCGTGGGCGTGGATCGCTCTCAGGATCGACATTGGCGCACATGCTGACCGAGCCGATGTCGAAATAGATCATCGTTTCCG
Organism: Rhizobium sp. 01T437; assembly: GCF_056398505.1. Lineage (NCBI taxonomy): Bacteria > Pseudomonadati > Pseudomonadota > Alphaproteobacteria > Hyphomicrobiales > Rhizobiaceae > Rhizobium > Rhizobium sp. 01T437. The sequence continues at coordinate 68,382 of NZ_JBFTPM010000020.1, forward strand.
GCCCCAGCGGCTCTACCAGATCGACATTTGCCTCGATGGTTTCAAAGCCGGGTTTCGGCGTCAGGCTTGATATCGATTCCGGCCGGATTCCGAAGATGACCGGCTTGCCGGCATGCGCCTGATATTCCTGAAACCGGGTCGCGGGAACGGCGAGCCGGCTGCCATCTTCGAGGATGACGACCAGCCCATCTCCCTCGGCCTCAAGCATCGCAATGAGGAAATTCATCGACGGCGAGCCGATAAAGCCGGCCACGAACTGGCTGACAGGATGATGGTAGAGTTCCTGCGGCGGCCCGGCCTGTTCGATGATGCCGCCATTCATGACGACGACGCGATCAGCCATAGTCATCGCCTCGACCTGGTCGTGGGTGACATAGACTGTCGTGGTTGGCAGCAATTGGTGCAGGCGCTTGATCTCGGTGCGCATCTGCACGCGCAGCTTGGCATCGAGATTGGAAAGCGGCTCGTCGAACAGGAAGACTTTTGGATTGCGCACGATGGCGCGACCCATGGCAACACGCTGACGCTGGCCGCCCGAGAGCTGGCCGGGGCGCCGCGACAGGAGTTCGGTAATATGCAGCGTCTCGGCTGCCCGACTGATACGCTCGTCGATCTCCGCCTTCGGCAGCTTCTGTTGCTCAAGGCAGAAGGAGATGTTTTCCCTGACATTCATATGCGGATAAAGCGCGTAGTTCTGGAACACCATGGCAATGTCGCGCTTGCCGGGGCCGAGCCGATTGACGACCTGATCGCCGATGACGATATCGCCGCCGGTGATGTGCTCCAGTCCGGCAATCATGCGCAGCGTCGTCGATTTGCCGCAACCGGACGGGCCGACAAAGACGACGAATTCGTTGTCCTCGATATTGAGGTTAATGCCGCGCACGGCTTCGTAAATGCCGTAGGATTTGACCACGTTGCGCAGTTCAAGGCGTGCCATTGTGATCTCCCTACTTTTCGTGCAGCCAGACGGCCATTGCGCCCGGCTCTCGGTTTGCCCAGAGGTGGTAGGGGATCGCCCTGAACCGCCGCGGCTTCAGCGTCGGCGGCTCGGTGCGATAGAGCGAATCCTGCCAGTCGGATGCATCGGCTTCCAGCGCATCGCCTTCGAGAACCGTGGCGCCGCCGAGAAGCGTTTCGTCGAAGCTGGCCGCGATCTCGCCTTGCGAGGGCAGTCTCAGCCGCTGCGGCTCCGTGCCGAGATCGGCCTCCTCGACACAGAAAATGACCGGCCCGCGGCGCAACGCAAAGCGGCCATTGTCCTCCGTTGCCGCCGGATGGGCATAGAGGCGATCGACCGGCATGTCGAATGCGAGACGAGCCTCGTCGCCATCCTTCCATTCACGTTCGATGGCCGCATAACCCTTGATGATATCCAGCCTGACTGCCTCGCCATTGACGAAGACTTTAGCATCGCGGCACCAGCCGGGAATGCGCAGGCGCAGCGTGAAACGCTTCGGCTGATCGAGGCCGAGCGAAATCCCGATATCGCCATTCCAGGGATATTCGGTCTTCTGCTTCAGACGCAGTAAGGCATTGCCGACCGTGAGCTCCGCAGCATTTTCGCCGTAGAGGTGGACAGCAACCTCATCGGCCTTGCTCGAATAGAAATATTGACCGAGCGAAGTGATGAAACGGGCGATATTGGTCGGGCAGCAGGGGCAGTAGTGCCATTTCCAGCGGCGGTTCTGACCGTGGCTTTCGAGCACGTTCTCATAGAAATAATGTTCGCCGTCGCGGGAGATGCCTGACAGCGCGCCATTGTAGAGCACGGTTTCGAGCTTGTCGGTGAACTTGCTGTCGAGCTCGATCTGCGCCATGCGGTGGCTGAAGAAGCCGAGCGCCACGGCAGCACAGGTCTCGGCATAGGCTGTCTCGTTCGGCAGGTCGTATTCCCTGGTGAAGCCTTCATTCGATGCCGAGGGGCCAAGGCCGCCAGTGACATAGAGCTGGCGTCCGACCAGATTGTCGAACAGCCGGTCGCAGGCGCTCTTCAGGCCCTCGTCATCATTCTCGAAGGCGAGATCGGCCATCGCCGAGAACAGATACATGGCACGCACTGCGTGACCCACGACCTGCGTCTGTTCGCGCACCGGCATGTGTGCCTGGCTATAGGCATAGGTCTGGAAGACATAGCTGGTCGGGTCCTCGCCGCGCTTGCGAGCCTCTTCATCATAGTAGGAGGGCATCTGGCCGCGTTCGTCGACGAAATAGGTGGCGAGATCAAGGTGGCGGGGATCCTTGGTGACGCGGTAGAGCTTGACCAGCGCCAGCTCGATTTCCTCATGCGCGTCGTAGCCGCGCAGCTTGCCCGGCTCGCGGCCGAATGTGTCGATGATGTGATCGACGGCTCGGATCATCACATCGAGGAAACGGCGCTTGCCGGTCGCTTCGAAATAGGCGACCGCACCTTCCAGCAGATGACCCATCGAATACATTTCATGAAGGTCGCGCAGATTGGTCCAGCGCTTCTCGGGCTCGCGACGGATGAACCAGCTGTTGAGATAACCGTCGGCCATCTGGCCATGCTCGAGCTTCTCAACGATCGCGTCGATCTTCGCCTCGATATCAGGGTTCGGATTGTTCTTCAGCGTGTAGCTTGCCGCCTCGATCCATTTGCCGAAATCGGAATCGAAGAAATGCTGCATCGACAGGCCGCTCGGCTGGATCGGCCGCGCCAGCGGGCCGGCCGGCTTGTCGAAATCGAGCACTTCGAGGAAGTCTTCTTCATCCAGCCGCATATGTTGCGTCGGAATGGTCACGTGGCGGACGGTTTCAGTCCAGCTCTTCCAGAAGCCGCCATTGAAGGCAACGCGGGTATGGTCGGCCGGCACGTAGCGGTCGATCGGGGTTCGTGACGGGGATTTCTGGGCGTTGGGCATGGGAACTCCTTGAGCGGACGGGCCGCTTCTCATTTCACGGCGCCGGCCGTCAGGCCGCGCACATAATAGCGTTGCAGAAGAAGGAAGAGGATGATGCAGGGGATCATGGTGACCACGATGCCGGCCTGCAGAGCGCCCCAGTCGATGATGCCGTAAAGGCCCGAGGAGACGTTCACGAGCATGATCGGCAGCGTGAACTTGTTCTGGTCCGACAGGAAGATGAGGGCGGCCAGGAACTCATTCCACGAATTGAGGAAGGCAAACATTGCCACCGTCGCCACGCCGGGCAGTGCAATCGGCAGCATGATGCGGCGCAGGATCGTCGCCTGCGAGGCCCCGTCAATGCGCGCCGCCTCGATCAGTGCCTTCGGCACGGCATCGAAAGCGTTGCGCATCATGAAGACGGAGAAGGGCAACTGGAAGGTGACGTAAATAAGCACCAGGCCAGCCAGGCTGTTTTGCAATCCAAGCAGCTTCAGGATCAGGAACAGCGGCGTCAGGATCGACTGGAAGGGGATCATCATCGTCGCCATGATCAGCACGAAGAGGATCGACTGGCCTGGAAACCTGAACTTGGAGAAGCCGTAGCCGGCCGGCACGGAGACGATGACGGTCAACAGAACCGTGCCGACCGCGATCATTACCGAATTGGCTGCGTAGACATACCAGCCGGCGCCGACATTCTCGAGCCGCCGGTAATTCTCCAGCGAGAAGGTCTTGGAGAACAGCGCTGCGGGATTGGCAAGCGCTTCGGCGGCTGGCTTGAAGGAATTCGCCAGCGACCAGACGATCGGCATGATGAAGAAGATCGCAAACAGGATCGATACGAGCAGAAAGAGCAGATATCCCGTCTGGCCGCCGCGCGGATTGCTGCCCGTGTTGGATGGGGTCGGGGTCATTAGCTTTCCTCCGGGCGCTCGCGCAGCAGCACGAATTGAATGGCGCTGATGGCGACCAGCACGATCAGCAGCGCGAAAGAGAGCGCCGAGCCGTAACCCAGCCGATAAGACGAGAAAGACGCCAGGTAGATGGAGAACACCGCCGAGATCGTGCTGTTTTCCGGGCCGCCCTGGGTGATGATGAAGAATTGATCGAAGGCCAGCATCGAAGACGTGACGTTGAGAACCAGCGCCAGTACCAGCGAGTTGCGCATCAGCGGCAGGGTGATGCGACGGAAGCGGCTGAAGACGCTGGCGCCGTCGATCTTTGCCGCCTCGATAACGTCATTGGAAATGCCCTGCAGCCCAGTGAGCAGGATGACCATGGTGAAACCTGCGGTTTTCCAGACGACCATCAGGATGATCACGGCCATCGCCGGCCAGAAGCTTTCGAGCGGGCGCGGTGCCGAGCTGATGAGACCGATGCCACGCAGGACCTGTGCGAAGACGCCGCTATCAGGATTGAGCAGCCACATCCAGAGTGTGGAGGCGGCACCGAAGCCGATCACGACAGGCATGAAGAAAATGGTACGGAAGAAGCCGGCCGAGCGCAGCGGGCGATCGACGAGCAGCGCCAGCGGAAAGGCCACCGCAAAGATCGCGGCCGTTACCAGCACGGTGTAGAGCATCGTGAAGCCGAGGGAATGCCAGAGCTGCATGTCGCCGAGCAGCTCGCCGTAGTTGGCAAGACCGATGAATTTCTTCCGGCCAAGCAGCGGCCAGTTGTAGAAGCTCATCCATATCGTCATGGCGAGCGGAACGAGAAACAGCACCAGGATGAACAGGAAGCCGGGCAGGATGAAGGCCAGTCCCAGCCAGCCCTTCGGCTCCGGCTCCCCGGAGATCGGCTGTTTTATGTGCGTTGTCGGCGTGTCGACCACTGTCATTCCTCGAAGATTTCAAAACCGCGTGTCGGCAATCCGGAATGTGCGGGGCGGATACCGCCCCGCCTCAGATGCTGTTACGGATTGGTGCGGTCGAGGATCTTGGTGAAGTCGTCCTGCGCCTTCTTGATCGAACCATCGACATCGTCACCAAAGATCGTGCCCTGGATAAGGTTGAGGAACGGGCCGGTGCGGCTGACGAACAACTCATCCGAAGAGAAGGTGTAGGGCGTGCGCGCCTTTGCCAGGATGTCGTAGGCGATCAGGTTGCGCGGATCGAACTTGGCATAGGCTTCCTTGGCAAGGTCGGTGCGCGACGGCATGCCGGATTCCTGGGTGATGTAGACCTGCTGTTCCGGCTCCATGTAGAATTTCACGAAGTCGAGCGCGACCTTCTTCTTTTCCGCGCTGATACCCTTGATGAGGGCCAGCGTGTCACCGCCTGCAAAGCTCGATGCGCCGCCCTTCGGGCCGGGGATCGGGGCGACGGCAAACTTCACATCAGGATACTTGCTGGTCAGCAGGTTGACGATGTAGGAGCCGGTCATGAGGATGCCGACCTTGCCCGAGGCGAAGGCTTCAACGGCGTTGTTGCCGTTGCCCGAACGCGAGGTCGGGTGGATGGCGCCTTCCTTCCACATGTCGCGATAGGCGGCGATAGTGTCGCGCAGCGCCGGTGTATCGACGGTAGCGGTGCGGCCGTCATCGGAGAGCACGTCGGCATTGGCGGCCCAGAGATGCGGCAGGAAATCGTAGATCAGCCAGCTGCCGGAATTGGCGACGAAGTAGAAGCCATAGGTTTCCTTGTCGAGCGCATGAATTTTCTTGGCGTCGGCAGCGATTTCTTCAAGCGAAGCAGGCGCCTTGTCCGGATCGAGGCCGGCTTTCTTGAAGAGGTCGGTGTYGTAGGCGATGATCGAGGCGTCCGGCAGCGCCGGCACGCCGTAGACCTTGCCGTCATAGGTGGCGAGGCGAATGTGCGACGGGCTGAGCGCCGCCGAATAGGGCAGGCCCTTGACGAAATCGCTGATGTCTTCAAGGCTGTCGTTGGACGCAAAGGTCGGCAGATAGATCAGGTCGAGGACGGCGCCATCAGGGGCAGCGTCGCCGGCGATTGCAGCGCCGAGCTTCGGCACCATCTGCTCGGCGGTGATCTGGGTCACGTTAACCTTGTCGGAATGCGAAGCATTGTATTTTTCGGCCAGGCCCTGGAGCACGGCACCCGAAGATGTGCGCACCCATAGCGTGATTTCTTCGGCGCTGGCGAGAGAAGAGCTCGCCAGGAGCGCAACGGCGGCAATCGTGGTTTTCAAATGTAACATGTGGGTTCCCCTTCTCTTATTTGAGGCTCCTCTGCCTCGAGACAAAGACGACGTTAGATGAGAAAATTTTTTATGTCGACAGGCTGTATGCATTAAAAGGCAATGTTTTTGTTAAAACCTTTTAGCAGCTAAATTTTTTCTGCTAAAAGGTTTTAACAAGCTAGCTGAATGGGTGCGAATTTGAAGGAATCTGGTGGCAACCGACATACGATCCGTGACGTTGCGAAGGCTGCGGGGGTCAGTATTTCAACGGCGTCGAACGCGCTGAATGGCACTGGGCGAACCAATGCCGAGACCCGTGAAAAGGTGCGACGGATCGCCGAGGAGATCGGATTTCGACCGAATGCGCTCGCGCGTGGGTTGTTGACCAAGCGCAGCCATGCGATCGGCATGCTGACCAACGATACATACGGGCGTCTGACGCTACCGATGGCGAGCGGCGTATCGGAAGTGCTGGTGGATCATGGCGTCTCCCTTTTCCTTTGCGCCACCAACAATGATCCAAGGCTGGCAAGACTGCATCTCGAAGCGCTGCGTGACCGGCAGGTCGACGGCATCATCTTCACCGCGACGCGCATTGATCTGGAACCACCGCCGGAACTGACCCAGTTAGGCATTCCAGTCGTCTATGTCTTCGCGCAGGGACCCGCGGACAGCGTCAGCTTTCATCCCGATGACGCTCAAGGTGCGCGGCTTGCGGTTGAACATCTCCAGAGCCTCGGCCGCTCCCGCATCCTGCATATTACCGGCGAGCAGAACTATCGCGCCGCCTGTATTCGCGCCGAGGCCTATCGGGAGCTCGTTGGACAGACGGCCGAGGTCATGTTCGGTGACTGGTCGGAAGAATGGGGGCATGCGGCGATCGAGACGGTCTTCTCGCGATCCGGGGCCAAACCGGATGCGATCTTCTGTGGCAGCGACGAGATCGCCCGCGGCGTCATCGATGCGCTGCGCGACAGAAACGTCTCCATCCCCGGCGACGTTGCGGTCGTCGGGTTCGACAATTGGGAAGTCGTCTCACGGCAGACACGCCCGCCGCTCACGACCGTTGACATGGAACTCAAGGAACTCGGTCACCGCGCCGGGCTTGCGATCCTCGGTCTCTCGAAAGGGGAACCGGTCCAACCTGGCGTCGAGAGATTGCCCTGTACGCTCGTCGTTCGCCGGTCTGCCGGCCAGGGCGATCAAGCCTGAGGCCGGCACGGCTGATCATCTATCCGCATGCGGCCTGACTGGCTTCGTCCTCGGTATCCTCCTTGTTGTCAACGGCGCGCGGCTTCAACGCCTTCGTCAAACAAAGGGCTGCGACGATGATCGGCAGGCAGACAAGGTAGGAAACTCTGATGCCGGCATGTTCGGCGACAAAGCCAAGAAGGGGCGGGGCCAGGAAGAATACGACGAAGGACATCTGCCCGAGAGCCGCGACATTGAGATGGGCTGGGCGATCAGTTCGTTGTGCCGCGGCAGACACGGTGAGCGGATAAACCGCGCTGCAGCCGCCGCCCATCAGCGCAAAACCGAACAGCGCGACATAGGGGTGTGGCGCAAGCCAGACGGCGCAGAGCCCGACCACCGCAAGAACCAGCAGAAACGTGGCGACGGCGCGCGCGCCAAATCGGTCGACTTGCGGATCGACGAACAGTCGGGCGACCGCCATGAAAAAGGTGAACAGCGTCAGGCCAAGGCCGCCGACAAAGGGTTCGACCGCGAAGGTGTCACGCATATAGATCGCCGACCAGTCGATACCTGCGCCTTCCACCAGAAAGGCGGCAATGCCGATCACGCAAAGTGGCATCAGCCCCCATGTCGGCAGCGCCATACTTGGGCCTTCCACATGCTCAACTCCGGCACGGGCCGGCGCATTCTCTATGCCCGAGATGACGACAATGCCGACGATCAAAACGAAAGTGAATGTTAGCGCAAGATGCAGATGCATTGGCACGCCCACCTGACGAACGGCAGAGCCGAAGAGTGCGGTCAGGAAGAATCCAAGGCTCCAGAAGCCATGTGCCCTGTTCATCACGCCGCGGCCGAGTTGGGCTTCGATGCGATCGATCTCGACATTGAGATTGATCTCCAGGGCGCCGGCCAGCAAGCCCTCACAGAAGAGGATGAAGAAAACCAGCCAGGCGGCATTAGCCCAGGGAATGGTTGCCAGTAGCGCGGACGTGCCGAGTACCGTCAGGAACGCCGTCTTGCGCGCGCCGAAGCGCGCAATGAGAGGTGACGCGAATGTCAGGGAAATCAGCGCACCGATCGCTGCGCCGATCAACGTGAGGCCGAGTTCGGACTTGTTGACGCCCAGGGCGTCCTGTAGGTCGGGCAGGCGCGAAAGCAGTGCTCCCATCGAAACGGCGAAGAGAAAGAAGCAGACATAGATCCGGTGTTGCGGCTGGATATGCATTCGATCGCTCCGGGATGATCGGTTCGGGAGTTTGGTCTCAATCGCAGCGACGGCGAAAAAAGACAATTTCGAGTGGCATTTCCGAGATATATCTTGTTGACGGCAACCGCAACAACAACCTTAACTAGTTGTTGACAGACTTGCCGACTGTGTCATGACGGCYGCAGGGCAGCGCGTTAAACCATCGTATATCTGACCTTTCCTCGTGCGTGGACTTAGCCTGCCCAGGTCGTAGCGAGCCCCAGAGGAGAAAGATACGATGCTCAAGTCCATGACCACTGCCGCGCTGGCGCTGTCCCTTGCCGCAGCCCCGGCTTTCGCGGCCCAGAAGGCCCACAATGCCAAGATCACGGTGGTCTTCGACCATGAATTGCCAAACGTCCCGGGCAAAAGTATGCGCGGCGTTCTCGTTGAATACGGGCCGGGCGGGTATAATCCCGCCCATACCCACGCGAAGAGCGCTTTCATCTACGCGACGGTCATCGAAGGTGAAATCAAAAGCAAGGTAAACGACGGCAAGGAAAAGGTCTTCAAAACCGGTGAGAACTGGATCGAAGTCCCCGGCGATCATCACTTGGTAAGTGCGAATGCCAGCAAGACGAAGCCGGCAAAAATTCTGGCCGTATTCGTCGTCGATACCAAGGAAACGGAGTTGACGACGCCCGATCCCTGATCGAGAAGTCGATGCGTTGAGCGGGAAGGGGATGTCCCTTCATCACCTTCCCGTATTTTCGCTTACAACGCCCCTCTTTGTCACCCTGCGATGGAAACGGGATTAGTGCCGGCCGGGCCGCGCGGGAACGGACGCCATCAGTCGCGCAAATGCCGCTTGAGATCGCACACCCGTTTTGGACAGGAGCCTTGCTGTATGCGTTTTGACGGTGTTGGGAGATAGGGCAAGCATCCTGGCGGTCTCTGGAACCGAAAATCCGCAGCCGACAAGCACAGCTACCTTCGTTTCCGCGGCGGTTAGGCCAAAGATGCTGCGAAGCTGTTCTGCCTGCCCGGTGGCGCGGCTTTCCGCATCGACGATCTGAAGAAGTACGCGGGCGCCGGAATCTGCCGAATCCCAGGCGACGAAGGAATTTGGCGGCAAGGGAGTGACCTGCGCGAGGTAGGGCGGGAGGCCCGACGGTCGGAAAATCTGGACAGCGCCCTGCAATTGCGTGGCGGTTCCGCTTGCGATTTCGATGGCTTGCCGTATCGCATGAGCCAGAACCTTGGAGCTGCTGGAAATGCTTGGAAGCGCCGAGCGCTCATGTCTGTTGATGGAAAGGCCGTCGCCCCGTCTCAGGATGTCTTCGGCGGCGGAATTCAGCAGGACGATTTCGCCCTGGCCATCGAGCAGCATGGCCGCATCGGGCAGGGCCTCGAGCAGCCGCTGCAGAAGGCTGGCTTCCCGTCTTATGCTTCCGACATGAAGGGAAAGCTCTATCGAGCGGGAAAGATGCGGCGTCAATTGCAGGAGCTTCCGGGCCGCCTGGGCGTTTTCGGTGTCCTGGGCCTTGGAGAGAAAAAGCGCCACCCCGCCGATACCGCCGCGTTCGTGCAGGCTGGCGTGAGGAACGAAGAGCTGATTGTAGATATTTTGAGGTGCGCAGATGTCGGCATAGTATGCGGTGCGCCGAACGGCGGTATCATCGATGAGCTCATTGCCGATCGCCACCTGATCCGGCTGAACTTTCTCGAACGCCTTTGCATAGGGATTGCCGGCGTAATGCTGCAAATAAAGGTCATTCAGATCTTCGCGCATCCGGCCGGGGATCAGAAAGCTGCTTTTTCCATCAGGGGCCTGATAGACAATATTGCCGGCTGTTGCTCCGACATAGTCGACAACCGTGCATAATGTGCTGGACCACAACTGTATGTTTACAGAAGCCCGATAGATGGCATCGACAATATCCGCATGCTCCATTTGACTGTCTTTCGATTGGTAAAGTCATATGAGCGGCCGAAGCCGAATATTAGTCTGGCCAAATCTTTTAGAGGAGAGACTGATACTTGAGCATCACCCGATTGGGTGACGATAGAAAACTCAGTGGCTTATCAAGGAATAAGGCCGAAAATCTCAAACCATCTGGTCGGTTCCTGCCATGAGACGCCGATAGGTCTGGCATGGAAGGCGATACGGCATGTCACGTTGTTGATGCTCGTCCATCCCTCAGGTGTGGAGTTTCGAACTCGCCCAAGCGATGGAAATAGACACAATCTATGCGGGATAAAGCACCGCTTGCTAGCGCTGTCGGCGATATGTGCCTGCGGATTATGCCCATAATGTTGACCATTCAAAATTAAGTAAAAAACAAGTTTTCCTCTCAAGAATTAGGGTATTCGACGCATGAGAGGACGATATGAGCGAAGAACAGATTAAGCGGCCGATTTGGATCCGCATCACAGCCTACGGGTTCGCTGCCGTTTTGTTTGCAAGCGCAGCAATCGGTGGCCTTGCCTGGCATCGCCAGAGCGCGATGAGCGATCAATCGCTTCAGAAGGAGCTCTCGGCGGACCTGCACGTCATCCAGACCGACATGGATGCGCAGAAACGCGCTGCTGCCGGGCTTGCAGTAACCCTTGCCGGTGAGCCTGAAACGGCTGATCTGATCGCCAAGAATGATCGGGCATCCATTCTTGCAAAATACACGGCCAGCCTGCCGGCGATCAAAGCGCAAGGCCTTCAGCTCATCACCTTCAGCAATGGCGATGGCCTCGCAGTCGCACGTATCCATACGCCTGACACCTTCGGCGATGACCTCAAGGGACGTCGCAAGATGATCGTTGCGGCGCTGACGCAGGGCAAACTGAATGCGGGCATCGAACCCGGGCGGACCGCCGTCAGCATGTTTGCCTCAGCCCCCGTTATCAAGGACGGCAAGACCGTCGGCGTCGTCGATGTCGGCACCTCGCTCACGAATGACTATTTTGCGCCGCTTGCAAAATCCGTCGATGCCGAAGTTGCGGTCCACATCCTGCAGGACGGGAAATTTGTGCCGCAGGCCTCGACCTTCGGAGACAAGACGATCCTCACCCAGGAACAGTTGCAGGCGGGTTTCAACGGCGACCGCGTCCGTGTCCATGCCGTTCTCGGCAACAAGGACTATGAAGTCACCGCCATTCCCTTCGAAGATTTCTCCGGCCGCAAGATCGGTGTCTTCGAAATCGGCTCCGATGTTACGGAAGTCGTCGAAGCATCGCAGCAGGCACTCTGGATGGCTGGGATCGGCACAGTCGTTGTCTCACTTATTTCACTGCTCGGTTTCCTCGTCTTCGCGCGTTCGATTGCGTCGGTCATGAAGAAGATGACAGGCACGATGGCGCGCCTGGCCGCAGGCGATATCAATGTCGAGGTCGAAGGTCAGGCTCGACCTGACGAAATCGGCGCGATGGCCCGTGCCGTTCAGGTCTTCAAGCAGAATGCGATCGAGCGGGTTCGCCTCGAACAGGAGGCAGAAGCCAATCGCAGCTTGAGCGAAAGAGAGCAGATCGAGCGCGAGAAGGAAAAGGCGAAGGACGCTGCCGATGTGCAGTTTGCCGTCGACAATCTCGCTGCCGGCCTGTCAAAGCTCGCCGAGGGCGATGTGTCCTACCGTATCGCGCAGCCCTTCGTGGCAAGGCTCGATGGCGTCCGCAGCGATTTCAATGACTCCGCCGAAAAGCTGCAATCCGCGTTGAACCGGGTCTCGCAAAATGCCCGCGGCATCGACTCGGGAGCAAACGAGATCAAGTCGGCTGCCGACGACCTTGCGAAGCGCACCGAGCAGCAGGCGGCGGCTCTCGAAGAGACGGCTGCGGCTCTCGAAGAAATCACCACGACCGTCAAGGGTTCCAGCAAGCGCGCCCAGGATGTCGGCCAGCTCGTGGCGCGTGCCAAAACCGGTGCCGAACATTCTGGCGAGGTGGTCCGCAAGGCCGTGCTCGCCATGGAGCAGATCTCCAAGTCTTCCGGTGAGATCGGCAATATCATCGGCGTGATCGACGACATCGCCTTCCAGACCAACCTGCTGGCGCTCAATGCCGGTGTTGAAGCGGCCCGTGCCGGCGAGGCCGGCAAGGGCTTTGCCGTCGTCGCGCAGGAAGTGCGCGAACTGGCGCAGCGCTCCGCAACGGCGGCCAGAGAGATCAAGGATCTGATCACGGCCTCGAATGCGCAGGTGCATGCAGGTGTGCAGCTGGTCGACGATACCGGCAAGGCGCTTCAGGCGATCGTTTCGGAGGTTCAGGAAATCAACCGACATATCGCTGCGATCGTCGAAGCATCGCAGGAGCAGTCATTGGGCCTCGACCAGATCAACACGGCCGTCAATCAGATGGACCAGGATACGCAGAAGAATGCTGCCATGGTCGAAGAGTCGACCGCTGCAAGCTACAATCTTGCGAAGGAGGTTGCGTCGCTCAACCAGCTTCTGGCTCAGTTCAAACTGAACGAAGCGGGCTATGCTTCGCATTCGGCGCCTGTTCGAAGCGCCGGGCGAAACGATGCACCGGCGCAGTCCCCCGCCCGGGCGCTCGGCCGCAAGATTGCCTCCGCATTTTCAGGAAACGCCGCACTGGATACGAAGGGCGGCAACTGGGAAGAGTTCTGAGGTTCGATCGGCCAAGCAAGACAAGGTGCGGCGATCATCGCCGCACCGTTTTCATTCGGTAGCGCAAAGCAGCCGCTAGCCGATCGACAGACGCTTTTCGGTTTTGGCGTCGAAGAGATGCAGTTTGGTGAGATCCGGCATCATTCTGACGGTATCGCCGGCCTGCAGGGAAAGCCGGTCTCGCACCGTCGCCACCAGAGGATCCAATCCAAGCTTCGCGTTAATCTGGGTTTCAGCGCCTGTCGGTTCGATGACCGCCACCTCGGCGCTCACGCCATCCTGGCTGACGATCAGATGCTCCGGACGGATGCCATAGACCACCTCCGCGCCGCGTACTGCCGCAGCAGCCTCCGGCAGCGGCAGGTGCGCGCCTCCGTCGGCGATGAATTCAAGCGGTCCGGACGCGCTGATCCTGCCTTTGATGACATTCATGCCCGGCGAACCGATGAAGCCCGCGACGAAGAGATTGGCCGGCCGGTCGTAGAGATCGAGCGGGGAGCCGATCTGCTCAACATAACCGTCGCGCATGACGACGATCCGGTCGGCCATGGTCATGGCTTCGATCTGATCATGCGTCACATAGATGGTCGTCGTTTTCAGCCGCTGATGCAGCTGCTTGATCTCGGAGCGCATCTGCACGCGAAGCTTGGCATCGAGGTTGGATAGGGGCTCGTCAAAGAGGAAGACTTGCGGCTGGCGGACGATGGCGCGGCCCATGGCAACACGCTGACGCTGACCGCCGGAGAGATTTCTCGGGTAGCGGTCGAGCAGATGTTCGAGGCCAAGGATCTGCGCCGCATCGCGGACACGCGCCTTGATCTGCTCCTTCGGCGCTTTCGCCAGTCGCAACGAAAATCCCATATTCGCTTCGACCGTCATATGCGGATAAAGCGCATATGATTGAAAGACCATGGCAATGTCGCGCTCCTTTGGAGCGACATTGTTGACGACCTTGCTGCCGATCGAGACGTTGCCACCGGAGATTTCCTCAAGCCCTGCGATCATGCGCAGCAAGGTCGACTTGCCGCAGCCGGAAGGGCCGACAAGGATGACGAATTCTCCGTCGCGGATATCGATGTCGACCCCGTGCAATACTTCGAAGTGACCATAGTTCTTGCGGACATTTGCCACATTTACGGACGCCATAACTGTCTCCGGCTGAAAATCTGATTTCGGATCTGTGCTCGCTCGGGCAGAGCGATATGTAGCGCCTCGCTTATCGAGGCGCTGTCGCGGTGGCGTAGGGAGCGAGCGCCCCATCAATAGCGGCAAGACAGAGATCGCGGGCTTTCGGAGCGACACGCTTTTCGACCACATCAGGGTAGAGGCGGGCGAGATGCTGGCTGATCAGCGTTTCCGGGATCTCGTCGGGCAACCGGGCGAGTAGTTCGTCGACTGCTGCTGCAGCACGCGCGTCGGGCCAGTAGTACCGGATGCGGTCGCTGTAGCTGAAATGCCGCTGCAACCGCTGCTCATCAGCCGTACCACCATAGTGGCCAGCCCAGTGGCTGGGCTCGGCGAGCATGATCTCTTCCATCGCCGCCGTGAGCCCGCTGCCTGGCCTACCATCGCCAAGAATACCGGCGATCGCATCGAGGCCGTAGAGCGCCTCCCGCAATGCGAAGGTCAGGCCGGGGCCGACTTTCAGGATCGCAAACCCGCCGTCGACCAGAGCCGAGAGCGCGGCTGCCGGCTGGTAGTCGGTGGAATGGGCCTCGAAAAGCAGTCCCTTCATCCCATCGAGCGCAGAGATGAGCTTTTGCGCGCGCTCGGGCTTGTAGAGCGCAACATTGGCGTTGCCGAACTCGACGCCCGGCTGGACGACAATGGCGATAACGCGCTCCAAAGCTGGATTGACGTCGGCTTCGGCAAATGCCTGACGGTGAACATCAAGCGTCCTCAGAGCCGCTTCCCGCCGCGTGATCTCCAACTCGTCCAGTGCATGGGTCGCACCGCCGGGCGGCGGCACCTCGGTGCCAATGACATAGACCGGCAGACGTCGACCGCTGCGACGGGCAGCCTCTTCGGCAGCTTTCGCCAGACGTGCCGCTCTTGCGGCGGTCAGTTCGTCGGCAAGCGCCACAGGCTCGCCAGCACAGCCCATCGACGTGTCGAGATGCAGTTTTTCGAAACCGGCTTCGACATAGGCCGTCACCATGGCTTCAGCGCGCGCCATCGCATCCTCGGCAGCAAGCTTTCGCCATGGGTTCGGGCCGAGATGGTCGCCGCCGAGAATGATGCGGTTTGCGGGAAAGCCGACCTCTGTCGCGAGGCGCTCGATGAAGGCCCGGAAGTCAACTGGCGTCATGCTCGTATAGCCGCCTTCCTGATTGACCTGATTGCAGGTCGCCTCGATCAGGACGACATCACCCCGCCGGGCCGCGTGTCGCAATGTCGCCTCGATGACCAGCGGATGGGCCGAGCATACAGATGTGATGCCGCGCGGCAGGGGCAGGCCCCTTTCGCCGAACAGTTTCGCCAGGGCGGTCTGGCGGTTTTGATCGATCACGGCGCTCATACGAGTGTGACGACCTTGGTGAGATGACGCGGCGAGACGGTATCAATCTGTCTTGCTTGCGCTGCGCGTTCGCCAAGGATCTGCAGCGCCGGCAGGACGACGAGACCGGCAAGCGACAGATCGACATCAACAGGAAGCTCCAGATCGCCGGGGCCGCCGATACCGATCACCACAGCGCCTTTCTCGCGCAATTCGCCGACGAGCTTGGCCTCGGCTTGTCTCTGGTCCGTGCTGTAGAGCATGATGGCGGCCGTCTTCTCGTCGACGAGGCTGATCGGCCCGTGGCGGTATTCGAGCGGATGAAAGGCCTGAGTCATCAGCTGGCTCATTTCCATCAGCTTGAGCGCCCCTTCGAGCGCGATGCCGAAAAGGGGGCCGCCGCCGAGAAAAACGAAGTGAGAGCGATCCTCGATGATGTCGGGCAGGGCGGCGTCGAGCGTATTCGCGAGCTGACGTGCTGATGCGACGGCCGAAGCGGGTACGGTCTGACCGATCAGTTGCAGGCTGAGCAACACCATGAGGCTTGCCGAAACCGTCATGACGATGCCTTCCTCAGGATGGGTCGGAGAGCAGATCAGCTGGTCACAGTTCTTGGCGAGTGCGCTTTCGGGCTCTACCGTCACGGCGGTCACGAAGGCGCCGGCAGCACGGCTCGCCTTTGCGGCGGCGACCGTTTCCGTCGTTTCGCCGCTGCGCGAGAGCGCGACCACATGGGTCTTCTGCCATTCCGGCCAGAAGTAAGAAGGCCGGTTCAGCCATTCCGCGCCCGGAACGGCGATTGCCTTGCGCTTGAGGCTGTTGGCATAGGCGGCCAGAGACAAAGCGAGGTTGAAGGAGGTGCCGCAGCCGACGAAGACGAGGAGGTCGTCCGCCTTGCCGCTTGCCATATTCGAGCCGATGGCTTTTTCCCAATAGGGGAACTGCTCGAAGATTACCTTTTCGGTCGTGTTCATGATGTCTCCGATTATTTGACCGAACCAGCCAGCAGACCGCTGACGAGGTACCGGTTGAGGAAGATGACGACCAGGGCAGGGATGACGATCGCAATCGATCCGCTTGCCGTGATCAGCCCGTAGTCGATGAAGTTCTTGGTGACGAATTCGGGAATGAGAACCGTCAGTGGTTTCGTCGCCTGCGGTGAGAAGATGAGGGGAACAAGGTACTGGCCCCACGCCCCAAGGAAGGTGAGGATGGCGGCCGCCGTCAGACCGGGTCCGGCGAGTGGCAGCACGATGTGGAAGAAGATGAATAGGCGACCCGCGCCATCAAGCTGTGCCGCCTCTTCGAGCGCGATTGGAAGCTGCTCGAAGACGCTGCGCAACAGCCAGAGGGAGAGCGGCAGATAGGCTGAGACATAGATCAGCGAGACCCCGGTATAGGTGTCGACCAGATGCATCCCGATCATGATCTGATAGAGCGGGATCAGCACCGCATAGGCAGGGATGGCCAGCGTCGCGACGACAGCGCCAAACAGAAGCTGACGCCCGGGAAAGCGCATCCGGGTGAAGGCATAGGCGCCGAGTGCCGAGATCGCGACGCAGAGAGCCGTGGCGGCGGCAGACGTGATCACGCTGTTGAGCAGCGCTGCACGGAACTGCTTCCATACTTCCACCCCGCCGATCCGCGCAATGTTGATTCCGAGCAGGCGCGAATAATGGTCGAGCGTGAAATGCTGCGGGAAGAAATGGATCGGCCGCGTGGAAAAATCTTCCGTCGGCGTCACGGAACTTGCGATCGTCCAGTAGATCGGGCCGAGCGACCAGATCAGCAGCACCGCAAGACCGGCCCAAATCATCAGGCGATAGAGAATGGTTGGTTTCATCAGTCGAACCGTGTGTTGCGATAGACGCGGAGGACGTAGACGAGCGAGACGAGCAGCGACACCAGCGTAATGACGACCGACAGCGCCATCCCGTAGGAGAAGCGAAGGTTCTGGAACGTCTCGAGATAGATCTGCACGAGGATCGGCCGCGTTTCGAGGCTCGATCCGGCCAGCACCCAGGCCTCGTCGAAAAGGTTGAAGGCATTGACCGTCGCGTTCGTCATGGCAACGGCGATGGCGCTGCGCACCAGCGGAAGCGTGACCAGGCTGAACATCTGCACGCGCGTCGCACCGTCGATGCGGGCAGCCTCGTAGAGATGCGCCGGGATGCTCCGCATGGCGGCAAGCACGATGACGATCGTCAGCGGCATCATGCGCCAGACATGCACGACGGTGACCGCGATGATCGCGCTCGTCCGGTCGTTGAACCAGACATGATTTTCGAAAGGCAGGCCAAGTGCGACGAGGATGCCGTTCAACAGGCCGGCGCCGGGCTGATAGATCCATAGCCAGATGACGGAGTTGACGACACCGGGGAGCGCCCAGGGCAGGATGACGGCCGCAAGCACCCACTGGCGCCCGACCTTCATCTGATTGATGAGCGCTGCGGCAAGCACGCCGAAGATGGTTTCGGCAGCGACGGCGAGAACGACGTAGATGAGGGTATTCGTCCAGGTCGTCGCCAGCTGTCCATCCGACAGCATGCGTATGTAATTTTCCAATCCGACAAAGGGCGTTCCGGCCTGCATCGGATTGACCCGGTGCAGCGAGTCCCAGACCGTCCGTCCCATCGGATAGAAGACCAGAGCTGCCATCGTCACGAGGATCGGCAGCACCAGCAGCAGTCCGAGCATGGTGTCGGCGTTGAGGCCGACACTACGCTTGGCTGCGACACCTTCAGCGGTGGCTGTTGTCATTGCGCCATCGCCTGCTTGGCTGCATCGGCGATGCTCTGCATGGCCTGATCAACGGTGACCTGCTCCTTTGCCGCGCTGTTGATCGCCGTGTTCACCGCGCTCGAAAACTGCGGATACCACGGCGGCGTTCCCTGCTGGAACAAAGGCTCGACGGTCTTGGACTGTGCGACAAGTGCGTCGCCGCTCGTCAGCTTGCCTTCCGTATTGAGTTCGGCGAGAGCCGAAGTGCGCGTCGGCAGGAAGCCGTTTGCGGCATTCTTCTTCTGGAACTCCTTGCTGGTGAACCACTTGACGAAGGCGACCGCCGCTTCCTTGTTCTGCGAAACGTTCGGAATGGCGAGCGCTTCCGGAAGACCGAAGCTGCGGGTCTGACCACTTTCGGTCGGTACGAGGATCGCTTCCACCTGGCCGGCGACCTTGGACTGCTTCGGGTCGTTCATCTGGCCCAGGCGACCGGGCTCACCCGAGATCATGATGCTGGTCAGCCCCTGGGCAAACATGCTCTCGTTGATCTGGCTGTCCTTGAGGCCCGTCGAGGCCGGATCGACCAGACCGTCCTTCAAGAGCTTCAATTCGAAGGCGAGCGCCTTGTAGCCGGCCGAATCGGGGGTGAGGAAAAGCGGCTTGAAATCCTTGTCGAAGAGTTCGCCGCCGAAGGCCTTGGTCAGCAGATACCAGCTGGTGGAAGCGCCTTCGGTCGCCGAGAGCGGCAGGCCGATTGGATAGGTGGAGATGCCCTTCTCCTTGATCTTCTTTGCGGCCTCGACCAGCGCGTCGAGCGTCTTTGGCATCTCGGTAACGCCGGCGTCCGCGAAATGCTTCTTGTTGACGAGCATGACGCGGAAGTCGTTGGTGTAGGGTACGCCGAGCAACTGACCGTCGACGGTGAAGATCTTGGCGACGCCAATATCATCGACACTATCCTTGTCGATCACGTCGTTCAGCGGCATGTACCAGCCGGCGGCGCTGAACTGACCCGTCCATGACCAGTCGAATTCGGTGACATCGGCCGGTGCCGTGCCGGCGACGAGCGCCGTTACCAGCTTCGGGCGGATATCGTCCCAGGAGAGGGTCTGGAGATCGACATGAATGCCGGTCGCGGCTTCAAAATCGGCCGCAACCGTGGCGCCCTGCGGAGATGGCATCAGCACCGTGATAGACTGGCCGGCAAGTGGCTTGGCGTCGTCCGCCAAGGCAGGCAGGGCGATGGCAAGGGCGGCGGAGGCAAGCAAAGGCAATATCAATTTACGCATGTTCCCATCCTTCTTTATCGTTGACAGTCATTGTCTTGATCGCGCGATCACAGCTTCTGCCGCGACCGCGATTTGCCCGAACCAGCGCTCGTCAAGCGGCCAGTCGAGAAGTTGGGCGGCGGCCAGAAGCGCGCCGCCAATGGGGGGAAGTACGGGTGAAACCGCCCGCCGGCCGATCCGCCGTTCGACGGCTTCAAGCAAAAGACGGCTGGAGAAGGTGCCGCCCGCATAGGTCCAGTCGGCGCCGGTTTCACAATGGCCTGATATCGCCCAATGGTGTTTGGCAAGCTCCTCGGCTGCCTTCTCGATCAGGCCGATTGCGGTTTCGTCACCCTGGCTCGCTGTTTGGTCGACAAGGACGGAGAGCGCTGCAATACCTGCACGTGGACGCTTGAGCCCGCTGATCCAGCCCTCGAGCGCGTTGATCGGATCGGTGATGTCGAGCTGGAGATGGTCATAAATGGCCTTCGCCAGCACGGTCGGTTTGGCACGTCCGTCAAGGCTTTGGCTGATGAGATGCAGAGCTTCGCGGCCGATCCAATAGCTACTGCCCTCGTCGCCGATAACATCGCCCCAGCCGCCTGCGCGTGCGGAGGCGCCCGCGCCATTGCGCGCCCAGGACATGGAACCAGTACCCGACAGAACGAGGATGCCCGGGCGCCCGGCAAAGGCGCCGAGATGGGCGGCGTCGACGTCATTCAGCACGATCCCGCGGATATCCGGAAAGGCGTCGTCAATGCATTGTTCCTGGAGCGCGGAGAGATGCGCTACTTCGCCATAGGCGGGCAGGGCAGCTCCGACGGCGGCCAGTCCTGGCTCATTGCGGAACGGTTCGATATGCCGCTCCAGCTCCTGCCGCCAGTCCGGATTGTCCATCGGATTGACACCACCGCCGAGCGCAGTGCGCAGAATTCGGCCGTCTCTGTCGGCCAGTGTGACGAGCACCTTGCTGCCGCCGCCATCGATGCCGAGGATCAGCTCGTTACTCATTCTTTTGCTCCGAGTTCGGCATAGGTTGCGTCAATACCGAAGTTGGTGAGTTCGGCGCGCCATTGGGGTGTCAGCCCCTTGTCGGTGATGAGCTTTGCGGTGTTCAGCGGCGCGACCTTGTAAGTCGCCATCGTCCCGAATTTCGAGGAATCGGCGAGCACATAGCCGTTGGCAGAGCGGGTGAGCATGCGCCGGTTCAGGCTGGCTTCGGCACTGTCCACGCTGTAGATCGCGCCGTCTGGGCTGATGGCGCTTGCTCCGAGAAACAGCTGATCGAACCAGATCGTTTCGAGCATCGCCTCGGCCTGCGGGCCGACGAGCGAGGCGTTTTCGCTGCGCAGCTGGCCACCGAGAAGCACGACTTCGAGGTTCGGAATGTTGAGAAATTCCTGAGCGACGATCAGGCCGTTGGTGAAGATGCGGAGCGGCATCGGATTGATGCGAATGAGCCGGGCAAGCTGAAGAACCGTCGTGCCAGCGTCGAGGAAGATCGCCGTGCGGGGCAGAAGCAGTTCATAGGCCGCATTGGCGATCGCACGCTTGGCCGAAAGCTGGCGCTTTTCCCGTTCCTGGAAGGCCATTTCGACCGAGGAACCCTCGGCGATGCGGGCACCGCCGTGCACACGGTCAATCGCGCCATCCTGTTCGAGAATTTGCAGGTCGCGCCGCACAGTTGCCAAGGAGGCGCCGACAGCATCGGCCAAGTCCTGAATGGTGGAAAAGCCATTCGCGTAGAGATGGCTGCGGATGGCATCGAGCCGATCAGTCTTCACGCCGCCAGTCTGGTTCACAGATTGTCCCCTGCTGCAATTGTGCTTCTTTGCATCAAAGTTCCCACTCAATACGATCAATGTCAATCAAGATTCTGATCGTTTATGATCTTTTTCATGTTGGCCGATCTGGTAGTGCAGGATCAAAAAGAAAGGCACGCCGTCTCTGATGACGACGTGCCTCTTGGCTGTTGTTTGGTGAGCGAATAGGCCTGTGGCCGATCTCAGCTATATCTGGGCAGGAGGTCGCCGTGGGCCTCGATCAGGTCGTCGACCAGGCCCCAGATCTCGTCCGGCGACAGTTCTGCCGATGTATGCGGATCGAGCAGAGCTGCCTGATAGATGCGGTCGCGTTTTCCCGTCAATGCTGCTTCAACGGTCAGTTCCTGAACCGAGATGCTGAGTTTCATCACAGCGGCGAGCTGCGAGGGGATCCTGCCGATGCGGGTCGGCTGGATGCCGTTCCTGTCCACATGGCAGGGCACTTCCACGATGCATTCGGCCGGAAGGTTCTCGATCAGGCCGTTATTCGGAACATTGCCATAGATCAGCGCCGGATTGCCGGTGACGGCGGCGTGGATGATGCCCGCGGCATATTCGTTGCTGCGGCAGACCTCGATCGGCTTGTCGCCTTCGAGATCCCGGCGCAGCGCATGCCATTCTGAAATCTGCCGCTCGCAGCGGCTGATATACTCGTCGAGCGGGATGTTGAGCTTGTCGATGAGCTCCGGACGGCGGTCCTTGATGTACCAGGACGTATATTCGGAGAAATGCTCGCTGGATTCCGTCACGAAATGACCGAGCCGCTTCAGGACATCGAAACGCACCCGGTCGTCGGACGGCACGCGTCCCTCGCCGGCGAGAGCCTTCAGGCGGGGATAAAGATCTTCGCGTCGGCCATCGGCATGCAGCTTCTCGTATTTCAGGAAGAAGGCGACGTGGTTGATGCCAGCTGAGATGTAGTTGATGTTGGCAATGTCTTCGTCGAGGCAGGAGGCGAGATGGGCGGCGGTATGCTGCACGCTATGGCAAAGTCCAACAGTGCGGATGGAAGGCGCCAGTTCCTTGATAGCCCAGCAATTGATCGCCATCGGGTTCACATATTGCATCAGCAGTGCGTCCGGGCAAACGTCTTCCATATCGCGGCAGATCGCTTCCAGCACCGGAATGGTGCGAAGTCCGCGGAAGATCCCGCCGATGCCGAGCGTATCGGCAATGGTCTGCCGCAGGCCGTATCGCTTCGGCACTTCGAAATCCGTCACAGTAGCCGGCTTGTAGCCGCCGACCTGCATCATCAGAATAACGAAATCCGATCCGCGCAGCGCCTCGCGACGATCGAGGGTGGCCTCTATCTTTACCCTTTGCAGATTGAGCGCCTCGCAGATGCGCCGCGCAACGATCTCCGATGTCTTCAGCCGCTCGGGGTCGATGTCGAAAAGGCTGATCACATAGTCGCTGCCCGAGGGTGTGGACAGCACATCCCCCAGAATGTTCTGCGCAAAAACGGTGCTGCCCGCACCCACGAGGCAAATCTTCGGCATTTCGGTCTCCCACAAATCAAGGTCGCCATAGTCGTGCCTCTTCCAAATCAGAATTTCTTCCTGTTATTGAAGGGAGTATTCCCGGATTGAAGCATTGGACGCATGAAAGACGATCATTTCAACAGGAGCGGCGAGTGGGCGGGGTCGCCGCGGACCTTCCTGATCGAGCGCCACACGGCAGATGCCATGAGCGCTGCGCATTGGCACGACCATGTCGAGATCAACCTGCTTCTCGATGGCGCAATGACCTATCTCTTCAATGGCCGGCAGGAGCGGGTCGAATCCGGGCGTCTCGTGCTCTTCTGGGCGGCCATTCCCCACCAGACGATCTTGGTCACCCCGGAGGCGCCGCTCATCTGCATCTACCTTCCGCTCGTCGACTTTCTCGCGCTCTCCATCGACAAGAAGGAGAGACAGGCAATCATGCAAGGCGCCTTCGTGGTCGAGCCCCGCCGCCGCGAGACGACGCCGCTCACCGTCTCTGCCTGGGTCGAGGAATGGGGCAAGGGCGATCCCGTCCGGCGCCAGTTGATCGCGGACGAGGCTAAGCTCAGGGTGCGCCGGCTCATCCTTGATCACGCCGATGATCGAGGCTCGTCCGTCGCAGCCGCCGCGACGCCGGTAAGCCCCGCCATCCGCCATTCAGAGGTGCTGACCGACCTGATCAACCGGCATTTTTCCGAGCCGCTCAGCCTGGCGGATCTTGGAAAGCGCGCTAACGTGCATCCAACCACCGCCAACCGGGCGTTTCGCGATGTGCTCGGCATTTCCGTAATGGAATATCTGACGCGTTATCGTCTCGCGAGAGCAATGCAGCGGCTGGCTGAGACCGAGGACTCGATCCTGGAGATTGCCCTTGACTGCGGCTTCGGCTCCAGCAGCCGGTTTTACGACATCTTCAAGCAGCGAACCGGCACGACACCCCGGCAGTTCCGCCTGTCGCTCGGCAAGCCGTGACGTTTGCACAAGTCGGACAGGGGTTTGAAAGAAGTGCAGGTTCAGGCGCAGTGCGGCTATCGAATCTTCTCGTCAGCGCGCTAGAGTTTGCAGACGATCCACCCGAACGGATTGAGGCCGATGACGACTGACAGCAAAAACCCCGCTGGCGCCCTGGCGTCCTTGGCAACGATCGAGGATTTCTGCCGAGAGGTCTTTATCGCGGCCGGTGCCGACCAACAGACTGCAGATGCAGCGACACGGGGAATGCTGCATGGTACGCGCTATGGCATCGACAGCCACGGTGTGCGCCTCCTCCCTCATTATCTGAAAGGGTTGACCGAAGGACGCCTCAATCCGCGCCCGCATCTCGCGCTGGTAAACACTTTCGGCGCCGTCGCTTCGCTCGATGCGGATAATGGCCATGGTGCGCTCGCGACCTATACGGCCATGGAGCATGCGACGCGTCTTGCCGGGGAATTCGGGATCGGTGCCGTTGCGATCCGCAATTCCTCGCATTTCGGACCGGCAGGTGCCTATGCGTTCGATGCCGCCCAACGCGGCTTCATCGGCTTTGCCTTCTGCAATTCCGATAGCTTCGTGCGTCTGCACGAAGGCGCCATGCGCTTTCATGGCACCAATCCGATCGCCTGCGCTGTGCCGGTCACGGGAGATAACCCGTGGCTCTTCGACATGGCGACGAGCGCCTTGCCCTATAACCGCGTGCTGCTCTATCGCAGCCTCGGTCGCCAACTGCCGGAAGGAGTCGCCTCTGATGAACGGGGGTATGACACGACCGATCCCGATGTGGCCGACATGCTGGCGCCGCTCGGCGGCGAATTCGGCTTCAAGGGCGCCGGGCTTGCAGGCATTCCCGAGATTCTGAGCGCCGTGCTCACAGGCATGAAGCTGAGTTTCGATATCGCTCCGATGCCCGGGCCAGATTTCTCGACACCGCGCGGGCTGGGTGCCTTCGTCATCGCGCTGAACCCTGCAGCCTTCCTCGATATCGAAATCTTTGACGCTGCCATGAAACGCTACATCGAAACCTTGAGGGCATCTCCGCCGCGTGAAGGCTTCAGGGTGATGGCGCCTGGCGATCGGGAATGGGCTGTTGCCGCCGAGCGGGAAAAACATGGCGTGACGCTGGATCCGGCGACGGTCGAGGCCCTTAGAACCCTTGCGTCCACTTATCAACTGGCCAGCCCGGTCTGAGTGCATGCGTCGGATTGACGCACAACTTCCCCGATGATAGCTTCGGATCAATTGGTCAGGCCAGTTGACCAGTTGTGCGCTTGAGGAGAAGCGTGCCGGGGAGGCCATAATGTTTTCGGCAGTTGAATCACGCCGCCTCTACAGGCAGGTGGCGGACCAGATTCGTATGATGATTATCCGAGGCGAACTCGCCGTCGGCCAGAGGCTGCCTGCCGAGCGCGAGCTTGCGGAGCAGCTTTCGGTTTCGCGCCCCACGCTGCGCGAAGCACTGATCGTGCTGGAAGTCGAGGGATACATCAATATCCGCATGGGCTCCGGCATCTATGTCACGCGCAAACATGCGGCCGAAGCGACCGGCAGCGAGCGCGAACCGGTGGAGGGGCCTTTCGAGCTGCTGCAGGCCCGCGCCATCATCGAATGCGCAATATCAGAGGAGGCCGCAAAAGGCGCCCGCCCTGAGGACATTGCCGTTCTCGATGAGGCGCTGAGAGCGATGAGCGGCGTGGTGGAGGATGCGCGCGCCGTGCTTGTCGCCGACCGCGCCTTTCATATCGGCATCGCCGCAATCGTCGGCAATGCGACCTTGATCCGCGTCACCGGCGAGATGTTCGACATGCGCATGACGCCCTATTTCGAGAAGCTCGCCAGCCATTTCGAAGGACCGGTGTCGTGGCGCAGCGCGCTGGAAGAGCACCGGGCTATCCGCGACGCGATCGCCGCCGGCGATACGGCAGGGGCGAAGGCGGCCATGCGCACGCATCTCACGAATTCACAGAAGAGATTTTCCGAAAGCTTCGGGGAGGAGTTTTCGGGCGAGGAGGGGCGCGGCCACACGGCCGGGCCGAACAAGGGAAAAGCAGCCACTTAACGAAATTTCAGGAGGAGAGAGCGATGAAGTTGAAACTGACGACGATACTCTGCACTGCCGCCGCAATCATGGCGACGACTGCGATCGCACATGCCCAGACGGTGCTGAAATGGGCCCATGTCTACGAGACATCGGAACCTTTCCACACGGATTCCCTCTGGGCCGCGGAAGAGATCAACAAGCGCA
This sequence comes from Rhizobium sp. 01T437, assembly GCF_056398505.1. Classification (NCBI taxonomy): domain Bacteria; kingdom Pseudomonadati; phylum Pseudomonadota; class Alphaproteobacteria; order Hyphomicrobiales; family Rhizobiaceae; genus Rhizobium; species Rhizobium sp. 01T437. Next base: position 94,408 of record NZ_JBFTPM010000020.1, read on the forward strand.
CCAACGGCCGCTACAAGATCGAGGTCTATCCGGCTTCGCAGCTCGGCAAGGAAGCCGATATCAACCAGGGCCTCAAGCTCGGAACGGTCGACATCATCATTTCCGGATCGAGCTTTGCCGCCCGCGACTATAAGCCGATCGGCGTCACCTATTTTCCTTATATCTTCCGCGGCCCGGAACACCTGATCGCCTACACCAAGAGCGACGTCTTCAAGCGCCTGGCCAAGGGTTATGAGGACAAGACCGGCAACCATATCGCCGCCGTCAGCTATTACGGGACGCGCCATACGACGGCCAACAAGCCCATCGCCAAATGCGCCGACATGCAGGGTCTGAAGATCCGCGTGCCTGATGTTCCGGCCTACCTCGCCATGCCGCGCGCCTGCGGCGCCAACACCACGCCAATCGCCTTTGCCGAGGTCTATCTCGCCTTGCAGAACGGCACGGTCGAGGCCCAGGAAAACCCGCTGACGACGATCGAGGCCAAGAAGTTCTACGAAGTCCAGAAGAACATCATTCTGACCGGCCACATCGTCGATCACTTGAATACGGTGATCTCGAAGACGCTCTGGTCGAACCTTTCGGACGAAGACAAGAAGATCTTCGGCGAAGTCATGCAGGAAGCTGCCGTGCGCACGACCAAGACCATCGAAGGCAGGGAAAACAGCCTGATCACCACCTTCAAGGAGAAGGGCTTGAGCGTCACCGAGGTCGACAAGGCCGATTTCGAGAAGACGGTCGCGGAAAAGGTCAAGTTCGAGGACTTCGGCTACGAAAAGGCCGATTGGGAAGCGATCCGCGCGATCCAGTAAGTGCCCGAGGGCGCGCCGCCTGAGCGCCGCGCGCCCTTCCTTCCCAACCGGAACAAGGCCGATCATGTCACAAGAAGTCCATACGCAAGTCACTGCCGAGGAGATCGGCCATGAATTCGAGGGGCATGCGCCCACCGCCAATATCTCGGACTACGCCATCGAAGACTGGATCACCCTGATCGTCTTCTGGCTGATGGCCGGTTGCGTCTTCCTGCAGTTCTTCACCCGCTATGTTTTGAACAACAGCTATGCCTGGACCGAAGAGATCGCCGTCAATTGCCTGATCGGCGTCGTCTTTCTCGGCGCCGTCATGTGCGTGCGCACGTCGCGCCATATCCAGGTGGACGTCTTCTATCATTACATGCCGGCAGGTCTTGCGCGCGTTCTCGCAACCTTCGTGGATATCGTCCGCATCGGTTTCTTCGCCTATGGCTGCTATCTGATGTGGCGCTATGTGCAGATTGTCGCCGACGAGCAGATGGTCACCGTCGACCTGCCGCGCAACATCGTCTTCTACAGCGTGCTTGCAGCCTTCGTGCTGATGCTGATCCGTGCGGTGATCGTCTTCATCGCCAATATGCGCCGAGGCTACTCCGTTCTGGAGCGCCCCGAAGAATTCCACGCTGTCGAAGGATGACCTGATGCTGCTCTTGCTTGGCTCATTTCTGGTGCTGATGCTGATCGGCGTGCCCGTCGCGATATCGATGGCCGTCGCATCTGTTCTCTATATCGTCCTCTACGGCGTTGCCCCCGACATCATTGTCGCCCAGCGCATGATCGCAGGCGTCGAAAGTTTCCCGCTTCTCGCTGTTCCCTTCTTCATCCTTGCCGGCAACCTGATGAATTCGGCGGGTGTCACCGGCCGCATCTATTCCTTCGCCGTCGCGCTCGTCGGCTGGATGAAAGGTGGCCTCGCACAGGTCAACATCATCGGTTCCGTCATCTTCTCGGGCATGTCGGGCACTGCGCTTGCCGATGCSGCCGGYATCGGCACSATCGAGATCAAGGCGATGAAGGAYCACGGCTACCCSGTYGARGCYGCRGTCGGMGTMACRGCSGCSTCKGCSACGCTCGGTCCGATCTTCCCGCCGTCCTTGCCCTTCGTGATCTACGGCATGATGGCGAATGTCTCGATCGGCGCTCTTTTCATGGCGGGCATCCTGCCGGGCGTCGTCATGACGCTGCTGATGATGATCACAGTTGCGGCCTTTGCCTACATAAAGCGTTGGGGTTCCGATGCGCCTTTCGACGTCAAACAGCTCCTTTCCGCAGGTTTGGAGATCGTCGTGGTCCTGCTCGTACCGCTATCGATCTACGTGATGATGCGATCAGGCGTATCGATGAATGCTGCGGCGGGCATCGCGCTTGTCGTGCTTCTGGCGCTCGACTGGTATCTCCGCTTTTCCGCCGTCATGGCGCTGATGACGCCGGTCATCCTGATCGGCGGCATGACCATGGGTTGGTTCACGCCGACGGAAGCGGCCGTCGCCGCTGTGCTCTGGTCACTGTTCCTCGGCCTCGTGCGCTATCGCACGATGACGTTCTCGACACTTGCCAAGGCGAGCTTTGACACGATCGAGACAACGGCTTCCGTTCTCTTCATCGTCACTGCCGCTTCGGTCTTCGCATGGCTGCTGACGGTGAGCCAGGCTGCCCAGCTTCTGTCCGACGCGATCCTGTCGATCACCGACAATAAGTGGGTGTTCCTGATCCTCGTGAACCTGCTGATGCTCTTCGTTGGCTGCTTTCTGGACACAATCGCGGCCATTACCATCCTCGTGCCGATCCTTCTGCCGATCGTCGCGAAATTCGGCATCGATCCGGTACAGTTCGGCCTTATCATGACCCTGAACCTGATGATCGGGCTGCTTCACCCTCCGCTGGGCATGGTACTTTTCGTGCTGTCGCGGGTGGCGAAACTGTCCGTCGAACGCACGACGATGGCGATCCTGCCCTGGCTTGCGCCGCTCTTCATCGCCCTGATCCTGATCACCTTCGTTCCCTCGATATCCCTGTGGCTGCCACAGCAGCTTGGGCTTCTGAAATAGGAGAATGTGATGCGCACCCGTCTGGCACGGCTTTATGCAAAGGGCGATCTCAGGATCGAGACTGATCCGGTCGCGGCCCCCGGTCCGGGCGAAGTGCTTTTGAAGATGGCAGCCGCAGGCATCTGCGGCTCCGACCTGCATTATTACCAGGATGGCGGTTTCGGACCGGTCAGGGTTCGCGAGCCGATGATACCCGGCCACGAGGCCGCCGGAACCGTGGAGCAGGCAGGTGAGGGCGTCACCCTGAAGGCCGGAACGCTGGTCGCCGTCAATCCGAGCCAGCCCTGCGGTGCTTGCGAATATTGCAGTATCGGCTTGCCGATCCACTGCCTGGAAATGCGCTTCATGGGCAGTGCGATGCGCCTGCCGCATGAGCAGGGCATGTTTCGGGAATGGCTGGTGGTGCCGGCCAAACAATGCGTTGAGGTTGGAGCCTCGATAACGCCTGCGGAAGCGGCCTGCAGCGAGCCGTTATCCGTCTGCCTGCATGCCGCATCGCGCGCACCCGGCATTGCCGGGAAGAAAGTCCTGGTGACGGGTGCCGGACCGATCGGCTCCCTGATGGTTGCCGTTATCAGCCATTATGACGCCGGCGAAATCGTCGTCACGGATCTTGCCGACGCAGCGCTCGCGCGGGCGAAAGCCATAGGCGCCAGCCGCACGATCAACGTGGTGCGGGATGCAAAGTCATTTGCCGAATTCCAGGCAGGAAAAGGCTATTTCGATCTCGTGTTCGAATGTTCTGCTGCCGCCCCGGCCATCCGTAGCGCGATTGCGGCGGTCCGGCCGCGCGGCACCATCGTCCAGGTCGGCGTCACCGGCGACGTTCCGGTGCCTCTCAACGCCATTGTCGGCAAGGAACTGCATATCCACGGAACGCAGCGCTTTCACGAGGAGTTTGCGACCGCCGTCGACCTGATTTCCCGCCGGAAGATCGATGTGCGGCCGATCATCAGCCACAGAATGCCCCTCGAAGACGCCGTTTCAGCCTTCGAAATTGCTGGCGACCGTTCGCTGGCCTGCAAGGTGCAACTGACCTTCCAGTCAGTCTAAACGACGGTCTCGCCGCCATCGACGACGAGGATTTGCCCCGTCATGTAGGAGGAGCGGTCCGAAACGAGAAACAGGATCGGTTCGGCAATCTCCGAAACATCCGCCCAGCGGCCGAGCGGCACCTTCTCGGCGATGTAGCCTTCAATGGCGCTGCGTCCACCCATCTGCGCAATGAACGGTTCGTTGAATGGCGTGTCGACCCATCCGGGGCAGAGTGCATTCACGCGGATGCCGAATTTTGCATAGTCGCCCGCCATTTGCCGGGTCATGGCGATAACAGCATGTTTGGTCGTCGTGTAGGCGATCATTTCGCGGTCGTAGAGCACGCCTGACGATGAGGACGTATTGAGGATTACGCCTTTGCCTGCCTTTTTCATGATCGGCATGACGAAACGCGCGGCCATGAAATGCGCCCGCACGTTCAGGCTCCAGGACTTGTCGAAACCTTCGATGGCAACCTGCTCCAGATCGCCGGCCACCTGCGCACCCGCGTGATTATGCAAAATGTCGATGCGGCCGTGACGTGCAGCAACAGCGGCAATGCCGATTTCAAGCGCCCTGTCGTCGGTGACATCGACCACAAGGCTTTCGGCGCGGCCGCCTGCCTCGACAATCAGACCGACGGTTTCTTCGGCATTTGCGAAATTGATGTCGGCAACGACGACATGGGCGCCTTCGCGCGCCATGATCTGTGCACCGGCCCGACCGATGCCCGAGCCTGCGCCCGTGACGATTGCAACGCGATCTCTCAGTATCATGGCATTTCCCCGGTCAGTTTGTCGTTGTCTTTTCGCGCATCAGGAAGCGCGCGATGAAAATAAGGGCAAGCGAGGCGATCAGCACCATCGTGGCGACAGCATTGATTTCAGGTGTCACGCCGCGGCGGATGGAGGCGAAGACATAGATCGGCAGCGTCGTGTTGGAGCCCGCCACGAAGAAGGCGATGATGAAATCGTCGAAGGAAAAGGTGAAGGCGAGCAGAAAACCCGCCAGGATCGACGGCATGATTTGCGGCAGCACGATCTGCCGAAAGGTCGTGAACGGTGTCGCGTAGAGATCGCTGGAGGCCTCGACGATATCGCGCCCGAGGCTCGCGATGCGCGCCTTCACGATCATCGTCACCAGCGCCATGGTGAAGAGCCCGTGCGCAGCAATGATCGAGCCGTAACCGAGTGCCAGCTTCGGCGGCTGCTCGCCCGGCCAGAGGGCGGCGATGACAGGATTGATGAAGCCGAAAACTTCGACGAGGGCTACCAGCGTTGCGATGCCAATGACGACACCGGGCACGACGATCGCGGCTGCGAAGAGCCCGTCGAAGATCGCTCGGGTCCGTGCCCCGAGCCGTTCCATGCCGATCGCGGCCATGGTGCCGAAGATCGCCGCCAGTGCCGCACTGGTGACCGCGATGATCAGGCTGTTGCGCAGCGCCTCCATCAGGAATGTATTGGATAGAGCCCGGCCATACCATTGCGTCGAGAAGCCGGTGAACTCGCTGGCGTTGCGGCCCGCATTGAAGGAGAAGAGCACGACGAGCGCGATCGGCGTGTAGAGGAACAGATAGACGAAGGTGACGAGCGCGCGCATCAGATGAGATCCACCTGCCGCGTACCGGCGACGCGCCAGGCGATGCGCATGGCGACGAGCAGGACGATGACGACGACAGCAACTAGCGTGACAGCAATTGCCGAACCGAACGGCCAGTTGCGTGATTGCAGGAAGAGATCGACGAGCGCATTGCCGATGAAAAACACCTTGCCGCCGCCCAGAAGCTGCGGGATCAGATATTCGCCGAGAAGCAGGATCGTCACCAGCGCAACGCCGGTCATCACACCCGGCAGCGATAGCGGCAGGGTAATACCGAAGAAGGTCGAGATAGGCTTCGCACCAAGGTCGGCCGAAGCTTCGAGCAGCCTGCGGTCCAGCTTTTCAAGGCTGACGTAGATCGGCATGATCATCAGCGGCAGGTATCCGTAGACGATGCCGAGCAGCACAGCGCCGGGTGTATTGATCAGCCTGACATTTTCGATGCCGACGAATTCGAGCAGATGCGGAATGCCGCGTGCGCCGAGCAGATACATCCAGGCATAGGTGCGCACCAGCAGGCTGGTCCAGAAGGGTACCACGACAAGCGAGACGAGCAGCAGCCGGCGCTGCGGGCTTGCCTTGACCGCGAGATAATAGGCGACCGGATAGGCGACGATGAGGCAGGCAGCCGCCCCGATCGGCGCCAGGATCAGCGTGTTGACGAAGGCTGCCGACCGCGCGCCGAGATTGGCAAACTGCTCGAAGGTGAAGGCCGCCTGATAACCTCCTTCAGGTGCGCGCTCGCCAAAGGCGAAGACGATAATGGCGATGAAGGGCAGCACCAGGAAGACGAACAGCCAGATACTGGCCGGGCCGACAAGGGCGACGGTGATCAGGCGCCGTTTGGTGGCGTGGGGCAGGGGCATGGCTTTGGTCTTCATCCGCCGGATCAAGGAGCTGAACCGGCTCCCGCAGTAAGCCGCGGGAGACCGGCATTCACAGGTGGTGTCAGGCCGACTTGAAACGCGCCATTAGTTCAGCGCGACCCGGATCGGTGAGCGTGACGGCGGCGCCGAATTCCAGCGGGGTTAATGCTGCTTCATCCGGATAGACGATCTTGTTGGACGTGACCTCCTTCGGCAGCAGCGCGATGACGCGGCTGTCTGTGGTCGGCGCACCGTTGGCAATGTGCTCCTTCACCGCATTCTGCGGGTCCATCAGATAGTTGAGCAGCGCGTAGCCGGCAGCCTTGTTCGGCGCATCCTTGGGGATTGCGTAATAGTCGGTCCAGATTTCGCCGCCGTCGGTGCCGAGGATATAGGCAAGCTCCGGCATGTCGCGGTTGAGCTGCGCGCCGTCATTGGTCCAGCACATGGTCAGCCATGCATCGGTCGAACGCATTGACGGCTGATAGTCGGAATTGATGGCGAACAGATGCGGCTTGACCTTGATCATCAGTTCTTCCGCCTTGGCGAGCTCGTCAGCCTTGATCGAATTGAAGTCATAGCCGAGCGAAACAAGCGCACTGCCGATCGTCGTCAACTGATAGTCATGCACCATGGCGCGGCCATCGGCTTCCGTCTGGGCGATTTCGAAGAAATCCTTCCAGCTGGAAAGCTTGGTCTTGATCTTGGACGTATTGACGGAGAAGCCGGTCGTGCCCCAGTTCTTCGGCACGGCATAGGTCTTGCCGTCGATCTGACCTTCCTTGGTGAAGCGCGGGCTTTCGCTCGCCTGGCTGAAATTCGGGATCTTCGAAAGGTCGAGCTCGTCGATCAGGCCGAGCTTGTGATGGGTCGAGATCGTGTAGTTGGTCGGCACGAAGAGCGACCAGCCGGAGGCGCCGGCCTGCAGCTTGGCGAGCATTTCCTCATTCGAGCCGAAGACGTTGACCTCGACGGCAACGCCGGTTGCCGCCTTGAAATTCTCGAAGGTTGCCGGGTCATGGTAGTTCGGCCATGTGGCGATCGACATCTGCGTGCCGAGATCTTCTGCTGCGTAGGCGGGCGCCGACAGCGCACCGGGGAAACGCGACAGTACGGCGGTTGCAAGGCCGAGGCCGGTAATGCCGAGGAAGTGGCGGCGGCTGACGGAGCCGCGCTTCAGGCGCATGAACTCGTCCATGAAGCCCTCGGCGGAGATGGGCAGATTGTCCTTATAATCCTTGCTCATGATGCTGTTCCCTTGTTTTGGTTTATGTATTCGATGCTGGAAAGACATGGATGGCGGCAGGGTCGAAACCGAGGAAAACCTCTTCGCCCGGCTCCACGAGATCGCTCTCGTTCATGCTGCGGCGATCGGCTGTAATCAGGAAGTCGCCAAGCCCCGGTACGCTGACGGCATATTCCGCCGACGAGCCGAGGAAGATGCGGTGCGTCACCGTACCCTTGAACGACGTGCCGGTCGCCGCCCTACGTGTCATATGGATCGCCTCGGGGCGGAGCGCAGCGATGACGTCTCCGGGCGCCAACCGTTTGCCGGAGGCCATCACGGACCCGTCCGCCAGCCGTAGGGTCGTGCCATCAGGCTCCATCGCGGCAGTGATGCGGTTGGTCTTGCCGACGAAATCGGCGACGAAAAGATCGGCCGGACGGTCATAAACTTCCTGCGGGCTTCCGAGCTGCCGGATGCGCCCGGCACTCATCACACAGACGACGTCGGCCATCGAAAGCGCCTCTTCCTGGTCGTGGGTGACGAGGACGAAGGTGATGCCGAGTTCTCGCTGCAGGGTCTGCAATTCGATCTGCATCGCCGAGCGCAGCTTCTTGTCGAGTGCAGCCAGAGGTTCGTCGAGCAGCAGCACGGAGGGGCGATTGACAATGGCGCGGGCTAGCGCCACACGCTGCTGCTGGCCGCCCGACATTTCATGAATACGCCGCTTGGCAAAGCCGCCAAGTCGGACCATTTCGAGCGCCTCGGCGACACGGCGGTCGATCTCCGCCGACCCGATTCTCGGGCGCATCTGCTTCAGCCCATAGGCAACGTTCTGCTCGACATTGAAATGCGGAAACAGCGCATAGTGCTGGAAGACCATGTTGACGGGTCGGCGATAGGCCGGAACGCCGTTCATCTCGCGCCCGTCGATCAGCACCGTGCCTTCGCTCGGCTGCTCGAAACCGCCGATCATGCGCAGGCAGGTCGTCTTGCCGCAGCCGGAGGGCCCGAGCAGCGCCAGGAACGCGCCCTTGGGCACAGTAAGGTTGATGTCCGTTACGGCGGTCACGGCGCCATAGTTCTTTGTGACCGAACGGAATTCGATATCGTTCGTCGAAGCGGATGCCACGTCTGTTCCCTGCGGTTGGTTGGAATGGCAGTCTATCGCTGCCTTATTGCCACCGTCGTTAAGGAAAGAGTAAGCCTGAGCTTCCTGCGCGGTATATACCCCGAGAGAGGTATTTAGGCGCACAACGTTTCATGGAAGGTGTATATCCGGGCTGCGCGAAATTACGCGGAACGGCGGAGGGGAAGGGCTAGTGAGTATCGACCTGGAGACGCTGTTTGCCGCTTTCAATGCCACGGTCGGCAAGTCAGTCATGACGGATGCGGGCTTCGGCGATACGTTCCGCCAGATGATGGCCGCACTTGTGCGCTTCGACTATGTCGTCGTCTTCGCCTATCGCGGAAAAGAGCGGCCGATCGATCTCTACAGCACCTTCGATCGCGATGAGCACGTCGTTTTCGTGACACTCTATCAGGCCGGTCCTTACCTGCTTGATCCCTTCTATCATACCGCACGCGAACGGCGGGAGGGCGTCTTCAGGATGCGTGAGCTGGCGCCGGACCGGTTCTTTTCCAGCGAATATTATCGCACCTATTACGTCCAGACCGGACTTGCCGAGGAAATCGGCTTCTTCGTACCTGTCGGTGGCGATATCACGGTCGTGTTGTCGCTGATGCGGCGCGAAAAGACCGGCGCTTTCCCGCCCGCCGAATTCGCCACGCTGAAGAAGGTCGAGCCGCTCGTGGCCAGCATGGTGAAACATTATTGGGCCGGGCTCGCGCCGCGCTTCGATGCGCAGCTTGCCGCGAGAGGCAGGAGCCGCCGCAAAAGCGAGGGCATCCCGCGCGCCGATACCGTCTGGCACGACCTCAACCTCACGGGCCGCGAAACGGCAATCGTCGAACTGGTGCTGCAGGGCCATTCGTCGGAATCGATCGGCCTGAAGCTCAACATCTCGACGGGAACGGTGAAGGTTCACCGCCGCAACGTCTACCGCAAGCTCGGCATCTCCTCGCAGACGCAGCTGCTCTCGCTCTATCTGAAAAATCTGAGCTGACCGATTGCTGTGCGCCCTGGGGTTACTGTTAGGCGCGCGCCTCTGCCTCACGCAGCGAAATCAGCCGTCGTGCCGTCTCGTCCCAGAGGATGAGTTTCACGCAGCTGAGGCTGTCACGAATGTTGATGCGCCCAAGTTTAGCCAGCTCCGGATAGTCACGCAGCACCTCCGGCAACCGGTAAAATGGCACCCGACTCGACAGATGGTGGACATGGTGCATGCCGATATTGGCGGTGATCCATCGCAGAGGGCGCGGCAGATCATAATGCGAGGCGCCATGCATGGCGGAATAGGGGAACGTCCATTCCGGCGGCTTGGACCAGTGTGTGTCTTCGAATTGGTGCTGAACATAGAACAGCCAGACACCAGCCGATCCGGCAAGCAGAACGATTGGCAGATGGATCAGCAGAAAGGGAACGATGCCGACGGCCCAGATGAGGAGAATGGCCAGTGCAGCGATGCCGGCGTTGGTCGCCATCGTCGAAAGCCAGGGCAACATGCCGGAGCGCATCATGCCGAACGGCAGTCTTTGCTTGAAGAGAAAAAGATAGGCAGGGCCAATGCCGAACATGACCAGGGGATGCCGGTATAGGCGATAGGTGAGTTTTCCTCGCCTCGTCAGGGCGCGATATTCTTCGACCGTCAGCGTGGTAATATCGCCGACCCCCCTCTCATCCAGATTGCCGGCTGAGGCATGGTGTTCTGCGTGCGCGCGGCGCCAATAGTCGTAGGGTGTGAGCGTGAGAACGCCGATCACGCGCCCTGTCCAGTCATCCCACTGACGCCGTCCGAAGAACGAGCCGTGCCCGCAATCATGCTGCAGCATGAAGAGCCGCAAGAGGAATCCGGCGGCAGGGACGACGAGGATTAAGCCGAGCCAATAGCCGAAGTGGATCGCAACCCACGCTGCTGCCCAAAGAAGGATAAACGGGATCAGGGTCACAGCCAGTTCGTACAGGCTTCGGCCTGTATTGGGTTTTCGGTAATTCGAGAGAATCTTGAGCCAGGCTTTTTCGGCACCGGCGTCTTGGCCGGCCGTCATCGTTGCGTTCATAGTCAGTCGGCGTCTTTCTGTTGGGCAGCGCTGCGGAAGAAATGTTCGGCATGCTGGTAGTCATTTTCTGCGCCGATCCGGTCGCCGGCCAAAGACTTCAGCTCGGCAAACTGAAGGTACTGCTTGTGTCGATCCAGCAGGCGCTGCCTCGATGGTGTAGCACTTCTATTGGGGTGGGCGAAATGGTGATTATTCATGATAGATCCGAACCACGAGGGTTCGCTCCTGATTGTCTGAAAATGATTGCTTGAGTGCTCTGCGCAGCTTGCAATTGATGCGCTGTCTTAGGAGACTGCGGCAAGGTGCGTCAGCGATCGGCGAGGCGGCGTTTCCGCCAGCAGATGGGGTCGTTCTGATCTGGTCTGTATGAGATCCACGCGCAGAAGCAATACTCCACTGCGGCTGCTATAAATCGCTGATGGGAAGGTCGCAAGCGCGCGTCGGCAATCGGGCAACGGAGCCTGCATCATCGAGGATACAATATCCTCGGATGTTTACGGTACTACTGCAGCATTGTGGCTGCATCACGTCCGAGATGCCTCCAAGCTATCCGGATCGAAAGAATTCTGTCGCTTCCCGCACCCGCTGTTGAGCTCGCGACCAACGCAGGCTATCAGGACGAGCAACAAAGTCCCGGTTCCGAGAGACGCATCTGACAATGACCCCTTCATACTTGGTTACGCATTCCGGCGGCTTCCACGCCGACGAGCTGCTTTCGAGCGTCATCCTGACCCGGCTGTTCCCTGAGGCCAGGATCATTCGCAGCCGAAATGTCGAATGGACCACACCGGCCGCCGATCGCATCATCTACGACGTCGGCGGGCAGTATGATCCCGCCGCAGGTATTTTCGACCACCATCAGCGTGGCGCGCCGGTGCGTGGGGACGGACGGCCCTACAGTTCCTTCGGCTTGGTCTGGAAACACTATGGGGCTGATTATCTTGCAGCTCTGGGAGTGCCCGAAGCGCATGTTTCATCGGTGCATGCTTCGTTCGACGCCAAGTTTGTCCTGCCGGTCGATCTGACCGACAATGGTGCACTTGATCCTTCCATCGCAGGCGAGCTGGCTGGCCTTACGCTGCCGGTCTTGCTGGAAACCCTGAAGCCGGTTTTCGATGCCAAGGATCCCGAGGCCGATGACAGGGCGTTCCATGCCGCCCTTTCGATCGCACGAAGCTTCGTCGAGGCCGGTATCGCGACGCAGGATGCCAAGCTGCGCGCCGAAGCCCTCGTTCTCAAGGCGATCAACGAAACAGGCGAGGGGCGCGTCCTCGAACTGCCGATGGGCATGCCTTTTCGTGCGGCGATCGTAAGGGCGAAGGCCGATCATCTGCTTTTCGTCGTTCACCCCCGGGAAAACGACTGGTGCCTGACCGGTATCCGCCGCGCAGACGAGGGCTTCGAGCTGCGCGCCGATTTGCCCGCATCCTGGGCGGGATTGACCGGCCAGGAACTCGAGCGCGCCTGCGGCGTCGCAGGAGCAACCTTCTGCCACAAGGGCCTCTTCGTCGCGGCGGCAAAAACCCGCGAAGCAGCACTTGCGATGGCACAAATCGCCGTAGACGAGGCCCTGTCGTAGGACGATCGGCGTGCGTGGGCGACGTCGTTCCGCGCTTATAGGGAAAGCCGATCCAATGGCGGGCGACGAAGCGATTTGTCGGCCGGCTTGCGCACAGCTTCGCTTGCGATCATGGTCACCGGCATGATGATTGTTGAGGTTATGCAACGTCCTCGTCTACTGCCGCAGAGAAGCTTTCCGCGCTACGCCTATTTGCCCGGCCGAATGCCCCATCCCGTAAGGGATCCGGCAGGGCACAGTTACCGGGTCGAGCCTGCGCCGATTCTTCCGACACTCGATTCCGATGAATTCGCGTGGGGCTCTGACCTTTTCAACCACGGCTATTACTGGGAAGCCCATGAGGCCTGGGAAGGGATCTGGCAGGTCGCGGCGAAAGGCAGTGCGCTGCGCACCTTGCTTAAGGGCTTGATCCTGCTCTCTGCTGCCGGCGTGAAGATCCGCGAAGGCAAGCGCGCACCGGCCCTGCGTCATGCCGGCCGCGCCGCCGGGCTGTTTCGTCAACTATCGAAAGTCCCGCATGAGGCCTTTTCGCAGGCACTCGGAATGTCGCCAGCGATGCTTGCTGACAGAGCAGAAGCATCAGCAAGCGTTCCGCCGGTTTTGCGGACGACCGGGCCGGGACAGCCTGAACCGGTTTACGATTTCATTCTTGGAAACCCACGAAGCTTCGCGCCATAAGGGATTTATTGGCAGCTCTGTTTGAGACAACATGGCCAATCGCTATGTGCTCGGTTTTCCGATGATGATGGCCGTGGCCCCAACGCTCAGTGCCCATCGTCAGCGCTCTCATCAAACTTCCATGACATCTTCAAACGATTCCGGGAAATTCTGACGTGCTACCTTTTCGTCGATGACGAGCATCGCCTCATAGGACATCGGATCGAAATCCTTGTCGACAGCCACCACTTCTCGTCCAAAGAGCAGGTTGAGCCGAGCCGCGTCCAGATTGCCACGCTCGAAGGGCTCTGCCCCGAAATGATGCCAGAGTGCATGCAGGAAGGCTGCATCGACCCGGTGCTCTGCCGTGCCGGGTCGGGCGCGGCGGGGCAGGGCCTTGATCGGCGTCACGCCCCTGGGATTGGCGCGCCGGATGGTGAACTGAATGCCGCTCCCCGGCATGCCCGATGGAAAGCCGCGGTGTTTCGTCATATCGGGAAGATTGGCCATAGCTTACTCCTTCGCAATGGGTTCGGTCCCAATATCGGGCTTGTCGATCGCAATACTCGCAGCCACACGAATAGCGGTATAGGCGCCGCTTTACGAGCGCTGCAAGGCTCTATCCATTGAATATTCCGCGACGGAACGTTGAGCGCTATGGCTGGTCCGCCGTCTTTGCCATCAAGGAGATCGGTGGAACGCTACGCGCAGGCGCCGATGACAGGCTGAATGGCGATACCCGGCGAATTTCACTCGCCGGGTATCAATCGTAAATTTACTCACTTCGGCGTGACGTCGAAGCCGAACCACTTTTCCGACAGCGTCTTGATCGTGCCATCCGCCTTGGCGGCGGTAATTGCGTCGTTGAACATGGCCTTCAACTCCGTGTCGCTCTTGCGCAGGCCAACGGAGCTGCCGCGGCCGAGGAAGCCGCCCTGGAAGCGCGGGCCGGTGGTCGTCATGTCCTCGTTGCCTGGCTTCTCGGAAGCCGTGCTCAGATAGGCCATTGACGCCATGACGATATCGACACGACCGGCCTTGAGATCGAGATCATGCTCTTCCGTCGTCTTGTATTCTCTGACATCGACGACACCCTTCAGATATTTGTCGACGAAGGTCGCTGCGGTTGAGGCCGTCTGCACGCCGATCGTCTTGCCCTGCAGCGCCGGCTTGATCTTTTCGATCTCGGCAGCAGCGCCTGCTTCATCGCTGGCGAGCGAGAAGACCTGGCCCTTTTCAGGCAGGTTTGCGAGATCGCCCGTCTTCGAGGTTGCGAAGGCCTGGCCGGTGGAGCCGTAGGAATCGCTGAAGGCAATAACCTCTTCGCGCTTGGCCGTCGCCGACATGCCGGAGATGATGGCGTCGAACTTGCCGGCGTTCAGCGCCGGGATCATGCCATCGAAATTCTGGACGACGATCTTGCACTCGACCTTCATGTGGTCGCAGAGATATTTGGTCAGCTCGATCTCGTAACCATCGAGCGAACCATCCGGCTTGGTGAAGTTATAGGGCTTGAACGCGCCTTCGGTGGCGATCGTCACCGTCGTCCACTTCTTGTCTTCGGCATGCGCGATGCCGGCCGTCGCGATGATGGCTGCGGCTGATGTCGCCGTCAGAACCCGTGAAAAGAACGTCATGTTTTTGCTCCCCTTTTCTTTGTTTGGGCCGAGAAAACTATTTGCTGATGAACTGGCGGAAACGGTCCGACCGGGAATTGGCAAAGACCTCCTGCGGCTTGCCGTCCTCTTCAACGACGCCCTGATACAGGAAGACGACCCGGCTGGAGACATCGCGGGCAAAGCCCATTTCGTGGGTGACGACCAGCATGGTGCGGCCTTCCTCGGCGAGCGCGCGCATGACGCGTAGTACTTCGCCAACGAGCTCCGGATCGAGCGCCGAAGTCGGCTCGTCGAAGAGCATCACCTTCGGCCGCATGGCAAGCGCGCGTGCGATCGCGGCACGCTGCTGCTGGCCGCCGGAAAGATGCGAGGGATAGAAATTGCGCTTCTCGGCAATGCCGACCTTGGCAAGCAGGGCCTCGGCTTCCTCGATGCATTCCGCCTTCGAGCGGCCGAGGACATGCACGGGCGCTTCGATGACGTTCTCGAGCACCGTCTTGTGAGACCAGAGATTGAAGCTCTGAAAGACCATGCCGAGCTGCGAACGGATACGGTCGACCTGCCTGCGCTCCGCCGGCCGACTGCCGCCTTTACCGTCGGCAACCATGCGGATCGTCTCGCCTGCGACGGTCACCTCGCCGGAATTGGGCGTCTCCAGCAGGTTGATGCAGCGCAGGAATGTGGACTTTCCCGAACCGGAGGAGCCGAGGATCGAGACGACATCGCCTTCATGGGCATCAAGCGAGATGCCTTTCAGCACCTCCATAGGCCCGAAGCTCTTGTGCAGATCCTTCACGCTGAGCGCGATCGGAGAAATAGGGGCATTCGCCGCAGTCATCGGGCGTCTCCTTCGAGTGCGGATGCGGGGGCGGCCACAGGATGGTGGGGAACAGGTTGGCGCAGATGCGGACTCAGCCAATATTCGACAAGGTGGACGAGGCGCGTCAGCAGGAAGTTGATCGCCAGGTAAATGGCGCCTGCAACGATGAAGACTTCGATTGCCCGGTAAGTCTCGGAAATGATCTTGGCGGCGACGCCTGTCACCTCCATCAGGGTGATGATTGAGGCGAGCGACGTTGCCTTCACCATGGCGATCATCTCGCTACTGTAAGCCGGTAGCGCCTGTCGGATTGCAAGCGGAAGAACGATGCGACGGAACTGCATAAGCCGGGGCATGCCGCAGGCGCGCGCCGCCTCGATCTGGCCGAAAGGCACAGACTGAAGTCCGCCGCGAATGATCTCGCTGGCGTAAGCGGCCGTATTCATGGTCAGCGCAAGCACGGCGCACCAATAGGGTTCACGCAGGAACGGCCAGAAGATGCTGTGCCTGACCTCGGGAAACTGGCCGAGCCCGTAATAGATCAGGAAGATCTGCACGAGCAGAGGCGTTCCGCGGAAGACGAAGACATAGGCGCGCGCAAACCATTCGAGCACCATGATGCCGGAGAGCCGGCACAGTGCGATCGCGAGCGCCAGGATGGCGCCGAGCGCGATCGAGGTCGCGGCAAGTTGAAGCGTCAGCGGGATGGCGGAAACGAGACTGACGAAGGTTTCGCCGAGAAATTGCCAATCCATCAGCCTCTCCTCACGCCGCGAGAGAAGTGCTTTTCAGCTCGCCTTAGGAAAAGGCCGGAACCGGTTGAAATAATGAGATAGATCGCTCCCGCAACGACATAGAAATCGAAGGGCAGACCGGTCGAACCTGCCGCCACCTGTGTCTGGCGAAGCAGTTCGGCGACGCCGGTGATGGAGACGAGCGCGGACTCTTTCAGAACGACCTGCCAGACATTGCCGAGGCCCGGAAGCGCGTGGCGAAGCGTCAGCGGCGCGACGATACGGCGGAACCGCAATATACGGCCCATGCCGCAGGCAATTGCCGCTTCAATCTCACCGGAATGGACCGCCTTGAACGCCCCACGGAAGACTTCGGTAAATTGCGCACCTGAGGTGACGCCGACAGCAAGAGATCCGGCGAGGAAACCCGGAAAGCCGAGGAAGCCTTCAGCGCCGAACATCCGGCCGAGAGCAGTGACGGCGGCGCTGCCGCCGAAATAGAAGAGGTAGATGACCAAGAGATCCGGTATGCCCCGAAGGACCGTCGTATAGGTGTCGGCGGCGATCCTGAGGCCGCGCCCGCCCGATATCTTCGCCCAGGCGCCGAAAGTGCCGATGACAGCGCCGATCGCATAACCGGAAATCGCAACCAGAATCGTCATCCACGCGCCGGCCAGCAGCGCCTTGCCCCAACCATCGGGGCCGAAGCTTATGAGCTCGAGGATGCCGGGCTGGTTCATGACGCGTGCTTCTCCGGCAGCGGCGGCTGAACGTCATCGGGGATCGGATTGACGAATGGCGTCCCATCGAGGCGGCCCTTGAGGTCCGCCTTGGCCGCCTCGATGAGTGCCGGATTGCGGATCAGGTCGATGGCGGTGCTGGCCATGACCTTTGCCGCGTGTTCCGTGCCTTTATGTGCTGCCGGAAGCTTGCCTTGAGCGACCAACTGCCAGGAGTGACCGGGCGTGCCGATCGCATAGGTCGCGCCGCGCATCTGCACCGTTGGCACGACCCAGCTGACGCTGCCGACATCAGTCGAGCCGACGATCGCGCTGTCGCCGGCATAGAGCGGGAAGATTTCCTCGCAAAGCGGCTGGTCTTTCTTCGGCTTAAGACCGAAGCGTGCGTAGGAAGAGGCGATGTCCTCGGCGCTCATGGTCGCCTGGAATGTCCGGGCAGTGGCGCGGTCGTCTTCATCGAAGACGGGCGGGCCGAGACGTTCGAGGTTGGCAAACATCAGTTCTTCGAGCGGAACATTGCCGACGAGATTGGCGTCACCACTGATCACTTCGCTACGGACCGACGTCTCGGTCATGAGGGCGGCACCCTCCGCCACTTTCTTGACACGGGCGACGAGCGACAGGAGTTCGGGCAGGTTCCGGGCGCGGATGAGGTAACGCACCGTCGCTCGGGCCTGCACCACATTCGGTGCCGACCCGCCGGTATCGGTCACGGCATAATGGATACGCGCCGTCGAGGGCATATGCTCGCGCATATAATTGACGCCGACATTCATCAGTTCAACGGCATCGAGTGCGCTGCGGCCGAGATGCGGCGTTGACGAGGCATGCGAGGAGCGACCGGTGAAGTGGAAATTGAGTTCGTTGCAGGCAAGCGAGACCGGGTTATTGACGCCGGCAAAGGCAGCCGGGTGCCAGCAGATGGCAATGTCGACGTCATCGAAGACACCCGCGCGAACCATGAAGCCCTTGGAGGACCCGCCTTCTTCTGCCGGGCAGCCGTAATAGCGCACGCGGCCCTTGAGGCCGTTTGCAGCGAGAAAATCCTTCACCGCCGCTGCCGCCAGCATCGAACCGGCGCCGAGCAAGTTGTGGCCGCATCCATGGCCGTTGCCATTTGCCGCCACCTCACGCTTTTCGGCGATGCCGGCCTCCTGGCTAAGCCCCGGCAGCGCATCGAATTCTCCGAGGATCGCGATAACAGGGCCACCTTCGCCGGCTTCGCCCATGACAGCCGTCGGCAGTCCCGCGACGCCACGCTCGACACGAAATCCTTCCGCCTCCAGCTGGCGCGCGTGCTCTTCAGCGGAGCGATACTCCTCGTAATTCGTCTCCGGCATATCCCAGATCCGGTCGCTGAGCGTAAAGAAGGCTTCGCGCTTGGCTTCGACGATGTCCCACACGGCGTCCGAGTTTTTCATGACTTCCAAAACAGCTTCATTTTGCATAGTATCCAAAATTGGCGCCAATTTAGGTTACAAAAAATTTATGCGCAATCCGTGTGCACGAATAAATTTTCATCACGGCAAACTGTTGGGGCTGCCTTACGAAAATGCCTCAGCCCGTGGTATCGATGCAGAAAGTCAGGGGAAGTTCGAATGGCGGATGTCATGATGGATTCGGGGCAGGGAGTGTCCAATGGGCGCGACGTGACGGATCTCGTGCTTCAGGACATCCTGGCTGGTGTGCTTCTGCCCGGAACATGGCTGAAGCAGATCGATCTCGAGCGACGTTACAGTTGCACGCGGCCTGAAGTGCGCCGGGCTCTTGATCGCCTCGCCCAGAAGAGGCTTGTCGAACATGTGCCGAACCGCGGCTACCATGTCTATGAGCCGGACGGTCGGCGCGCGCGGGAAGTCAGCGAGATCCGCATCATCCTGGAAACGGCCATCGTCGGAACGATCATTCAGAACGCGTCGCCGGCAGACATCACCAATCTGCGCGGACTGGCAGAGCAGTTCGACTTCATGGTGCTGAATGGCACGATGCTGGAACTCTATGAAGCAAATCTCGCCTTTCATCGCCAATTGCTGATCCTCGGCGGCAATCAGGAACTGGTCGACCTCATCACGGAAATTCGCCAGCGGACCTCATCGGCGCCGGTTTCACAGTGGCGCACGCGCGCCCGTGTGGAACAGTCGGGCCGAGAGCACCACCTGATGGTCGATGCAATCGAAGCCGCCGATCCCGAGCGTCTGAAGGAACTGGTGCGGCAACACATTCTTCAGGGCTAAGCGCGTCTAACCTATCCCCGCCAATCACTTCGCCGTCGTAGTAACTTGCGGCCGCGACCGCCGATAAGGCGAGAACGTACTGTAAATCTCGGGCTTCGAATTGTAGTCGATAAATTTCCGAACCCGTAAGATAGTACCTGCTAGTTTTCGATCGTAACCGGTCGAACGGGTTTCGAGGCCATTCGAGCGAAAGGCAACATGACGAGGCCGGGCATGCGAGGACAGCTTCAGCAGGAAATCTTGGATATGCTGGCACGAGGGTCTTCCCTCGAAGACGCCTGCAATCGTATTTGCGAGCATGCTGAACGACTTGCAGCCGGCGTCATTTGCTCAATCGTGACCGTCGACCGCGAGGGGCTCCTGCATCCCCTGGCGGGGCCAACGATCGCCAAAACCTATTCGGATGCGCTCGACGGAATACCGATCGGGCCTGATGTTGGCTCGTGCGGCACGGCTGCCCATTTCCGCAGGCCGATCGCCGTCACCGATATCTTTGCAAACCCGCTTTGGATGCCCTATCGGCTGCTTGCCGACATCCTTGCGAAAGAACATGGTGTGAAGGCGTGTTGGTCGAGCCCCATCCTGCGCAGCGATGGACGCGTGCTCGGGGCGTTCGGGTTTTACTACAAGGACAATCGCGGCCCTACGCCCGAAGAACGCATGATCGTCGCCGAGTGCCTCGACCTTTGCTCACTGGTGCTCGAGCGCGAGGAGGTGAAAGCCGATAATCAAAGGCTCGCCTTTTTCGACAATCTCACCGGCTTCGGCAACCGCGCCAACTTTTTGAAAACGCTGGAGGCGGCCGTCGACGGTGCCACTGCCCCTCTTTCGGTTCTGCTCGTCGATATCGATCATCTCGGCCGGGTCAACGACGCCTTCGGGCATGCGACCGGCGACAGACTGATCCTGGAGGTCGGTCAAACGGTTGCGCGGATCGCGGCGCCGGCGGCTATCTTCAGGGTGGACGCCGATGAGTTCGCCGTATTGATCGAAAATCGTTCCGCAACGGAATTGTCAGCGGTTTCGGCAGAAATTCTGCGCGCTATGGAGAACCGGACACCGCAGCGCAACGAACATCTCCTGCCGGTCTCGGTTACCTGCGGGGGCGCGACCTTCGAACCGTCCGGGCCACCCGACGTTCCGACCTTTCTGCAACATGCAAATCTCGCACTCCACCATGCCAAGCAGACAGCCAGAGGCGGTTTCGTGCTTTACAGCGACGATCTTGCCGGGGCGATCGCAAACCGGTTTCGGGCGCTGCAGACCGTGACGGGCGCCTTGGCCGAAGATCGGATAGAGGCGCATTACCAACCGATCGTCAGCCTTCCAACGCAGGAAATCGTCGGCCTCGAGGCTTTGTGCCGCATTCGTATGGACGGTGGCCAGATCCTTTCACCCGGGGCGTTTGCCGAGGCGCTCCAGGATCCGTCGGTGGGCCATCTCCTGACAGACCGGATGCTGGAGCAGGTCGCCCGCGACATCCGATACTGGCTCGATCTCGGGCTCTCGTTTCAGTATGTCAGCGTCAACGTATCGATGGCGGATTTCAATCAGGGAAATCTCTGCGAGCGTATAAAAAGCGTTTTCGCCCGCCACCGCACGCCCCTCAAGCATGTCGTGCTCGAGGTCACCGAAACGGTCTATATGGACGAAAAAGACGGGAAGGTCGCAAAAGCGATCGAGGAGCTTCGAAGGGAAGGGCTGCTTGTGGCGCTCGATGATTTCGGCACGGGGTATGCCTCGCTCACGCATCTGCTGAATTTCCCCGTCGACATCATCAAGATTGACAAGACCTTCATCGACCGGATGTCAGACGGACCCGGCGCCGTCATCGTCAAAGCCCTTCTCGACATGTCGATCGGCCTCGGTACCAGCATCGTGGCCGAAGGTGTGGAAACGGAAGATCAGGCAGAACGTCTGCGGCGCCTCGGATGCCCCTATGTGCAGGGATATCTGTTCGGCCGTCCGGTTGATCGCGACAGGGCAACGGAAGCGCTGCGGCCCCTGACCTTGATGCGCTGACTATCAGGCGCGTCAGCGTGATTGCCGCGACAATGGCCAGACTGCCGCTCACTCTGCAGCCTCGTTGTGGCGTTCGAGATAATTCCCCTTCAGGAAGGAACGGTAGGCGTCGGCGATACCCTCCTTCAGGCCTATCTTGGGTGACCAGCCGAGCGCGCGGAGCTTGTCGGCGCTCATGAGCTTGCGTGGCGTGCCGTCCGGTTTGGTGAGGTCTCGCGTGATCTCGCCTTCGAATCCGACGACCTCTGCGACAAGCCCTGCCAATTCCAGGACGCTGATGTCTTCGCCTGAGCCGACATTCACGTGACTTTCGGCGGAATAGGTCTTCATGAGATGGACGCAGGCGTCGGCGCAATCATCGACATGCAGGAACTCGCGCAGCGGCGTTCCGGTGCCCCAGATGCGTATTTCCTTCTCTCCGTTGAGCTTGGCCTCATGCGCTTTGCGTATCAGCGCTGGCATGACATGGCTTGAATCGAGGTCAAAATTGTCGCCTGGCCCATAGAGATTGGTGGGCATAGCCGAGATAAAATCCTTGCCATGCTGTTTTCGGTAGGCAGCGCAAAGCTTCAGTCCGGCAATTTTGGCGATCGCATACCATTCATTTGTGGGTTCGAGCGATCCGGTGAGAAGCGCCTCTTCGACGATCGGCTGATCGGCGAACTTCGGGTAGATACAGGACGAACCTAAAAACATCAGCTTTTCGACGCGAACTTTATAAGCGGCGTGGATGACGTTCGCCTCGAGGATCAGGTTATCGTAGAGGAAGTCGGCCGGATAGGTATCATTGGCGAGAATACCGCCGACCTTCGCAGCCGCCAGGAAGACGGCATCGGGACGGTTTTTTGCCATCCATGCCTCCACCTGATCTTGGCGTCTCAGATCGACTTCGGCGTGCAGGGCCGTCAAGATCTCGCAGCCCTCGGACGCGAGACGCCGCACGATCGCAGAGCCCACCATGCCGCGGTGCCCCGCGACATAGACTTTTTTTCCGGCAAGGCTGTAGATCACCTCAGGCATGGACCAAGCCCTTGTTCGCACCGACCAACGGAACATTGCGGGCCATGACTTTCAGGTCCTCGCGAACCATCTCCGCAACCAGCTGGTCAAGACTGATCTCGTTTTTCCAGCCGAGCTTTGTATGCGCCTTTGTCGGATCACCGAGCAGAAGGTCGACTTCAGTGGGCCGAAAATAGGCCGGATCGACCTCCACCACGCAGCGGCCGGATATCTTGTCGTATCCCTTTTCCTCGGCACCCTCCCCACGCCAATCAATCGGCATGCCTACCCTGGCAAAGGCCTTCTCGACAAAAGAGCGAACCGAATGCGTTTCGCCGGTCGCAAGAACATAATCCTCCGGTTCGTCCTGTTGCAGCATCAGCCACATGCCGCGCACATACTCTCGTGCATGTCCCCAATCGCGCTTGGCATCCAGATTGCCGAGATAGAGCCGGTCCTGCAGGCCGAGATGGATGGCCGCCGCCGCCCGGGTGATCTTGCGCGTCACGAAGGTTTCGCCGCGGATCGGGCTTTCATGGTTGAACAGGATGCCGTTTGAGGCATGCATGCCATAGGCCTCGCGATAATTCACGACGATCCAATAGGCATAGAGCTTGGCAGCCGCGTAGGGGGATCGAGGGTAGAAAGGCGTCGTTTCGTTCTGCGGGACCGCCTGAACTTTGCCGTAGAGTTCGGAGGTGGATGCCTGATAGAAACGGGTCTTCTTGGTCAGGCCCAGAAGGCGAATGGCTTCAAGCAGCCGTAGGGTGCCCGTCCCATCCGCGTTGGCGGTATATTCCGGCGTCTCGAAAGACACCTGGACGTGGCTTTGTGCGGCAAGATTGTAGATCTCGTCGGGCTGTGTTTCCTGGACGATCCGGATGAGGTTTGTTGCGTCGGTCATATCCCCGTAGTGCAGGATGAAGCGAGGATTCTCGACATGAGGATCCTCGTAGAGATGCTCGATGCGATTGGTATTGAAGGACGACGAACGCCGCTTGATGCCGTGAACAATATAGCCCTTATCCAGGAGCAACTCGGCCAGATACGCACCGTCCTGACCTGTTACGCCGGTAATCAGTGCAACTTTCCTGTCATGTCTCATTCCGGTATCCATGATCGCTCTCCAACTCGAATACTAACGCTGTTTCTGGGAAGTCGATGCTGCAGGAGACGGGCGTTATGCCGCCACATGCAGGTGCAATGCCTCGCCGAATGCCATCGACAGGAGGTATTTCGCGGTTTGAACGACAGTTCCCGCCTTGCCTGTGATGCGGGTGATCGAAACGTCTGGCCCTCATTTTTGCATCCCCAGATACGGGTGCAGCCAACGCAGGGTGAACCATGCCGCGATCGGCGATGTCTCGAAATTCTGATAGGTCATCAACGACCTTGCGTACAATTCGGAGTCACGGAAGTTATATTTGGCGTGGCGTTTGGGTTTGACATTGTTGATGGCGACGACGATGTCGGCATTGCGGGCGCTCCTGAGCTGCTGCAGGCAGAATTCGGCGGCCCGCCGGCTGGTC
>NZ_JBFTPM010000021.1:0-115769 GCF_056398505.1 Rhizobium sp. 01T437
GGACCCGTCCGCGGACCCGTCCGCGCCAGCCAAAGTGTCGTTGCCGACCCCACCGGTGATGATGTTGTCGCTGGCATTGCCGTAGAGGGCCGTTCCGCCAGTGCCGGTATAGGTCAGCCGCTCGACATTGGCATAGGAGGCCATATCGTAGGCGCTGGCGTTGGTGCGGATCTCGTCGTCACCGCCACCTGCTGACTCGGAAATGGTGACGTTCTGGCTGGCGATAATGTAAATGTCGTTGCCGGCGCCACCGGTCAGCGTCTGGCCGATCGTCGCCGTCGAGGTAAGCGTGTCGTTGAAGGCCGAGCCGATGACCTGCTCGATGTTGATGTAGCTATTTCCCTGGGCGTCGCCGCCCGAGCCTGATGTGGTGACACCGGCGGCGCCGAGCGTGACGTTGACGGCGGAAGCCGACGCCGAGTAATCGACCGTGTCTATCCCGGAGCCGCCGTTGAAGGTGACAGTGGTTCCGTTGCCGACAAAGGTGTCGTTTGCGGTCGACCCTGCGAAGATCTCGATGCTGTCGAAAGTGTCGCCGGTCGCCTCGCCGGTATGGATGCCGGTCTTCAGATTGATGGTGACCTGGGCCGCGTAAATCGCCATATCGGTGCCGGCTCCGCCGATCAACTGGTCAGCACCAGCGCCACCAGTCAAGAAGTCGTCGCCCGCGCCGCCATCGAGCAGGTCGTTGCCGCTGCTGCCGTTCAGGGTATCGTTGCCGTCCAGACCGGAAATCTGGTCATCGGCCGTCGTGCCGTTCAGAGTGTCATTGCCTGTCGTTCCGGTAATAATTGCCATGTGAGCCTCCCTGGCGCTCGTTATTTGTCAAAGAAAGCGGATGTCATTCGTCACGGAACACGCGCTCAGCGTGATCTCGGATCGGTTTCATGACGTAGGAAAGAACCGTCCGGTCGCCGGTACGGATAAAGACTTCGGCCGGCATTCCAGGCACAAGGGCAAGGCCCGGCGATAATTGTTGCCCGTTCTGTGGGATCGCAATTGCGGCGCGATAAAAACCTGCGCCAGTCTTCGGGTCGGTCTCAAGGTCCGCCGAGATGCGGATCAGCCTGCCCTCCAGCTCCGGGGTCGTATTCCTGTTGAAGGCCGTCAGCCGTACCGTCGCGGCCTGATCAAGCGACAGCTGATCAATATCCTGTGGCGAGATGCGAGACTCGACGACGAGATCGGCGCGCGGGACGATCTGCATCAGCTGATCGCCGGGCTTCACGACCCCGCCGACCGTATGCATGGCAAGGTCATGGACGATACCTGTCGCCGGTGCGGTGATATCGAGCCGGCTGAGTTGATCGCTGGCAGCAACTTCCCTCTCGATCATTTCCGACTGCCGGTTTTCGGTGTCTCGTAGCTCCGCTGCGACTTCGGCACGCATGCGCTGATCGATATCGAGCCGCTTCAGTTCGATTTCCGCAATGCGCCCTTTCGCAGTCGCGCTTTGCGCCATCAGCTCACCCCGTTCGCCCTCCAGGCGCGCCACGGAGCGATCGAGATTGTTGATACGGTTGAGGGGGATCAAACCCATGTCGTAGAGTTTGCGTGTTCCGATCATCTCCTTGTCGATCAGAGCGATTTCATCATCCTTGGCCTTCAGCTGCACCTCGAGGCCAACAATTTGCTCACGCATCTGGGCGACCTGCTCTTGCAACTGATCCTTCTGGCCCTGTCGTGCCTGGCGGCGATCCTCAAAGAGCCGTCGTTCGCTCGCCATGGCATCATTTGAGGCAGCGCCCAGACGTTGCTGCAGGATTTCGGGACTGGTGACGCCTTCAGAGCCGTCGCGCTCTGCGGCCAGGCGTGCCTCGCGAGCATAGAGTTGGTTGAGATTTGCGCTGATGGCCGACAGATTGGCACGCGCAACGGTCGGGTCAAGGCGGATGAGAACCTCTCCGGCCCTGACCTGCTGCCCTTCCTGCACAAGCAGTTGAGCTATGACGCCACCGGTAAGGTGCTGCACGGATTTCGCGCGTCCCTCGATCGACAGAAGGCCGGGCGCGATCACAGCACCGGATAGTTCGGTGGTCGAAGCCCATCCGCCGAAACCGACGCAGAGCACGGCGATTGTGCCCATGCCCGCAATGAGGTGGCGGCCAAGTGACCTGCGGAACGTCATTTCACGGCCGTTGTTCATGACCTTGCACCCTCACCATCAATCACAGTCAATGCCGGGGACGGTGACATTCGCGCTGGGCGTTGCTGGGGTGGCGATGCCTGTCTCAAGACAGTATCCCTCGGACCGAAGGCCTTCATCTGTCCGTTTTCCATGATGAGAACGCAGTCAAGCAGCGGCAGGATGCTGTTTCTATGGGCGACGATGACGACAATGCCGCCGCGCTGCTTGACGCTTGCGATTGCGGCTGCAAGCGCTGCGTCCCCATCGGCATCGAGGTTCGAGTTCGGCTCGTCGAGAACGACAGCGAAGGGATCGCCATAAAGCGCACGCGCAAGGGCAACACGCTGGCGCTGACCGGCGGAGAGATTGACACCGCCATCGCCTAGCTCGGTTTGGTAGCCCTTGGGAAAGGCAACGATCATCTCGTGCACGCCTGCTGCCTTTGCTGCGGCAACGACACTTGTGTCGTCGGCCATAGGGTCAAGACGCGCGATGTTATCGGCGATCGTTCCAGGCAGCAGATCGGATGTTTGCGGCATGTAGCCGATGTGGCGACCGCGTTCGAATGGGTCCCACTGATCGAGCGCGGCACCGTCCAGACGCACCTCACCCCGGATTGGCTTCCAGGCACCGACAAGGGCGCGTATCAGGGACGATTTGCCCGACGCGCTTGGACCGATCACCCCGACGACGGACCCTGCGTCGATGCGGAAGCTGACGTTTTGAACCACCGCGCGCTGATCACCGGGAGGGTAGACCGACAGCTGTTCGGCAACGAGAGACGTTCGCGGGGCGGGAAGGACCGTCTTCGGGCCTTCGTCGGGGAAAAGCGCCAGAAGCTCCGTCAGGCGCTGCCACCCCTGGCGGGCTGTCAGAAGGTTGCGCCAGCTGGCGATTAGCTGTTCGGCGGGAGCCAACGCCCGACCCATCAGGACGTTACTTGCCAGGATCATTCCGCCTGTCAAATCGCCTTCAATGACAAGCCATGCGCCAAGGGCCAGCGTTCCCGACTGGACCATTGCCCGGATCATTTTGGAAATTCCGGATAGAACGCCAGCGATATCGGAAATGCGCCTTTGCAAATCGATATAGGTCGCCTGCGCGTCGTCCCAACGCTTGGCGACCTGCTCTTTCATTCCCATTGCGGCCAAGACTTCGCCATTGCGATGCGCTGCCTCGCCTAGCCTGTTTCGCGCAATCAGCGCGGCAGACGATTGCCGCGTCAGCTTCTTCGTCATCACTTCGGTCAGCAAGGTCAACAGCGCAAGGAGGACCATGGTGATCGCAGCAACCGTGCCGATTAATGGGTGAATGAAGAAGCAGATGACCAGATAGACCGGCAGCCATGGCAGATCGAAGAGAGCAACGGGACCGCTGCTTCCAAGGAAAACCCGGATCTGCTCAAGGTCCTGGGCTGGCCGCAGGACGTCTCCAGGTACCCTTATACGCAAGCCCGCTCCAGCGATCGCGCCGAGCACTCGTTTTGTGAGTGCCGCATCCAGCATGGCGGCAATCCGCGTCATCATGCGACCGCGAATGACGTCGAGGATTCCGGTAAAGGCGTAAAGACCGGCCGTCAGGGCCAACAAAGCGATCAACGTCGGAATGCTCTTGCTTGGAATAACGCGATCGTAGACCTCGATCATGAAGATCGGCGCGGCAAGCGCGAGAAGGTTCATCACGCATGAGAACGCAAGAATGCCGAAAAAAGCGGCCACCAGCTTAGCAGGAAAAAATCGCCCGGCTGTACGCATCAATCCTCCCTCGAGCACGTAGAGGTAGTGCTCGGCGCATAACCTATGAGGGAATCCCGCGAGGGGGCAATATATGCAAAGTAGTATAAAAAGCAGCCTAGCTAATTGATTTCGCTGAGAGAATTTGGCGTTTAAGAATTTTTTCCGTCAGCCGAAATTGGAATTGGAAGACTAATTCTGGATATTTTTGAGATTTTTTCTCCCCAAGTTCCCGGAAAAGGCCACTCATCGAGAAATAATGCACTCCGGCCATGCATTAGAAGATCGTCAAACAGGCATCACGCCCGACTGATGCGCCCTATCCGGCAAGCAGTGTTGACCAGGCCTCGGCAACGAGGCCTCCTTGCATGAGCTGAGCAAGGATTCCAACAACGGCGAGGCGCGCAGCTTTGTTGATGATGCCAAGCTCCAGCGCCTTGACGACGGCCTCTGGTAGTGACTGGCACTGCAAACGCTCCTGAGCGTGGCGCAGATGCATGCGGACCGTATGGACGGAGAGACCGAGGAGTTTTCCGATCAGATTCGGCTTGTGTCCATTCAGGACGAGTTCAAGACATATTCGGCCGCGCTCCGTCAGCAACTCTTCCGTCTTCGGCGACTGCTCCAGACGCAGTGTATGGAAATGAATGTGCTGGCCGAACAACATCATATCGGCTTCGGAGCGTCGTTTGAGCGCCTTCCACTCCTGGTCGCTCATAGAGTCGCCGATGAATGAAAACAGTCCAGGTGGACGGTTCGCCGGCGAGATGGGGATGGTCAAGCCGCGATCACCAATCTTGAAGCGCTTCATCTCCTGAAAATAGAAGCGAGCCGATTTGGAACGTCGATCAACAAGATCCCAGTCGAGTGGAAGCGGTGCCTGCCATGCGGACTTGACGATCGGATCGATGCTAATGAGATCGCGCGCGTCGTATTGCCTGAACCATTCCGGATCGCTTGTAGAGATCACCGTTCGCGATGTTACTTTCCCAGCACCGCTCTTCCTCAGTGACCGATAGGTGATATGGGCAAATGCATACTTGTCCCGCGTGTCGTGGACGATTGCTGAAATATCATCGATGGAGTTGGCGTTTGCCAAGGCTCTGAGACTATCCTCAAGGAATCGACCATCCAGCATTCTAGCTCCTCGCGCATGCCATTCAGCATTGAACAAATTACGCGATTTATTCAACTCTAAATTATAGTCATGCGACATAAAACAAAAAAATCCCACCATAAGGAGAATTTTCGGTGATACATGCGGTCCTGGTTGCCGAGCTTCGCTTCGGTATCGCCGCTGTGCTTGCGGGCAAACGCCAGACAATTCTTCATGGTCGCCTGGAATGAGACGTCTTGCCGCTGATTTCAGGCCGCATCCTTCCTTGAAGCCTCGCGATCCTACAGCGAGATCATGGCGCGTGCCCACTGGTCAGGCAAAGCAATCGGCGCAGCAACGGCTACATCGCAGCGATCGCAGCAGCGCGCGATCTCACGGTCGCTACCCGGGATAAAAGCCCTTTCGAAGCGGCGGGCCTGAGAATTATCAACCCCTGGGCTGTGAGCGGTGCCTAGGCCTGTACTCGCTTCAGACCCTTGCTCGATTGAGTGGCCCCGCGTTGTGGCCGCGACTGCACGCGGTCGGCCGAGTATAGGATGTAAGGACGCAGCCAAAGATATATCCAAGACTGATACGGGCACGCGAAGCGGAAAACCGTCCCTGCGGCCGAGCCTTCGTCTCGGCCGCCCCCTTCTGCGCGGTGGTCCCGCAACGCCCCTAGAGTGAGAGCGCGGACTGGATTTGCCATGACGGGTTGAGGGTTGGAGAAGAGGTCTCCGACGCCCGTCATGGAGTTTGGTCCCATGACCCAGATTGAAATTCCCGACGCAGGCCGTGATACGAGCGGCGGCTACAAGGTTGACGCGCGCCGCGGCGAACGGGTGAGCCGTGTCTCGTCCGAGTGGTTCTCTCGCCCGGCCGACGAGCGTTACCTCTCCTTATCCGACCTAGCGCGCTCCGTCCGCGATCGTGCCGACCACAGCCGGACCCGCGTTGTGGAGAGCGCTCGCATCCACGTAGAGGCAAACCGCGCCGATCCGGAGCACCTAGCGCTCCTGCTCCCCGATGCCGATCGTCCTGTTGTGCCGACCCATTGGAGCTTCGGCCAGCTTGCCGGCCTTGTTGGCGCTCCGGCCGCCTACCTGCGCCAGCTTCCCGCCCCGCTCGCCGGTATCAACCTGCAATATGGCCTGAACGCCACGCGGGCTGAACAGATCAAGACGCTCGAAACCGATGACGGGCGGCTGGAACTGCGCGCCGTCACCGGCCCCGATTATGGCCGGATCTTCGATCACGAACTCGTCGATGCCGTGCAGCGCATCGCCGGCAACGRCACGGGCGACACAAGATGGAAGGTCCCCGGCGTGCTCGATTGGTCGACCGGCATTTACAATCCGCGCGTCGATATCACCAAGGACACGACGACACTCTACGCGTCCGACCGCGACGTCTTCCTGTTCCTCGTCGATGACCTCAACCCGATCGAGGCGGGGCGCCTCCCCGATGGCTCGCCGGATCTTTATTTCCGGGGATTCTATTCCTGGAATTCCGAGGTCGGCGCCAAGACACTCGGTATGGCGAGCTTTTATCTGCGTGCCGTTTGCCAGAACCGCAATCTCTGGGGCGTCGAGGATTTCGAGGAAATCATCATCCGCCACTCCAAATATGCCGCCTCCCGTTTTGCCCATGAGGCGGCACCGGCCTTGCTCAATTTCGCGAACTCCTCCCCTTTGCCCTTCATCAATGGCATCAGGGCGGCGCGCGAACGGATCGTGGCGCGCCATAACGAGGATCGCACAGAGTTCCTGCGCCGTCGTGGCTTCTCCAAGGCCGAGACCGGCAGGATCATCGAGACGGTGCTGGCCGAGGAAGGCCGGCCTCCTGAAAGCATCTTCGACTTCGTCCAGGGCATCACCGCGGTCGCGCGGGACAAGCCGCATCAGGACGCACGTCTCGACATGGAGGCGAAGGCGAAGAAGCTTCTGGATAGCGCCGCCTGACACACGGGGCTGGAGACCCGATTGACGGCGCTCCGGCTTTCGATGTCCACGCCCCTCATTTCAAACGGAACGGGCGGCGCTGCCCTCGAGAGTGAGGGGCGGCGCTGCGCGTCGTGACGGGTTAAAGGTCGAGAGAGAGACTTTCGGCAGCCCGTCGCGGAGCAAACTCGATGGCTATTGCAGTTCAGGAGATAACCCTGTCGTCCTCGCGCGACATTCCCTTCAATAAGCTGGTGCTGAACCAGCCAAACGTTCGACGCGTAGGCTCGTCCGAGACGCACATCTCCAGGCGGGGGGCTGCTTGATGACCCGTCAGGACGTTTCCGATCTCGCCCATCGCCTTGGCCGGCAGGCAGAAGCAGTGTGCCGCCACTATCTCTCCAGCGGCCGCCGCGTAGGTGGCTACTGGCTGGTCGGCGACGTGCATAACACGCCCGGCCGCTCCCTGTATGTCCGGCTTAAGGACTCACCAAAGGGCCCGGCCGGCAAATGGACCGACGCCGCCACCGGCGAACACGGCGATCTCCTCGACGTGATCCGTGAAAGCTGTGGCCTCGTCGCCTTCCAGGAGGCCGTCGACGAGGCACGGACCTTCCTCGGCATGCCGCAGCCTCGGCCTGCCCGGCCGGCCACGCATCAGGTTCCGGCGCTGCATGGTTCGCTCAGGGCAGCACGACGCCTGTTCGCCATGTCGCAGCCCATAGCGGGCACGCTCGTGCAATCCTATTTGCGCGAACGCGGTATCACGGACCTACGCGGAACCGGAAATCTCCGCTTCCATCCGTGTTGCTACTATCGGCCCGACGAGCAAGTCCCGACCGAGAGCTGGCCCGCTATGATCGCGGCCGTCACCAACCTGGACGCCAGGATCACCGGGGCGCATCGTACCTGGCTAGACCCGGCAGGCCAGGGGAAGGCTCCGATCGATAGGCCGCGTCGGGCGATGGGCAACCTTCTTGGCAACGCCGTCCGCTTTGGCATGAGCGGCGACGTCATGGCGGCCGGCGAAGGCATCGAGACCGTCCTCTCGATGCGGCAGGTCCTGCCTGACATGCCGATGCTGGCAGCGCTCTCGGCAGCCCACCTTGCCGCCGTCCTATTCCCGGATACGCTACGGCGGCTCTACATTTTGCGCGACGATGACCCGGCCGGCGACGGTGCACGCGACCGCCTGATCGAGCGGACGAACGCGGTCGGGATCGAGGCGATCGTCCTCTCGCCGCAGCTCGGCGACTTCAACGAGGATCTCCGCACTCTTGGTCTCGATTCGCTGCGCGGCCAGACCCGAATGACGATCGATCCGCGGGATGTCGTACGCTTCATGGAGCAGGCGGCGTAGCCGACGAGCGGAAACGTGCTGCAGTGCCGCTGTGCTCGTCGGGATGCGTCGCCCCGTAGGGTAGCGCGCCTCGGCCTTCGAGAGAGCGATCGGCCCACAAGCCGACCCGCCCGGCAATGGCGGCGGCCGACTATTTTCCGGCGGCCCAAGTCCAGACGCGGAAGGCCGCGTCTGGACTTGGGCCTTTCCATCGCGAGGCAAAATAGTTGGCCCTCGCCATCCTCCGCTGTCGCTCCGGCCCTGCGCTGACGCTGCGGGTGCAGGGACAGCCGGCCCGTGGGCTTGGTCGCCATGAAGGCCGCGACGGTCGCGGTCCAACTGACGGAGCATCCGATGAACGAGCACGACTTCGAACCGCACCACGAATCCTCACCCACCGACCATATCCTCGACGAGTTGCAGCTTCACGGCTATCGGCCCTTTGCGGACGAACCCGACCAGCGGCTCCTGCCGGACGGCAACGCGGTCGCAGGGGCCGTTGCCGACATCTTCGACGCCCTGATCGCGACCCTGGAGGATACGCGCCTCGAACCCGATCTCGACGATCTCCTCTGGTCGGCCGTCAATGTCTTCCATCGGGCGGGCGAGCGGATCGCCCGCGAGCTCGACGACAACGAACAAGCCCAGAAACGCTCCCAGCGGGAACAGGACGGCAGTGAGGTGAAGTCGGTCGAACTCGAACGCCTGATCGCCGAGGGCATGACGATGATCGAGCGCCAGAACGCCTTCGAGCTGATGCGYGACCAGGCGGCCGAACACTACGAGCGCCATGTGGGCAAGCCCTGGCTCCCGCGCGGCGGATCGAAGGTCAATCATCGCAATCTCACCTCGGCGATGATCGACAGCCGCGACTTCCTGATGGCGAGGAAGCGCGCCGAGCAAGAAATTCTTCTGCCTCCCGGTCCGAAGATCGTCATCACAGGTGGGGTCGACTTCAACGATCACCGGCTGATCTGGGCCAAGCTCGACCAGGTCCACGCAAAGCATCGCGACATGGTGCTGGTCCACGGCAAGTCACCCAAGGGCGCCGAGAAGATCGCCTCGCTCTGGGCGACACACCGCGGCGTGGTGCAAATCGGCTTCGCGCCCGACTGGACAAAGCATGGCCGCGCAGCGCCCTTCAAGCGCAACGATCTGATGCTGGAGATCGTGCCGAAGGGCGTGATGCACTTCCCCGGCACGGGCATCAACGACAATCTCGCAGACAAGGCCAGGAAGCTCGGCATTCCGGTCTGGACGTTCGGCGGGGCGTGACGCCTCCTCCTCCGCATGGCGAACCAGGACGACGTGTCTCCGGCCTGGGCTTCATCCGGCTCGCACCGGCCTGAGCAGGCAGGACGACTGGGCTCTCGTCACCGGGCACCATCGCCGTCCTTCTGCGGCGATCCTTGATCCGGAAGATCGTTTGACGCCATCAGCCGAAAGGTCCGCTGCCTTCTCGTCAGGTCCGCCGACGGGCTTGCGCCGTCGCGGGCTCGGCGGGCGATTGCGGTGGCCACAGAATGGACATTTCAACGAGAGACGGCCCTGCCTGCTATCCATCATCATCATGAATCGGTGCGGCCGGATCGATTCAAACTTGTCGTTGGACGCGACGGATAAAGCTGGCGATCCTGCGCGCATGACAACCCATTCCTACCAGCTCTATTGCCAGCGTATCGACGAGACCCGAAATATGGCGCGCTATTATGCCTTGTCGATCCAGCCGACGCTGTTCGGCGAGATCGCCGTCATGCGCAGCTGGGGTCGCATTGGCAAGGCCGGCGGAGAAAAGAGCGAGATCTTTTCGAGTGAACAGCAGGCGATTTCGCATTTCCTGGCGCTTGCCAGCAGGAAGCGCAACAGAGGATACGTTCCGGTTGGGGATAGATCGGGAGGATGGGAATGAGTATCGTGCGCGAAACCGATCGCCGGCAGCCGGACCTGACTTAGGTGCCTGATCAGTCGCGGGTGCCGTCTGAGGCCGAGGCAGGTTCGTTCGTCGGTGCTACGGCTGCAAGATCCTGATCCTGGCTGAGATCCAGATCGCCCCAGATCGACGGCTTGCGTGCGAGGGCCTTCGATTTCCTGGTCTGCTTGATCTCGACGATGAACGGCTTTGTCTGGCGCATATATCCTCCGCGCGGCGAATCGCTCGGCAACGATATCCGTTGCGTTGGCCTTAGCAACTGGCCCGGTGCGAGAATGTTCTATTCGGGCGGTCTGCCTCGTCGTCGGTGGGTCGGGCGCGACGGTTGCCTGACCTTTGCTGTGATGAATGTGCAGTCGCACCAATGCCCGTTCCTTTGAACGCCTGTTATCCGGCAGCCCAACTGCGGGCTCGATGGGGCCTGTCTGACCGGAAAGCGGCTGCGCCTCGATCGTGCTGCCGCAACGGCAATCGCAATTTTCTTACCCCTGCCGGCTTTGCCGTCATTCCGCGCCAACTAACAAACTTGCGACTTGCCGTCCTCCATTACATTTCGGCCCTATGGGTGCGGTCCGATCGTCCCCGGTCTTTGCGACAGCCATCGAGGCCGCGATGGGCGCGGCCCGAAACAACGAAAGGAACAGGACAATGGCAACCATCGGCACTTTCACCTCGAATGATAATGGCTTCTCCGGCTCGATCCGCACCCTCGCCCTCAACGTCAAGGCTCGCATTGCCCGGATCGAAAATCCCTCCGACAAGGGCCCGCACTACCGCATCTTCGCGGGCGCCGTCGAACTCGGCGCCGCATGGCAGAAGACCTCCGAGCAAGGCCGCGACTATCTTTCGGTCAAGCTCGACGATCCAAGTTTCTCGGCCCCGATCTACGCGACACTCTCAGGGGTCGAAGGCGAAGACGGATACCAGCTGATCTGGTCGCGCCGCGTCAGCCAGGACTGACTGGCACAGCCCCGCCGAAAGGCGGGGCTGTTCCTGCTACATCTGGACGCCGGTGCCGGTATCGGATCCGGCTCCAGCATTCATGTCCGCAGAGGTCGCGTCCCTCCGGGACGCGGTCTTACCCCTCTCTGACTGTTCATTTTGCACCCACCGCTTCGGCGTCAAGGACATCGCTGCCCCTCCAATTTTTCCTGCGCCGCGGCCGGCACAAAAAAACGGTTCCTTCGCTCGCCGCATGGCGGCCGCGTTGCGCGGTCCCTGACTCCTCACGGACTAAGGTGCGGACACTTTTCGTCAGACAACGAAAAGGAGACTCTGATGACAAAGCGAAACATCATTCACATCGCTGAGGAGGGTGCAAAAACCTCGTGTCGTTTGGCAGTTATCCGTGAGAATGCGCCGTTTCACGCTACCTATGGCATTTAATCTGAGATTTGCGGGAGCGATTATCGGCCACTAACCGCTTCTAATGCATCAGCAACGTTTTGAAATGGCGGCAATTTCTCGAAAGAGATTAGCCTCCGACAGCCGACACACTAATCACTGCGATTCTCAAATAATGTGCCAAACTCCAAACGGCATTCCCACACTAACTGCCGCGTCACGAATTAAGTGTCGAGGTATCCTCTTGAAATCGTTGCAGACAGAATCTCTTGATTAAATGCAAGACGACATCAGCCTCAAATGCAAGTCCAGGTCAAAGCGTTGTGAAACTGAACACCTCTGGCGCCTTGCAGCGGTTCAGGGCATCCTATGATGGCTGAAAATTGTGTTTATGGCAGTTGGAGGAATGCCGATGCGCTGCTTTACCGTGCTTGGACCCTCGCAGACCGGAAAATCAACAGTCGTGGAAAAGCTCGGCTCCCTGGAGGGGGCGCCGAGAAAATCCAGCTCCCCTTATGGATTGAATCTCACAGAATTCACCTTTGGAAACGAGGCGTGGTGTGCGCTGGATGCGCCAGGACCCAACGAAGCGTTGGCGCATGCACAGCACGCGCTTCTTGCCAGCGACGCTTGCATCCTGTGCGTTTCATCGGCACCCGAGGAGGCTGTGCTCGCCGCGCCCTATCTGCGGATAGTCGAAGCCTCGGGGACGCCGTGCATCCTCTTCGTCAACCGAATGGACGAACCGAGAGGGCGGCTGAGGGACGTGATCGCCGCGCTTCAAGACTACGCCAACCACACGCTTTTGCTTCGCCAGATCCCGATCCGCGAGGGGGACAGGATCATAGGCAGTTGCGATCTGATTTCGGAACGGGCGTGGCGCTACCGGGAAGGCCAGACTTCGGCGCTGATCGCAATCCCCGAAAGCGCCGCCGAGCGCGAGCACGAAGCGCGCAGCGAGCTCCTGGAACACCTGTCCGAATTCGATGACTGGCTTCTCGAGGAACTGATCGAAGATCGCGAGCCGCCCAGCGACGCGCTCTATGGCATTTCATCGCGGGTTCTCAGGGAAAACAGGATTATTCCAGTCCTGATCGGTGCCGCAAGTCACGGCAACGGCATGATGAGGCTGATGAAGGCGCTGCGCCACGAGGCGCCGCCGGTGGGGGTTCTTCGACAGCGCCTGGCTCGTGCGGGCAATGTCGATGAAAACAAGCTGACCGCCGTGAGCTTCCATGCCTATCATCGCCAGAATGTCGGCAAGACGGTGCTGGTGCGTGCGTTTGGTGAGGGACTGCGGCAGGGCGCATCACTGGGCGGCTCCAGCCTCGGCGCCGTGCAGGATCCCGCAAACGGACGGTCGAACTCGGCGATCGTGCCTGCACCGGGGATTGTGTTTGCGACGGTCAAGTCCGACCACTTGCCCGTCCCGTCGCTGTTGACATCAGACGCGAAGGTTGCCCCACCCGAATGGACAGAGCCACCTACGCCGATGCTTGAAAGAATCCTGGTCCCGGGCAGCGAACGCGATGAAAACAAGCTCTCCGAAACGCTGGCAAAACTTTCCGAGACGGATCGCGGCCTCACGGTCTTGCAGGAGGAAGGCACCGGTGCCCAGCTCGTCCGCGCCCAGGGCCCGGTGCATCTGCGCGATCTTTGCCGAACCCTGGCGGACGTGTTTCACATCGATGTAACCGATCGAATGCCCAGCCCGATCTACCGCGAGACAATTGCGAAGCCGTCCGAGGTTCATTACCGGCATCGCAAACAGACCGGCGGTGCCGGGCAATTCGCGGATGTGAAGCTGAGCATTCGTCCCAACGAGCGCGGCCGGGGCTTCACCTTTAGCGAAACCGTCAAGGGTGGCGTCGTTCCGCGCAACTACATCCCTGCTGTCGAAGCAGGCGCGCGCGAAGCGATGGAGAAAGGGCCGCTAGGCTTCCAGGTCATCGATGTCGGCGTAACGCTGTACGATGGTCAGCACCATGCCGTCGACAGTTCGGAACACGCCTTCCGGACTGCGTCGAAAATGGGAGTGCGACAGGCGCTTTCCGAAGGGTCGGCCGTTTTAATGCAACCGGTCTTCCGCAGCGAAATTCACATTCCGTCGATCTATTCCGGCAGCCTCGTCCAGATCGTCTCCGCTCTCAAGGGTCAGGTTCTCGGCTTCGACCGGGATGAAACCGCTAAGGGATGGGACATCTTCCGGGCACTCATTCCGGGCGGCGCACTTGACGATCTGGCGCGGGCGCTGCGCTCGGCGACGCAGGGCATTGGTTATTTTTCCAAGACCTTCGATCACTTCGAGGAGCTATACGGCAAGGAAGCGGACGCCATCGTGAGGGCACACGAGGAACCAGGCGTCGCACACTGAAACGTTCGCGCCACTTCATGCTCGTTCGCAGAATGGGGCTCATGTCGTTTGGCAGTTAACCGTGAGAATGCGCCGTTTCACGCTACCTATGGGCGGAGCTTTCGAATGCGGTTGATCCGGTCGAACGCCGCCAGATCATAGTCGAACTGGACCTGGCTCGGGCCGAGCTGAACGTGGACCTGGCCGAACTGTCGGGCACGATCGACACCGAGCCGCCTTTCTGAGGCGGCTCCACCTTCTCCTGCTCGCGAGCACGTGATTGGCCATTGCATGACGCTCACACCGTCTTGCCGGCCGAATTTCGAGGAGAGATCTATTCACTTTGTCTGGGGTACACTGACATGGAACCGGTTATCGTTCACGCATGCGCGCATATCCTGCCTGCGAAACCAGATGGCTCGTCCGCATCTCAGCGGTGGGTTGCCGGCGGTGAAGACGATCTGTTCGTCGGTTCGCATTTGCAGCACTTCGTGGGGTTGGATCAATGGCCGGGATGCGAGCTGTTTTGATCGTGTTCGCGATGATCCCCGAGGCTGGAAACTGCGGCTCTCCTGATCAATCTCGACCGTCGTCGTGCCGCATCGGCGTGAGATATACTCTGCCGTCTCGGGATCGTTGATTGCCGCAAACGAAATCCAGCTGGCGCTCTCGAACCATTTGCTGGCGGCGTCTCGACCGCCATAGGTTTCGCGCAACTGGCCGATCGACTGATAGATCATCGCCAGCGTGATGCCATATTTGCGACCGGCGTCGCGGGTGGTTTCCAGAATTCGCATGTAGCCCAGGCGCGCCACCTCATCGAGCAGGAACAAGACGCGTTCCGGCATTGCGCCGTCCCGGTTGTAGATGGCGTTGAGAAACGAGCCGATGATAACGCGGGCAAGCCCCGCATGGTTCTCGAGGGTCTTCAGATCGACGTTGATGAACACATCGGTTTTGCCGGAGGCAATGTCTTTGGTCGAAAAGCTCGACCCGGACACGAGCGCTGCGTAGTTTGGATAGGAGAGCCAATGGGTTTCCTTAATCGCATTGGCGTAGACGCCTGAGAAGGTTTCCGGTGTCATGTTGACGAAAGCGGCGACATTTTCCCTGACGAAAGCCGATCCGGAATTGTCGTAGATTTCCTGCAGGCGCTGGCGCAGTTTCGGCTCCGGTTCTGACAAGTTTGCCCGCGCCTGGCGGAGCGTCTGATGGTCTTCGTCCGTATGTCCTGACAGGCAGATGTCGGCGATGATTGCGGTTAGAAGCTGTTGCCCGGAGGTTCGGAAGAAGTCGTCGCGAAGGCCGGCTGCGCGGCCGCTATCGCTCATGATCCAGGACGCGACGGCAGCAATATCTTCCTCCTTGCTGCCGCCGAATTTGCCGATCCAGTCGAGCGCATTGAATCCGCTCTGCGGCTGATGCGGATCGAGAATGCGAATTCTGCGGCCCGCCGCTTCGCGATGGTCCGACACCATGGGAGCGACTTCGTTTGAAGGATCGAGGAGGACGAGTGTGCCGCCCCATTTGAGCGCCGTTGGAATTGTCACCGAGGTCGTCTTGAAGCCGCCTGATCCCGCAAAGACGATCCCGTGGGTCGAACCGAACGAGCAATCGAAACAAAGCAGTGGTGACCTGCCGCCGGTTCCCCAGCTTTCCTTGTCGTCGCTGCGAAACGACCGGCCAGCGACGGGAGCGCAATCGACACGGTAGCACTCGCCAATGACAATGCCGCCCGTGTGAGGAAAGAGTTTGCGCGCGTCGGGCAGCTTCATCCAGCCGGCCTCGCCATGGATGGCGCGCCGACCCCGAACGCGGTTTGGCCGCGTGTCGGCGAATGCCGCGTTGCCCAGGAGCACGACGCGCAAACCCAAGCCGGCCGATATCAATAGAACCGCAGCGCCAGCCACAGCGCCCGCATCGAGAGCGGTCATGATTGATCGATCACCGAAGCCGCTCGTCGCAGACGTCGCGAGGCGTGACGCTTCTCGGAGGATGGCGATGGCGAGGCTCGCAAGGCTTCCCGCTGCGACACCCCAGCCCGCATGTCTGATACTTGCAGATCCGGCGCAGGCAAACAGCAAGACAATGCCGGTCGCGGCGGCCAGAGCAGACGGTAGCGCGATGCCGGCGTGGGTAAGAAAGAGCCTCGTCGCCTGTGTCTTGGCAAGCCCAACAAATGTCTCTCCGATCCCGCTCGTCATCATTGTTGCTGATAGCATCAGGCCGATCACGAGACCGGGCAGCAGGATCCTATGCCCGATCATCACCGAAGGCCTCCGCGCCCAGCTCTGCCAATCGTGTCCGCTCTTGTTCGTCGCCGTTCAATCGTTGAGCGAGCTCGATCAGAGCTCCCAGAAGCACGGCGCGTTTTTCGTACCTGAGACCCGCCTTGACGATCAGGCCGCCGAGCTCAATTTTCTCGCGTGTGTCCTTTTTTCGGGCGTCGGATTTGGTCGCGCGTGCCATGCGCTCAATCCTCAGCAGACCCGCCCGTAGTCGCGCCAGGCGCGACGGGCGCGGTTTGAACCGGGCTCGCTTCGGATCGCCTGCCCTGCTCGCTGCCGCCCGATGTCTTGGCTTTGCGAAATCGCGTCGTCAGCTCTTCGAAGGCAGCCTGAAGTTCGGCCTCTTCGACCTCGATCTCGCCAAGTCCTGCTTTCAGTGCGATACGGCCGATGCGTTCGGCTTCACGCGTTTCGGCGAGCCTCAGCTGTTCCTGCAGCTTGGAAATCTCCTGCCGGATCTTGGAGGATGGCTTCTTCATTCCGGTTGGTCCTTTCATGCCGTTTCGAACGCGATCGGCATGACAGTCCCGTAGATCGGCGCGCCGATCTACTATCACATATGCGAGTTGGCGCAGCCGACACCTTTGCGCATGATCCCGGCCGATCCGAAGGAGCGGTCCTGAAGGGCGCAGTTATACGTCGCTGGCACGACGTCTTGCTTTGCGGCCCCAGCGGGCCGCCGCTCCCGGCAAACCTATTGATTTCGTGCGCAACAGGGAGAGAACTCCGCCGTGGCCGTCCCTCACTTCTCCGTCAGCATCATCGCCCGTGGCTCCGGCCGCAGCGCTGTGCTGTCGGTGGCCTATCGCCATTGCGCCAAAATGGAATTCGAACGGGAAGCCCGGACGATCGACTACACCCGCAAACAGGGACTCCTGCACGAGGAGTTCGTCATTCCGGCAGACTCGCCCGAGTGGTTGCGTTCGATGATTGCCGATCGTTCGATCGCCGGCGCATCCGAGGCGTTCTGGAACAAGGTAGAGGCATTCGAGAAGCGGTCCGACGCGCAGCTAGCAAAGGACGTTACAATAGCCTTGCCGCTCGAGTTGACAGCCGAGCAGAACATCGCGCTCATGCGCGATTTTGTGGAGCGGTACATCACGGTTAGGGGCGTGGTCGCCGACTGGGTCTATCACGACGCCCCTGGCAACCCCCATGTCCATCTGATGACCACATTGCGGCCACTCACCGAAGACAGCTTCGGATCGAAGAAGGTCGCGGTTCTGGGATCGGACGGAAAGCCGATCCGCAACGATGCCGGCAAGATCGTCTATGAGCTTTGGGCCGGAAGCGCCGACGATTTCAATGTGTTTCGCGACGGTTGGTTTGCCTGCCAGAACAAACATCTGGCGCTTGCTGGCCTCGATATCGCGATCGATGGACGTTCCTTCGAAAGGCAGGGTATTGCCCTGGAGCCAACCATTCATCTGGGCGTCGGCACCAAAGCCATCGAGCGCAAGGCGCAGCAATCCGACGGCAAGCCGGAGACCCTGCCTCCCAAGCTTGAACGCCTTGAGCTTCAGGAAGCCCGCCGCACCGAGAATGCCCGCCGCATCCAGCGCAGTGCGGAGATCGTGTTCGACCTGATCACGCGGGAGAAGAGCGTCTTCGATGAACGCGATGTGGCCAAAATCCTGCATCGCTATATCGATGATGCCGGTCTGTTCCAAAGCTTGATGGTGAGGGTTCTGCAGAGCCCGGAAGCACTTCGTCTTGAACGCGAGCGGATTGATTTTGCAACCGGTATCCGGACGCCATCCAAGTACACGACGCGTGAGATGATCCGGCTTGAAGCCGAGATGGTCAACCGGGCTATCTGGCTGTCCGGCCGCGCCTCGCATGGCGTGCGCGAGGCGGTGCTGGAGACGACCTTTGCACGCCATGCCCGCCTGTCGGATGAGCAGCGGACGGCGATCGAACATGTGGCTGGCAGAAAACGGATCGTCGCCGTCATTGGCCGAGCCGGCGCCGGCAAGACGACGATGATGAAGGCGGCGCGCGAAGCCTGGGAAGCAGCCGGCTATCGTGTCGTCGGTGGTGCACTTGCCGGCAAAGCCGCTGAGGGCCTGGAGAGGGAAGCCGACATTCAGTCCCGCACGCTGTCGTCGTGGGAGCTTCGCTGGAATCAGGGCCGCAACCAGATCGACGACAAGACGGTTTTCGTACTGGACGAGGCCGGCATGGTGTCGTCGCGGCAGATGGCGCTGTTGGTCGAAGCCGTCACCAAGGCCGGTGCGAAACTGGTTCTGGTCGGCGACCCCGAACAGCTGCAGCCGATCGAGGCAGGAGCCGCCTTCCGGGCGATTGTCGACCGGATCGGCTATGCCGAACTCGAAACGATCTATCGTCAGCGCCAGCAATGGATGCGCGACGCCTCGCTCGATCTGGCGCGCGGCAACGTCGGCAAAGCAGTCGGTGCTTATCGTGCCCATGGGAACTTCAGGGAGCTGGACCTCAAGGCGCAAGCGGTCGAAAGCCTGATCGCCGATTGGGATCGCGACTACGATCCTTCGAAGAGCAGCCTGATCCTTGCACACCTTCGACGCGACGTTCGGATGTTGAACGATAAGGCGCGCACCAAGCTGGTCG
This sequence comes from Rhizobium sp. 01T437, assembly GCF_056398505.1. Taxonomy (NCBI): domain Bacteria; kingdom Pseudomonadati; phylum Pseudomonadota; class Alphaproteobacteria; order Hyphomicrobiales; family Rhizobiaceae; genus Rhizobium; species Rhizobium sp. 01T437. The sequence continues at coordinate 18,741 of NZ_JBFTPM010000021.1, forward strand.
AGCGCGGCATCATCGCAGACGGCTTTGCCTTCAAGACAGAGGACGGAACCCGCATGTTCGCGGCCGGCGATCAGATCGTGTTCCTCAAGAACGAGGGCAGTTTTGGTGTCAAGAACGGCATGCTCGCGAAGGTGCTTGAAGCCGCTCCTGGCCAGATTGTTGCAGAGATTGGTGACGCCGAGCACCGCCGCCAGGTCAGGATCGAGCAGCGCTTCTACAACAATCTCGATCACGGCTATGCGACGACGATCCACAAGAGCCAGGGCGCGACCGTCGACCGGGTGAAGGTGCTTGCTTCCCTCTCGTTGGACCGGCATCTCACCTATGTGGCCATGACGCGCCACCGCGAGAATCTCGCCGTCTACTACGGCCGGCGCTCCTTCGCGAAATCCGGCGGCCTTGTCCCGCTCCTGTCGCGCCGGAACGCCAAAGAGACAACGCTCGACTACGAGAAGAGCTCTTTGTACGGCCAAGCCTTGCGCTTTGCCGAGGCACGAGGCCTGCACCTCATGAACGTCGCCCGCACGATCGCACACGATCGCCTCGAATGGGCCGTCCGGCAGAAACAAAAACTCGCCGACCTCGGTGCCCGTCTCGTCGCCATCGGCGCCGCGCTCGGACTGGTCCGCGGCAGCAACAATCAATCCATCCCGAATACGATCAAGGAGGCCAAGCCGATGGTATCTGGCATCACCACCTTCCCGAAGTCGCTTGGGCACGCTGTCGAGGATAAGCTCGCGGCCGATCCCGGCCTGAGAAAGCAATGGGATGAGGTGTCGACCCGCTTCCACCTCGTCTATTTGCAACCGGAAGCGGCCTTCAAGGCAATCAATGTCGATGCCATGGTCAAAGATCAGTCGTTCGCGCAGTCCACCCTCGCAAGGATTGCCGGTGACCCAGAAAGCTTCGGTGCGCTGAAGGGCAGGACCGGTCTTTTCGCCAGCCGTGCCGACAGGCAGGACCGGGAAAAAGCCGTCGCCAATGTGCCGGCACTCGCCCGAAATCTTGAACGCTATCTTCGAGAGAGGGTCGAGGCCGAATTGAAACATGAGACGGAGGAGCGCGCGGTCCGGCTCAAGGTTTCGGTCGACATCCCTGCGCTCTCTCCAGCGGCCAGGCAAACGCTCGAACGCGTGCGCGATGCGATCGATCGCAACGATCTTCCGGTAGGCCTCGAATATGCGCTGGCCGACAAAATGGTGAAGGCCGAACTCGAAGGTTTCGCCAAGGCCGTGTCCGAACGCTTCGGAGAACGAACCTTCCTGCCTTTGACTGCCAAAGACACCAGCGGCAAGACCTTCGAGGTAATCACATCGGGCATGACGGCGGGCCAGAGGGCGGAGGTCCGGTCCGCGTGGAATTCCATGCGCACGGTCCAGCAACTTGCTGCTCATGAACGAACGACCGAAGCGCTCAAGCAGGCCGAGACGCAGCGGCAAACCAAGAGCCAGGGGCTCTCGCTGAAATGACGGCGGGAGCTGGAGCGCGCCGGGCGATGAACCCGCAACAACGACGAGCGGCTGGAATCATTTTGATGGCCGCATTGGTCGCCATTCTGGCGATCGGCACTGCTCTCGCCGGCGGGTACCGCATCAATCTGACGCCGAGCGAGCCACTTGGCCTATGGCGTATCGTTCCGCTCTATCGCCCCGTTGCTGTCAATGACCTAGTGTTCATCTGCCCGCCGGAAACTGCGGAAATGCTGGAGGCACGAGTGCGTGGCTATCTCCGTTCCGGTTCCTGCCCGGGCGGTATTGCGCCGCTCATCAAAACTGTGATCGCCATCGCGGGACAGCATGTCGAAATCGGTGCCAGCGTGAGCGTGGGCGGACGGGGAGTTTCCTCTTCCAATCTCGCGCAGCGGGACGGAAAGGGCCGGCCCTTGGCGCCGTTTTCGAGCGGCGTCGTACCGCCCGGGTCGGTCTTCCTGCATTCCGCGTTCCCTGGTTCTTATGACTCTCGGTATTTTGGTCCGGTGCCAATCTCGGGCATTCTCGGTTTGGCGCAGAAGGTCCTCACCCATGGGCCGTGATCACGCTCAGTCGATCCTGCTGATCACCGCCTCGATCGCGATCGGCGCGGTGGGCTGGAGCGGCAAGGTGCTGCTCCTGCCCGTCGCGCTGGGGTTTCCGGTTCTGTGGTCGATGGCACAAAGAAGGACGGTCGCGGCACTCGTCGCCGCCGGCTATTTCCTGGCCGCATCCCGGGGGCTGCCGCAAGGCGTGGCCACCTTCTATTCGGCCGATATCTGGCCGGGCCTGCTGCTCTGGTTGTGCGCTTCCTTGAGCTTTGTCACGGTCTATGCCGTCCTCTGGACAAAGAACGCTGGCACTCGTCCGTTCCGATATCTTCTCGCGGCTGCCATCATGGCCATCCCGCCGTTCGGCATCACTGGCTGGGCGCATCCTGTCACCGCTGCGGGTGTTCTGTTTCCGGGATGGGGATGGTGGGGACTTGGGCTTATGACAGCTGGCCTAGCGGGTCTCGTAACCCGCATGTGGCCAGCTGTCGCCATCGCCTTGGCAGGCCTTTGGCTGTGGTCCGCCGCAATCTGGACCGAGCCGCGTTTACCCGATGGCTGGCGTGGTGTCGACCTGGAATTGGGCGCCTCGCTCGGCCGCGACACCGGTCTTCAACGCCAGCGAGACCTGATCGCAACGGTGCGCAGCGCAGTTGATGATGGTGCTCGGTTTGCGGTGCTGCCGGAAAGTGCGCTCGGTTTCTGGACACCGACCGTGGAGCGACTTTGGGCGAGCGCGTCTGGCGATACCGATGCGACGGTCATCGCTGGCGCTGTGGTGGCCGACGCCAGGGGCTACGACAACGTCCTCGTGTCGATCGATAGCAAGAGCGTCCGCATCCTCTATCGCGAACGCATACCGGTCCCCGGCTCGATGTGGCAGCCATGGCGATCCTGGTTCGGAGAAAGTGGTGGCGCCAGGGCGGATTTCTTTGCGAACCCGATCGTTTCCATCGGTGCCGGCCGGGCAGCCCCTCTGATCTGTTACGAACAATTGATCGTTTGGCCGATCCTGCAGTCCATGCTTCACGATCCGGATTTTGTCGTCGCCGTCGGAAACGGGTGGTGGACCGAAGGCACATCGATCGTCTCCATCCAGCGAGCCGCTACGACCGCATGGGCGCGGCTCTTCGCAAAACCGCTTGTTATTGCCTTCAACACCTGAGCGCCAAGGAGACACCCATGCTCGACGCCGCCCTGATAAAAGAATGCGCCGACCCTTCCCTCGAACCCGCGATCGTCGAGCAGTTCGTGGCATCAGCGGGCTCCGCTGATCCCCTCGCCGTCACCGTCAAATCGGGCGGCCGATTGATCCTCGTGCCGAAAGCGTCGTCAGCGGAGGAGGCGATGGCGATCGTACGGCAATATGCTGGTCGGGCGGTCGTGCGCGTTGGGCTGACTCAGTTTCCCGCTGGCGTCGGCGTCAAGGAACCGGCGGATCTGAAGCCGGACATTGTCGATGCCTGCCAGAACCTTCGCAAGGGCACGGCGATGTTCGCCAAGGTCCTGAAGATCGTTGCGAAATGGTATGGCAACCCCACGAGCAAAGACGTCTTTCCGCAGATCTTCGAGGATGCGGTCTACGCATGGAAGACCAGCGAGTTCGAGGGCGTCAGCGTGTTTCAGGCGGAGGATCCGGGAACCCCGGGTGAAATGCCGCAGCAAAGTAGAGAGAAGATCCCCGCCGAGGAAGAGGAGGACGCTGACGCGAAAGCAAGAGAGGAACAGCCAGAGGCGGAGCAGGATGCTGGGCGCGCGGGGATACGGATCGATCTGTCGCGCATTGGTGGCCAGAAATAGCACCGAGTTCGTCTCGCGTTGCGAAACGGTTCTCGGCGAGACCTCATAAAATTAGTGTGACTCAAACACACGAAACTAGTGCGATTCAGAGTCGCGAAACTAGTGTGACTCAAATGCATGATAATAGTGTTTGTCAAAGGCGAGCCCCGTGGACCGTCATCCCGGTCGCGCGCCGTGATGAGTACATGAACGCCTTGGAAGAGGCGAGCCAGCACGAAAACATCGTGCCCCTCACAAAATTTGTCTCCGAGCTGGTCAACGCGCCAGCGCCATCCACGCAAGCCACTGCCGTCCGGAAAGACAACTAGAACAGAGGCATAAACGCCTGCCGGAATTCCCCGGCGGCAATCGTTCCATTGATCGCATCGACGCCGGCCCTGACAGCCCAGACGTTTTCCTCCCGTCATTTGTCGGCCATTCCTTGATCAGGAATGTAGGCCGCGTCGCCAAGCATACGCACGACCCTGCGCGCCGATCGACCTCGCAGAACCAGTCTGACCGGGGCAATGGCGGATGCTGTTTTCCGGGGCGGCGCGGTCATCGACGCTGGCGACATTCTCGAAGCGTTCGTTCTCGCCGCTTACCTTGAAGAAAATGGCGAACTGCAACACGGCGGCGTGCCGACTGCGGTCGTCTCAGCCAATCTTCAACCGAATTTTCTCTTCAGCTCCTCGCGCTGCTGCGCATGTTTCTCCGGGTTGACCCCGCGCAGCTTGCGCAGGTTCACGACCTTCCATTTGACGGCAGGCAGGGCGGCGGCCTGGGGTAATCCAATCGCGTCGAAGTCAGGCTCTCCGTCATGGAGGGTGAGCAGAAAATGCCGTTCGGGCGCCTTCAGCCTGCCTCTTATGTCCTCTATCAAGCGAAGGCGTTTCCTCAAGGTCCTTGACGGGAATATGCACCTCGGTCATGCCTTCGAATTCCCGCGTGAATGGCATCTCCAGAGGCTGTAGCGATGGCCCGATAACCTCATGCATTGGGCGGCTGGACATCGCGACATAGATCAGGAAAGTCCGAAACAGCTCATCGGTAATGCCTTCATTGTCGTAGAGTAGCCGCACATCGTAGAGGTCGCGCGGATGCTGGCGATCAAGCGCCGCAACGAGTTTGCCGCCGAACAGGTCCGGAAAAGCGACAACCGGCATCTCCGCAAAACCGTACTCATCTTCAACCGCCTCGGTAACCGTCCGAAGCTCAGGCTCATGGACCGTGCCGCGGCCGACCGGAGATGTTTCAATCTTGACCTCGACGAAATCCTTCCTGATGAGCAGCCGGGTTTCATTGCCGCTACCTCCAGAAATACGCTGCGATGTCACCCCGGACAACGATTTAGGGATTGTGTCGCCGAGACGATCGAGTGTCGCGCTGATGTCCTCAAGAGCCTCCTCACGCGGCTTCAGGGGTAGATACGTCAGATCGATGTCAACAGACAGGCGCGGAAAGTCTCGATAAAACAAATTGATGGCCGTACCGCCCTTGAGCGCGAACGCCTCCTCCTTGGCGATCTGAGGCAGGGCTCGGATCAGTAGTTGCACCTGAGATTTGTAGTGGTCACGCGCCAAGTTCTTCTTCCTTGCGGCCAGGCACGAATTCAGACGGGACGGTCACGCGATAGATCGGGTGCAGGCGCCCCCCCTTCACAATCGAACGATCCCCACTTCCAAGATCGACATTGGCTAAATCGAGATGTTTACGCCATGCATGTCCATGCCGCTCTGCGAAGACCAAAAAGAGCCGTTTTACTTTCACACTGCGGCAGTCCTGCAGAAGCTCGGAAAGCTTTCTCGGCCGCAGATTACTCAGTGACTGGAAAAGCGTATCGACGTTGTGAAAGCTCTCCTCTTTGGGGAGTTCATCAATCATTTCCAGGATCGCGCGTTCGGGCGATGACATCCTCATTGGCCACGTCCACGGGGAAAGCGAAAGCGATTGGCCATCGCCACTCGCCAAGCTGAAATCGCTGTTGTCGATGCCCAGATCCAAGTCGGTAAACAGACTGGCCGGTCTCAAACATGGCCTGATGTTCAGGCTCAATCTTTCGAACCATGACGGTACCTCACCGTAAAGGTATAGCCGGGCGTTTCCGCCAAAGGATAGGTAATGGGTCACGCCGGCAAGCTGCAACGCACTCATTCCGCCAACATGAACCCGGTGGTTCATGAGTCGCTGCGTAGACCAGACCGGTATTTTCCAGTCTATCAATACGTCTGGCCGAGTTCCAGCCGGGAATGGTCGCCGAAACAGGCCTCGTCCAAGGCTTTCGAGCCAGCCGTTCCGTGTATATTGATGCGCAGATTGCCTGGAGATGCCGTTTCGGTTCATCCACGAGGAGTCGACCAGGAAACCTTGAGGCACTTGGTTTATGACTTTCTTTAATGAATCGTCTTTTTGTCTATCCATGATAGACGTAAATACCATTTTCTAAAGTGAGTGTCCAGATCACTTTATAAGGTATATAAAATGTCAATTACATGTTGACCAATAGGAATATCTATAAAGACTTGCCCAGCCGAAAGCCATCCTACCCCCAAGGCGATCTACGCCAAACCTATCACCTGACCGACCCGGAAGCGGCGCACCTATCTAGGCCAGGTACTCACCCAAGCGCCGCGATGTTGGCGCTGCCCTGATGCTGCTGGACTCCTCCCCTCCCCTGCGCTGTGCGTCTCTACACCTTACAGCTTAGCCACTTGCTGAGTGGTGGGCACAATGGTGTTGCGAGCCCATCGCCCTACCATGGCCGGGGCGTCTAAACGGAATATGGCCGGGCGCGGTCTTCACCGACTGCGCCTTTCGTCATCGAGGGTAGAATTGGAAGAGCGGGCTGAAGGTCGACAATTTAGACCGGGATGATAGCTGACAGTTTTGCGGCGCGAAGCGTCTGGAGACGCCGCCGTGATCGATCAGGCCGGCATCGAGATTGCAGAAGCACACGACATGGTCGCCGTTTTCCAGCTCGGCCAACCCGACGAGCTCGCCATGGACTTCGCCACGACATGCTATACTGCAGCAGTCGTCATCTGATGGATGTGAAAGTCTCCACCCTAGGCCACATCGTCTCAGTTTCTCGCTCGTGGGTTCAAGCGACAAATGGCAGGCCGGCGCGGAGGTTCCCGTTCATACCGCCGAGGCATTAATCCCAGCCAATTGCTATTAGACGTGTGGAGTCCGCGTCGTCACCCTTTTTCCGGGAACATCACCAACCGGGAGAAACCGACGTTGCGAAGAATCCAATCACCACCCCTTTTCATGGCAGCCTTTGCAGCATGTCTGCCTGAGCTCGCGCATGCCGAAACGCTCGTGGTCAATAGCTATGGCGGACCTTACGAGGCCATCATTCGCCAGGCGATCATCGAGCCGTTCGAGCGCAAGACCGGTATCGATGTCGTCTATGACGCCGTCGGCTCCGCCTCGCAGGACTATGCCAAGATCAAGGCGACCAACGGGCATCCGGGTTTCGACGTCGTCGTCATGACTGCGTCGCAGTCGCTCCAGGGCTGCCGGGATGGCGTGCTGGACAAGCTGGACGCTTCCGCGATCCCCAACCTCGCCTCCCTCACCGCAGGCCTTCAGGGTGCAGCTGGCCCCTGCGGCGCCGTGCATGAGGTCCAGTACCTGTCGCTGCTCTACAGGACCGACAGGCTCGGCTCCGCGCCGACTTCCTGGACGGACCTTCTCGGCCCAAATCTGAAGGGCAAGGTCGTCCTGCCGGCCTTCCAGAATATCATGGCCGTCTATCTCCTGGAGATGATGTCGATCAGCGAGGGAGGCGGGCTGATCGACAATATCGATCCGGGTTTTGCGGCCATGGCGCGGCTTGCCAAGCAATCGATCGGCTTCGAGCAGTCCTCCGCCATCCTCGAAAGCTACATCAAGGACGGCACGGTCTGGGCGATGCCCTTCTGGAGCGGTCGCGCCCAGCTGCTTGTCGACGAGGGTCTGCCCGTCAACTACGTGCGGCCGAAGGAAGGGACCATCCCGCTTATCGCGACGCTGAACATTCCTGTCGGGTCCGAGCATAAGGCGGCGGCAAGATCCTTCATCGATTTCTTCCTCGAAAAGACCAGTCAGGAAGCCTGGGTTGCAGGCTACAAGGTTGGCAGCGCTCGCACCGATATAGATGTTCCGGAAGCCCTCCGCCGCCGGCAGATCACGTCTGCAGAGGATCTCGAATCGCTCAAGCTGCCCGATCTGACGGCGCTCGGTGACAAGCTTTCCGAATGGGGCGAACGCTGGGACCGGGACGTCGTCTCGCAGGCCCGTTGAGGAGTTTCCATGGTAACGCTTGCTGCCACTGCCCCGGGCGTTTCCGGGCGCCTGACCGTGCGAGCGCCGGCATCGATGCTGCTGGCGCCGTCCTGCCTCCTGCTTACGATCTTTTTCGCGCTTCCGATGGGCGTGATGATCGGCATGAGCTTTCTCGATAGCCGGACCTTTGTCCCGACATTTGCAAATTACGAACGCTTCTTCCTCGACGGTTTGTCCCTGGCCGGTTTTGCCCGCACGGCGATCATGTCGGCCCTCGTCGCCGTGGCCGTCACACTGCTCGGCTATCCCGTGGCCTATTTCCTCGCCCGTTCGCGATCGCGCTGGCGGACCGTCGTTTTCGCGCTGGCGCTCGCGCCCGAGCTCGCCGGCGTGGTGCTGCGCACTTATGGCTGGCTGATCATCCTCGAGGATCGTGGCTTCATCAATGATGCGCTGATCCATCTCGGCGTCATTTCAACGCCGCTTCCCCTCTCGAAGAGCCTGTTTGCAGTCGTCGCCGGGCTGACGCATGTCGTGCTGCCCTTTGGGATATTGTCGTTGATGACCAGTATCCAGGGGATCGACGTCAACCTTGAACGCGCTGCGCAGATGCTTGGCGCCTCCAGAGCGTCCGTCATCCGTCACATCGTCCTGCCGCTATCCGTGCCCGGCATCGTCAGCTCGCTGTTGATCAGCTTCACAATGGCGGCGAGCGCCTACGCGACGCCTGCCCTTCTGGGCGGCGCGCGCTTCAAGGTGCTTGCGACAATGATTTCCGAACAGGTGCTGTTCTACATCGACTGGCCCTTCGCCAGCGTCATGTCGATCGCGTTGCTCGCGATGATGCTCACAGTCTCGCTGATCGGGATCCGATGGGAGGCAAGCCTCAAAGCACGCAAATCATCGCGGAAGGAACAGACGCAATGACGAAATTGATTGCAGTTGGCTTCTGGTCCGTGCTCGCTCTGGTGCTGGCGTTCATCACACTTCCGCTCCTGGTCGTCATTGCGGCGTCGATCAGCCCTAACTCGACGGTGACCTTCCGACCGTGGGAATGGACACCTGTCTGGTATGGCGGTCTCTTCGAGGAACGATGGCTCCAGCCCTTCCTGCTGAGCGTCCAGATTGCGGCGATCGTCGCGGCGATCAGCGGCCTTCTCGGCACACTTGCCGCCTTTGCGCTTGTCCACGAGCGCATTCGGGGCTCAAGCGCGATCATGGCGGCACTTTTGTCGCCGCTTTCGGTTCCGCAGATCGTCAAGGGGGTGGCGATCGTCTTGTTCCTGTCGATCATCGGTCTGCAGAAAATGCTCGGCACGCCGGCGCTGATTGCCGCGCACGTCGTGCTGGCCCTGCCATTCGTGATGCGGATGGCGGCAGGCGCACTTGCGAATTTCGACGAAAACCTCGATCGGGCAGCGCAGATCCTCGGCGCCAGCAAGCGCCAGCGGATGTTCTATGTCGTCCTGCCGCTGATCAAGCCGGGCGTTCTGTCCGGCGTGACCTTCGCCTTCATCATCTCATTCAACAACATTCCGCTGTCAGTCTTTCTGGTCCGCCCGGGTGACACGACCCTGCCGATCGCCGTCATCAATCACCTCGAATACAGCCTCGATCCGATCATGGCGGCGGTCAATGTCGCATCCATGGTCTTCATCCTGGCGGTGATCCTGATCTTCGAGAAAGTCGGCGGCTTCTCCGCACAGCTTCATGGAGGAAGCAAATGAGCGAATTCGATATCGAACTTCTCGCGGTCAGCAAATCCTTCGCCGGCCTCAACGTGGTCAGGGACATCAATCTGCAGGTTCCGGCCGGCGAGTTCGTGAGCATTCTCGGCCCCTCCGGCTGCGGCAAGACAACGACGCTGAACATGATTGCCGGTTTCAGCACGCCAAGCCAGGGTGACATCCGTATCCGCGGACGCAGCCAGGTGAAAGTGCCGCCCGAGAGACGCAATCTCGGCCTGGTGTTTCAAAACTATGCGCTTTTCCCGCACATGACGGTTGCCGACAATGTCGGCTTCGGGCTGCGCATGCGAGGCGCGCCGCGCATCGAGATCTGCGCGGCCGTGGAGCGCGCACTGCGTAGCGTCCATCTCGACGGCTTCGGCACACGCTATCCTTCGGAACTCTCCGGCGGCCAGCAGCAGCGTGTCGCGCTCGCCCGGGCGATTGCCCCCAAGCCCTCCGTCCTGCTCCTCGATGAGCCTCTCTCCAATCTGGATCTCAAGCTGCGCGAAGCGATGCGGGTCGAGTTGAAGGAGATCCATGAGACGCTTGGCATGACCTTCATCCACGTGACGCACGACCAGGAAGAGGCCATGGCGATGTCTGATCGAATTATCGTCATGGACGCCGGCACAATCGCCCAGCAGGGCACACCCGGCGACATTTATCGCAATCCCGCCTCGCGTTTCGTTGCCGATTTCATAGGACGGTCGAACATCCTGCCGGTCAGCGCATCCTCGCCTTCGGCCGCAGGCGTGAAGCTGTCGATCGACGGCAGCCCGATCGTTTTGAGGGCGCCATCCGGTGCGGCCGACGGCGGCGTGATCAGCTTCTGCTCGCTCAGGCCGCAAAGCCTGACGCTCGTGGCCCGGGCAGCGGTGCCTGATGGCATGAATCGGCTCGAAGCGACGGTCCGCAGAGTGATCGATCTTGGAGCCCATGCCGAGCTGGAGGTCGTGGTGGAGGGCGGACACCGGCTTGTTCTGCACCACCCGGGCAGTGCGATGGCCCGTTCCTATGAGCCCGGTCAGGCTGTCACGATCTCGGTCGATCCGGCCGATGTGCGTCCTCTTTCCCGCTGAGAGCGACCGATCGCCCCCCGTTATCAATGCGCGGCGATCGATATTGGAACTGCGGTCCTGCGCCAACCTAGGATGGCTCCGGTCTCAAGGAAGACCACAGAAGGAGATTGAAATGCTGAAGGAAAGACTGAAGGCGGTGCAGCAGGAGAGCAATGTCTGCGCCGACATCGAGGGGTTCGATTTCAACAATTATGATGCGCACGATATTGAGGATCTGCGCCAATATTGGCTCCAGTATGGCGTGCTGCGCTTCAAGCGGACCCGGATCAGCGATGCCGATCAGGTGGCATTCTCGCGTCATTTCGGCGAGTTCGTGATCCATCCGAAACAGCTCCAGGAAGGCGGCCATCCCAGCCATCCGGAGATCCTCGTCATCAGCAATGCGACGAAGGACGGGAAGCCGACGGGCGCCATGGGCAACAGCGAGGCGACCTGGCATACCGATACCTGGTTCTATGAAAAGCCGCCCGCCGGCGCGATCCTGCGGGCTGTCAAGGTACCGCCCTCCGGCGGCGATACGTACTTCCTGTCGACCTACATGGCCTACGAGACGCTGCCGCAGGTCCTTAAGAACCTCGTCGCCGGCCGCCAGATCTTCTTCCAGCACGTCTATGACAAGACCGGCAAACTCCGCCTCGGCGAAGTGGCTCCCTCCAGCCGGGATTTCCGCGAGTGGAACGGCATGGTCCATCCGCTGGTGCGCACGCATGGGGAAACGGGCCGAAAGGCGCTCTATCTCGGCGGCACGGCTGACGGTGCCTGGATCGTCGGCATGCCGATCGACGAAAGCAACGCGCTGCTTGCCGAACTCTGGGATCATACGACCAAGCAGCAGGAGGTTTTCGTCCAGCGATGGGACGAGGGCGACATCATGATGTGGGACAACCGATGCACCATGCACCGGCGTGACTCCTTCGATCCGGCGTCGATCCGCATCATGCATCGCACGACGACTTCGGGCGAGCGCCCGATCTGATCTCCCTTTAGGAAAGACCGTGACATGACACCCTTCTATCGGGCCAATGAACGCCAGCTTTGCCTACCCCCGGATCTCCTCGACATGCTTCCGGCCGTCGAGACCGCAACGATCGGACATGTCGAGCATCTGGGCTTTGTTGGCGCCAATGTCCGTCCCGTCTTTCCATGCCGGGCCTTTGGCCCCGCCTTGACCGTCGCGGCGCCAGGCCGCGACGGCGTCATCATCTACAAGGCGATCGACATGCTGAAGCCGGGCGACATGCTGGTCATTTCCCGCGTCGACCGCGACGATGTCGCCTGCGTCGGCGGCGGTGTTGCGACCGCCGCCAAGGCCAAGGGGGCGAGCGGCATCGTGATCGACGGCCCCTGCACCGACGTCGAGGAGATTAGGGAAATTGGCCTTCCCGTCTGGTGTCACGGTGTCTCGTCTCGCACCACAAACAGGATTTTTGCGATCGGTGGGTCGATCAATGTTCCGATCGCCTGCGGCACGGCCGCTGTGCTTCCAGGTTATGCCGTTCTTGCAGACAACGAGGGGGTCTTCGTCGCTGACGCCGAGCGTATGCGCGCGCTTGCCCATGTTGCGATCGCGCGCCAGCAACGCTCGGCGGCGCTGCGCCGCCATCTTGCTTCTGGCAGCTCCATTTTCTCATTCGATCAACAGGACCTAGCATGAAGATCTCTCTCATCCAGATGAATGCGCGGCCTGACCGGGCCTATAATCTCTCCGAGGCAAGCCGCCTGATGTTGAAGGCGGTGCGCGATGAGCGCCCCGATCTCATCGTCTTGCCGGAACATTTCGATTGGACGGGAGGAACGACAGTCGAGAAGTCGGCGGCCGCGGATCTTGTTCCCGGCGGCAGGGCCTACAACATGGTGCAGCACTTTGCCGCCGAGCACGGTGTTGCGGTCCATGCCGGCAGCATTCTTGAGAGTGTTCCCGGTCACAACCGGATCTTCAACACGAGCGTCATATTTGACGCTTCTGGAAGACAGGTTGGCACATACAGGAAAGTGCATCTCTTCGATATCCTGGCGCCAGACGGCAAGCGCTACGCGGAATCGGACACTGTCGCGCCCGGAAACCACTTGCTGATCTATGAGCTCAATGGGTTCAGGATCGCCTGCTGCATTTGCTACGATCTTCGCTTCTCCCGGCTGTTCGACCGATTGGCCAGCCATCATGCTGACGTCTTCATCCTGCCGGCTGCATTTACAACGCAGACCGGTCGTTATCACTGGGAGGTGCTGTGCCGGGCGCGCGCGATAGAGTACCAGACTTTCCTGGTCGCCTGCGGACAATGCGGTACCTATACAGCGCCCGACGGCGAGGAACGCCACATGTTCGGAAACTCGATGATTTGCGATCCCTGGGGGCAAATTCTGACGCGGGCCGGCGATGAGGCAGGCGTGTTCAGCGCGCGGCTCGACCTGGAGCGGCTGAAGCAGGTGCGGTCCTGGATTCCAATGGACGGTCATCGCGTCGATATCAGCGGCATGCCCGTCGCGATTGCCAAGGCAGGCACGGTTGGCAAGCCTGCCCTCGCCCGTGAACACCGAGGCTAATGCGGCCGCGCCTTGGCCTCTCGCCCTTGACCTTGCCGATCGTTGCGACAAGTCACAGGCAAAGAGGGGCCTCATGTGGATCGATCCTACAAAACCTCAGTTCACGTCGTTGCAAACGATCGCGATACTGGTCTCCTTCGCAGACACGCTGGTGGCACTGCTGAAGGATTTCGGCGAGGATGATCGCCAGGAACTTGCGCTGCTGGTCAAGGACGTGTCTCAGACAATGCGACGGCTGGCACCCGATATCGGCGCAGGTGATCCGGACGTCGCCTTCGAAGTGGTCACCACATGCGCACGCCTCATTGGCGTGTTGAGGCATGTCACAAATCGGCGGCCGAACCGATCTTCATTGCACTGACGAGACGACGCCGACACGGGGGCACCATGGGCCGACGACAAAAGACACGGACTTTCGGGCATGTTTTTGAATCCAGAAAGCCGTCTTCGGACGGAGAGGCGGACGCATGTCTCGAATTCGAGAGCTGCCAGCCTTTCGCCTTGTCGGCGGACGGCAAAGTAACCGTCCGCCTTGCCCTCACAAGCGATGAGACACTCGACCTGTCGACCAACACAGTCTGCGCCGCCAGGCTCGCCGTCGCCCTCCTGGACCTCGTTTCAAGGTCCGGTGACCTGGTCGTCGACCTTGCGGTTTATGAGCCCGACAGTGGCGACCAGCTGGTCAGGATCAAGCCGGCGGCAAGCAGTGCCCTCAGATCCGAATCCTAGGCCGATTTTGGCGCCGTCTCGTGCAGCCCGGTGCCCCGTGCCTAGGGTCCATTGGCGTCGATATCGTCGTAGCATGTGTTCATCGGACCGATTTCGCGCTTTGCGACTGGACGCCATTTCCCGTCGGAAAAATCGAAATATTCCATGAAGCACTTCTGTGTGTCGGAGGAGGCCCAGTGGGACTTGACGAACGATGGCGCGAGCCGTCCCACGGCGAGCTTCGACACCAAAACAGAGGCCATCAAGGGCGGACTTTGGTCCGATTGAAGACCGCAGTCTGTCTGCTAGTTTCCGTTTCGCTGATGACGCGAACTCAGCACGAAAAGGGTGATTCTCCCTGACCGGGAGTCACCCTTTTCAACCCTCTCTTCTAAGAAGCCAGCAACCAGGGCCTATCGGAACTGGGACCGACAAAAGCTATGTCGTCGCGTCGCGACGCGGGCCTGATGGTATAACCGATCCTTCTAAGTATCTCGGGGAATGCGGGGGGATCGATAAGGTCCCCATCGATTGATACGGTGATGGAGCGAACAAGCGAAGCCGCCACGCGAAACGTTGCCGAAATGTCTCCGAAATGACGCCATGGTCGCAACTCCGTGGCCTCAATCTTGCTGAAAACTTCACCTCCAGCACCGAGCGAAATCCCTAGACTGGCACTGCATTCATCGGACCGAAGAAAGGGAGGAGACGATGACAGATGCGTCAGGAGAGGTTGGGTTTTTGAAGAAGGCCGAGCTCAGCGTGATTGGCTGCGCATTGACGGTCCGAGAAGTTCACGAGGCCGTGGCGGCAGCCTGGGCCGAGATCCGGTCGGGCGCGGCACGCGGCGGCAAGGCGGTGCTGTCATTATCCGAAGACGAATTCTGGGCGGTGCCGGATTACACCGCCTTCAAGCCTGATTTTGCCGAGGAACGTCTCGGATGGAAGCTGTCATCGCTCTATAGCGTCAGCTCGACGCATGGCGGGGTGAAGATCATCGGCGCCAATGCGTTCAATCGCAGCCTGGGGTTTCCGCGATCGACCTCGACTTTCATCCTGCTCGACAAGTTTACGCTCCGGCCGGTGGCAATCCTCGACGAGACGGCGCTGTCGGCAGATCGGACCGGAACCTATGCCTCGCTTGTCGCCGACAAATGTCTTCGCCGAGAAGGCACCGCATCCGTCTTCCTTGTCGGCGCCGGCCCTGTCGCTCGCAGTGTCATCCGGTCGCTCGCCTTTTCCCACGGAAACGGGATCGAACAGATCTTCATCCGCAGCCGCAGATTGGAAAGCGCCCGGGCGCTTGCGATCGCGCTTGCCGACGAGGTGCGCATTCCGCTTGTCCCTGTCTGCGACAACCGGGACATGCGCACCTGCTCCTTGGTGATCACGGCATCCAATGCCCGAGAGCCGGTTTTCGACGACGAGGACCTGGCGCGCGAGGCGACCACGCTCCATCTCGGCGGCAACGAGGCACCCGAGACCTATCTGCGACGTGTCCTGCGAACCGGGCTCATGGTCTGCGACGACCTGCAGATCGTTTCCAAGCGCAATTCGCAAAGCATCGCCTTGCATTTTTCGAGGAGAGACCTGTCGCTGCAGGCGATCGGCCCGCTCATCGGCATTCGCGAGCTCACAAGCGCGGAGCCGTGGTATGAAGACACTGGCGGTCCGACCTGCATTACCTGTGTCGGCCTGCCGGTGCTCGATCTCTTCGTCGCTCAGGCGAGCTTCGACAAACATCGCCGCACCCATGCGATGGTGGAGGCGGATCGGAAATGCCTCTTCTGACCCGCGTTCTGGCCGAGCATGTCGTCACTGCACCGACAGTCTACCAGGCTGCCATCGCCGACATGGCTCACCGCTGTATCCTCGACCTCATCGGTGCCGCCATCGCCGGCATCGACATGCCGGCGGCGGTCGCAGCGCGCGCCATTGCCGGAGCGATCTTTGGCCGCGGCGATGAACCCATCTGGCTCGCAGGCACGAGCGCACCGGCAGGTGCGCTTTTCTGCAACGTCACCGCCGCATCTGCGCTCGATATCGATGACGGCAATCGCGCGGCTCGCGGGCATCCGGGCGCAGCGGTCATCCCGACGGCGCTGATGATGGCCGGCCAGTCCGGTGCCGGGGGCAATGAACTCATGAGCGCGATCATCTGCGGCTATGACGTCGGGGTCCGGATCGCTGCCTCGCAGAGCGCCGGCGGGATCCGGACACGCCAGTCGGGCCGTTGGGCAGCTTTCGCTTCGGCTGCCACGGCCGGTCGCCTTTTGCAGCTCGAACCGCCCCGTCTTGCGCAGGCGCTTGCGATATCGGGCGTGCTGGCGCCGAACCTGCTCGCCAATGGAAGCTCGGGTTATTCGCAGCTGACGGGCAATGACGTCAAGGAAGGCATTGCCTGGAGCAGCCTGATCGGCATGACGGCGGCTCATCTGGCGGCAGCCGGTTTTACGGGACCCGAGGATCTTCTCGATCATTGCGATTATTACGACGGAGAGCGTATCGTAAGCGCACTCGGTCAGCATTGGGAAATCGGCGATACCTATTTCAAGCCCTATGCCTGTTGTCGCTATATCCATCCGGCACTCGACGCCTATAGCGAACTTGCCGCAGATACGATTGGTCCGGACGACCTCATCGAGGTTGAGGTCCAGACATTTGCCTGGGCCTTGAAGCTTGCCAACAAGGTTTCGCCGGAGAGCCTGGTCGACATGCAATACAGCCTCCCCTTCTGCATGGCGATCCTCGCTGTCGACGGCGGGCAGGCGCTCGCACCGATCGATAAAGCTGCGCTTGGCCGAAAGGACCTGATCCACTTCGCGCAGAAGGTCCGGCTGGCCGTCGATCCCGATCTCGACCGGTGCTTCCCGGCGCAGACCTTGGCGCGCGTCGTCATACGAACCCGGACGCTCGAACTGACCTCTGATATTCACGCTCCGCTCGGCGACAAGACGCGGCCGATGAGCTGGGAGGCCATCTGCCTGAAATTCCGCAATCTGACGCGCCACCAGCTTCAGGAGGCAGAGCAGCAAGGCATCATTGGCGCCGTCGCCGCGTTACCAGGCGGGGGCCCTTCCGCGATCGCCGATCTCCTGCAGGCGCTCCGCCGGACGTGCTAGCTGGCTGGGATTTGCTTCAGGCGATCGGAAAGGACATCCGAAACCGATCCGCCGATCGACCGACGAGGCTTCCATTGAAGACGACGATCCGGCCGGCGACGAGAACGTGACGGACACGGCCATGATTATGGGCCTCGCTGATGACGATATCGGCGCGTTTTCCCCCGGCGATCAAGCCGCGGTCGCCGGCCAGTTCGGGCAGAATGCGCGCGACGTTGCCGGTCGCCAATGCGACCGCCGCTGCAGGCGCGATGAGCTTTCTTTGAACCAGCCGATGAATGGCCTCCAATATGCCGTCCCAGTCGCCGCCGGCATAGTCGGTGGAAAGCGTATCGACGAGACCGGCTTCGATCAGAGCGTCGAGATTGTCCGGGCTGTTGCGCCATCGCGTGGAAATGCAATCGAGCGTCGACACATCGACGAAGGCGCCGAGATTGCGCAGCGCGCGCGCCGTTTCCAGCGCTTGGCTCGTCGTGAACGAAGGATGATTGCTGTGACCTGCGACGATGCGCGCCTTGGGATGGATCCTTGCGAGATCGATCAGCTGTTCGCCCGTCGGCGCGGCATTGTGAAAGATCGCTGGCACGCCGGTGCGTACGGCCTCCGCAGCGATTTCGGAAAGACCGCCGCGCGCAATCGCAACTGATGGCATCACCGTATCGTGGATCAAAGTCGCGAGGTTCTCTGCAGTGAAGTGGTCGTCGAGCTCGCTTCCTTCGATGATCCGTCGGAGCGCTTCACGGTCTCCGCCATCCTTTCGCTCGAGTCGATGACCGAGAACAACGTCCTTGAGTTCGCGTGCCAGTCTTGGGTGGACAACAACTCCCGAAGCCTTCTCGATCGCGGATGGAAGAAATCGATAGTCCTGTGCCCCGCCGCCGAGCGTCTGGCCGCCGCCAGCCTCGCCAAGCGCCTTGGCGCCTTTTGCGAGCATGTCGTCGATGGTCGCCGTCAAATGGCGCCCGGAAAGACCGCTCCCGTCAGCCGCCACCGCCGCAGCGAGGCTCGACGGTGTGTGGCCGGTGCTGACGTGGACGTCGAGCGGATGGAACGTGCCCCGCCCGGTGTCGATTTCGTCGGTCAGGGCAAGCCCGCAGACATTCAAGAGGGTGGTCGTGCCGGACAAGAGATGGCGGTTGCGCTGATAGAGCACATCGTCTTCGCCAAATGGCGGAGATCCGCTTGGCATCGACGGCCCATGGACACAGCCATGCGCGTGAGCATTGATAATGCCGGGCAGGATGGTGCATCCGCCAGCGTCGATCACGGCGTAGTCGGGCGCAACCGTAAGGTCGTCTGACTGAATGATGGCTTCGATCGTTTGGCCGGAAACGAGTACGCTCGCTTTCTTCAGCACTGTCGCGCCGTCGCCCGTGATCAGCTCGCCGTTCACGATCGCAATCGGGCGCTGCGGGCTCATCCGTTACTCCTTCCTCTCAGGATCCTTTGACCTCGAGTCCATAACCGATACCGCGCACGGTGCGGATGATGTCGATCTTCAGGAACGGCGAGAGCGCCTTGCGGAGCCTGCCGATATGGACGTTGACCGTTTTCGGATCGACAAAGACGCCCTGCGGCCAGGCTCTTGATGCCAGTTCTTCGCGCCGGAAGGCGCGGGTTGGCTCACTGATCATCTGACGCAGCAGGGCGAACTCGATCGGTCCGAGATGGATGTCGCGACCTTCGTAGGTGATGCGGTGGGCACGGGCGTCGACGATCAAGCCTGCGTGGCTGATCGTCTGCGGCTCCACGCGCTCCATCGGCTGCTCCTCGTCGGCACCAAGCAGTCGTTTAAGGGCGCGCAGATACCGATCGGGCTCGACCGGGCGCATGAACGCCTCTTCGACGCCGACCTCGAGAAACGCTTCGAAGCGGTCTGCAGCCCCGGCCGGGACAAGCGTCACAATGCGAACATGGTCGGTCGTCGCATCCGCCTTCAGCACCTTGCAGAGACCGACCGCGAACTCGTTCCTGCCGTCAACGATGAGCCCGACATTGTGTTTTTCCTTCACGGCCACGACGGTTTCGACCGGTCCCATGGCAAGGTCGGTGGCAAAACCCTCTGCTTCGAGAATATGGCGGACCGACAGGCTGAAGTCGGCATCGAGCGAACTTATGACGACGCTGGGTTTCACAACAGGACCGCGAGAAATCGAGCTCCTCTCGAATTCGGCAACTTATGGATGCGACGATGCCATGAATGGTCGCGGCCGGCAAACGCTATGATATTAAGTATTATTTCCCGTATAGGGCCGCGATTTCGCCTTTCTGCTTGACGAAATCATCCCCTCAGATCTGCGACTTGAAGCGGCCGCGTTCTATGCTCTCCTCGCCCGATGGAAAAAGAGCGACAGCAGGCCGCCATTCTGATTGCGACCGACGATTTCGCCTCCGTCGGGAGGATCGTCGATGCTCTTGGCGCAGATAAAATTGCGAGCGCGGTGGTCCCGCCCGCCCAGGCGACGCAGGTCTCGGCACGCGATGGCTTCCGCATTCTGATCATCTCAACGGTCGCCGAAAATCTGGGTCTAGAGCTCTGTCGGACGATCCGCAGCGCAAGCGCGATGTCTATCATCTTGCTGCTTCCGTCCGACAAGCAGCTCGATGGGGTCGAGGCCGGCGCCGATTACTGTTTGCCCATTGAGACCGAGATGCGCCAGTTGATGGTGCATGCGCGCGCGCTGCTGCGCAGATCCGAATTGGACGAGCAAGAACGCCGGCGCGTGCTGCAGTTCGACGGCTGGCATATCGATCCGCACCGGCGCCTGCTTTTAGCACCCGACGGTTCGAACGTTTCGCTGCTGGCAGCCGAGTTCGAGCTCCTGATCGCCTTCTGTCGCCAGCCTGGAGCCGTCCTGTCGCGCCGCTCCCTGTTGGACGCGACGCATATCGGCCTTGGCAGGCCGCTCGAGCGCAGTGTCGATGTTCACATCTGCAGGCTCCGCCGCAAGCTCACCTTAGCCGGGAACGGCGGCGAACTCATCCAGACTGTGCGTCTTGGTGGCTACGTATTTGTAGCGCGCGTCAACCCTGAATAAGTACGGATTCCAATTCTCGTCTCATGGGTGTTTAATTGGGCTGATAAGGATATGTCAGTTGCGATTATTGCCTCGGTCGACGGCTGGTTTTTAAGCGTCGTGCGGCCGGCCAGCGGGAGCGATGTGTCTTGAAGAAGAGATTGGATAATCTGATTGATGTTTTAAGTCTTTCAAACGATGAACGCTCGACACGCACCGCGCTTTTGACGTTCGCCCAGCAATGCGGCTTCGACCGCTTCGCCTATGTGAACGTGCGTTCCGGAGATACCGAAGCTTTTACCAATTATCCGCAGGAGTGGCAGGAGATCTACTTCGCAAACGACTATCAGAAGGTCGACCCTGTGATCACCGTCGCCAAGCGCCTCCTGAAGCCTTTCCACTGGTCAGCAACGCCCTTGCGATGGGCCTCCTCGCCGGAGGAACGAAGATTTTATGAGCATGCTCGTCAATTCGGCATCGTCTCCGGGCTCTCCATGCCAATTCGCATCGAATTTGGGCGGATAGCGGTCTTGACCCTCGCGTCGCATCTGCCGGAGTTCAAGGTTGACGGGATGATTGATGACATCCGGGCGACCACCGCGACAACGTTGGTGCATGCAACGTTAAAGGTCGGAGATCCTTCGACCATGAAAAAACCGCAGGTCAGCCTGAGCGTTCGGGAAAAGGAATGTCTGAACTGGGCCGCACTCGGTAAATCGATGGCGCTGACGGCCGATATCCTTGGAATCAAGAAAAACACCGTTCGCTACTATCTCGATGAAGCCAGGCGAAAGCTCCGTGCCCATAGTACGGTGAATGCAATCTATCTGGCGACCCGCCTCGGCCTGATCTAGCAATTCCGACTTCTTGACGGTGGCAAGCTGGACCTAACCTAACGCGCCTGCACCGCGCTTGTGGGTCGTTTACACTGAAAAGTAGAATAGAATGCGGCTTTCACAAGTTGCACGCAAGCGTCGTGGTTTATCACAACCCAGCATTTTAGCGCCAATGCGGGGAGAAATTTGATGACAACCATTGTACCAGCATCATATTACGGCACTCGCTATGCCGGCTACGACAAGACGAATTCGACGAAGTCCGAGCAGGCCTATTCCCTTTCCGCAGGCCAGCAGGCCGCGGCGAGGACAGGCTCTGACACGCGGGTCGATTCGAGGCCCTCTTCAGCAACCTTCAAATTCATGGGCCGGGTGATCGATGCGACCAATCTGGCCGTTGACCTCAAGCCGATGAACATCTCCGAGCTGCCGGAGGACGAATATCAGTCCTTTATCGAAGGAGAGGCGGCAAGGATCGAGGCCAACAGAAAGTATCTGGAAATGCAGCACACGCAGTTTCCGGAGCCTCCGGATCTGTCGGACTATCCCGGCAACAAGCCCTATGCGACGGTTACCGTTGACGGACGGGTCGTGGCGACGATCTTCAATGACGGCTCACTACAGACCGACGACAATGCTCTGGGATCGAAGCTCAAGGATTTCCTGAAGGGCAGCGTCGATGAGACGAACGGACCGGACCTCGCTCAGGACCGGGCCAACCAGATCGCCGACATGTTCGGCGGCAAGATCTCGAAATCAGCGACGGCGCTGACCCAGTCTCAATATGCCGCACTGCCGGAGATCGTCGTCCAGCAGCCGACGATCGACTACGAGGCGATGATGAGCGATCCGCTTTATGCTCAACTTCAGAAGCAGACCGGCAATCTCGAGATCTTGAAGCAGCAGAGAGAAGCATTCCTGTCACAACTATGATGGGACAGCCAATCGGGGCGAGAGCGGGTTAGGAGCCTCGCCCCGATCGAAAACGCCGTCGGGCGGCGTTTTCAGTCCACTTCTTTAATCAGGCGACCATCGGCGGGATGAGCGCAGGCAGGTTGAAGGCGCCGTCATTGGTCTGAAGGATATCGATCACAGAGTGACCGCCCTGGAAGTAGTTCTCGATGAGGTTGCGCACGCCGTGATGATTGCGCATCGCATGGACAATTGCAGTCATGTCTTCATGCGTTGCTGCTGCCGCCAATTCGCTCAGCCTGTCAAAGGGTGAAATTGTCAGCCGGTGATGCAGCCGCCTTGAGCGGCGCGTCCTTACCTGTCGTAGCTACCGGGAAAGACGATGTCCTGATCAACCAGGACGTTGAACCTGTATCCGGGCCGGATTTCCAGCGTCGGCTGGACATCTAGGTTTCGGTCGATCGTCCGCTCGGCAACGCGTCCGAAGCTTTCGGCGAAATTGCGCCTTGCAGCGTCGGAGGCCGTATCCTGCGTTGACCGTGTCGAGCTTTCCGGAATGGACGCGTCGATGCCCGTGCCGATTAGGGCGATGAGGGCCGCCGAGACGAATGTCCTGATGGTGTGATTGTTGACGCGGTCGTTGAAGCCGCCATAACCCTCGGCATCCGTGCCCGCCATGCCACCAATCTGCAAGGTCGATCCGTTCGGAAAAATGATATCGGTCCAGACGACCAGAACTCGCGCCTGACCGAAGGCGACCTTCGAATCGTAGCGTCCGAACAGCTTTGCTCCCTGTGGGATCAACAGTCGGTAGCCCGTGGCGCTGTCGTAGACGTTCTGGCCGACCTGGGCACTGATGCGCCCCGGCAAGTCCGAATTGATGCCCGATATCAACGTTGCAGGGATGACGGAACCGCGTTTGAGCTCGAAAGGCGACAACTGCGGAACGATCTTTTTCGGCAGATAGCCAAGCTCCTTGATATCCTGATTGAAGAAGTCTTCCTTCGAGAGCTGCTTGTTCGGATCCGCGTTCTGCCCGGCAAATCCGGCCTGCAGCGCAGCCTGGTAGAGATCGGCGGGAGTTGTTGCGGTCCGGCTGCCTGACGGTCTTTCCGACGGATCGGCCCGACCTTCGGAGGGCCCTGCCTGACTGATGTCGACCTGAAGCGGTGAATCGAGCGCTGCTTCCTCGGCCTGGAGCTGCGCCATCCTCCGGCGCTGGAGCTCGCGCAAATAGCGCTCGCGTCCTTCTCGTGCCAGTCGTACCTCGAAATCGTCATCAGATCCGGGTTGGGCGGCTTTGGTGGCAGCGTTCGGTGTGGCTGGCGGGTTGTCGGGCTTTACTTGCGCCGGCGCCTTGTCGATAGCAGGCCGCGGGTCGAACAGTTCGGCCGGCTCGGGTTCGCCGATGATGCCGTCTTGAACGCCACGCTTCAGCTGGTCGGCGTAGTTCGATGCAGGGGTGCCCGCTCCATCCTCGCGCTCATGTTGCCTGGGGTAGAACCCCCTGGCGGAAAGCCCGAAAATGACCACCGCAAAGAAGACGAGGATCAGACCGATGGCGACAAGCACCGGCAGCCGGTTGAGCCGACGGACCGTCTGCGCCTGACCGCCATGCATGTTGCCGAGCTGGAGTGACTGTGCCATCTGTGCCCTCCTACTTGAACGTCATCACCGACAATGGGCTTGCCGGTCTTGCACCGGAGCCCGTCACGACATAGAGCCGCGCAAGCCGCAAACCATCCGTCGACAGGCTGGCGAGCACGCCGTCGCCCGATCCGTCGAGGGCATAAGAAAGCATGGTCGCCTTCGCCTCGGTCTTCTGGCTGCTCACGACCGTATAGCCGGATCCCTTCAGCATCGCCTGTAGTGCCAGGCCGAATTCCGACCGGTCGTCCGGCAGGTTGATCGGGCTTGCTTCCCGGGGAAGACGCTCGGACAGGCGGTTGGCCATGTCGCCGGCGATCGCCGCCGCCGCGCCCGCCGAAACCGGCGCGGGCCGGATTTGTGAATCCCCATCCCCGGTCTGGCAGCCGCAGAGAGCCAGGCATCCGGTTACGGCAAGAAGGGACCGGCGCATGTCAGCTGCTCCGCCGGATCGTAACCTGCTGCTTTCGCCAGCCGACCCCGGATAGGAGTATCGCGCGCTCGATATTGTAGTCGACCACCATCATATTGTTTGCCATGCGGTAGTTGACGATGCGGTTCTGTCCGCCGGAAACGACGAAGAGGACGGGGGCATCCTGTCCGGCAAGCGAGCGCGGGAACTGGATGTAGGTCTTCTGGCCGTCGGAATAGACGCGCGTCGGTTTCCAGGCGGCGCTTCCGCTGACGGAATAAGAAAAGTTCAGTTGGTCGGCGGCAATACCGGTCCCTGGCACTCCTTTCGCTTCCAGGCGCGCATTCACATCTGCGAGCTTGTCGGAAACGTCTTCGGGATAGGAAAAGCCGACGCGCGCCATGTATTGGCTGGGATGGGATTTCAGCTGGATATGATAGGTGCGTCGCGACGTGGTGACGACCATGGATGTCACCAGGCCGGGTTCGGCCGGCTTGACGATCAGATGGATCGCCTGTCCTCCCACGGCTCCCGAGGTCGCGGGCTCGACCTTCCATCTGACGGTATCGCCGACCAACACGTCACGAACCACCTCTCCGGCTTCAAGTTCGATATCGCATACCTGGAGCGGCGAACAGATGACGGAAGGCTGGGTTTCGCCGAAGAGGAAGACGACTTTGCCATCGGAACCCCTGGTGACGAGGCCCGAGCTATCGCGCCACTTGGAAGACAGGTTCGTACCCTTCGCCTCTTTGGGCGTCATGGCCTGGGCCTTGGCCGCAGGAGCAGCGCAGAGCGTAGTGGCCGCGATCGCGCAGCTGAAGGCGACCGATAAGTGTGTTCGGTTATGCATGCCCTATCCTCGTTCTATAGCTGTGCCGTCCAGTCGAGGTCCTTGAGATATAGACCGATTGGGTTGAGCCGGATCGTCGCCTCGTCCTGAGGCGTGGTGATCGTCACTGTGGCGATCGCGCGGAAGCGGCGCGTACCGGTCTCCTTGCCGCGCCGGTCGCGCTCGAACTCGGTCCAGTCGATCTGGTAGGACTGGCTTGACAGCGCGACGATGTTGTTCACCTCGACCGCGATCGTGGCTGCCTTGGCCTTCTCGAAGGGGGAATTGCCGCGAAACCACGCGTTGATCTTTTGCGTCGAGGGGTCAGAGGTCCGCAGCAACGCATAGGTTCGATCGATATACTGCTTTTGCACCACCGCATCGGGTGTTACCGATCGAAAGCTGGTCACGAATCCTCCAAGCGTCGCGCGCACCACGCGCGGGTCGGCATATTCGATATGTTCGGGAAAGCCTGCAGATACCGGCGTACCCAGCCTGTCGACCTCGACGATGTAGGGGATGAGCTTGACTTGTGTGCTGAGAAAGAGCGCGTAGCCGAATCCGATGATCGCGATCATCAAGGCGAGGATTGCAACAATACGCCAGGCCGCCGCTGCCCTGACATAGGAGCCATAGCGTTCGTTCCATTCCAGCCGGGCAGAGAGATAGGGGTTTTCTGCAGCGTTCGACTTCATGATCCCCACTCCTCGTTCACGTCCGCTGTCCGGGTCGGGGCGCTGTCGACGATCCCTTGCCTGCCGCGGACCGGCCCTGTTCGAGTTTGGCATTGGCAAGGCCAAGCAGCGATCCGGCATGCGAACCCGGTGCCTCGATCGCCTTGTCTTTCACGGCTGATGCGGTCGCCATGCTCGCGGCGCTCACACCTTCGGCCAAGCCGCGCATGACGGCGCCCGCCATGGATGCGCCGCCAGCCCGAGCCGATCTCGCCGCGACCATGCCTGCCGAGGCGCTGCCGGCCATCAGGAAACCGGCCCCTGCCGCAAAGGAGGCGGCCTGGCTGCCGTGCCGGATAACCTCCATCCCGTTGCCGACCGACACGCCTTGGATCACGCCCTGAATGATGCCGGGCACGTAGATCGCGATGACGAAGACCACGACGGCAATTCCGGCGATCGCGAGCAGCGTCTGGAATTGCTCGCCGATCTCCGGACGATTGGCGAGGCCGATCAGGACCTGCGAACCGATGCGGGCGATCATGACGAGCGCCATCAGCTTCATTCCGACGCTGAAGGCATAGACCAGATATCGGATCGCGAAATCCTTGGTGAAGGATGAGCCACCGAGCCCGAGCATGATCATGCCGGCAAGGAGGCCGATATACATCTCGGCCATGATCGCCACGAAGATCGCCGCCACGAGCGAGAAAGCGATCACGACCACGATCGTTGCGAAGGCGGCCGACACCGCCAGCGCATTGTCCTCGAACAGGCCGAAGCGGATCTTTTCGGCCATCTTGCCCGCCACCACCAGTCCGGCATTGAAGATATCGGCGGGCGAGGCATCTCCGCCCGACGCCCCGATCTGAAAGAGGCTGTCGACAACCGCTTTTGCAAAGGCTGGTCCCCGCTCAAGAACAAGGGCGAAGAAGCCGACAAACATGATGCGGCGGACGAGTTCGGCAAACCATTCCTGCAGCGACGGCGCCTGCAGGGCGAGCCAGATCGCAGCAAGCCCGATCTCGATTGATGCCAGGATCCAGAAGAGCGATCGCGAAACATTCGATACGGTCTGCTCCCATCCGCGCGCCGCGCTGCTGATCTCGTCCTGTAGCGATGTGATCAGGGATCCTTCCTGGGCATGGACGGGCACGACCATGACGAAAAGAAGGAGGGCTGCCCAAACGACATCGCGCGCGATAGTCGCCGCTCTCTGTCTTCGCAGATGCCTCACCATTGCGGCTCCATGGTCCTGCCGCCGCTTGTCTGCGGGATGGTGGCCCTGAAAAACTGCTCGCGACGGGCTTGCGCGAGGTCCTTGTCCGTCTGATTGGTCTGCAGCCAGGTTCCCATCATCGTCATCTGCTGGGAGACGAGGCCGCGGAGCTTCTGCATCTGGGCAACCTGCTGGGCGGCAATCTCGTGACCGACCTGAAGCGCCTTCATCTGGCCATTGGCGCCATCGGAGAGCGACCGAAGCGATGCCATCGTCGCCTCCTCTGTGTCGAATTGCTTGGCCGTCAGGCTTGCCGCGCTAAGCGTGGCCGCAATCGTGTCGCGATTGGTGTCCGACCAGGTCTGGTAGGTTGCAGAGAAGCTTTCTGCGTCCGGCAGGTTCGCCCTGAGATCGGCATAGCTCTTGAACCGCTGCCGCAAAAGGTCATCGGCATTGGCCATGGCAAAGGCGATGCTTTGGCCGTCGGACACGATCGATCGCAGCTGATTGAGATCGCCCTCGACCTCGCCCCAGATATGGGCGGGAAGCTGCGCGGTGTTCTGCAGCATATTCTCGTAGATCTTCAGCTGGTTCTGGATCTGCTCGGCAAGCTGCGTGATCTGGGTCAGCTGGTTGTCGACCTGGACGCCCGAACTTTCGAGCAGCTTGATGAGCTCGCCATTGTTGGCAAGCTGCGTGAATTCGGTTGCCGCGCCGGTCGCAGCCCCTGCTAGAACAGGAACCGGCCTGGCTACTGCCATGAGGGTGGCGAGTGAGACTGCGAGAAAGCCGCGTCTAGATCGTGACATGGGACACGCCCCTCCCCTTGAGCCAGACAGATGGCCAGTCGTTTCCATGCTCGTTGCGCAGCGCGCGGATACGCTTGAGGTCGTCCTTGCCCGAGGCGCCCACGAAAGAAAGGGTGAGCGGTCCGAGCGCCATGTCGAAGAGGCGCCGGCCATCGGGAGAGACGACGTAATAATCCCGCTTTGGCCTCGCCGTGGCGACGATCTCGAGCTGGCGCTCGTTGAAGCCGATCCGCTCGTAGAATTCGCGCGTCCCGATGTCGCGGGCCGACCCGTTCGGCAGGCAGATCTTTGTCGGGCAGCTTTCCTTCAGAACATCGATGATGCCCGATCGCTCGGCATCCGAGATCGATTGCGTGGCAAGAACGACGGCGCAATTGGCCTTTCGCAGCACTTTCAGCCACTCCCGGATCTTTTCGCGAAAAACCGGATGGCCGAGCATCAGCCAGGCTTCGTCGAGGATAATCAGGCTCGGCACGCCGGAAAGCCGCCTTTCGATGCGCCGGAAGAGGTAGGTCAGGACAGGAAGCAGCGTGCGCTCGCCCATGGTCATCAGCTGCTCGATCTCGAAGGTCTGGAAATGGCCAAGCGTCAGGCCGTCGCTTTCAGCGTCGATGAGCTGGCCCATTGGTCCATCCACCGTATAATGGCGCAGTGCTTCCTTCAGGTCGCGCATCTGCACGCCGCTGACGAAGTCCGACAGCGAGCGTCCGGAAGAATTGGCCATCAGGGTGATCTGTCGCGCAATCGCATTGCGGTGATCTGGTGTGACGGCAATGCCCTGAAGGTCGACGAGCATTTCGATCCACTCGCTCGCCCAGGCGCGATCGGCTTCACTCGACAGCGACGCAAGCGGACAGAAACTCAGTTCGCGCCCCTCCTCCCCTTCCCCGCCGATCTCGTAGTGATCTCCGCCGGCGGCAAGGGTGAGCGGCAGCATCGAACAGCCTTTGTCGAAGACGAAGAGCTGGCCATCCCTGTAGCGAAGAAACTGGGCGCCGATCAACGCGAGCAGCGTCGACTTTCCCGAACCGGTCGGGCCGAAGATCAAGGTGTGACCGACATCGTCGGCATGCAGGTTGAAGCGGAAAGGTGTCGAGCCGGAGGCGACCTGCATCAACGGCGGAGCGCCCGCCTCGTAGAAGGGACAGGGGGCGGTCGGACTGCCCGTCCATACCGAGTTCAACGGTACGAGGTCGGAGAGATTGCGTGTCGTGATCAACGGCTCGCGAACATTGCAGTACCAGTTGCCAGGCAGACTGCCGAGAAAGGCGTCGGTGGCGTTGAGCGTTTCGATCCGGGCGCCGAAACCCTCGGCTTGTATCACCCGGCGAACGCCTTCCGCCTTCTTCTCCAGGCTCTCGGCATGATCGTCGAACAGCACGATGACCGGCGTGTAGTAGCCGTAGGCGACGAGCTCGGAAGCAGCTTGCGCAATCGCGTCCTCCGTTTCGGCCACCATCGACAGCGCGTCCTGGTCAATCGAGCGGCTCTGTGTCTGGAAGAGCTGGTCGAGGAATGGCCGCACCTTCTGCTGCCACTTCTTTCTGGTGCGCTCCAGCCTGTCCCGCGCTAGCTCGGCATCGAGGAATATGAAGCGCGACGACCAGCGATAGGCGAGCGGCATCAGGTCGAGACTGTTGAGGATGCCGGGCCAGCTTTCGGCCGGCAATCCGTCGATGGCCACGACCGCGACGAAACGATTGTCGATCTTCGGCGTCAGGCCGTGCTCCATTTCGGCCGTCACCATGCAGTCGATATACATGGGCACATCCGGCAGCCGGACTGGATGGTTGTCGCCCGAAATGCAGAAGCGGGCGAACTGCAGGAGTTCGTCGTAGCGCACCGTGTTGGCGCCAACGACTGCCGCACGTGTTTTCATCCTGCGGATCGATAGCGTATTTGCCAGATATTGCTCGATCTCGCGTGTCGCCGCCTTAAAGGCTGCAAGTGCGATGTCGGCATGCGTCTGCTTTCGGCTGCCGGTTTCGGAATAGACGTAGCTTGTGAGAGCGGAGCGGCGAGGCTCGGCCGGTCTGTAGGTCAGGATGATCGCGTGGTGGCTCTCGAAATGGCCGCGCTCGGCTTCGAAATGCCGCCGGCGTTCTTCGTCGATCGCGCGTGTGACGCGGTCGGGAAAATACGAGCGCGCGGGCGCGGCATAGTCGGCCGTCGGAACGCGGACCGCTTCGACCTGGATCATCCATCCGGATCCGAGCCGCGAGAGCACCTGACTGATCTGTCGAGCAACCTCGTTGCGTTCCCCGTCGGTGGAGCTTTCCGAATCCGGACCGGCAAAATACCAGCCGGCCATTAGCGAGCCGTCTTTCAGGAGCAGCACGCCTTCATCGACGAGGCCGGCATAGGGAACGAGGTCGGCAAAGGACGGGCCGGCATGGCGGAAAAGTCGTAGCGCCACCATCATCGGCCTCAAACGCTTCGCCAGGGCGTCGACGTCGCCCGGTAGTGAGGTCGGTAGCGCAGGTGACGCAGATAGATCCGCCGCATCATCGGGTCGGCCTTGCCCATCCGACGCAGCAAGCCAAGGATCACCATCCAGATCGCGATGCCGATGAGGACCGAGTAGACGGTCAAGACGACAAAGATGAGGATGATGGCGGCAAGGCCGGTGACGAGGACCAGTTCGCGGTCGGCGCCCATCAGAAGGTTTGGCCGCGACAGGGCGCGATGGATGCGGTTGGTCTGCAGGCTGGAGACGGATGGAGCCATTATCTCTCCCCTCCCCTCTTTTGCGCCATTTGCGCGACGTCGGCGGCCATGCCGACAGAGGCACCCGTCGCCTGGAACAGGGCGACGATCTGGGTTGCGCCAAGAAGGACGCCGGCCACGAGGACGACATACATCAGCCGCCGCGCGAAATCGTTGAGTTCACCGCCAAAGATCAGCATGCCGCCGGCAACGGCGACCGCGGCAAGGGCGATGAAGCCGGCGACAGGACCTGTGATCGATTCCTGGATCTGTTCGAGGGGCGCCTCCCAGGGCAGGCCGCCCGCGGACCCCGCAAGGGCCGGCGGAGCAAGGGCGGCGAGCGCCAGGAAGGCCAGCCCGGTCAGGGCGGCACGATGACTAGGCTGCATGACGTTCCTCCGCATAGGGTTTGAGGTGATAGGTGCCGCCATCAAAGCCCTTCACGTGAAGGAGATCCTTCACACGCCTGCCGTCCGGGGTCCTTTCGATCGAGACGACGAGGTCGACCGCCTCGCCGATGACGGTCTGCATTGGTTGGCGACTGGCTTCTGCCGTCAATTGCTCGAGACGCTGGAGGGCTGAGCGTGCGCTATTGGCATGAAGGGTGGTGACGCCACCCGGATGGCCGGTATTCCAGGCTTTCAAAAGCGTGAGTGCGGCACCGTCGCGCACCTCGCCGACGATGATCCGATCGGGGCGCAGGCGCATGGTGCTTTTGAGGAGCTGCGCCATGTCGACATGGTCGCTGGTCCGCAGCGCCAGCACGTTGGCGCCCGCGCATCGAAGCTCGCTCGTGTCTTCCAGGATGACGAGGCGGTCGTCGGGGCAATGGACGGCAATCTCGGCAATGATGGCGTTGGAAAGCGTCGTCTTGCCCGATCCGGTGCCGCCAGAGACGACCACGTTGTGTCGCGCCCGGACGGCCTCGCGCAGGATGCCGGCTTGCCGTCCGGTCATGGTGCCCGATGCCACGTAGTCGTCAAGCGGTATGAGTTGGGAGGCGCGCCGGCGGATCGAGAAGGCAGGAAACGTCACGATCGGCGGAAGCAGGCCCTCGAAACGGTGACCACCGATTGGCAGTTCCCCGGACACGATCGGACGCCCCATATCGACGTGTGTATTCAGGACATGGGCGACGGCACCGATGATGATCTCGGCCCGCCCCTCCTCCATCTCGCCTGCTGCAGCGATGCCGGCGCCGAGACGTTCGATGAAGAGACGTCCATCGGGATTAAGCATGATCTCGCTGACCAATGGATCGGTGAGCGCGCCCAGGAGCGACGGACCAAGAGCTTCCTCGAGCTTGCGCACGAGCCGTGGTAACGAACGGGCTTCCATCGCTCAGTCCTCACGCGGCGCTACGAAAGCTGGAAGGCACGCTTGAGCGAAAAGCGGGTGGCCGCATCGCTTCGAGATGCGCCTGCGAGACCGGCAGGCTTCCGGCGACGCTGCGCACATCGCCAATCAGGCGGGGTTCGCCGTAGCGCGCCAAGGGCCAGGAGGCGCGTTTGAGAATGCGCTCGAA
This sequence comes from Rhizobium sp. 01T437, assembly GCF_056398505.1. Classification (NCBI taxonomy): domain Bacteria; kingdom Pseudomonadati; phylum Pseudomonadota; class Alphaproteobacteria; order Hyphomicrobiales; family Rhizobiaceae; genus Rhizobium; species Rhizobium sp. 01T437. The sequence goes on from NZ_JBFTPM010000021.1 coordinate 50,581, forward strand.
CCTGAGGTCGGTGACAGTTGCGATCTCCGTCATGCCGGTTGCCAGGCACCATTCCAGGATCCCGGTAAACAGGAAGACGGTCGCCTGGTTCAGTCCGAAGGGTCCATGTGTCGCCTCTGCCTGCGTGTCGACGCAGAACCTGGAGCTTTCGACCATGCGCGCATGCGGCAGGAAGGGTCTGTTCCCAAGAAGCTCAGGAAACACATCCGTGAGCATCGTCGGTCCCAAAGCGGGAAGCAGGCGCGCCGACGCTATCGCCTCGCCCTTTTCGCCAACGATGACGATGTAATGGGGCCCGAGCTCATCGAACCGGTCGCGTTCCCTCCCCTCTTCCACCGTGACCTGCCATTTGAGCCGTGCGTCGAAGACGCGCGCCCTGAGGCGAAACATGCTGTCGAGAAGATAGGGTTCTGATGCTGCATCTGCTGGTGCAATCGCCGTCGCAAACATGATCGCTCTCCGCGCCAAGTGAGGTGTGGCTATGCAGACCACGATGGTCGTCGCTTGTCAGACCCTCGGATGTGAGGGGCACTGAGTCGCAGCACCGTGGGCCGATCTTGATCGATCTCTGGCTGCTACAAGCTTTGGATCCCATCTGATGCGATGGGATAGAATTTGCCCTGTCTCGTCGGGAAAAATTAGGCTAACCGATTGCAATAGCGTGTGAATCGGGTGGAAATATAAACCCGGCGCCACCTCTGGGCGCGACATGATTCACAGTTTGCTAACCCTAATCTCCTTGCTGAGAAAGGAGAATCGGCCATAATAACGGTTCAAAGGGGTTTTCAGCCCCAAAATCGTTATCTGGAAGATCGATCGTCATGAACGCTAATTCGATACCTTCCGCGAATAGGCCCATGAGTTTTGAGGATCAGATCCTCGAACAGGGGGACCTGATTTCGCAGAAGCTACACCTTTTGAGCGTGCAGCGATTCCCGCCTAACGCCAAGAAGACCCTGCGCAGCTTTTCGCTCGCCGAAGTCGCCCACTATGTCGGCGTCTCGCAGAGCACGCTGAAGAAATTGCATCTCGAAGGAAAAGGCCCCTCCCCGCAGACGTCGTCTTCCGGTCGTCGCTCGTATACGGCCGAGCAGATGCTTGAGCTTCGACAGCATCTCGACGCGCATGGACGCTCCGAAAGTCGCATGTATGTTCCCCATCGCCGGCCGGGCGAAAAGCTGCAGGTCATCGCGGTTGTGAACTTCAAGGGCGGTTCAGGCAAGACCACGACGGCCGCCCACCTCGCGCAGTATCTCGCTTTGACCGGCCACCGGGTCCTTGCCATCGACCTCGACCCACAGGCGTCGCTGTCTTCGCTGCATGGCTTTCAGCCGGAACTCGATCAGGTCTCCTCCCTTTATGATGCCATTCGCTATGATGGCGACAGGAAACCACTATCCGATATCATCCGGCCGACGAATTTTCCGGGCCTCGATATCGTTCCTGCCAATCTCGACCTGCAGGAATATGAATATGACACGCCGCTGGCGATGGCCGACAAGTCGTCGAACGAGGGCAAGACCTTCTTCACCCGTATCTCGCGGGCGTTCGCCGAGGTGGATGACAGATACGACATCGTCGTGGTCGACTGCCCGCCGCAGCTTGGCTATCTGACGCTGACGGCGCTGACGGCGGCAACCAGCGTCATGATCACCATCCATCCTCAGATGTTGGACGTCATGTCGATGGGCCAGTTCCTGCTGATGCTCGGCGGCATATTGAAGCCGATTCGCACCGCTGGCGCCGAGGTCAATCTCTCCTGGTACCGTTATGTGATCACGCGCTACGAGCCCGGCGACGTGCCCCAGGCGCAGATGGTCGGTTTCATGCGCACCATGTTCCACGAGTTCATGCTGAAGAACGAAATGCTGAAGTCGACGGCGGTTTCGGATGCGGGCATCACCAAGCAGACACTCTACGAGGTAGATCGAGCCTCCATGAACCGCGGAACCTATGATCGCGCGCTGGAATCCTTGAACGCCGTGAATGGCGAAATTGCCGATCTGATCCATCAATCGTGGGGGCGTTGATTTTGTCAGCTGACAAAAACCGACATTTCCTACACGAATTCAATCCTCTAATTGCCGATTGGAGGTGCTGATATGGCACGCAAGAACCTGCTCGAAGGATTGGCCGATATTCCGAACGATTCGGCAAGTGTCGCAAGCTATCCGATGCGTGGCGCCGGCAAGTCCATGGTGCGCTCGCTTGATGAACTGGCAAAGCAGGCTGACAAGTATCTCGAAGGCGAGGCGATCGTCGAGCTCGATCCGGATCAGGTCGACGCCTCCTTCGTCCAGGACCGTATCTCGGAGGACGATGCTGAGTTCGATGAGCTCAAGGAAGCAATCCGCGTCCGTGGACAGGACACCCCTATTCTCGTGCGCCCCCACAGGTCGGCGGAAGGCCGCTATCAGGTCGTCTTCGGACATCGGCGCCTCAGGGCTGCGCGCGAGCTCGGACGCAAGGTCAGGGCTGTCGTCAAGCCGATCGACGACCGCACGCACGTCATTGCCCAGGGCCAGGAAAATTCCGCCCGCGCCAACCTTACCTTCATCGAGCGCGCGCTGTTTGCTCGCCGTCTTGAGGATCTCGGTTACGATCGCGATGTGATTGCAGCCGCCCTTGCCGCCAATGCAGCGTCGATCTCCAAGATGATGTCGGTGACCGAGCGGATCTCGGCTTCGACGATCCAGCAGCTCGGGTCTGCTCCGGGCGTCGGACGCGAGCGCTGGCTCGAACTGTCTCTTCTCGTCGGCAAGTCCTCGAATGGAGCGAAAGTTTCCGACGTTCTGAATTCGGCAGGCTTTGAGGAACTACCGTCAGACGAGCGGTTCTCGCGGCTTTACGGCGCGCTCAACAAATCGGCGAGGCCCGTCCGCAAGGTGGAGACAGCGGCCGGCAAGGCGACTTGGCAGCCGCGCGACAAGGCGGTGCAGGCTGAGATCAAGAATACCGGCAAGGCGTTTTCGATGTCGATGAAGGCAAAGAATGCCGGCCGTTTCGGCGAATTCCTCTCCAATCGCCTGGACGCGCTCTATGAGCAGTTCCTCGCCGAGGAGGGAAACAAAGGAGACTGAACCGCAAAAGAAAAAGGCCCCCAAACGTTGCCGTCGTGGAAGCCTTCCTCTGATCTAAGCACCCAGAGAATCGCACTTCCCCGAATCACAGTCAAGAGTCTTTGGCACCGAATTTTGGTGAGCGGATTTCTTTTGCCTGACAGAAGGTGAAAGAGAAATGCAAACGCATAAGGTGACGACGCCCTTTGGGCGGCGGCCGATGTCGCTTGCCTTGGTGAAAGGGCAGTTGGACGCTGCCGCGATCAAACCGGGCAAGTCGATCGACAAATGGAAGGTGTTTCGCGACGTCTGCGAAGCCCGTTCGCTGCTTGATGTCCAGGATCGCGCGCTTGCCGTTCTTGACGCGCTTTTGACCTTCTTGCCGAGCAATGAGCTTTGCGAGGAGATCGGGCTCGTCGTGTTCCCGTCGAATGCGCAGCTCAGCGTGCGCGCCCATGGCATTGCCGGCACGACGCTGCGCCGGCACCTGGCAGCACTCGTCGATGCCGGACTGATCGTGCGCAAGGACAGCCCGAACGGCAAGCGCTACGCACGCCGTGACGGAGCAGGCGAACTCGAGCAGGTCTTCGGCTTTTCCGTAGCACCACTGCTTTCCCGATCGGAGGAGCTGGCTTCACTTGCTCAGAGCGTGGCTGCCGAGCGCAGACGTTTCCAGATCGTCAAGGAGAACCTTTCGCTTTGCCGTCGCGACATTCGCAAGCTGATTTCGGCGGCCATGGAAGAGGGCGCTCCGGGAGATTGGAGCTACATCGAGAGCCAGTTCGTGGCACTTCTCGCGCGGATTCCACGCACGCCCGGCATTGCAGACCTCGCCCCGATACTCGAAGAGATGGAGATGTTGCACGAAGAAATCATCAACCAGCTGGATTTGCAGCAAAATAGTCGAAAATCAGACGGCAATGATGTCCATTTTGAACGTCACATACAGAATTCAAATACCGAATCCAGCAATGAACTTGAACCTCGCTCTGAAAAAGAGCAGGGCGAAAAGTCGAGTTATAAGATCAGGCCGCCTGCCGAGCCGATAAAGGCGTTTCCTTTGGGCATGGTGCTGCAGGCTTGCCCCGCGATTGCCGACTATGGCCAGGGCGGAAGCATCGGCAACTGGCGCGAACTGATGAGTGCTGCGATCACCGTCCGCTCGATGCTGGGTGTCAGCCCGTCGGCCTATCAGGAGGCCTGCGAGGTCATGGGGGCGGAGAATGCCGCCGTCGCGATTGCCTGTATTCTGGAGCGGGCCGGGCACATTAATTCGGCAGGCGGCTATCTCAGGGACCTGACGGCGAAGGCTGCGCGCGGTGAATTCTCGCTTGGGCCGATGCTGATGGCGCTTTATCGCAGCAACGGGAGTGCGAGCGGGCATGCCGGCAAAGGCTAGGGCGGTCGCGCCGCAGTGAGGGACGGTCGGCGACCTATCCGTCCTCGCGACGATCGGATCCCGGATTTCCAGTAAGTGTGAGCCATCAGGCTTTCGTTTGCCACCAGACAAGCGCGAAAGATGCAAAGGCGAAGGTGGTTGCGTGAAGCGTCTGATGGTCAATGGAACGGTCCTTGTTGAAGCAGCGCGATAATGCGAAGAGCGGTGAAGAGTTCCGCATGAGCAGAGCGCTTGGGCCGGCCGAGAGGGATGATGGGATCGCCCACTTTTCTAGCTGCAGTCGTGAACCGGCAGTCACGCTGGAATTTTCCAGGAGCCACAGGCTTCGCAAACATGGTTAACGGCCGTGGAACCATCGAACCGGCCCGTGGTGAGCTGAAATCTGAGGAGGGGAGGGGACTGACTGGCATGAGGTCGGAGCAAACGTCAGGATGGATCCGGCAATCGCGATTTCGTGATGGCGGCCGAAGTTAGAAAAGCACGCGTCACCGTTGTCGACGCGGGTTGCAGCGCCATCTGTCTCATCCGGACAGGATGAGCAAGTGGAGGACGACGATGTCAGCTAAAGAAGACCGTATCAGACAGCGCGCCTATGAAATCTGGGAGCGGGAAGGCCGGCCGGATGGAGAGGATATGAGGCACTGGCTTCAGGCATTTCAGGAAATTGCCGCGAGTGCTGACGCCGACAGCCGGCCGGCCAAGAAGCCGCGCGCGAAGAAGGCCACAAGCGCCGACAATGCGGCAAAGCCAAAGGTCGCAAGCAGATCCAAGGGGGGCGCCCAGAGCGTTCCAACGACAACTCCACCGCCGAAAGCTGCCAGGCCTGTCGCGAGCGTCACCAAGCACTGACGGGTTTGAGTGCGAGCGGCAATTCGGTCGACAGGCGTATGGGTCTTAGAGAAACGGGGCGCCTTGATGGGCGCCCCGCGATCAGTTGTGTCTTGCGACAACAACTCTTTTGCAGATCAGAGTGGTCTGACGTTTTCCGCCTTCGACTTGCCGGTCTTCCGATCCTGGCCGAGGTCGTAGGAGACGCTCTGACCTTCCTTCAAAGCGTCGCCATATTGGAGCGCGGAAACATGGACGAAGACATCAGGTCCTCCGCTTTCCGGCGTGATGAAGCCGAAGCCCTTGTCCTGATTGAAAAACTTAACGTTGCCAGTCGGCATGACATCCTCGTGTGTTTGCACTTGTTGTGGAACGGCATCCTAGCCTTCGCATTCTTCGAGATCAACCCAGGCCTAGCCTTTGGTCTCTTCGGCATCCTCATTTGTTTGCGACGGCGCTATGGAGCGGAAACCCGCGCATCGCGACGGCCACGGAGTGCCGCCCCCACCATGAACGAAATAGCAAGGCTGTAGCCGCTGGGATCCGTCAGCCAGCCGGCGACGATATTGCTTAGAGACGCGCCGATGCCCTGAACCGTCAGGACGGCGGGAGGCCGACATTGAAGCGCCCGGTGCCTGACAGGATGCGCTCTGCGGCGATCGGTGTCGCAATGCCAATGAGGCCCGCGCCTACCCCGTCAAGGACGGATAGATGGCGGCAAAGGTCGTGAAGGTTCTGGTGAGAGAGGAGGTTGGCGCCGTCGTCGGCGCAATACGAGGCGAGGCCCTAGGCTTCAACGGGAAGCAGGCGACGGACGCGCTCTACAAATTGCTCCAGTGGTGCCCGATAAATGGTTCAGCCTATTGTGGGCTGGCGTCCCTTTCGCTGCGGGGAACCGTGGAGGTTTCCTTCGCATCGATAGCGCAGGTTCGTTTTAGGGGGCGGCGCCATGCCCCTCTTCTCGCCGGTGAGTTATAGAATTCGATCCTATAACTCGCCGTTGCCGGCTTTCATGAGTTATAGAACGTCCGACGGATCAAGTGCATGGTGAGACAGGTCACTCCGTTCGTCGGCGCCATCTGTGTTCCGCGGTAGGAACAAGGCCCTCAGCGCGATATCAGTCGTGCCGCCCGACCGCTGCGCCTTGCTGAATTGTTGTAATACCCGGCGGCCTGATTGATCGACTTGTGCCGCGACTGTTCCATCGCCTCGAGTAGCGGAATACCGCGGTTGGCAGCTTCCGTCAGAAAGCCCGACCGCAGCCCGTGAGCCGAGAAAGATGCGGGATCGAGACCCGCCTGTTTGCAGCGTGCCTTAAGGATCAGGTTGACGGATTGGCCGGTGAGGGCGCGAGCGCCGACATTGCCCCATTGGTCGATCGGCCGAAACACCGGACCGGCGACAATTCCCGCGGCATTGAGCCATTCCCTCAGCGCAATCACCGGCCGGCCGATCAACAGCACGGTCTCGTCATCATCGGCAGTGGCGTTCTTGGTTCGCCCGAGCCGGATAGTGAGGCAGGGGAGGGGCGGTGAGGTGGGGTCGGCCGGATCCTGCGGTACAGGATCGTCCTCAATGAGGTCTTCGACCAGAAGGCCGGCGACTTCCGAGCGTCTGCGACCGCCGGAGGCAAATGCCAGGAGCATTAGCGCCCGATCGCGCATTGCGACGAGGCCTTCGCCGCGGCATGTGGCGAGCAGCTGCGCCAGCACGTCTCCTGTTACGGCTTTCGTGCTCTTGCGCCGGCGCGGCCGATTGGAAGCTCTGACAGCAAGCCTGAGTGCCGTCTTGAGCGCCGGGCTCGCGAAGTTGCCTGTCAGGCCACGCCAGCGTGTGAGGATCGACCAGGAGGTCAGGCGGCGACGGACGGTGTCAGGGGCGTGCGGCCCGAGAGCTTTCAGCAGCCCCGTATTGCGCAAGCCCTGTTCAACAACGGCCGGCATACCATGGGCGGGATCGGTGGCGCGCTTGACCGGATCCCAGAGATGATGCGCAACGAATTTCAACAGCATCGTTTCCGGTGCCGGCCAGGGGAGGGGAGAGCCGGTCGCCAGGCGCGCCCATTCCTCGAGATAGCCGAGGTCGGAAGCGAGCGCACGCAGCGTGTTTTCGCCCATGCCCTCCTGCGCCAGGTGCTTGAGGGTGGCGACGTCGTCATCTGTCAGAAGGCCTGCAAGTTGGTCGCGCCGATTAAAGGGCAGGATGGCCTCAAGCGCGTCGAGTTCGGTTGCGCGCCGAAGCAGTTCGTCGTCAACCCTAGGGCTTTTAGGCGTCAAGTTTTCCTCGAAGAGCAGAAGTTGTCACGGTTCGAGATAAGTCGATGACCAGCATATACAGGTTCGAACCTGCTTACACCCCGCGACGCAATGGTATGCACGGCTTCGTGTCGCAATGACCTCTCCGACGGTTCCCCGTCCCACACGAATACGCAAGCCTTGGTTCCTTGGGCGAGCAGAAGTGGATCCGCTGGAAACGTGGCTGTCGAATTGCAAATCCACCAAGGGCAAGCCGGCAGCTCCTGTCGTGAAGTTTGATCCAGCTTTGGCTGGTCGTTTGGATCGGCCACGCGCTCAACCGTTGAGCCCTATTCCTTCGCCGTTGCCAATTTTGCAATCGGAATGCCGAGCGCGGCAGCGAACGCTTCCCGACCGGAGTCGGGCATGGCATCCAGTCCGGCAAGAATACCGTCCTGCCATGATTTCCCTCTCTCCCACGCCTCCTCGTAGGCATCCGCCAGAATGTCGCCTTGCCGCGTCTCCACGAGCCCCTGCGCTAGCAAGGAGGCCTGATGGAGGTCTTTATCGCGTTTAGCGCGCCCGAGCGCGTCAGTGAGCCGTCTGGATGACAAGATGAGCTTATGGACCGCATACCGCTCGGGGGCGGGGACAATCACGCTCACGCCCTCCCTGTGAAGCAGCACGGACCTAACGGGCTCGTAAATCAGGTAATCGAGAAATCGCAGATTTTCCGCCGACGCACCGCCGAGGGCGGGCATGAGAGAAGGTTTGCCCGTGTATTCGTCCGATCCCCGATTTCCGGTGAGGAATTCGACCCGGTAGCCCTTTCCGTTCGTGAAAGCCGCCACCTTGGCCTTGTCCGCCTGGTGCGGGATGGCGCGGAATCCGGGATCGACCGACTGCAGGACTTCCAGTACGGGAGGCAAGCTGTCCCCGACCTCCGATGAGATCGCGAAATCCTGCGCATAGTCCGCGTCACCCGTCTGCATGGCGGTCGAGGGCATCCGAACCCCGAGCAGGCCGGGATAGCAGCTGAAGGCAACTGAGCCGATCAGGACTGCACGCAGGCGGAACAGGCCAGCCTCGGCCAGCGCCTTGGTGACGTCGCCCGCGAACGGATCCGGGCCAGCCAGTCCAGCGCTGCGCCTTAGCGTACTGACGAGGCGTCTGCGTTCCTTGATATTGTCCTTGATCTCCTTGTGGTGGTTCACCCGCGCTGTGATCTCTTCGTCGGCCACGGGGCCGACATAGCGCCGCTTGTCGGCCCCATCTGGAGTAGGGAGATCGAAATACCAATATTCCTTGCCTTTTACCGGGACCTTCACGAAGCGGCCCTCGAGCGGGAAGTCAGCCTGAAACTGCGCATCGAGCGAACGCTGCGCTAACTCTGCGAACAGGGTGCGGTATGAGAGGTCGATTTGCTTCACGAGTGCGTTCGCATCTACCAGTTATAATGTTTTCACAAAAACATTATAACTCTCACCCTTGATGTCAATGGGCCATGATACTCGCGGCGAATGCCTTCGGTTATAATGTTTTGGCGCAATCATTATAACGCGCCAAACCCTTGAAGCTGGTGCTTCCTTGTAGCCACGAGGCGCTTCTGGTTGTCATCCTCTTGATCTCGGCCGTGAACGTCTGGCAGCACAAGTAACGGGTCTCGGTCGCAAACGTTCAGCGCTTACGCCGGGTGCGCATCTCGGTTAGACGAGGGGAAGGTAAGCGGCAATGGAAACGGTCAAGGCGGCCGCAGCTCGCGAATCCTGCCGAAAACAGCTTGGGTGACTGAAAAGTCAGGCCCTTCCCACCCTCCTGGCCGACCGAAAGTTGTCGGTCGGCCCAACTCGGCTGTCCACGACCCAATGTATGCCCGTCTCGCGCTGGGCATTTTTTATTCTAGAAATCCAGGCCAAAATAGACGCCGCTGCGATGGGGACGGTAATAGCGGTCATCGTATCGCCAATAGCGATCTTCCCGCCAGCGCCGCTCGGCGCGCCAATCCCGGTAGTAGCGGTCCCCGTAATAGGGGTCCCGGTAGTAGCGGTGGGGACGCCAGCCATACCGGTCATAATAGCGATAATGCCGGTAGTGGCGGTGCCGGACCTGAACAACGTCGCTCCTTTCGACCGCTGCAACGGGTGCAGCAGATCGCGGCATCGCCGCAGCAGGCTCTGCGGAAGCAAAGGTTGAACCGAGCGAGAGAACGGCCGCAATGGCAAAATGTGCGATTTTCATAGCGCATCTCCATGATAGTCCATGGTCAAGAGTGGCCCCACCGACATGAACTCGCTCTGAAGACGGGCTTCATGTGGGGTTCATGGAGCGGCTCATCGGGCTCGAAATGGCGACGAGATGACCGACGGATCACAGCTATGAAACCGCGTGAGAGGTTGCCTATGGCGGAAATGCCATGAAGTCGCTCGGTTTGAAGGGGCCCTGTCGCGTCTGCAAGAGGTCCGAAACGGTGGCGCGGCTTGAAAGATATCCTTGTCACGGGCTTGATCGTGAGTTATTATACATTATATTATAACGTATAATGATAATACACACGGAGCCAGCAATGCCTATCACCGCTATCTCGGAGAAACTGTCTGTCTCGCTGCAGCCGAGCATCGAGGACATCCAGGCGCTTCGCGACAGAGGGTTTCGGACGCTCATCAACAACAGACCGGACCACGAAGATCCCGCTGAGCCGGGAAGTGAGGCCGAGCAGCAGGTGGCAAAACACTGCGAACTCTCCTACGCATTCATCCCGGTCACGGCCGAAACGATGACCGAGGCCGACGTGCGTGCCTTCCAGCGGGCGATCGACAGATCGGAGGGACCGGTGTTCGCCCATTGCAAGACCGGAACACGGTCGCTCAGCCTTTACCTCATTGGCGAGGTTCTTGACGGTCGCATGTCTGCAGACGAGGTCGTCGAGTTCGGCCGCAGCCGCGGCTTCAACACCGCTTCCGCCGCAGCCTGGCTTGAGAAGCACGCCTCGCGCAGCCCGCATGTGAAGGGCTTCTTCGATCAGCGCAGCTGGAGCGTCCAGTACGTGGTGTCCGATCCGGTGACGCGAAAGTGCGCCATCATCGATCCTGTGCTCGACTTCGACGAGAAGGCCGGAGCGACCGCGACCATCAACGCCGACGCGATCCTTGACTACATTGGCCATAATGGCCTGACGGTCGAGTGGATCCTCGACACCCATCCTCATGCCGACCACTTCTCGGCAGCCCAGTATCTGAAGGAGAGGACCGGCGCCCGGACGGCAATCGGGGAGCGGGTGATTGACGTCCAGAAGCTGTGGAAGGGCATCTACAACTGGCCTGAGCTTGCAGCCGACGGCTCCCAATGGGACCGGCTGTTGGCTCACGGCGAGACTTTCAAGCTCGGTTCAATCGATGCAAAGGTGCTATTGTCGCCAGGACACACGCTTGCCTCCATCACTTATGTGATAGGCGACGCCGCCTTCGTGCATGACACGCTCTTCATGCCTGACAGTGGCACGGCCCGCGCTGACTTCCCCGGCGGCGACGCGCGGGTTCTATGGAGGTCGATACAGGACATCCTCGCATTGCCGGACGACACCCGGATTTTCACGGGTCACGATTACCAGCCCGACGGTCGTGCGCCTCGCTGGGAAAGCACCGTGGCCGCACAGAAGAAGTCCAACCCGCATCTTGCCGGCGTGACGGAGGAAGAGTTCGTGGCGTTGCGGACGAAGCGCGACAAGACGCTGCCGATGCCGAAGCTGATCCTGCATGCCCTGCAGGTGAACATACGTGGCGGGCGGCTGCCTGAGCCGGAAGCTAACGGCAAGCGTTACCTCAAGTTTCCGCTCAATGCCCTTCAAGGAGCTGCGTGGGAATGACCACCGATCTCAACGCAATGATCAAGGCGGGGCTCTCCCCCGCCGAGATGGCCAACCGGGCCGGAGAGGTCGCAAACCTCTTGAAAACCCTGTCCCATCCGGCGCGCCTCATGATCGTCTGCACGCTCGTGGAGGGCGAGGCTTCCGTCGGCGAACTTGAAGAAAAGCTCGATGTCCACCAGCCGCACCTATCGCAGCATCTGACGGTGTTGCGCGGCTCGGGTATCGTCGAAACGCGGCGGGACGGCAAGCAGATCTTCTACCGCCTGACGGAGGAGAAGGCTGCGCAACTGGTCGGGGCTCTGTATGCCATCTTCTGCGTGAGGGAAGACAGATGAACGCATATCTCCCCTCATTGGCCGGGGGCATGCTGATCGGCGCATCGGCCGCCATGCTGCTGCTCCTCAATGGCCGTATAGCCGGGATCAGCGGGATCGTCGGGCGTCTGGCTCAGGGGATTGGCTTGACGACCAATCTTGCCTTCGTCCTCGGACTACTGCTCGGCGCCCCCGCCTATCTGCTGGTGTTTGGCGGCTGGCCCGCCGTGCAGATCACCGCAGGCTGGCCGCTCATCATCCTCGCCGGACTGCTCGTCGGCTTCGGCTCCAGAATGGGATCGGGCTGCACGAGCGGGCACGGCGTCCTTGGACTGGCTCGCCTGTCGCCGCGTTCCATGGTGGCGGTCGTCACCTTCCTGACGGCCGGCGTGGTCGCCGTCGCTATTCTCAGAGGTATCGGATTGTGAATCGGAACATCTGCCAATTCGCCGCGGCGCTCGCCTCGGGCATCGTGTTCGGCTTCGGGTTGTCCTTGTCGGGCATGCTGAACCCGGTCCGCGTCCAGGGCTTTCTCGACGTGTTCGGCAGCTGGGATCCCAGCTTGGCATTCGTCCTCGGCGGCGCAGTTATCGTCGCTTTTGTCGGGGTGCAGATTATGAAGCGGATGAAGCGTCCCGCCTTCGACGATAGTTTCCATGTGCCGACGAACCGTCGCATCGATGCTCCGTTGATCGTTGGTTCGGCGCTGTTCGGCCTTGGCTGGGGGATCGGCGGCTTCTGTCCGGGGCCGGCGGTCGCCTCGCTGTCGGTCGGTCTTACCCAGACGGTCCTGTTCGTCGTCGCCATGCTGGGCGGGATGACCTTGTATGACCGAGCATGGAGCAGACGGGTGTGAGCTACTCGATCGGACTGGTAGTCGGTTCCGGCGGGCTCGTCGGCTTCATGCTCGGCCTCCTCGGCGGCGGCGGATCCATCCTGGCCACGCCGCTGCTCCTTTACGTGGTCGGGGTCAGGCAGCCGCACGTTGCGATCGGCACGGGTGCGCTTGCGGTTTCGGTGAACGCTTTTGCGAACTTTGCAAGTCATGCGATCAAGGGTCATGTCTGGTGGCGCTGCGCGGCCGTCTTCTCCGCGCTCGGCGTCGTCGGCGCCCTCGCCGGCTCCACTCTCGGCAAGGCAATCGATGGAGACCGCCTGATATTCCTGTTTGGCGTCCTGATGGTGGTTGTCGGGGTCGTGATGCTGAAGCCCAAGAAGCCGATGGCGGTTGACTGTCGCCCGGTCGACCTCAGGATGTGCCTGGCCACCGCCGCCGTGGCACTCGCCGCCGGCGCTGCGTCCGGTTTCTTCGGCATCGGCGGAGGATTTCTTATCGTTCCTGGCCTCATGCTGGCGACAGGCATGCCGATGATCAACGCGATCGGCACCTCGCTTCTTTCTGTCGGTGCGTTCGGGCTGGCAACGGCCCTCAATTATGCCAGTTCAGGCCTGGTGGATTGGTGGCTCGCCGCTGAATTCATCGGGGGCGGCATCGGCGGCGGTGTGCTCGGCATGCTGCTCGCCATTCGTCTGAGTGCCTACAAGAACATCCTCAATCGCCTCTTCGCGGTGCTGATCTTCGTGGTAGCGGGTTACATCCTGTATAGGAACTCAGGACCAATATTGCCGGGATGAATGAGCCTCAATCTCGGTGCAAGCTGGCACCTGCCATCTTGATGGCACACGGATATTGTCTTATCTTCTCTGGAAAAGGAGATCGCAATGGCCGCACCACAACTTTCTGTTCGCAGTTCCAAGGCGCGGGATCTAGCTCACCGGTTGGCGCGTCGCGAAAATCGTTCGATCGCTGAGGTGGTCGAACGTGCGCTTGAAGCCTACGAGACACGGGAGGCGGGGCGTGAACCTGCGTCCGCCTTCTATGCACGTGTAAACGCGCAAGCTGCCACGGACATCGATCTGGACGCTGTCATTCAAGAGAGCCGTCATCCGCATCAGGGCATCGAGCTTTGATATTCCTCGATACAAACGTCGTCTCTGAGACGTTGAGGAAGGATCCTAACGAAGCCGTGATGGCATGGCTGGTTCGGTTCGACGCTGAATTGGCCCTGCCCATCGTGACAGTCGCCGAGATCGCTTTCGGTATCCAAAAGATCAAGCCGGACCAGAGGGCGGACCGCTTGGAACAGGGGCTGGCCGAATGGCGCCGCCGGTTTGCCGATCGGATGTTTGTCCTGACGGAAGAAGCAGCACTTGCCTACGGAGAAATCATGGGGCAAGCGGCGCGTCAGGGCCGCCCAATGTCGGCACCCGATGGAATGATCGCCGCAATCGCTCGCGTGAACGGCGCACGACTGGCGACGCGCAATCTCAAGGATTTTGAAACGACGGGTCTCGATCTTGTCAACCCGTGGGATTTTTGATCGCCGCAACCGTGCTTATTTTTGCCGTTTCGATTTTCAGCGCTTTGCCTGCCGGGAACACGTGCGAGGATCGGGTGGGTTTCTCCCTTGGGTCTGCGCCGGAGATATTGGGGCGACATCACCTGTCGATCGGCATGATCGAGTGGAATCCTTTTCACGGTATCAATTGCACTTGTTACCTTCCAGGATTATCGGGATTTTCATGGTTGCCTGGAATGCGCCTAGCGCTGAAGTCGGCTGACTTTTCACAGATCGCCGACTGCTGGCTATCCGCTCCCTAATTACCGCACGAACGCGGGAAGAGAACCGGTCACAGAGCATCTGCGCTATTTAGATCTTGTTGCGCACGAAGGGATCAGTTCATGGGCGGACGGGCGATCGTCTGCCTGATCTGGCGCACACTGCGGGCCGGCGGTGCACCGAACTGCCGGAGATATTCGCGACTAAATTGCGAAGCGCCCTCGTAACCAACTGAGTATGCGACATCCGAAGCGCTGCGATACCCGGGGAGCAACATTTGACGCGCTTCCTGCAGCCGAAGCTGCCCGCATGTCGAAGTGAACTGCGGCGATGCCGGGTGACCTTTCGGGCCGCCCAAGCCAGGCGATCGCTTCCTCGATACCGGTGGTGACGTACTCCTTCGTTGACCCAGAGGGTTCGCGGTCCCGCCGTCATTGGAAGGCAGCACAGAAGGCTTCACGATTTCGATAGGGGTGTACATGGTAGTATTCCTTATTTCGGATCAACGATCGCCTGCATCAATCCGGCGTCGCGCCGAGGCGTCGCGCCGAAGAGACGTTTGTACTCCCGGCTGAACTGCGAGATGCTCTTGTAGCCAACCTCATGAGAAACCGAGCCTGCATCGGCCTGTCGGGCAACCATGCGGCGACGGGCTTCCTGCAGCCGGATGTGCTTTTGGTATTGCAACGGGCTCAAGGCGGTCACTGCTTTGAAACGCCGATGGAACACGGACTCGCTCATCCCTGCGACGGCAGCCATTGCCTCAATACTGATCTGCTCCGTGTAGTGCTCTCGGATCCAGGCCATGGCCTTCCGTATATGTGATAACCGAGAGTCTATTCCGGCAACCTGACGCAGCATTTCGGCGTGGGGTCCCATCATCAACCGAAACATCAGCTCATGTTCCAGGTGCAGCGCCATTACGGGGATCTCCTTTGGACGATCAAGCACCGCCAGTAGTCTTTGCCATGCGCCGATTAACTCGGTATTGGCAATGCTGAAGCCAAAGCCGGGTTGGATCTGCAGCTCCGGCACCTCGGACAGATAGAGTACCACGTTGGTGATAACCGCCGGATCAAGGTGAAGACCGACAGCCAGGAAGGGTTTTTCCGCTGATGCCTCGGCGATTTGATCCATGGCGGTGACCTCCGCAGCGACGATCATTGTTTGCCCTGGGCCATATTCGAAGACTTTATCGCCGATGATTGTCCGCTTGATCCCCTGCAGCACGATAAACGCCATCGGATCATAGACTTGGCCAGCAACCTCCGTCGATTCGGTATATCTGTGCACCATCAAGCGCGAGAGGCCGGAGTGCCGGGTTCCTGCATGACGGATCGCCAGAGTGCGTAGTTCATCAAGTGTTTCCATCGCACCAGTTGTCGCGACTTGCTTATAAACGTCAAGCCGATGGCAGGATCAGGCAATTTTTCAAGACCATCAGGCATCGCCAAGGCACCTCAAGAGGGCCCATACCGGTGCAGGCAGACTTTTGTTGAAAGGAACATGACATGCCTTCCCCGATCGAGATCGTAACTGACTTTTGCAACGCCTTTCCCGAAGATGGCGGGAGACCCGCAATACGGCGTTGGTTTACCCCGGAGACGGTTTGGACCAACGTAGGGATCTCCTCAACGACTGGCATCGAAGATGCTGTGGGCATGGTCGACGAGCTCGAAAAAACGATGGGCATTGCGACGGTGCACATCGAGATGCTCGCCATTGCTGCTGAGGGAAACCGTGTTCTCACTGAACGGCTGGATATTTTCGAACGCGCCGACGGCAGCGAGATCGGAAGGGTCACGCTGATGGGGATCTACGAAACGCAAGGTGATCATATCATTGCGTGGCGCGACTATGTTGACGTCAATGCTGTGTCACAGCTGGCTGGTAGCTAGTCGGCTGCAGCTCCTGATCTTTCAGCGCGACCACCAGTATTTGGTCTCAGGTCACCGGGGCGTTGCAGACGACTCCGTCCGACCGATGGTAGAGTTATCTCAAGGGTAACAAGATGCGACGCAGCGTTTTCCAACTGTTATGGTCGGTGAGCATTGTGAGATCAGCAGCGGTTGATAGTGGCCAAGCCGGATTGCCGGCTGGAGGTCTCAACGGCGCAGACGCCCGACAGGATGCCTATCAGAGAGATGGCCCAGCAAAAGGCCGTGGCTCGCGAGGGGGTCATTCGTCCGCTTGCTTTCGCGAGTCTACTGAACCTGGAAAACGACCCAAAAGCCCGGACAGGGGTGACTGACATCACCGCTCAGCACCGTCAAATCGGTCACTATCGATACCTGAAATGCATCACCGCCAAGGCCGACAACGGCTGATCAGGGCTGCAGGCGGTGATCCCGTTGAAGCTCGCGGCAGTTCGCTGTGGACATCGATCTGGATCGTATAAACGCTATCCCTACGCCGGCATATCCCAGGGATTGATCACAGTTGCGTCGGTGTCTTCGAAGTCCTTGACGTTGCGCGTGACGAGGATCAGGTCGTGGATGATCGCGGTCGCGGCGAGCAGCCCACCAATATCGCCTCGGGGACGGATCGCTGCGATACGGCCCCATTCCACCGCGATCTGGTCAGTTACCGGCAGGATACGATCACCGTGGTCCCGGCGTAGCTTGCGCAGCCACTCGGTAAGGTGAGAGGCGGCCCTCGGGTCAGACTTTTGTTTCAGCGCGATGCCACGCATGATTTCGCCCAGGGTCAGGGCGCTTAGGTGGACGCTGAGCGGATCGACCGATCGCAACCAGGATACCGCTTGCGGGGTGCCGCGTCGCGCTTCTGAGACAATGTTGGTGTCCAGCAGGTACATCAGAAGGCTACGTCGCGGCTGGGGATCTTGGCGCGCGCCTCGAGCGCATCAACGAGCTCGTCGTCCCAAGACGGACCGCCGAGTAGATCGTCAACGAGTGTGGGGCGGCCTGCGCGCAAGGCGTCATAGTCACGCGTGGATAAAACGACAGCGGTTCTTTCTCCGCGTACAGTGATTTCCTGCGGACCTTCAAATCGCGCCTTTTGTACCACTTTTGAAAACTGGTTTTTCGCGTCCTGTAGCTGCCATTCCATGGTTCTGCTCCGAGTTAGCTAGCCTGTCTAGCTATATAGGCACTTTCGGTGGCCAAATAAAGTAGAGACGCGTACCCTTGTGCTGACGGTCGGAAGTTCCGGCCACTCTGGGCGACCGTTATCCTGCACTTGCACCCTCAAATCGATCACTATCGATACTGGTTCCGCATCAGCCCAAGGCCGACAACGGCTGATTACCGCTCATCCGCAAGTGGCCCGACGACAATAACACCTTCGTTGCGGGCGGCCGCGGCCATTTTCCGATCGCCAGTCGCCAACGGCAGATCGACCGTTTTTGCGAGATCCAGATAACTGGCATCATAAGCGCTCAGCATGTGACGCGTCGCAAGGTCGAGCACGGCAGGGTCGTTTCCCGATCCGGCGTCCTCCAATGACAGCCTGCGCAACTGGCCCATCAGCAACGAGGCGTCTCCGGGTCGAAGCCGACCACGTCGCTCGGCCATCAGGAAATTGTTTCGGATCTCGAACCAGAATTGCGACGGGACAAGCGCCGGGGCTGAACGAAGCTCAGCCAGCAAGCGGTCGGCAGCGTCATTCTGTTCGTCCGGCAGAAACCAGGCCCCGGCGATGGAAGCACCGAGAACGAAGGGCATTAGGACCGTTGGCCCTCATCGCGCCATTCGCGAATTTCACCCTGCCTGGTGGACTGAATGGTCGAACGCAGGGCTTTGATCTCGGCAATAACGGCATCGATATCATTTTCATGCCGGATGCGCGACAGTTTCGCGATCGGCGTGTTCCCCCGTGAGATGATTACCTCTTCGCCCGCCTCGACCTTGGCCAGCAATTCGGAAAAATGCGTCTTGGCCGCGCCGACCTTGACTTTGACGGTCATGAAAAACTCCTGCCGATACGCTGTCGCGGGGCGGCGGAAAGACGGCCTCCATTCGACACCGAGCCCAACGTAACGCATAATTACGAAAGTCAACACCATGCCAAGTGCGTCAATGCTTCCATGGAGTGCGGCCTTTCCGCGTCGATTTACGCTTTTAGATCCATCGCGATCGACACCCGATGCTCCTTTGAACACTTTCCGGAAAGCCCGCACTTTACGGGAAGGAGTGAGCCAATGATCTCTACTGTCACTGCCGCCACCGTCTCTAAAAACTTCGGCGCTATCAGGATACCGCTGTGGCGAACCGTTTCTCCGCCGCATCGTCGCCCTGAAACTAGTTGGCTTGTGCTTGAACCGGTGCGCTACGTGCGGCTTAGAGCTCGAAATCCTGCGGCTTTATATCCTCGGCGCCGTGCCTGACACGCAGGATCACTATCCGGTCGTGATAGGAACGATAATAGATGCAGCGGTTTCGGTAGGGAAAGCCCCGTAGGCCTTCCGAGATGTGGTCGCGTGGGGAGCCGGTGAAGTCCACCTCCGCGATCCACGCAATCTTGGCCGTCAAGTCGGCCAGGAATTCCTGCGCATAGTGCGGGCTGCTCTCGGCAATATGGCGCCGGATACTCCGCAAATCCTCGATTGCGGACGGCGCAATAATCAAGCGTTTCGGTTTGATGGCGCTAGCTTTCGTTCATGACGTCTTTGAGAAGATCTGCGCCGGTAGCGTATTCCTTGCCGAGGCCCGCTTCAATCTCGCCGTCGGCCGTTTGGATGTCCCGACGTAACGCCTGCATTTTCAGCTCGTGGTCGGCCAGCATGCGGATCCCAGCCCGCACGGCCTCGGTCTCCGTACCAAACCGTCCATTGCGGACCAGATCCGAAAGAATCCCGTCATAAGTGTCGCCAAGCGAAAAAGTCTTTGCGCGTGCCATGTCGTTTACTCCTTGGCGCTATGATACAGCAAAATACAATACTTTTACAATATTATTCGGGGAAATTCTCCGACTGAAGCGGCGTGCTTCCTGGCGGCTAAATCGCTGATCGAACAATCGCCGGTGTCGTACTTCCAGCTCGTTCCTTGGGTTGACGGTCGGAAGTTCCGGCCACTCTGGGCGACCGTTATCCTGCACTTGCACCCTCAAATCGATCACTATCGATACCTGGTTCAACCCGCGATGTGATCAACAGTAGAATCCCATCTGAGGGGCGCCCATTTTGGGTGGCGAATGTCCCAATTTTGCGCTTGGCTATGGCGCATGGGCTGCGGTGATCACCGGATCTTGATTTGGATTTTGAACTCGAGGCTATTTGCTTTAGTTGACCAAGTTGACAAAATTGCGCGAATACATATCTTGTGCATGAAGGAGACTGAAACGATGGTTGATCGAGCAGGCAGCAAGGCAAAGGTTCGACGGGAGCGCAGCGCCGACGTCGTGACGATGTTCATGATGAAGGGGGATCCGATCAAGGCTCTCTCTGGGTTCGATCTGCCAGCCGGCGCCGAGGTCGCCATCGTATCGTCAAAACCGGAATCGATCCGAAAGATCCGCCAGGCGGGTCGGGGACGGATCTCTCGGATCGCCGAAGCCACGACCAGCCTGCGTCAACGCCAGTCGGAAACCAAGACACCGGTCATCGACAAGTCGGCTTTCGAACCGGATGCGCGCAGCCGAGCACTGCTGGCGGGCGTCCGCATCGCGGAAGAGGATTTGCGCGCGGCGGGGGGAGCCTATGATCTCGAGCAAGTCAGGACGCTGATGCGCGGCATTTCCCGTCAGGCAGTGGACAAACGCGTTCAGGAAGGCTCGCTGCTCGCCGTGCCTGGACCAAGCAATCGGAGAAGCTACCCGACGCTGCAATTTGCGCCGGACGGAACGATCGTTGAAGGACTTCGGGAGGTGCGTGACGCGCTTCAAAGCAGAAATCCTTGGATATTGCTGAACTTTTTGGCGCGACCGGATGCACGCCTTGGCGATCGAAAGCCGATCGATCTTCTCAGGTCCGGGCAACAGGATCAGGTTATCGAGGCGGCGCGACGGTACGGCGAGCAGGGGGCGTGAGCGCTCCGCGACCGCCGGCCGATCTTTCGAGCCGCGTTCCCAAATTGGTGACACTGCCGGAAGGACGGTACCTTCATCGCTTCTACAGCGCAGCTTATGAACCGATCTATTTCGATAGATCTGATCTCGGGCGCTTCAATGCGCCAGATGGCTCCTATGGCGTGCTGTATGCCGCTCAAGAGATTGCTGGCGCGTTTGCCGAGACGTTCCTGAGGACGCCGGGGCGTACACTGGTGGATGCCGAACTGCTGCAACGCAAAGCATACGTGCGCCTCGCGGCAAAAAGACCATTGACGCTAGTGCGTCTCGCCGGGCCAGGACTGGCGCGGGTCGGCGCCACGGCGGAAGTGCCCCACGGCGGCCTGCCGTATGAGATCGCCCAGGCGTGGTCGAAGGAACTGTTAAAACACCCCCTTGCGTTCGACGGGATCGCCTATCACGCGCGCCACGACGACACCGAACTCTGCTTTGCGCTCTACGAACGCGCGGCGGATGCAATTTATGAGGTTTCCCGAGATATCGAATTGGACCGGGACTGGTTCTGGGAGATCGGTGAACGTTATGGGGTTGGCTTGGCACCCTAGCTGCCATGAGGGACGTGGCGCGCTCTCAATTGCCGTTATGTGCCTGGATGCAAGTAGGATCGATGATCGTGCCTTTTTGTCGCTTTCGAACCCCGATCCGACCGTAGCTGTTGACCGACCTTTAGCTGTCGACCGTCCCAATCAAGCGGATTCTATCCCACTGATTCCGCGGAACAAAGCATTTTCCTAATTCGCCGGATTCACCTTAATTCGGCGGACGCAGAAGCGACATGGGCTTGTCTGCTGTGCCTGGGCGGCAGCTCACGGCTTTCTAGGCATCAGAAAGCCGCCGAAGCGCAGTTTGCAGCTTACCGCACGCTGTGCATAGGCCACATGGACCGCGCCGCCGCCCAGGGCAGGGGCGCGGCGTAATGAGGCAGCGTAGGCCGCACGCCGGCACTGATTTCGAACGTCAGTTTGGCCGATCGGAAGAGCGGCACATGTTTCGAAACGTTGCGGGTGATCGCCGTGAACTCGCCGGCCGGCAAGTGCTTGCGGTCGCCTTCCTCTATGTCCCACAGCTTATAACGATCTCTGACCAAGCGTGGCTATAGCGAGGCATGCGTGTTCGATGGCGGGTTGCGATCGGAGTTTGCCTTGGTGCATCGCAAATCGATACTTCATCGCGGCCATGCATCTCTCCATTTTTCGGTTAAATGTTGAGCATTCTAAGCTTGTTCCGAATATTTGCGACTAGATGCATCTTCCATTTCACGCAGGGCGGTCAGTGAAACTAGATGTTCGAAATGATCGAGCTGCGGGTTGAGACTCAATTTTTCATCTCAATAGAGGCTACAATGAAGCTGAAGAATAAGATTGCATTCGTCACTGGCGGCACGTCGGGCATCGGTCTGGAAACCGCAAAGCTCTTTCAGGCCGAAGGCGCTCATGTGGTTCTCGTCGGCTCGAACGATGAACGGCTGACCGCAGCGGGCAAGGAACTCGACGGCAAGCCGCTGTTGGTTCGTGCCGATATCCGGAAAGTGGCCGAGATCGAACGCGCCGTTGAAGAAACCCAGGCGAAGTTTGGTCATATCGACATCGTATTCGCCAACGCTGGAGCGACGACCGTCGCCCCGCTTGAAGCCGTGACGGAAGACTACGTCGCTGAAAACCTGTCCCTCAACTTCACCGGTACGTTCTTCACTATCCAGAAGACAGCACCGATCATTGCCGAGGGCGGCAGCATCATCGTCACGACATCGTTCCTGAACACGATCGGCTACCCAGGACTATCGATTCTTGCCGCCAGCAAGGCTGCGACGCGTTCACTTGTTCGCACTCTCGGCGCAGAGTTGGCCCCTCGGGGCATCCGCGTAAATGCCGTCAGCCCCGGCGCAATCGCCACACCGTTCTACAGCAAGATCGGCCTACCCGAAGACGTACTCGCCGAGGTCGCATCCGGCATCACACAGAAGATCGCTCTGAAGCGTTTCGGGCAGCCGGTCGAACTCGCAAAGACCGTGCTGTTTTTGGCAAGCGATGACTCGTCTTACACTACAGGCACGGAACTGGTTGTGGATGGCGGTCTGACTCAATTCTGACGCTGCTGACCCAGAACCGACAGCAGCCTGTCGTCTTGATATAATTCGCAGACGACGGGCTGTCCTATTCGCTCGAAGGAATTCGGCCGAATTCAGCAAGTTCTTCGCGCAGCTTCGGCACAGCGAAGTCTATGAACCGCCGTAGCTTTAAAGGCATAGCGTTTCGGGAAAGATAAACGATGTGAACCGGGATCGGCTCAACTTCAAACTCCTGCAAAATATAATCAAGCTTTCCCGCTTTAATCGCCGCATCGACGTCATGCTCCAGGACGAGCGTTGCGCCAATGCCATCAATTGCGGAATCAACCGCAGCGTCCGGCGACGACACCAGCAGCCGTGGCACCTCTGCGATCTTCGAAATCACTCCTGTATCCGGATTGCGGAAACGCCAGGGCGAGAGGTAGGGGCTATCGAAAACCACGCACGGGTAGCCGCGAAGCTGCTCCGGTGTCGTCGGCTCACCCCGATTCCTCAACAGCTCCTTGCTGGCGACCACCACCACGCGCAAGCTTCCAACTCGTGTTGCAACGAGACTACTATCGCGCAAGCGCCCAACCCGAATAGCCACATCGGCATGGGAATCGATGAGATCCAGGTTGCGATCGGACTGCAAAAGCCGGATTCTTATCTTCGGATAAAGCGCGAGAAATTGATCGATTACCGGCAGCACTCGCAGTCGCGCTACCTGCACCGGAGTGGTAACGACAAGCTCGCCCTGTGGCGCCGTGAATTCGCCCGCGGCACGACGTTCTTGTTCGTCGACCTGTTCCAGAATTTGCTTTGCGGACACAACGTAATCGGCCCCGGCATCGGTGAGTTCAAGTTTCCGTGTTGATCGCACGAGCAGCTTCGTTCCAACCAGCGCTTCGAGTTCGTTGACGTTTCGGGTGAGCGTGGTGACTGGAACTCGTAGTTTTCTAGCAGCAGCCGACAGGCTCCCTTCCTCAATGGAAGACACCAGCATCGCCATAGCTTCTAGCCGATCCATGCAGGTCACCGCAAACGTAATAGAAAGACGCGATCCTAGAGCAGTAAATTTCCTAAAATTCAAGAGAGAGAGACGCGCTAAGCCGACTTGATATCACAAGGTGCCGATCAGTCGGCGAGGCGGGGAAGGAGGATCGCTCTTCGGCGTTTGGCCGTGGATTTTTGATGGAAATCCGGCGTCGTGGTTTAGATAAGAGATGCGCGGACAAATGTACCATAGGAAGCGTGTTTTAGAGACCTAACGCGAGTCTGTAGCGCCCGATTTTCGTCTCGTCACCGGTCTCTGGCCGTCCACCGAGCCGATGCGGGCCTGCGGCGCTGTGAGGCGAAAATGCCGGAGAATAAGGGGCAAACGATATGAGCTTCGAAGATCACCCGGCTGGTAGTCCAGGACGACGGAAATCCGTCGGGGAGCCTTACGGCGCTTGCGTTAGGAGGGGTGGGACAATGCACGTGGCAGCGCGTTGTTCGCCGAATTCGGGCGAAATTCGCCTGACATTGCAGGAAATGTGGGGAATCCGCTCGATAGGACGGCCGACATCACTGCTCAGCGCCGTCAAATCGCTCACTATCGATACTTGATACTTATCGATGGTTAGAGCGCCTGCCCAAAGCCATCCGATGTGAGGAATACTAACTTTGAGATAGAGTTCCTACAAGAAATCATTTACCATGATTTCAATGGCTTACGATCTCCCGAAAATCAGCATGACAGCCCTGATGCGGCCGGCTTTCGACGCCGGGGTCGCGCTGACGCGTTTGGACGAACGGATTGCCCGTTCGCCGGTCGGCGAAGGCTGGATCGCACGATCCCATTTTGCCGACGCATGCTCCTCGCTGTGGATCGACGGCGAATTGGTCCATCTCGAAGACCTCGTCCTCCATGACCACACCCGCGATATTCGCACACCCACCCATGAGCTGACCATCGCCCGCGACGTCCTGCGCACCCGCCGGCGCATTGCCGCCCAACTCCCCGGCTGGGCGCTGTCGCCCGATGGCATTCGGACCCTGCGAAAAACCGCGGAGATCACGCAGGCCGACACGGATGAGGTGGCGACCGCCGATGCCATCCGGCGCGCGGTCACAAACGATCCGGAAGGGGAGGGTGAAGACACCGATGACCCCGGGAATCCGCCGGGCGTCGACTATGCCGCCATCGATGCGGTCCTCGCTAGATCGGAGGCGGCGATCGAGAGTGCCAGACGGCCGTACCATGGCGGCGGCCAAGACAAAGATCCGATCATCTACGATCTCGATTGGGACGAGGATGCCAGGCTAGACGAGTGGCGCGGCGTGTTGCGACAGGCTCAGGACCTGCCGGCGATGCTGCAGGCGGTAATCGCGCTAGATGCCTGGAGCGAGCTTTCCGTGCTTCAGCATGCCACTTGGCTTGGCCGGCTGCTGGCAGCGTCGATCCTGCGTCAGGCCGGCATCACCACCGGCGCCCATCTGGCCGCCATCAATCTCGGCCTCAAAACCATTCCCGTCGATCGGCGCCGCCATCGTGATCGTGAAACCCGGCTGCTTGCAATCGCCCACGGCCTGATTGCGGCCGCCGAGATCGGGCTCAAGGAGCACGACCGGCTTGCGTTGGCGCGCACGATGTTCGAGCGAAAGCTGGATGGACGCCGGACCTCTTCAAAGCTGCCGGAGCTGGTCGAGCTGGTGATGGCAAAGCCATTGGTGTCGGCCGGGATGGTGGCGAAGACGCTCGATGTCACGCCGCAGGCGGCGCGGCGGATTGTTTTGGAGCTCGGCCTCAGGGAGATGACGGGGAGGGGGAGGTTTCGGGCGTGGGGTGTTGTTTGAAAGGTGCCCCTTGCTGCGTTGGATCCGGTAGCTGCATTCTTGAGGATTTTGCTTATCCGTTGCTCGGACGCCGTTGGAAACTCAGAGGGCCATCAACAAGAATGGCATCACAGGAAAAAATGCTGTTTTGCCCCGCAACTTTAAATAAGTTATCGATATTCATTCGCGCGCCATCTTGCGAAGACGGTATTTGAGAACTTGGAGTCTTAGGAGCTTGGTTGGTTACCTTATAAAATTTGCAAGGACACTTGTTGCAATCACATCGAGATTTACTCGACGCCGTAACGACCAAGGTGACATATCTCGGTTCGTTGACCTTGCTCCGACGGATAAAGCGGATCCGGCAGGTGTGTATTCGAGCGCCTTAACCGAGGCGACCGAAAACCCTCGGGTGATGAACATTGCTCTTACTGGACCTTACGGATCCGGGAAGAGCAGCATAATTAAGTCGTTCCTAAAGCTATACAAGCGCCCGGTTCTGCAGATATCGCTGGCGGCCTTTCTACCCGAAGCCGTAACGGCGGGCGGCGAGGTAAGCAAACAGGAGATCGAGCGAAGTATACTCCAGCAGATGCTTTACGGCGCCGATGCCAACCGGCTGCCGCTATCTAGGTTCAAGCGGATCCAGTCACCTGGCAGATGGTCCATTTTTGCTTCACTTTTCATGGTCTTGGGCTTCTTAGCCTGCTGGCACCTGATACAGAAGCGTGATGCGATCATAGGCGGCGACTACTTCCGTCCGTTTGATCTGACTAACTGGTTCAATCTAACCGCCTTTGCTATTGGCGGAGCGTTCATTTGGCTAGTCTTCCACCAAATCTACGTCGCGAGTTTCGGAATATCGCTCAAGAGCATATCCCTCAAAGATATTGAAATCACGCCGAAGGCGGCGACCGAAGAATCAATACTAAATCGTCATATGGACGAAATAATATACTTCTTCCAGTCGACAAAATATGACCTTGTAGTCATCGAGGACTTGGATAGATTCAACAACGCCGATATTTTCGTCACTCTTCGCGAGATAAACAGCCTCGTGAACGCAAACTTAGGTAAGAAGAGAACAGTCCGTTTCCTTTACGCCCTTCGCGACGACATCTTTATCAACACGGACAGAACGAAGTTCTTCGAATTTCTTATTCCCGTCATCCCTATCATCAACAGTTCGAACTCGATCGATATGGTATTAGAGCAGGGCAAGCGGCTGTCTATCGACAGCAGGCTGAACAAACAATTCCTGCGGGAGGTTTCGCGATACCTGGATGACCTGAGGCTAATTCAAAATATATTCAACGAATATGCAATATATGCGGCTTGCCTCGAGACGGACGACGAAGTCAATCTAAACGCGAATAAACTGCTAGCAGTCCTGATTTACAAGAACGTGTTCCCCAGTGATTTTGAAAATCTTCATCGTGGGAAAGGCAACCTTGCAGAAGTTCTTCATAGTCACGACCGCTACATCGCCGCTAGCGAAGCCCTTTACACCGCTGAGATTTCCAGGATTGAGGAACTCGTGGACCTTAGCGAAAAGCAACTGCCGGCTGACCTGAATGAATTGCGTAGGATCTATGCGATGGCGCTAATAGAGCTGCTTCCTGCGAACTATGGCAATATCTCGACAGATCGAAGCAACTTCATTCCAATAGCTGGCTTGGTCAAACATGATCGACTTGAGGATTTCCTCAATGCGACTCAGGTGTTCGTAAACAATCCAAATGGATACCAGCAGCAAGTAGCGCTCTCGGGTTTCCAAGAAAAAGTAAATCCGAACAGGACATTTCAGCAACGCAAGAAAGATGTCGAAAATAAATCCACGTCATTTAGGAGCGCAGCGTCCAAGAAGCTTCAGGATCTACGGGCCAAGCTTGCTAATGTTCGGATGGCGAAGTTTAATGAAATGGTCCGGGAGAGTTTGGACGAACTGGATGACCTTTTTGGCGTGTTTGGGGATCGCGCCGAATTGGCTCGGTTTCTAGTTCTCGAGGGATTCTTGGACGATACCTACTACCAATATACGTCGTTATTCCACTCCGGGCGCCTTTCGCCAAGCGACAACAAGTTCCTGATCCGGATTCGTAGCTTCAGTAATCCGGATCCTGATTTTCAGATTGATAACCCTAAGGAAGTCATTGCCGCAATGCGCGACGAGGACTTCAGCCGGAACTACGTGCTTAACGTTGAGATCGTCGACTGCCTACTTTCTGATCCATTGTTGTATGAGGCGCAAACAAGAAAGCTGCTCGAATTCATCGCATCCGATTTTGACGACTGCGGAGATTTTTTTGCGACCTTCTATGCCCGCGGGCGCGGGGTGCCAACGCTGATCACGACGCTCACTCGATCGTGGCCAGATTTCGTGACGGCTGCGATAGAGAGCTCCGCCAACCTTACACATGTGGCCCGCATCATAACCCATCTGCCTGAAGCCAATTTAAAGAGTATCGCTGGCAAAAATCCAGCACTGGCTGAATTTGTGTCTGAGAAGCTGCCCGACATTTTGGCTCTTGGGATCGATTTCGCCCCAGAACGTTTAGAACTTCTCGGAATTGAAGCAACTGATCTGTCTGCGATAGAACGTTATCCCGGTTTCATACGCTTGATATTCGACCGGGGGCTCTATGAGCTTTCCATCGAAAACCTTGATTTCATATTCCGAAATGTCCTCGGAATTAACGCGGACGCCAAGCCACTGGAACAGAACTATACACTGATGCTCGAGGCTGACAGTAGGCCGCTTCTAGCCAAGGCAAACGGCAATTTCGGTAACTATCTGAAAAATGTCCTTCTCCGTCTGCCGGACAATCGCTTTGAAAGCGTTCCCGCCATTCTCAGCGTCATCGGTCGGGAAGATGTTGATCTTGAGTCGGTGGTAGCCTTCCTCGAAAAGCAGACGATTCTATTACCGACGTTAGATCAGGTTCCCCAGAATCTCCATGCGGTGCTTTTCAGGATCGAGAAAATCGAGCCGACCTGGGGCAATTGCCTGTCTTTCCTCGGCAGCGAAAGCTTCGAGGCAGATATCCTAACGCAATTCTTAAACAGACCAGCTACATTGGCGGCGCTCGCGGATCACGGAGTTCCAGATGGGGACGAGGCACGCCCGTTGCGCAAATTCATCATCGAGAACGATTCTTTGAGCGCACAAGCCTATGCTTCTTATGTCAGGGCACTTCCGAGGACCTTCAACGCATTCCCAAAACAACTTGGCTCTGAAAAAACGGGAATCTTGGTTGATTGCAAGCGCGTAAGCTTCTCACCTGAGAACCTCTCACATCTCGGCAACGACATTCCGTTGGGCGTCAAATTCGTGACGAACAACATCGACGAATTCTTCAAGGTCGAGGGCGAGTGCGAATTGGAGGACGACTTCCGAGAAAAGCTGCTAGAATCGAACCTGACCGACGAAGATCGACTAAAAATAGTCCGCGCGATGGACCTGAGTTTACTGGCGGGAGCACCAGCGCGTGCAGCGCTTATTGGAAAGATTCTGTCTCGCACTGGAATTGTTACGGAGAACTTGGGAGTGGAAGCCGCCCGTGAGGTCATCCTGAAATCCCGCCCGTTCGATACGCAGATACAGCTGTTCAACTTGCTTCATGAGAAATTCGAAGACGACCAGGTGCGGGAGATACTGCAAGCACTTCCGGCGCCACTGCCCGATATCAAGCCGGGGTGGGTTACGCCGAAGCTTGAAGGCAACGAGGCGAACCTGAAATTCGTTACGTGGTTGAAAAGTCGAGGGTTCATTTCGTCGTGGAAGCAGGGCGGGTTCTTCGACAACGACATACGTATGAACCTATTCAGGAAGTGAAAATCTTGCGCAAGTCGTGCTCGTGACCCCTGAAATGCTCCGACGCCTTCCGGCTGCAGGGTTGGTCGCCGCACCTATAAGGCCACTGGCTGCTATCGAACGAGTTTGAAATGGAGTGCCGAGATGCGATCCCGTCACACCATCGGATCTGATTTCGTAGGATGTGGTTTGCAGTCTCGAACCAACATTGGAGCGAAGTGCGGGTGCCGGCTGCTTTGCACTCCCATTCCGGCCTGACGTTTAAGATTTTCCGAAGGCCGACGTTTGTTTTAGCAGCCGTTGTGAGTGCTCTTGCATTCTAACCGGTCAAAATCGAAAGTATAGGACTTGGGGGGGAATCAATGCAGCTTGAGCGCGCGCGTATCAAAAACTTCCGATCACTTCGGGATGTCGAAGTAGCTTTTGGCGCACACACCGCATTTATCGGGGGTAACGGTGCCGGTAAATCGTCAATCCTGAAGGCGATTGAGAAGTTCTATTCAACATCGAAAAATTGTGACGCCGATGATTATTTCGGACGAGATCAAGGGCAACCGATTGAGATTGAGCTGACCTTCCATCAGCTGAGCGATCAAGAGGCCGCATCGTTCGAGGGCCGGGTTCGCGACGACAAGCTGATGGTCACCCGCATTTTCGATGGTGGCACGTCGAGCGGTCGTTATCACGGTGTGGTTCCCCAGACCCCCGATTTCGTAGCGATCCGATCGCAAACCGCCGCAAACCCCAAGCGTGCGGCGTACAATGCTCTTCGCGATGCGAATCCCCTTTATGCAGAATTGCCTAACGCTGGAAGCGCGGCTGCCGTCGACCAAGCACTAGTGGAATGGGAGGCAAACCATCCTGCTCAGCTGGTGCTGTTGCCGGACGATGGTCAGTTCTTCGGCTTCCAGAACAACAGCCGCGGCAAACTCCAGCGTCATACGAGTTTCGTGTTCATTCCAGCCGTGCGTGAGGCGTCGGCGGATGCTGCGGACGGCAAGACGAGTGTAATTGGCAAGCTTCTTGAGCTCTTGGTGCGCAGTCAGATCTTGCAACGACCGGATGTTCAGGCCTTCAAGGCGCAAATGACCGAGGCTTACCAGGCGCTTGTTTCTGCCGAGAACATGCCGGAGCTTGGTACTTTGGCGGGCACCCTAACCGCCGACCTACGCGGCCTTTACCAAGACGCCGAGGTGGCGCTGAACTGGCGCGAGATTGGAGAAATGCCGGTCCCGTTGCCAATGGCGGACGTCCTCCTCAAGGATGACGGGTTCGGAGGGCCGGTGGATCGGCAAGGCCACGGTCTCCAGCGTGCGTTCATCTTTACTTTGCTCCAGCATCTGGCACGCACGGCGGTGCCGGAGGCCGACGATCCCGTCGCGGGTGGTGGCGACGGAGCACATGACGCTGCGGCGGTCGTGGCCCAGGCACCGACCCTGATACTCGCGATCGAAGAGCCCGAACTCTATCAGCACCCTACAAAGCAGCGGCATTTCGCTGAGGTGCTACGCGGTCTGAGCAGTGGCACCCTCCCTGGGGTCCAAGGGCACACCCAGATCATTTTCGGGTCGCATTCGCCGATGTTCATCTCGATGGGGAAGGCAGACGAAATCCGGCTTACCCGGCGTTCGGTCTGCGCTGACAGCGCGTTCAAGCAATGCAGCTTGCAGGCTCTCGACCTTGATATCGTCGCACAGAAGCTTGAGCGTGGCTGGGATAAGCCCGCCGGCTCATACAGCGCACTGACCTTGATGCCGCGGCTCCACATTCTCGGCGCCGAATTAGCCGAAGGATTCTTCGCCAATGGCGTCGTCTTGGTTGAGGGTCGTAGCGATAAGGCGGCGCTTACCGCGACGGCACGGATGCTAGGCGTGAATTTCGAGGCGGCCGGGATCGCGATCCTTTCGGCCGAAGGCAAAGCCAATCTCGATCGGCCCTACGTGATCTTCCGAGAGCTGGGTATCCCGACTTTCCTGCTGTGGGATTGCGACCAGAATCTGCCCGAAGCCAAACGAACGCCGGCAATCGATCTTGCTCTGAGCAAGCTCGCGATGCCAGAAAACGTGTTCGATGCCGCTCCGATCGTCGATCTCGTCAGCGATTGCTATGCGCATTTCGGTACGACGTTGGAACATCGCTTGAAGGAGGACCTCACACCGGAGGTACATGCGGCATGTCTTGCCGCGGCCTGCGAGCCGTTCGGCGTGAACCCCAGCAATGACACACAGAAGATTCCCGAGGTCGTCTACGAGACACTGCTGCGTGGGAAGGGGCAAGGTCGCGAGAGCGAGATGCTGAAAAATCTCATTCGTTCGATGTGGCGCTTTTTCCGCGACGAGGATTTGCCGGGTGAAGCCCAGCCGCAAGCGCCGGTAGCCGCCGCATGAAAGTCGAGGACGGTTCCAGTGAACGAGTGCTGGCGCATGACCGTCGGGCCCAAGGCCCATGGAGCGACCTCGCGCTCCATACGATCGGGTGGCGAGCATTCCAGGACTTGTGTTCGCAGGTCTGTGAAGTCGTGCTGGGTCGTCCCGTCGAAATTTTTCGAGAGGCCCAAGATGGCGGCCAGGACGGAGTATTCCTTATCCCTTCAGGATCGGAAGCGCCGCCGATCGGCACGGTTCAATGCAAGCACACCTCGGAGGCGGGAAAAGCTCTGAAGACAGGTGACCTCTCTGGCGAGATCGGAAACGTCGAGGAATTGGTCAAGGCAGGTCAGGCAGATACCTACGTGTTCATGACCAACATGAGCGTGGACGCTCCTGTCGCCGCCGCGATGCGCGCGCGTCTGCGTGCTCTTGGCGTGCGCAAGCCCCATATTCTGGGCCGCCAATATATTGTACGCGTGATCAGAAGCAGTGCACGTCTGCGCGCGCTCGTCCCACAGGTGTACGGCCTTGGCGATCTCACCTCGATCGTCGATGAGCGGCTGAGCGAACAGAGTCGGTCGCTGCTCGACAGTTGGGTCCCAAAATTGCGGACCTATGTCCCAACCAAGGCCCATCGCGACGCCGTCAACGCGATCTCCGACCATGGCGTGGTGCTCCTCCTCGGCAATCCGTCCAGCGGCAAATCGGCGATCGGTGCCATCGTTTCCACGATCGCCTCGGAGAACCCGGATAACACCGTCCTTGCCCTGACGAGCCCGCGCGATTTTGAGGCGGGATGGAATCCGAACGACCCCGGCCGCTTCTTCTGGATCGACGACGCTTTTGGTCCAAACGTGCTGCGCGAGGACTACGTTCAAGACTGGGCTTCGGCTTTTTCGAAGCTCCGCGCGGCGATCAAGCATGGTAACCGCTTCCTCCTGACTTCGCGCAAGCACATCTATGAAGGGGCTCGACGGCGGCTCGGTCAGCGCAACCTCGCTCAGTTCGCTGACGGTAGTGCCGTCGTCGACGTGGGCGACCTGACCTTCGAGGAGAAAGCGCAGATCCTATATAATCATGTTAATTTCGGCGAGCAGAGCCAGAGCTGGCGATCAAGCGTGAAGCTCCATCTCCCGGCCGTCGCTGCCGTTAAAGATTTTCTCCCCGGCATTGCCGAACGACTTGGAGATCCGAATTTCACCAAGGGGCTGGCGCCGCGCGAGGGTCCGCTCGTCCGGTTCATGGAGGAGCCGACCGAACACCTCATCGATACGGTCAATGCGCTGGACGACCGACTGCAAGCGGCGCTCATCCTCGTTTATGTGCATCAGGCCGGCTTCGATCCGGGCGATCAAGATTCGCTCGCGGCACAGGCGGTCGCCGAACTCACCGGCTACTCGATCTCGAAGATCCAGGATTGCTTCGCTGAGCTTAAGGGGTCTTTCTTAAAGCTTTCCGGACCCAGATGGACCTTCGCACACCCGACGATCTCGGACGCGTTGACGGAGATCATGCGGCAGAAGCCACATATGATGGCTGCGCTGATTCGCGGTGCGCCGATCGATACCATTCTCGGCACTTTCACCTGCGAGGGATCGCCGCTCATTCAAGACGCGCTTGTGATACAAGCCGTGCTTGACGATGCATTGGTCGCTCGCCTCCGTCGTACGCCGGACGAGCGGCACCTCAATTGGCTTTTGTTCCACTTCCTGTCCTACCGCGCCAGCGAAGTCGTTTTCGCAAAGGCTATCCAGCAATTTCCGGATTTGCTTCGGCGATCTTGCTGGCGGACGGGGCTAGTTGGCAATGACCCCCAGCTTGTCGCCTACGGCCGGGCAAATCGTCTCGGGCTATTACCCAACGACCTGCGGCTGGAAGCGGCGGACAGGCTTGAAACGGCTGCGCATTCGTCGCTGGACGTTTCGTTCTTTGAGGAACAGGAAATGCTTGCTCTGTTATTGCCATTGCGCCTGATTGGCTTGGGAATGGCGTTACGCACGACGGTCCTGCCATCGCTCGAGGAGCGCATCGACGATATTGCGGCAGATGCCGATCTTGACGAAGAGCCCGACAGCCACTTCAAGAAACTCTTGGATGTTCTGGAACGCGTGGAGGCGCTCGGCGTCGATTCTTGTGCCGCGTCGTTGATCGAAGATGCTCGGGACCAGGTCAGGCGCTCGGTTAACGAAATCGAAGAGCGTAAGCGGGAGCATGATGAAGAGACGGAAAGCGAAACGGACTGGACCCATATCGTGACGCAGAAGAAAGAGGACGCAATCGCTTCTGCTGTCCCTCCAACAACCCGCTCTATATTCGACGACGTAGACAAATAGAGCCGAGCCGTTCGCCACGTGGGCAGGTAGACTTGATGAACGGATGGCCTGACACTGGACGCTCAATCAGTTGCCGAGTATCTTGGACGGGTCGGCCGGTGAACGGCGGTTATTTGCGTAAGTGCAGCGGAGACCGGCCAGTCCGCTTCCGGCCCCATATCAGCCATTCCCGAGAGCAAGTAGCTGTCTCTACATGTAAATTTGGCGCGAACGTATTGGCCAAACGACGGGGTCGGACGTTCAAGTCCCTTCAAGGTGTCCACCTTCAACTCGCCCAAAGTTATTTCTTCGAGCCAGCCTTCGGCCTAGGTTGATACAGACGCCGTTTGACGTTCGAGCGTAGAGCATTGCGCAGATCTTTGTCTGCGGTTGAAAGGTCGAACCATTCCGGATCAAAGTAGCCACCGCACCACCGAATGGTTTCAGCATATTCCGGATCTTCTGGGTCGGCGATGATCTCCAGGAACCGCTCATAACCCGATACCCCACCCACATCTTCTGGCGGTCTGGCCCTTTCGCCGGCGACGCAGCTCCCGTGTTTTGGCGTAGCGGCCAGCGTCAGGAACTCCTCGACCGCAACAGTGTGTCGCCAGCCATCCCCGAAATCATAGTGGTAACTGAAGACGGCACCTTGCTCGAAGTCCAGCAAGCGAACCTCTCTCTGATCGAAGACCCGAGGATCGTCATCGGTCGCATCCTCCGTCAGGGTCTCGACTTCCCCATACCGTAAACCACCAATGCGGAATTCATAAAGGTGATAGTTCCACCAGTTAAATGCTGCCTGAATACCGAGATGTAGATGCTCCAGGTTCCAATGAACAGGCAGGACCAATCGGCGCCAAACGTCCGGCTTCATCTCGTCGATAGAAACTCTGACTTGCACGGCGTTTGCGGGTTTGAACATGGCACGAATGAACAAGGTCAGGCTGCGATCGTCAAGAAGGCGCTCAATTGTGACACCGTATTCGAACTGGATCGATCTTCACGGCATCTCTGCCCGCTTGTGTAGCCCTCGAAGCTTACTATCTCTGGTGTAACCCCAACTGGAGCATCGCCATGGATCGAAACGCGGCCGAAATGCTGTCGGAATTCTATATTGAAATTCTTCCGCCGGACCGCGATGAAACGTGTGCGTCGGATGCAACGACATGTCCGTGCTGTCGAAGGTTACGTCCGGCCTCGAGCATGGATGATGATGGCTGCGGGATCTGCGACGAATGCCTGGCACCATGACCGCCGGCGGCAAAACACTTCCATCAATCCAGGCGACGTTCGACGACGCGCTAGCGAAATTGCCGGACGGCTATGTCGATGGACATTTTGGTGATCGACCATGGGGCGTGACCGTTAAGCGGTCGGAGGATGGCAAACGAACCTGGCTGTATGGCGAGGAGCTTAGCGGAACCGATATTGTCAGCTTCAACCTTTATCGATTGGCTGGATCGGGGTCGATACTGAAGCCGTGCGAAATGTCGTCCGCCAAGGTGATCGAATTTGTTCTCAGTTTAGAGCCCAGCAGAGAGAAGGCGGCACCTCGACCACAATGGTCGAAAAATAAGCACAGGATCTATATTGCGGCGCAGCAAGTGCATGGCTGCACTGCGATCTGAGCGCTGGCAGTCGGGGCGGCCTCTGGTATCTTCACCTCAACGAAGCAATGCACCTCCTCCCGCAGAGTTTCGTGTTTCAGGCGACCCACTCCTCCTCCCAGAGGGCGCCTGACGGAACAGCGGCACTCCTCCTCCCAGCCGTTGTTCAATTTTTTGAAAAAGCCTGCCGCACCTCCTCCCGCGGCAGGCTTTTTCGTTTCCGATACAAGCCCGGAATTCAGGCAGTCATTCCACCAGCTCTCCGGATTTCGAAACGGTCGTGGATCCGTACGGTTCGCGTGAGGAAATGATGAGCGCGTCATTGGGTAATGGCTGGGCCAGTTCCTTGGCCTCTTCCCAGGGCGCCCGGATCCAAATATCGGTCTCTTCCTTCGTCAGTAACAGGACCGGCATCGCCCTTTTCATGGATCGGGTTCACCAGGTCGTTGGGACCCGTGGTCAAAAATCTAGCGGACGGCGCTGATTTCGCTAGTCGAGCCGAAAGACGTCGGCATTGTCCTGGCGTTCGCGCAGACCTTTGTAAGATGGATGACGGAGTTTCCCATCAGTCGAGCAGGCGCGAAACTCGATCTCGGCGATCAGTGTCGGTTCCACCCAGACAATGTCGGCACTTCCGGAATAGGGCAGGGGCGGTTGCTTTCGGTTCCAGCGCAATTTGTCCAGCATCTTCCGTAATCTGATGGTCTCGGCTTCCCTGAAGCCCGTGCCGACGCTCCCGACGTAGACGAGCTCATCACCACGATACGCTGCGAGCACCAACGAGACGAAGTCGGCCGGGGACGCTGCCGACCTCTCATAGCCGACGATGAAGAAGGCCTCGCTCTGGATGCATTTGACTTTTACCCAATCGTCGGTCCGGCCGGAACGATAGGGCCGATCGAGGTGCTTGCCGACGATACCCTCCAGGCAGAGGCGGCAGACATGCTCCAGCAGGACTGTCGGTTCGTGATGCGCTGGCATTCCAGAAACGGACATTTCCGCCTGAGTTGGTGACGATGGAGCGGACAAGCGAGCTGTGGGCGCAAAAAGAAGTCAGCACCCGAGGCACCGTTGCTGCTTTGACGCCGGCCTATTTTTCAAGGCTGGCGAACCACTCGGCATAGGGAGTGTTTTTTGCCATGTGTCGGCTGTAATCCGGTGCGCCGTCTTCCCACTAGGGTTCTCCACGCTCGCCGAGAGCAAGCTTTTCATCTCGACCAGATGTCGGTCCTTTGCCAGGGCATCGGGGTCGCCCCTGGCGTCGCGGACGGCCCTTCTTGCAGACATCAAATCCTTGACCGGCCCATTCCGTATGGCTTCGTCAAGCGCGGGATTGCTCCAGTTTAGACGGCGATCGGGTTTACGTCATGCCGACGGAATTGGACTTCTACAAGCCGGAGCTTTGGACAGACGATGCACTTTTCCGCACGGAGGTGCGCGAGGCATTCCGGTGTCTGCAGCAAACACAGCTGTTGACCGAGAACCGTGCGCCTCATTGCCGCCAAAAGGACGACTGGCAGCTTTGGCTTCCTGACGACGATCACCATATGAAGTGCGCAGCGTTCCCAATCGAGCAGCGGTAAGTTTCAGCTGGCTTGATAGCGGGACCGCGGGTATGGACCATAGAATGGCGAATTTCGACTATACCTTCCCGGTTGACGTGATAACGAACGTAGTCGGTAAAGGGTTTGCCGTCTTTGTCGAGAGTCGCATGCGCGTCGGAAAACGCGATTTGATCGCCGTCCACGACCATGAAGCTCTGTATTTTCAATCCTGCCAGTATCCGTGGCGGGGCGCTGTCTAGTGAACCTATGCAACGGCTGAAATCGATGATCACGGTAACTTGCTTTGCTTGAGAAAGCGCGCCAACAATTTCGTCAAACTCCGGAACCCTGGTCGGCTCTTGGGCGGGCGCCGGACCAAAGACGACCAGCAATGCGACACTTGAGCCAATTAGCCTTCTCAACATGAATGCCATCCTTTAATCAATGTCGTGTGCAGAGTTACCCTGTTGGCCCCGGTAAATGATTTCGAGCTTGCAACAAATCATTACGCTTGAAACCTGTTGAAGCCGCGCGGTTTCTTCCGCTTTTCCTTGATCATCGCCTCGGTTGTATTCAGGGGCCCCGCTAGGGATGCGGCATCATGGAGCGCGGTCCGGAAAAAGCTTTGCAGGGTCGATCACGCAAATCTTAAACAGATCACTATATTCGCCGGCCTGGCCGTTCCAGCTGAACTGAAGATCGGACCCCTCCCGAAGCTTGCCGACCACGATCGGTCCCTCGGCGCCTGCTTTCTCGGCGATCTGGCGAACCGGGCTTCGACGGCACGCGGATGATGTCGATGCCGACGCTCTGGTCGTCATTGGCGATGGCCAGATCGATGCCGCACTTCGGATCAATCGGGTCATCGCGAGAGGACGGCCTTTGCATGCTCCTTGACGATCGCTTGCGGCAAGGACTGTCGTGGTGGTGGCGCCGCGCCGGCGGGGTCATTGGGTCTTCGACGCGACCTCGCGCAGCATCTTTGCGCCCATGCTCTCGAACTTGTCTTCTCGTCCCGCCTAACAAAACCGGGTGATCCATGCCGAAATCCATTTAACTCCAACGGAGATGAAGCGGGGATATGCGTCGAAGGCCTGTGTGACCTTTAACTTGGAACTGTTCACCATCCGCATGTAAATCGGGAAGTCGAGTAATTAGAGCGAGTAGACCTTCCTCGAGTTCGATCTTTGCTAAAGCTTCGCCGAGAAATCCGCGAACGCCGCCACCTAGTATCGGATGCCAGTGCGGCTGGCCGCGGAGAATGTCGAGCCGATCGGGGTGGGGATAGATTTGCTCGTCCCGCATAACAGAAATCGTCATGAGGCTGACAAGCGCGCCGGCTGGAAGTGTTTGTCCTTCGATCTCAATGGTATCTCGAGCGAGGTAGCATGCGGAGGCGATCGGCGGTTCGAACCGAAGAGCCTCGACAACTGCCTTGGGAACAAGACCCGGGTAATCGCATAGCGTATTCCACTGTGTCCG
This sequence comes from Rhizobium sp. 01T437, assembly GCF_056398505.1. NCBI lineage: Bacteria > Pseudomonadati > Pseudomonadota > Alphaproteobacteria > Hyphomicrobiales > Rhizobiaceae > Rhizobium > Rhizobium sp. 01T437. The sequence goes on from NZ_JBFTPM010000021.1 coordinate 88,923, forward strand.
GTGTTTAAGTAGCAGGGCTGTCTGGATAACCATTGCGGTATGCGTTGCGTTGCTTCCCGCCAGAATGACGGAAACGATCTGCATAACCGCTTCAAGGGAGGTCAGCTCACTTTTGCCGTCCACGGCAGCGACATACTCGGACAGGAAGTCACCTCGAGGATTGCGGCGACGGAATTCTATGAGGGCTTCCACATAATCGTTGAGCTCCTGTGCCGCCTTTTCAATACTCAAAATTTCTTCCGGCCTAACCGCGTAACCAAATATTCTCGCGACTTTGCTAACAAGGCTAGTGAATTTCGGTTCGTCCTCGCGAGGAATGCCCAGTACGAACGCTGCCGTGCGCGCCGGGATTAGCGACGCATAGTCCGTCAATAATTCCATCCGGTTTTTGGCCTGATGCTGATCAATGATTTCGTTCGCGTAGGAGCGTACACGTGGCCGCAGACCGTCAATCATGCTGAAAGTAAATGTCCGAACCAACGTCGCACGCCAGGCGCCATACTTCGCCCCAGTCGACGTCAGCATCGCGTTGTTGCAGAGGTTAAAGAGCGCGCCTTTGGTTAGGCCGTGTACCTGGGTCACTTCGGGTTCAACCTGACTAGCAAGTTCATCATTCAAAAGCGAATTCACCTCGCTCGCTCGGATGGCTAGATACACGCCGTCGTCGCGCTGGATAAATGGACCGCTACCCCGATGACGCTTGAATACGCCGTGGGGATCCGCCTCCAATTCGGCAATCGTGACTACTTTCGGCGCGCGCGTGTGGACAGCTTTTAAGGAGGAGGTCATCGAAAGATCCTTTCAAACATTTAGAGGATCGTTGACCCAGCAGGCTACAAAGATGTTTCACATCGCTTAATTGGATTAGGTATGTAACGATTGAGGAAAACCGTGCGACCGTCCACTCCGTCGGGAAGCTACAAGAGGAGATTGCGAGCCTGTGCTCGCGCTTTATCACTTCCTGTCTCCCAGCAAGCCCGCTTCGCCGAGGCACCAGCTAAATAAGGGCGTATCGCAAGCGTTGTTGAGGGTAAACTGCCCGCTGAAGCCCTTGGGTTCAGACGTGGGACCCCGATTCCAAATGAACCATCAAACATGCTAATTAATGCGCGGAGCAATGGTGGCGAGTCACATGACTCGGCTCAAGCTTCGATCGCGGCCAATCGCATGCCGAGCATGGCAGCGCTTGCGCCATCGATCCACCGTTTGGCGGCCGGATAGTTGCGTCTAGACCGGTCGATGGAGAAAGCCAGCGCCACGATCATCTACCATCCGGCTTCGACTGTAGAAACGCCGAGCGGTAACGACAACGCAAGTTCTGTTGGTACTGAGGGGAAATGCCGCGAAAATGCTGGTATAGCCGACGATCGCTTTCAGGTTACTCAGCCGGGTCAACAGTGCGCCTCGAGAGCTTTGCAGACCGGGCCGCCTGGACTGCTGCGCAGCTTGCGCATCGACTGGCTGCGCGGTCCCCTTCCAGATCTGCAGGCCTTGGTCATTTGCCCCGCATGTCACGTGAGCCTAGCATTTCGCCATGCCAAAGCATTCCTGGTTCAATGCCGATATCCCGTTGCATATGCCTATTGAGTGCCCTGAGTTCGTGCATAGCAATTTTCCTCCTGCGCCGCTCCTCGAACTTTTGAAATACCGCAGTCACGGTCTGCATCCAAGAACGTTCTGCGGACGCAACATTCAGCCCCGGAGACTCGCTTGCCAAATCTGATGGTGAGCCTAGAAAAGTTTTGGGTGACAGGGTTGAGGGTTTCGACAACCCTTTAGCATCAGCCTGGCCGGTGGTTCCAGCGACCAAGAAGAGCCTTGGACGAGTTGGTTGCTTTAAGAATTCTGCGGACAATCTGTCATGCATCTGTACACCTCATGATGATTTCACAGAGTTAGTACGGGAATACGCCAACCGGCTCATTGCAGAAAGTGGCCTTCTGGTTACGGCTGTAGCGTCTGGAACAGGGGCGGCTTTGGAAATCTGAACGCCGGGGAAAAGTGGAGTTTCCGCTGAGACCGGTTTAGATGTCGGGAACACGAAGTACCTTGACCAGACGAGGATGCGGGAACAACAGTCCGGCTTGCAACGCCGGTTGTGCGTCAAGCGTTGGATTTACCGAGATATATTCGCTCGATGCCGTCCCTCTCTCCGAGATCCCGGCCTCTCTGGCATATCAGGGCCTGCTCGCCTTTGATCGAGGTGACGAGTGTCGCCATCCGCTGATGAAGATTTGGATTATTGGCTGGTTGAAGTCCCCGTATCTAGCGGCTCATTATGGATAGTGCTTCGGTCGCGAAGAACGGTCAGTGCTGTTTGGACACCAATGACCGCCGCGAAAAAGCGCGGCGTCCGGCACCGCGCTTTTTCTTTGTTCTTCCGTGATTTCAGGCTTCGATCGGCGGGCCGACAATGACGGTGCCGTATTTTGATGCAAGCTCGACGATCTGAGGCAGTTCGAGGCCGGCAACCTCGGTGAACATCTGCTCGACGCCGCCGGGCGAGAAGAATGCCAGCATGCGGGCCGGGGTGCCGGCACTGTTGCGCCAAGCATGTTGCGTGCCGCCAGGGATGTAGATCGCATCGCCCGCGGTGAGAACGGAAATCTCTCCACCGAGCGAGAAGATCACTTCGCCTGCGAGGATGTGGAACACCTCGTCCTCGACATGGGTATGGGTTGGGGTTGCGGTGCCGTGGCCGGCAATGCTTTCCATAATGGAGAACTTTCCACCCGTCTCCGAGGAATGGACCCGGATCGTCAAGCGCTCGCCAGGAATGGCGTCGAACCATGTCTGGTCCCTTTCGAGCCGGACAAATGGCAGGGCTGTGATGTCGACTTTCGCGTTCATGTACTCTCCTTTGACAGATGATCGCAGCGCCCGGTACCAATGAGCAACACGGCGTTTCCCTGCGCATTGACATTAGTGTGGACGATGTTGGCGAGCCGCGCGGCGCGTCCGTTTCAAGCGGCGGTCCGAAGACGATTTCTCGGGTGCCGCCTGCTTGATGATCGGCAAATTAAGGACGGTTTCTTACGGATCGACTGCGTTCCGGGGCTTGCGTGTTACGGCTGTAATGAACGCTGCTATACGCATTCTTTTTGGAAGCGGCTGACATTCGCAGTTCGACCGCCTCGGAAATGATGAGACGACAGAGCTGATCCTGAGCTCGCTTCAGCTGATGCGGCGGTCGCGTCGTCAGCATCCGCGACGTGGGATGGGCTACAATCCGAACAAGCCGGGTTCGAAGGTGCGCGTTGCGGCTCACGAAATGGATCGTCTATTAACCGAGGCAACGGCGTCGGGGTCGGAAGCAGTTACGAATTGCTCCAGACGATTGCGGCCACGCGGCGTTTCTGGCCATGACCGGCTAAATTTTCTTAACAATAGTCACATGCATGGGTTTACGAACGTTGAAACCAATTCTCTGATAAACGAACCTCGCTTCGTTTTCCGTTTTGACATGCAAGAATGGCACCTTGCCGACTTCCAATATCTTCGCGGCAATCAGGGAAACAAGTGATCTGGCATAACCGCGGCCACGGAATTCTGCGCGCGTACACACCGCGCTGATCTCGACGAACCTGTTGAGTGCCAAGCGCTCGCCAGCCATTGCCGCGAGCTGTCCATCGTCCGTTCGAATTCCGTAATAGCGCCCGAATGAGATCGTTTTTGATCCAAACGGTCCGGGTTCCGTGGCAGCGGTTAGTTCCAGCATGTCTGGAACATCCGCCTCCCCCAATAGCCGGACACCATCTGTCCTAACTCCGGCCATCTCAGTACAGACCATTTGGTCGATCACCCGCTGCCGCGCCTCCCACCCGGCCGGAACGGTAATTGGATAGGCAGTAAAAGTGCCACCTCCAGTCCCATCGGAAAGCACGAGAGCAAGATCATTGAACGAGCTCTCGGATCCGTCAAGCATTCCAACAAGTGGAGAAACGTCTGGCGAGAAACGCCCCGCGGACTTATGCAGCGTGGCTAAAGAGCGATGATCAGAGTTGAGAGAATTCCATATTGGATTGTCTAAAAGCGAGAAATTCATAGCGTCGCTCTTTCTAAACGTGTGACCAGCCACTTCACCGTGGACTCAACACCCTGCGTTTTCCGCAGCCCGGACGCGCGGTTCTTGTGATTTTGCATCGGGGACCAACGCAATCCGAGCACGTGAAGCCCTTGTTTCGATCTCTAGGTGTTAGTTTCGCAGGCCGTGAGAATATGTGACCGAACGTGTCCGAGGAGCGCTCTGGCATGTGCCGGTCCCGTCTGCGTAAGATGCAGACGCCCGTCAAACGTAGCCGCTCCGATGGTGTATTCTTCATTCAACCGGCCCAGGACACATGGCCCCCAAATCGCGGAAAGCCAAAGTTCGTCATCAACCGGCTTGTCTGGCTTGATGATGCCTAGATTACTAACAACGGAATCATAGCCCAACGCGCCGATTAGACCGCACGCTAGATGAGAGTCTGCTGTCGGCGGGATCATTTGATCAAGCCGCTCAAGCCATCCGACAACTCCTTGCTCTGAGCGCGCGGTGGCCAGGTCGTCGTTGACTTGTCGAGCCAAGGCCCAAAAGCTGGCATCGCGATCTACGTGTACCGAAGCGGTGCCGATCGCGAGAAACAAACCAATGTCGTGACGTTCGACGCCTGCTTGCTGTCGAACGTTGATCGGTGAAACTAATCTTAGAGTCTCTTGCCGTTTGATGCCGTTTAAGCTGATTGCGACGGCTGCGCAAAGTGCGCCTTGCACGGTGGCGGAATGTGATCTGCACGCCCGGACGATCGTATCTGTTTCCGGGCCAGTGAACTTGTGAGCATCGACGCGTGGCCGATCGGTCGCAAAGTCGCGCCAGAGGGGCCGCTTTGAAATTTCTCGCAGTGTCTGCATGCTGGGAATGGCTGGGAGCGGTGCATCGGCAGGCAGAACTGCGTCTGGACGGGGAGCCATGAGGAGTGCTTCGATCGGCGGCTGATGGGGCAAGGATGGGAGATCTCTGCCGTTCACCAACGCCATAAGGTCATTCAGCACGGCAATTGCAGATAAGGCGTCACCTAACGCATGATGGAAGGTAAGGATCAGCGTATGCCGATCACGGCCATAAGCGTTCGAAAGGAGTGTCAGCCGCATGAGCGGCCCCAGGTTTGTTGGAAAAGCAGTGCGCAGTTCTTCCTCGACCAGCTCTTGCCAGTTAGCAGAAGAACCGTCCCTGAACTGGACTGGAATTGGGCGGCGATGCACTCCGAACTTCGGCCCGTCTTTTGCGTCCTGAATGAACAGCGACAGCGGTGGGTGCCGGGCCTGCAGATTTTGCAGGGCCAATTGCAATTCAACTGATCCAAGCTGTCCTATGACTTCCGCTGCAATACAGAAATGTCGAGGGTGCTGTTGGGAGTATAGATAAAGCAAGCGCTCATGTGTTCCGAGTTTGCGACCCGATTCATAATTTTCTTGAGTTTCGGAGAGGGCTTCAATGTCCATGCGTAAACCTCCTGAGATTTAGACCGGCAATAGGAGGTCGTTGATGTCAAATGATGACAGACGCGCAGAGGATAGTTTCAAATGTCACATTGTTAGTCCAAGGAACCTAACGCGAGCGAGCACCACTCTAGTACATCGAGGCAACGTCATGACGAGAGATCTGCTCGCTATGGCGGAGTGAGTCGATGACGATTGGAAATAAAGCTTTGTTCATTCTTGCAGCCTTTTTCATCGGGGGATCAATACTCCCCAGAAGTGCGTCTGAAGCTTCCCCGGTTTGCGCCGTAGCCGTCCGGYGGGCGCTCCGGAAGACCGGCTATGCCTCGTCACCGGTACTGCTTCAGATATCTGGAAGGGGAAACGGGGAGAAAGCTGAGAGACGAAGATGATCCTGGATTTCCATGGGCAAGGGCTGTCGGTATCGGCGATGTCAGGCAAACCGATATCGATCGCTAGATGGCGGGCAAACATGTCGAACGTGAGCTCAAGGCGCCCACCTATGGGCGAGGAAGCCGAGATTGACGTTATCGATCGGTTCGCCAGCTATCTCCCCGAGCGAGTGAAGATATATCTTTGACCTCACCGGTGGCCGACTCCTCCGTGAGATCAGGGAGCGCGGCTACACGGGTGACTATACCGCCGTGCCCTATTTCCTCCGTGATATACGCCCACCTGCAACAAGGCGTCAAAGTCCTTTTGCCGCGCCGCTCGGTTGTCGAGCGGACCTTCGCATGGTTTGGTCGATGCCGCAGGCTGGCCGGACTTCGTAAAAATCGCTCGCGTCAGCAGAAGCGTGGATCACAATCGCCCACGTCCCCATGCCCAGCAGACGCCTCGCAAGATAGGTATTTCGCTGAACCCTTGTCGATTCCAACTCTTACATCTGAAATGATTTGCCCTCCTGGAACACCGTACGTTCACAAACAGACTATAGGTAATAACGGAACGTGTCTTGCGGTCGGCCGCAGGCGCATCGTCTCGTACCAAAGGTGAACTGTTGATGTCACAGGGGAAGCAACCAGCACAAATTTGGACGGCTGTGAGAGAACTTGAAGCTGCCGCGTGGCGCGACATGGTGGCCGCGGCCCCCATCGCCACCTGTAAACTGCTGGGTCTCCGATGCCACAAAACTGACAACGCGACGATGTTAGCGGCCAGCGCGGTACCTCGCACGCCTTTCAACCGGTGCTTCGCGCTGAGTTCTGATTGGCACAGCAACGATGAGGAAGTCGCTGAAGCGCTGACTTGGCTCCGCTGTCACGCCGCACCTGGGTGGGTACTCCAACTCGACCCAGACGAACTTGGAACGGCGGCTTCGGTGTTAAGTCGGGAAGGAATAGTTGCTTCAGGAAAAGGATGGGCCAAGTTTCAGTGGATGGGCTCGGGGCCTGGCGCAGAACAGGCACCACCCGACCTCGAGATCGAGGCAGTTAGGGACGACGCGATGGCGTTGGATTTCGCAGACTTGGTCCTAGCCGGTTTTGGTTTCCCTTCTGCGGCCGCTCCATGGTTTGCGGAGTTGGCGCGTCGCGATGGCTGGAGCGCTTACATCGCCTATGTGGACGGCAAGCCCGCCGGCGCTGGCGCAGTATTCTGTAGATTGCATCAAGCATGGCTTGGTATCGACACGACCTTGACAAGTTTTCGGCGACGCGGCCTGCAACTCGCCTTGATCGAAAGAAGGCTGCGCGATGCCGGCCCGAAATTTGCAATTGCTGAAACGGCACTACCTCAATCGTCGGATCTGGACGGAGCAAGCTACCGAAATTACTCAAAGTTCGGCTTTCTGAACACATACAATTCCATGAATTTTGCGAGCGTCCCGACCTGATCGTTCCGGGGCTCGCCTCGTCCAAGGCGTTTGCGGCAGGCAAACCACTGAAGATCATCGTGCTGGAGGACACATGAACGGCTCTGCTTCATCAGAGGAGAGGCTTAGGAGCCCAGTCGTTGTGCTGCCGAATGCATGAGGCGCGGCATAAGGCCATGCGCTGGGTATTGGATTTGTATGAGCGAGGCAGGGGAATCCCGTCGTCCCATAGTCATCCTTGACGGTTCGTTCTAGAATCAACAAGGCTAGGGCGAATGCCGAGAACCAAGCCGAAGACTACGCTCGGCGAGATCGCGAGTGATCGCTGGCATCCGGTTTGGCACGGTGTTTTCCGATGCTGGCTACGGTTTTGTCTGCTGCATTTCACCAATCCCTAGCGCACGCAAACTGACCGTGGGCGTTGGCACTAAGCACCAGCAGGCCTTGATCTTCCCCGTCGCCGGCCATACATGGCCCCGCATGATCCGATCCTTGAAACAGTCTTGGCGGCAGCAGAGACGATCCTGAACTATGCACGCTGGAAGTTTCGGGCGACGTCAGACCATGTATGTGGACCGCGGTTCATTTTTGTCTTCCGTGGTTCATTTCGCAACTTCAATCCCTTGGGGCTTGAGTGAAGTGGGCATCTGACTTTGCGAACTCTTCCCTTACAAGGAGATGGAGCGCGTTGAGACGTTGGCCGGGTGACCAAATATTGCTGTGACTTTCTAACGCTTTGACCGCATGCTGGATCAGCCTTCCGTTACAATCGTAATGATTTGCTCCCCTGCCGAAACATTCAGTATGACTTCGGCTGATAACAGCCGGAGAGGATAATTACAGGTGACGCTTGAAACACGTTTTAGTTGTAGATGATGACAAGTCAATTCGCGGTCTCCTGGCCGACTATCTCTCTAAACATGCACTTCGTGTAACAGCCGTGACAAATAGTCATGAGGCCTCGAGGGTATTCGCAGCGGAATCAGTCGATCTTTTGATTGTTGACCTACATCTCGGCCACGAGGACGGCTTGGAGATCGTTCGCAATCTCGCAAGCAAGACTGACGTTCCTATCATCATCATCAGCGGAAACCGGCTTGAAGAGGCTGATAAGGTGGTAGGGCTCGAGCTTGGTGCCATCGACTACATCACAAAGCCCTTCGCGATGCGGGAGTTCCTCGCGCGCGTCCGGTCCGGACTAAGGTATCGTCCGATGCGAGTGATGGATAAGGATCGGCGCACTTACGTGTTCAGCGATTGGAAGCTCAAACTGAAGCAGCGACGGCTGATAGGCCTCGATGGGAAGGAGATCAAGCTTACGGCGGGAGAGTTCAATCTGCTGGTGGCCTTTTTGAAATCGCCGAGGCAGATCTTGAGCCGTGAGCAGCTGCTGTCTGCCAGTCGCGTGCACGATGATGAGGTTTTTGATCGCAGCATTGATGTGCTGATACTGCGCCTGCGCCGCAAGCTTGAAGTCAACGCTTCGACGCCGCGCCTAATCAAGACGGAACGCAGTGCAGGCTATTTTCTCGACGCAGACGTGGAAACCGAAGACGCCCGGCGGAGCAATGTTTCGTGAAGTCCGGCAGTGTAAGATTGATTTTCGCGACCTTTTTTACACTGTTCACCATGCATGCGATCGCAGACCGTGTCTTTGGCGGCAACAACCAGTTCAGCGATCAGATCACCCCCTTGCAAGCCCCGCCTCCACTTGAGGAGAGGAAACTTGCGCTTGGTGCTCGGCTGTTTGCGGATCCAATAATGTCTGGGAAGGGACGTCTGTCTTGCAGTTCCTGCCATGACCTTTCCACCAGTGGTACCGTTAATCTCAAGCGGACCATCGGTTACAACGGCGCAGTCCATAATTTCAACGCTCCGACGATTTTCAATGTCGCAAACAACTACCGTTTGGGCTGGCGCGGCAACTTCACCTCGCTGGCTGCTCAGAATGAGCAGGTGCTACTCGACAGCAACATCATGTCGAACGACTGGGCGTCACTGCTGGGGCGTTTGAAGGGCAGCTCCGACTACAGCAAGGCTTTTCGCCTTATCTACGGAGGAGAGCCCAGCAAGGAAAGCGTATTGGATGTTCTCGTGACATTCCAGCTGTCGCTCGCAACCCCAAACGCACGTTTCGATCGGTTCCTATTAGGCGAAAAAGATGCGCTCTCAGATAGCGAAAAAGCCGGCTACGACCTGTTTCAGAACATTGGATGCATTGCCTGTCACCAGGGATCCAATATCGGAGGCAATCTGTTTCAAAAGTTTGGAGTATTTGAACACCCGCCCGGCGGCGACGACGGTAATCCGGGCAATCTGGGTCGCTATACAATTACGCATCAAGATGCGGACAAACAATACTTCCGGGTCCCCAGCCTGAGGAACGTCGCCGTCACGGGCCCATACTTCCATGATGGCCGCGCTGCCTCTCTGGAAGAGGCTGTTCAGGTCATGGCGAAAACACAGGTCGGGCAGGACATATCTCGTGAGGACATCCATGCGCTCGTCGAATTCCTCGGCACTTTGACAGGCGAATATCGAGGCGTTCGGCTGCGCGAAGGCCCGATCCCGCAGGACGGGGCAATGCCCAGGGATCGCTGATGTTGATTGGAAAGCTGGAACGCCGAGCCGGACGTCGTTTGTTCGCCCACAGGCATCGAAAATAGGCGCTATGGATCCAGTGATTTTCTCGAACTGGACAGCTGGGCTGGGAACCGCTCTTGCAGGTTCTACAGGTAGCAGTCATCGAAGGACGATCATCACCACGGTCTGGACCGTGGTGATGATGGTTGCCGCTCTGATCTTCGCCATAATGGCGATCCGTCCTTTTCAGGATGGGCAATCGCACCACGCGATCCTGACGAACTTGCGGTCGCTTGATCTTCACAATGCATCATTGCAGCGCGATGTCCTGCGCGCACGGGCTGGACTGTTGTACAACTATGACCCGCTGGTGGATTCCATCGTGGGGCTGCACCAAGACGTAACGGCGTTGCGAAGCTTGTTCGAGCGACCTGAGACGGCGAAGGACGAGAGTATTCTCGGGTCGCTCGACAAAATCCAACAGTCCATTGACCACGATGAAGCCGCGGTAGAATCGTTCAAAACTCAGAACTCGCTATTGCAGAACTCGCTAAAAATCCTTGGTAACGCCCTAAGCGACCTCGCGGAAGGACGGGCATCGGGCAATCGAAAGACCTTGCCTGAAGCCGGCGACTTGGGCAACCTGATGCTGCAGTACATCTCAAAAAACGACGATCGAACTGCCGCTTTGATCCGGCGTGATCTGGACGCTATGACTGGTGTCGGCGGCGAACAGGCGTCTCTTGCCCGGCTTCTGATCATCCATGGACGATTAATCCTCCAGGCCCTCCCGCAAGTTCGAAACATCATTATCGAGGTACAATCCTCCGACACGATCAACCGCGCGCAGCGTCTGCAGCATCAGTATCTGGAAGTCTACGGACAAGCCAACACGAGCTCGCAATGGGTTCGGGTCGTTCTGGGGGCAGCCTCGGTGATGCTTTGCCTATACGTTGTGATCCTCGTGCATCGTCTGCGTTCTCGAACAGAACGATTGACTCGTCGTCTGAACTTCGAAGCGATGACAAAAGATGTCCAGGCGTGTTTCGAATGCGAGGGTGTGCAAGATGAGAGCTTGGCATCGTCGATGGATACCGCTTTGAATGTGATCCGGATATTCTTCGCGGCAAGCCGTTTCGGCTTGATGATCGTCGATACCGACAGCTTGGATATTCGGGAAAAATTCGGGGGGGACCCAACTGAAATCGTTGGCGGCCGCGATCTGATCGCGACCATGGTCCATGCCCGCGAGCCTGTTGTCTACCGGGATCTGCAAGTCGCGATCGCACCTTACTGCCTCACTGACATAAACTTCAGTGGCCGTGCGTTGAGCTTGCGATTATGGGACGAGACAACGGCGGTCTGCATCATCGAATTTCTTGACCCGCGGTCGCGACCGAGCGTTGATGAGGCTGTTTTGCTGGAGAACGCGGTTCGGCATCTTTTGCAGACACTTAACTATCACCGCAAGCAACAAGGGCACGCAATGCTCGAGCGGCGTCTGGAGCATGCTGAGAGACTGCAGGCTGTTGGGACACTCGCTGGTGGCATCGCCCACGAATTCAACAATATTCTGGTGGCGATACTCGGCTATGGCGAGATGCTGCTGCAGTTGCTGCGCCCACGCTCGACCACGCGCCAATATGTCCAAGAAATTGTTAAGGCAGCCGAGCGGTCGCGCGTGATCATTGACCAGATACTGGCGCTCAGCCGCAAACATGAACGAGTGCATAAGCCATTCGATCTGAGAGAGGTGGTCGGCGACATCGAGGCGCTGTTGCGGGTGTCGCTGCCGGTCGGCATCGAACTGGTCACGCAAGCCACGTGCGATGATTGTATCATAGATGGGAACCCCGTCGACATTCAGCAAAGCCTCATGAACCTGAGCAAAAATGCTGCCGAGGCCATGGACGGAACAGGAACTATCCAAATTGGCCTTCGCCCGGTTTTCGTTGGTTCGCGACGGATCATCTCACACGGGGTGTTGCCGCCAGGCGACTACGTCGTACTGTCCGTGAGCGACACTGGCAAGGGCATTGCAGCAGGTGTGCTTGCCAACATATTTGAACCATTCTTTACCACCCGCAGCAGATCGGGAGGCACGGGGCTGGGTTTGGCTGCCGTTCACGGCAATGTCACGGCCCTAAATGGGCGTATCGACGTTACAAGCGTGCTGGGTGAGGGGACAAGCTTTGAGATCTTCATCCCCAGGTCATCGAAGGACCCGGTCCCCGTCCGGCAGTTCTTCACTGAAGAGCGCGTGCCGCTTGGGAACGGTGAGATTGTTGCGATCTATGAAAAGGATAAAAATGCGTTGTCTGCTTATGAGGATCAATTAGCGGCACTGGGATACGAACCAGTCGGCATGAGTGACTGGGACCAACTAGCGGACTTGCTCCGAAAGAATGATCACAACGTCGAGGTTCTTTTGATCGACATCAATTCGATACCTTCCTGGAGAAGCACAGCAGAACTGGATGCAATTTTTGGCGAGATGCCCCTATTGTTCATCTCCGAGCACCCTGAGATCATGTCCGCAAAGCTCCGGAACCTTACCCCGACAGACGTTATCCGTAAGCCCGTCGCGTCTAATCTCCTGGCGTCGGCGCTGAAATCACAAGCTAAGAAATTCAATAAATAAGCGCAGATGATTAGATGCGCGATTACAAATGCAACCGGCCCAGGTCGCCAAGAAACATGTAGTTAATCTGAATCTGCTGGATTGGGGCGCTAAGTGCTTGGATGGCGAAATGGGAGTGCGCCGGTGCGAACAGACAGATCAAAGGACACTATCGAGAGACTGGAACCGCGACACCGTGCGGTGATCTTGGTAACTTCCCTCGGAGGGGCCATGGTCTACTTTGATTTCGTGTTGCTTGCCTTCTACTCTCCCATGCTCGCGAAGATTTTTTTCCCGTCCTCCGGTTCGCTGACGTCTGTAACCTACCAAGTGTGGGTCTTGTTTGCGGCTGGTTATGTTGTCCGGCCTCTGGGTGGGATCGTCCTGGCAAACTTCGGGGACTTATTTGGACGCCGCCGTATCTACATGTTCTCGATCATTCTCATGACATTTTCCACCTTCGGAATAGCGCTCGCGCCGACTTACGAAAGCGTCGGCGTTATAGCGCCGATTAGCTTAGTAGCTTTCCGTTTCATGCAGGGCATCGCGATCGGCGGCGAGGTCCCCGGAGGCTGGACGTTCATTTCCGAGCATGTGCCCAGGTCGCGTCTTGGCCTGGCTTGCGGCCTTCTCTGCTCTGGTCTGTCGTTCGGGATACTGACGGGTTGCGTCTCCGCTCTCGCTTTGGAGATGCTGGCAGGTCCTCAATGGGCTGAGGCTTACGGATGGAGACTGTGCTTTCTGTTAGGCGGCCTTTTTGGCCTCCTAGCAATTCGTGCCCGGAAATATCTCCAAGAGACCCCGGTTTTCCGCGAGATGATTGCGAAGCGCCAACTGGTGCCAGTGCTTCCCCTCGGAATCGTCCTTCGCGAGTTTCGCCCAAGCCTGGTCATATGCATGCTTCTAACATGGGTGCTGTCAGCGGGTATCGTGACCACCACGCTGCTGAGCGTCAACTTTCTGCGCCTCTTTGTCGGCTATTCCGCGTCTGAAGCGCTCTTTGCGACTGCGATTAGTACACTGGGGTTGACCATTTCGACTGCGCCGGTCGGAGCTTTGGTCGATCGATACGGAACCGGTCCGGTATTCATAGTTGGAGGGATTTGCTTGTCTGTGTCCGCGCTACTATTTTACAAGCTGGTCGACGTCTCTCTCCTGCATCTCTATGTCCTGAGTGCTGTGTTGGGTTCTTTTGTTGGAGTGGTCGGTGCGGTGCCTTATGTGATGGTTCGCTCTTTTCCTTCACAGGTCCGATTCACCGGTGTCTCATTTGCTTATAACTGCGCCTATGCGATCTTCGGCGGTCTGACTCCGTTTGCTGTCGATGGCTTGGTGCAGATCGATCGCATGGCCTATGCATACTATCTTTGTTTTCTATCCTGCCTGTCGATCGCCATCGGTTACTATATTTGGCGCAAAGGATTGGCGGACGAGCGATAACACCGCAGCGTTGTCGGGCGGCGTAACACCCAAAGGGCACCACCTTGCATCTGGCGGCTGTCGGCCACGCCATGTAAAAGTTGCTCGACGACCCAGCGAAGCGGCGGAATTCAAAACCCTTCGACTTGTCGACTTGTCGGAACGCTTGACGAGTCTGAGTGAAAATTTCTGAGCTTCTTCAGCCGGTTTATCAGCTCATCGCGCGCATAGCCGCCATCTGCAAAACATAAAAGCTGGCACGTCGCATCGGAGATCAATAGATTTCGGGAATTCAGGATTACCATCGCGCTATTTAAGATCGGCGCTGTGCGCCATCGGCTGACCATTCGCCGCAGCGTATCGGCAAAATTGTGGCTCGAGGTTTGATCTCTTTTGCTTGTTGGTAAACCTCCGAATACAACCGTTCGGACGCTGGCTGTCGATCACACCCGCCGTTTGCCAGGTTTCCCAACTCCCCGAACCCGGGCTTCCATGACGAGATGATGGTCACTTTGATGCCCCTAATGGTCCGCCGTTCATATTAAAAATATCGTTGGAGCTTCGAGCAAGCTAGAGAATCTTTGGGCACTAGTCGCCACCGGCGTCGTGTTGAAGCGGAATATTCACGCCCGCTGAAAATCTCGCACAGATAGGGCTCGCGCGAACCGCGAGACGGGGGGCACTCCAACCGTGAAGTGCTGGCATAGAGGGAACGAAAGTTCCCATTCGCAATCCGTGACATCGGTTGCATATCGTCCACCGGAAATAACATCGCCGGATGTCACTCCAACCCCTCGCGGAATCTCGAGGCGGTCTCTTGAAGCTGGTCCATCGCGACCAAGATGGTCATGGGCGATTGAAGGTGGCAATTTTGTGTGTAGTGCAATTCGACAATAGCGTCCTCCTAAGCGGGAGGCGGTCCTACAAAGGCAACTGAAGCCCTGCGTTTCAAATCGCCGGACTTCCAGGGTTTTGTCGGACCATTGCTGTCGTGCTCGTGCTGAGATGATGCCGTTACAAAACCCTGGACCTCGACTACTTCAGCATCGAGTATTTGAGTTTTCCATCACTATCCTTTTTCCAGACGTAGAGAGTGTAGTCCTCATCCATCCGATCCCCCTTGTTGTCGAAGCGTATGTCGCCAATTACAGTCGGAATTGGGTTCCCCAAGCGCAGGGCGTCCGCGACGACCTGCGGTTCCAGGGACTCGCTTTCCTCAATGCCAGCCTTGATCACCTCTAACGCGGCATAGGCGTAAAGCGTGTAGGCTTCGGGCTCGAAGCCGCCAGCCCGGAATTTTGCGACGGTGGATTGTGCGCCAGGCTTTAGCCGAGGATCCGGTGCAAAGGTCATCAGAGTGCCTTCCGCGGCATTTCCGGCAATCTGGCCAAATTCTGCTGATGTGATACCATCCCCAGCGATCATGACGGCGTTTAGCCCCTGATCTTTTGCCTGCCGCAATATCAGCCCTGCCTCGGTGTAGAGGCCGCCGAAATAGATCACCTCAGTGCCGGCCTGCTTCAGTCTGGATATCAGCACCGAATAGTCTTTTTCGCCGGTATTAATACCTTCATTTAGAATTTCAGTGACACCGCCACCGTTGATGACCTTTTTGACTTCGGCAGCAATACCCTCTCCATATGATGTCCGATCGTTGATGATCGCGACGCGCTTTCCTTTGAAGGCCTTAAGAATGTGCGCGCCAGCAACCGCGCCCTGTTGGTCATCACGCCCGCAGACGCGAAACGTGTTCCAGAGTCCCCGTTCGGTGAACGTCGGATTGGTCGACCCGGGAGTGATCTGCAAGATGCCGTTCTCCGCATAAATCTCGGATGCTGGAATCGATACCCCAGAGTTATAGTCGCCGATCACGAATGAAACGCCATCGGCCGCAAATTTGTTGGCAACCGAAACGCCTTGTTTGGGCTCGGAAGCGTCATCGCCGTACACAAGCGTAATCTGTTCGCCCAGAATGCCGCCTGCGGCATTGATTTCGACTGCCGCTTTCTCGGCCCCTTGTTTGATTTCCTCCCCGACCGCCGCGCTTGGACCCGTAAGGGGCCCTGCGACGCCGACAAGAATTTCCGCGTGCGAGACGCTGGAAAGAAGCGAAACTGCCAATGCAGTACCGATAGACGCGAAGCTTTTCATTGTCTTGCTCTCCAAATATTAGGATATTCGAACAAGACCATTTTGGCTCTTCAAGTTTCGTCGGCGTTTCAGATCGCCGTCAAATTATTGCAGCTGTCGCATGACCGCTTCAGCGCCGCCACTGTGCGCCACTAGCGGTCGAAAGCCCTAAGCTTAACGGCTCATCGATGTCGAGAAGCACACCACTCAGCTTTTCTCGGAGCCCTCCGGAACTCTGTGCTTTTTCGTTCTGGCGACCTGGTCTCGCGCAGCAACGGTGGGCAGACTGGGGGACAAAAGAATGTCCGTCTGACGATCGAGAGCCGCAGGCGCACCGTTATTCGGGGGTAACGCTGATGCGACGATGCCCTGAGGCGGTGGCAGTCTGTAGGTCAGTGGCGGGCAAATGTAACGAGGGTATTTGAACTACCAAGCGGCGCCGGACAATCGACGAAGATCAGGTGGGTTCAAACGGGACGGGGGTGGCACTTGGCGTCACGCTTTGGTGTGTCTAAACCAGCGAAAACGGCTGTCTCGGGATCGTTTCCAAAGGCTGCTTTTCAAAACCTGCCACATGTCGGCTGTTGCACCCGCAGCCAGACGCTTGGCCCAACATCATAGCACTCGATAGGAGCCGTATGCGTTCTCCACACGCACAGACCTACCCGGGGCGGTTGACAGCGGCACTCTCGACCGAGAAAGTTTGAGTCACTATATTCGGTGAGCCGAGATACAGACTTACGCACTATTGACCAAATTCAGTTGAATGAGACTCTCCGCTGTTGCCACAATTGCCTCGGCACTGGATCTTGGCGACCAAGCAAGGATCTTCCTAGCCTTTTCACTGCTGGAGCGTCGACGGCTTGCGTTCGGTGACGGATCGGCGCTACGGCTTGGGACTCGGGACGCTAGTTTACCAAAGCGGTCGCGCAGAATATTCGCGACTTCGAGCAATGAAACAGGTTCGCCACTCACTGCGATAAAGCGCTCGCCCGCGGCGGAAGGCTCCGTCATCGCCCTTAAGTGCAAATCGACGACATCACGAACGTCGACAACGCCAAACCACATGTCAGGAAGCTCCGGCGGAAAGGAGCCGTCCAACAGGCCCTTAACGATTTGGATCGACGTGGAGAGTTGATCACCAAGTACAGGTCCGAATATCCCAGTCGGATTAACGACACTGAGTTCCGGCGTCCCGCTGTTTTGAATGAATTCCCATGCTGTGCGCTCAGCGATAGTTTTAGACAAAATGTAGGGGGGATTGGCGGCTTGTATAGGAGTCCAGTCTTCTTCCGTGAAGACGTGGCTCGGTGGCTGGGGGCCGTATCCAACCGCTGCAAAAGACGATGTGAGAACAACGCGTGACACACCCGCCCTGCTGGCCGCGCTTAGCACGCGCAATGTCCCGTCGCGGGCCGGCACGATCAAATCATTTGGGTCTTCAGGCTGGTTTGCTGGGAACGGTGACGCAGTATGCAGGACGTAGTCGCAACCGAATACTGCCTCGTCCCAGCCTTCATCTCGTTCAAGATCGGCGGCGTGGAACGATAGCCTACTATCCGATCCCGGTAGTCCAAGCATCATCTGTACTTGTTGGATTTTGTCCAAGTTGCGCAACGTCGCGCGAACCTCGTGCCCCGCCGCCAGCGCAGCCGAGATGCTGTGGCTGCCTAAAAAACCGGAACCTCCGGTAACAAGAATTCGGCTCATCTGAGATCTCCTTTTTTCCGGTTTAGGTCAATCAGATGGAACGGAGCAAGTAGGATGAAATTTCAGACGTAGTATGAAAATACGGACCATTGGAGGTTAAAGCTGTCCGAGCCGTCACGGGGAGATGGCAAATGGCATCGTGTGAAGCCTTGTGGCTGGGCCGCTTCAATCACTGCTTTGTCGCTCATGCAGAAAATGCTAATGAAACAGCCGCGCGACTTGTATCTACCCGGCATCGTTATTCGCAGTGCTTGCGAGACAAAGCGCCGCGCTCGGAACAGTCGTTATTCCAGGCGACATCGATCTCATTCTGAACTGCTGCGCGACTACCACCTTTGATACGAAAGTCATCGAACTTCTAGCGCGGGAAACCTGAGGCGAGATGATCGATCAGCGCCCGCACGGCGGGTGATAGGCCACGCCGCGTGGTAAACACCAGGTGTACCGTTCCACGCACGCCACGCCATGCGGGCAAAACGCGCACAAGTCGTCCCGCTTGCAGCGCGTCGCGGCAGAGATGGTCCGGAAGGATAGCAACACCTAGGCCATCGATCGCAGCTTCGCGCACTGTCGCCATGTCCTCGCATCCCAGTCGCGGTTGGACACGGATGATTTGCTTTCGCCCGTCGTCAGCTTCGAGGTGCCACTCCTGATCGTCAGATGTATCGGTAGTCGCCAACGTCGCCATCGTAGCGAGTTGCTCAGTGCTCGCGATGGTGCTCGCCAGTTGAGGACTAGCGACTAGAATACGCGTCGATACCCCCAACGATCGCATGGTCAGACCCGCATCGGAGGCGAGGCTGGAGCGTACACGCAGAGCAAGATCGATTCGTTCTTCAATCAGATCGACTGCTCGGTCAGTCGCCACCAGTTGAAGACGGACCTTCGGAAAACGTATTAGAAACGATGAAATCAGCCCTCCGATCAACGTGACCATTCCGGTCGGGCAGCTGAAACGCACGCGGCCGCCGGGCTCTGCCTGCGCCTGCGCCACCACTGCCTCCGCCTGCTCGGCTTCAGCTAGTATCGCTCGGCACCGCTCGTAGAATGCCTGACCGGTATCTGTCACTCGGAAACGTCGACTTGATCGTTCGATCAAACGCAGTCCAAGCCGCTCCTCTAGGCCCGCGATCCTTCGACTAAGTTTCGACTTTGGCTCGCGCAACGCGCGCCCCGCCGCGGCAAACCCGCCGTGCGCTACGACTTCGGCAAAATAAGCATAGTCGTTTAGATCAATCCTCAAATCGTTCTCCTTATGGAACGCAAGGTCGTAAATTTGGGTACTACAGCGATCATCGTTCTTAATTCATCTATAAACCATGACGCAAGTGCTGAGGACGCAGACCATAGTTGAAGGACACTGGGATAGCGTTGGTGAGATGCAGAAAGCACCGCCAGTGATTTTCTTGGTGAATGAGTCTCGACGGTCGACAGAAGCGCTCGCGCCTTTTTTGCGGCCAGACGGGGTCCTCCCGGCAGCTCTCACTAGCTTTATGGGCGGCTGAGACGCCGTGAATTTATGGCCTTCGCGTCTTCAACAGAGCAGCAGTTCCGGTGGAAACGGCACTGCATCGCAGGAAGAGAGATTACGTTATGATTAAGCTTTTCGCGTTTCCGTCGTCGCCTAACAGCCTGAAGCCCGTAATCGCGCTTGAGGAGTTGGGTCTTGACTACAAACTGTCTTACATCGATCTTCGAAAAGGCGAGCAACACGGTGTTCAATTTAAAGCGATGAATCCGAACGGCAAGGTTCCAGTCATTGTCGACCGTGGCATTACTCTCGCGGAATCCGGTGCCATTCTTGTCTATCTAGCAGAAATGCACAGCCAACTGATTCCCTTCGATCCTTCCTCGCGTGCACGAGTTTTCGAGCAGCTTTTCTTTCACGCATCGGCACTAAGCCCAGCATTTCTCCAGGCATTCTTTGCCAACATTCGGAAGGATGCGTCCGGGGAGCACAAAAGTAACGCGCTTAAAGAGGTGGATCGTGTCCTCGGTGTGCTTGAGACGCACCTAGAGACGCGCAGTTACGTCGCAGGCGACGACTATAGCATTGCCGATATCGCACACTTCGGCTGGTTGTGGCGACACGATGCCGTCGGTGTCGACTTCACGAACATACCTCGGGTCAAACGTTGGTACGAAATGATGAGCAGGCGCCCCACCGTGATTTCCGCAATCGGGAAGGTATCGGCGCTGTCGGGGTAATGTGACGGCGGTCGCTGGATGAGTTTGCTTAGAACGTTCGTGTCCCGCTAACGTCGGACGTGGTCCGTGGCAATCCCAGCGTCTGCCAGTCACATTACAAAGAAATGCCTCTCACACGTGAGGCTTGGACCCCACATCCCGACCGAAGGGCCGATTGAACTGCGCGCTTCGTGCTGAGGCGACCGAAAGCAACTTGACCCTCGTCTCCCATCACATTGGAAAATTTCAACTGTAGTCAAATCGTTCGGGAGCGAAATGATGTCCGGGCAATCGAGGGAGATCTTGTTGCGTCGAAATATGAGGCTAACGAAATGAAGTTACACTTTAAAAGCCATTTGCCTAAGCGCGATTTTTCTATCTGTGTCGCAGGAGCCGGCGCAATCGGTGCCGCACTCTCCTTCAAGTTGGCGAGCAAGTTCGAAGGGGTGTCTGTCCTGGCGCGAGGCGAAACACTGCGCGCAATCAAAGCCAACGGTATCACGATGGTCGGTGAAAACAGCGCATCGAGCGTGCCGGTTTATGCCGGAGAACCGAGCGATCTCGGCGTCCAGGATGTGATCTTTTTATGTTCGAAAGCTCAAGATTTGCCTGAACTCGCCGAAGCAATCCAGCCACTGATAAGTCACTCAACCATTATCGTGCCGATGACCAACGGAATTCCGTGGTGGTATTTTGAAGGAAGCCCGGCTGCAGGCGACGCTCCTATTGAAGCAGTCGACCCAACTGGGCGCTTGAAGAAGCTGCTGCCGTCCACAAACGTTGTCGGCGCAGTCAATATGATCATTGCGGAACGCATCGCACCCGGCATGGTACAAAGCTTAAATCCCGGCCGCGTCATCGTGGGTCCCGTCTACAGTGATATCCAACCTGCTGAAACGATCTCTCTGATTTTGAATGAAGCCGGGATCGCGACCAGCTTGGCTGAGCCGATCAGAGCGGCGGTATGGAAAAAAGTCGTTCTTAATCTCGTGACTAATCCGCTCTCAGTTATCAGCGGAGGCAACACCACCGAGTTTCTCACCGACCCGTATTTGGCGGCCGTCTGCGAAGGTTTGTTTAAAGAAGCCAACGCGGTAGCGGAAATATATGGTTTCGAGGGTTGTCAATTCTCGGAATTTGAAAGACTTGGGCGTTCGATGAAGCCCTTTAAGACGTCAATGTTACACGACTTTGAAAACGGTCGGCCTTTGGAATTGGATCCAATATGTGGCTCGGTTGTAGAGCTAGCTGAACGCAGCGGCGTGGAAGTTCCGCTGATCAAGCAAGTCGTGAACCTCACTCGTTACAAAAGTGCAGCGCGGTCTGTTCGGATGGCTGCATAAGCCCAGGTTTGATTGATCGAGGTGCGGCTCGACGCAGCGCGCCGCGGTGACTTCAAAAAAGGCGCGACCTTTTCAGGAAATCCACCATGAGAACGCGGCGCGATCTAAAAACAAGGCCGTTTACAACGGCCGGCTCGATAATCGCGGCTATTATCTGCGCATTGCTGACGATAAGATCGGGTCAAGTCGAGATCGTAAACCACGCGGTACTTGATGAGCTACGTGCTATAGAACTCAACAGCGCGTCGCTTCAGCGCGATGTACTGCGCGTCAGGGCTGGCCAAAAAAATGGTCATATTGCCCTTTCAAATTCTTTGGCATCTCTCCGACAAAATGCAGCTTTTCTAGGACGGCTTTTGCTAAACAGTGAGGGACGATTTCGTAACGAGATCGAGGGCATCCGGAAATCGATTGCCCGAGACGAGATTGATGTGGAAACGTTCACAACGAAGAATGCATTGCTTTGCGATTCGATTCAGGCGTTCATCGGCTCTTTGAATAGAATTGGAGAAGGTTCATCGCGCTTGCAGGGCGATCGCAACGTCGCTCATCTGGCCACCCTAATGATGCAGTATGCACTGCAGAACGACGTCCTCCTGCAAGCCTCGATCAACCGTGAACTCTTGGCGCTGCAGGATGCCGAAAGCGATCCGAATTTGCTCCGGCTGAAACAGCAGGGACTGATCATACTTGCTGTCTCACCGCAGGTGGAGACGGCACTTGCAAAGCTTCAAGGCTCTGACGTCAACTCTCTCTCGCGACGTCTTCGGCGCGACTTCGACCTCTACGGCGTCAACCGAGGGCTTCTTTCCTGGGGCTCCCTGATTTCGGGATGTATTTCGCTCCTGCTATTTTCATACACCGCTGGCCTATTCTACACCCAACGTCAACAAGCTCACCGGTTAGCAAAACGGCTTGAATTCGAGAAGATGACCAAACGGTTCCAAGCGTACTTCGTGCAGGAGAGGCTTTCGATAGAAAGTCTCGAAGAGGCTACGCGAACTGCCACGGAATGCATCAAGGAATATTTTAGAGCGAGCCGTTTCGGTTTGGCCTTGGTGAACACGGCAACACTGGAAGTCGAGACCTATATTGGAGATCAAATAGCGGAACTTGTCGACACGCAGAACATGGGCAATTTTTTCGGCGGCGGCGAAACGGCTTTCTATCGAATGCTGCAAGCCGTCGATGCACACGGCGCCGTGCAAGGGGCGAGATTTTTCGGTGGCGCTCTCGGATTTCGCGTATCAGACAAAAGGGCGCTGCTATGCGCCATTGCTTTTCGCGACCATCAGCCTCGTTGCTGCCAAGACGAACCGATATTTCTGGAAGAAGCGGTCCGCCTCCTGTTCCAGGCGATCGACCACTGTCGTAAGGATTTGGAGCTCGAAATGCTCGGGCGGCGGCTCGATCATGCCGAACGTCTGCAGTCGGTAGGCGCGCTCGCGGGTGGCATAGCGCATGAATTCAATAATATCCTGGTTGCCATACTCGGCTATGCTGAGATGGTTCTCGACCATACCAAACGTCGACCGACGGTCAGAACGTATGTGGAAGAGATCGTCAAGGCCGCCGAACGTGCGCAGCTGAGTATTGAACAAATACTGGCCTTCAGCCGCAAGCGCGAGCGGGCCGTTCGGCCGATCGACCTTGCGGAGGTTATCAATGACTTCGCTGCATTGTTGCAAGTCTCTCTGCCAAAGGGAACCGATCTTGACCTCGGAGAGATTGCCGAAAATTTGATAATCGACGGCAACCCCGTTGAAATCCAACAGATTCTGTTGAACCTTTGCAGAAATGCATCGGAAGCTATGAACGATGGCGGCTCAGTATCGATACGTGCTCGGAATGCAACCATCGTGTCAAAGTTGGCAACATCGCACGGCGTGTTGCCTGAAGGAAACTATGCGGTGCTCTCTGTAGCCGATACAGGCAGAGGTATTCCGACCGAGGTAATGCCCAAAATATTTGAGCCTTTTTTCACCACCCGCATTACTTCCGGCGGGACAGGCCTGGGTCTCGCCGCCGTACTCGCAAATGTCGAGGCGCATGGCGGACATATTGACGTGATAACTCGACCTCGCAAGGGAACCCGGTTCGATGTCTACCTGCCCAACTCTTCTCGAGCGGGGCAACCCGTTCCCCTGCAAGAGTTTTTCAAGGGCGATTCAGTTCCACTTGGAAGTGGAGAAACTATAGTTGTCTTTGAGCTAGATGATGTGACTCGCGTTTCGTACGAGGACCGGCTCGCAGCGCTCGGATATGAGCCGGTTGGTTTCTCGGATTGGGCTAGGCTGGAGGACTGGCTGTCTAGCAATTTGCGAGATATCGACCTGGTCTTGATTGACGAAAGAATCATCGGTGAAATCCTGCTCAATGACATAAGGCGGATTTTGGGACCAGTGCCCCTTCTGGTTATGACAGAAACTCCTGAGAGGTTCGTGTTGGATGGCTCGATCCGGAGTAGTGAACTTGTACATATCTCCATGGGCTCGAAAGCGCTCGCTACAGCTATCCGTTCAAGCATCGATAATTTTGCCAGGGACGGAAATGTCAGATCGCGGGGCGTTAGATCCACCATCAGCATCCGAAAGGGCGACACGATCTGACTCGTTGGTTTCCGATGTAACCATCTCCGGCGGGTCCGAAATCAAGGAGTAGAATACGGGGAGCCAAATCCTAAGGTCTCAAGAGAGATCGAGGAAAGGAGTTTCGATGAGAAACATAATAGGCATTGTAGCCACTTTATTGCTATCTAACAGTGTTGCGTGCGCTATGGAAACACAGGTTACTTCAGTATTTAAATCGGAACTAACCATTTCCGGCCAGCAACTGAAGTTGCCTGGGGGAGATGTGGAGGTTGCAGTCTCCGTCTACGACATTCCGCCGGGGGCGGCATTGCCGGAACATAGACATGCCAGCCCGCGGTACGGCTATGTCCTTTCGGGAAAACTACGGGTATCAAATAGTGAGACTGGCAAAACTCAGGATTTTGAAGCCGGTGATTTCGTCATTGAGTCTGTTGGTCAATGGCATCGGGGGAGTAATCCCTCAACGGAGCCACTGAAGCTTCTTGTTATCGATCAATCCCCGAACGGAGAGGCGAATGTCGAACTCCGGAAATGATCTAACACCAAATCCGGCATCACAAAGCTCGTGATCGGTCTCCAAGAGATTCTGGTTGCCGGCCGCATATTGACGTGCCGGTGGGCGGGATTCCGATAACAACGAAACGTAGTGTCTGTGCATGTCAGCGACGGCTCGGTAGTTGTAAATGACGCGGCCTTCGTTCCGGCACACATACAATTTATCATCTAACGGATGGCGCTGTTTTGTATTGCGCCATCCGAAATGTTACGGACAGGTTGACAATACCTCAGCCGCCTTGCTGGCCGCCATCCAGCGTCAGATTCACACCATTTGCGGCTCGGTTTTCCATTAGAAACCTGCAACCGTCCACGATATCCGCCATCTGCGGAAAGCGACCACTGCGTATGCTTGGCCGCATCTGCGCGAAAAGGCCCTTATTGTCACGCCAGTGGGGACTGTCCTCCACCATTCCAGGATGAATGGCATTAACGCGGATCGGCGCTAATTCCACGCTCAGCGTTCTCACGAGACCCATCACGGCGTTGTTTACAACTGTGACCGTCGTCGAGCCAGGGTAGGGAATATCTTTTGCCAGACCGCCAAAAATCAGCACGGAACCTAGGGGAGACAGGCGGTCCAGCACAGAGCTAATAGCGGTTGGATATCCAACGGCTTTAGTGGTTGCGAGCTTCATGGCCCCCGCCACGTTATAATTCTTAATGGAATTGGCGTCTCTCACCATGCCGACTAGTACCAGATGGTCTATCGGTTCGACGAGGGCGAGCGATGCCGGAAGTAGTTCAGGATTAGACAGATCTGCGGCGATGCCGTCTATTGCCCCCGGAGCGTCGATGGAGCTCAGGATCTCTGAAGCCACGCTTCGTGCCCGCCCTGCATCACGGCCCGCTATCGTGACTTTCCCACCATCCTGGTAGAGACTTATAGCAAGCTCGCGGCCGATTCCTGCCGTTCCTCCGATGATTAAAGTATGTTTCATCATTCCACCTTGGCAATTTTGTTGGACATTCGAACGTCACAACGACGGTTTCGATTTCCGCCAATGAAAGCGACGCAGCTACATGAAGATTGCCGAAAATGACTTTCGGGTTGCATTTGTAACAGAGCTGTTCAAATTGATCAGATCGGTTCAGCATACCGCTTTGATCATTCAGTGGGCATTAGGCGCTCGCTCTGACGATTGCCGCCGCTGCGGCATTTTTGTCGGGCCATGACACGATGTTTGATGTCGATGCCGGCCATACACGAAAGCGCCACAAGGTCGTTGAAGTCACCACGGACTTAAGACCGAAGCTTCCCGTCCTGGCTCATAACGTCTTCCCTACGCGCCGAAGCCGAAATCTGTTAAACGCCCGTGGTTGACCAGCTTTTAAAACCGGTGTCGCGAAGCTGACGAGCGCTCATCGCCAATAATATCGCCGCTCCTCTATCTTTGGCGCGGGCGACTCAGCCACATACGGTCGCGTTTATCCGCTCGCGGAACCTGCTACCATGTTTGCCCGGCGGCTAGTGCGGACAGGGCGGCCCGACTGCAACAGAACCCCGCAGTCACTGAGAGGATTGGTATACACGATAATCAGGCATGGCATGGTGGGGTGACCCGTGTGATGGCCTTTGTGTTGCTTCTGATTGACTTTAGAAGGTAAGCGTCCGGTGAGCCTTCTTTTTTGAGCGAAAGGCGCAAAACCGGCGCTCTAATTCACCGCTCGTGCCAATCCTCGATCAATGCTGCCAGTTTCGCACCGTTGATTTGTGTCGAGTTTGATTGAACATATCCCAACAGACGCTTCCTCGCGGCACTCGGAAACTCGACTTCGGGAATGCCCTTCCCGGCATCGTACATATGGAAATGGTTTGCGAAATTTTGGCGTGCGCGAGCCAGTGAATAATCCCCGTTCGGTCCATGCCAAACTTCATCGGCGTGCGGATCGTCTTGGCTATCGTCTTCCCAAAAACAGACGACACATACGTCGAACCTGTTTCGTTGTTCTAAGGTCGGGAGTTGGCAACATGGGCAAAGTTGAAGATTCATGGGCACCCGAAAGCTATCGCGATCAAGATTATGATATTTGCATTATCACTCGTGCCGCAACAGGGTAAGCGTCCCTTCAAGCCAGATGCGAAGGAACTTGTAGGTTCCACGGCAGGAGTTCATCGATCCGGTTTATGGGATGATCGGCGATGCGGGTCAGGACATTGCGCAGGTAGGCTTCCGGATCGAGGCCGTTGAGCTTTGCACTCTCAATCAGCGACAGGATCGCGGCACCGCGTTCACCGCCTTTGTCCGATCCTGCGAACAGCCAGTTCTTGCGGCCGAGTGCCATCCCCCGTTCATTCTGCCCATGTCGGCGACGAAGTCGAAGTCCATTATCGCTGGCATCCGTATTTCGGCCAAAAGGTGTCTGTTCGGCGCGTCGAAGAACGAGCGACAGGTCGGTTTTTGAAGGTTTTGGGAC